>NZ_JBKEUU010000001.1:0-608883 GCF_056356715.1 Bifidobacterium sp. LH_450 | reverse complement strand
ATAGGGCGAGGCGTGATGATGGGCCCCCTTGGCGGGGCGATATCCGGTGTGTTCCGTCGGCCGAGAAAAGCTTCGGCGCGAGGCGCGTTGCCGCCCGTACCCCAAACCGACACTGGTGGTCAGGTAGAGCATACCGAAGCGATCGAGCGAATCCTGGTCAAGGAACTCGGCAAATCGCTCCCGTGCCTTCGGCATAAGGGAGACCCCCTGGGGTGTTGGGACTAGCGCCCATGAGCCTTGGGGGGTGGCACAGGCCAGGGGGTAGCGACTGTTTACCAAAAACACAGGTGCATGCGAAGGCGCAAGCCGCGGTATATGCACTGACGCCTGCCCGGTGCCGGAAGGTTAAGAGGATCCGTCAGCCCTTGTGGCGAAGCGGTGAATTCAAGCCCCGGTAAACGGCGGTGGTAACTATAACCATCCTAAGGTAGCGAAATTCCTTGTCGGGTAAGTTCCGACCTGCACGAATGGCGTAACGACTTCCCCACTGTCTCGACCAGGAGCTCGGCGAAATTGCAGTACGAGTAAAGATGCTCGTTAAGCGCAGAAGGACGAAAAGACCCCGGGACCTTTACTATACCTTGGTATTGATGTCAGGTGCGGATTGTGTAGCATAGGCGGTAGGCAATGAGGCGCGCGCGCCAGCGTGCGTGGAGCCGCAAGGTGAAATACCGCTCTGTCCCCATCTGGCGTCTCACCTCGAACAGCCATCCTGTTCAGGGACAGTGCCTGGCGGGTAGTTTAACTGGGGCGGTTGCCTCCCAAAGAGTAACGGAGGCGCTCAAAGGTTCCCTCGGCCCGGTTGGCAATCGGGTGTCGAGTGTAATCGCACAAGGGAGCTTGACTGCGAGAGCGACGGCTCGAGCAGGGACGAAAGTCGGAGATAGTGATCCGGTGCCGGCGTACGGACGCGGCATCGCTCAACGGATAAAAGGTACCCCGGGGATAACAGGCTGATCATTCCCAAGAGTCCATATCGACGGGATGGTTTGGCACCTCGATGTCGGCTCGTCGCATCCTGGGGCTGGAGCAGGTCCCAAGGGTTCGGCTGTTCGCCGATCAAAGCGGCACGCGAGCTGGGTTCAGAACGTCGTGAGACAGTTTGGTCTCTATCCTCTGCGCTCGTTGGAATCCTGAGGAGACCTGCCCATAGTACGAGAGGACCTGGGTGGACGAACCTCTGGTATGCCAGTCGTCACGCCAGTGGCGCGGCTGGTTGGCTACGTTCGGGAGGGATAACCGCTGAAAGCATCTAAGCGGGAAGCCTGCTCCAAGATAAGGATTCCTCGCGCCCTTGAGGCGCGTGAGGCCCCATATAGACCATGTGGTGGATAGGCCGGACGTGGAAGCCCCGCGAGGGGTGGAGCTGACCGGTACTAACGGCCGAACCGCAACCAACACTATGACTCCCGTGCAACCAGCCCTTTTCAAGGGCCAGAACGGCACTGGGTCACGCCAGCGTGGTTCCATTGGAACCCTGTTGGCAATCACTGCAAGACCGATCCCATTCTTCTACGCGTCCACCATCCGGTTCCCAAACCGGACACCCGGAACCCATCCCCAAGGGGATGCGGGTTCCGCATCAGGATTTCGCGGCGGCCATGGCCCAGGCGATACGCCCGGCCCCATTCCGAACCCGGAAGCTAAGGCCTGGCACGGCGATGGTACTGCATCCGACAGGATGCGGGAGAGTAGCACGCCGCCGCGGTTATACTTCAAGAAGGCCCCCGGTGAAGCGGCAACGCTTCCCGGGGGCCTTCGCATACCCGGGAACCCCCCGGCAACGCTGCGCGCCCCCGGGGGTGTCCGCATGCCCGGGCGTCTGGCCCTCCGGGCCCTTTCCCGTATCCGGGGCCTCTTCCATGCCCGGCCTGGCCGCCCGCGCTGGCGCACGGGACCACCCCCCGGAAAACCGCTGCGCGGCTTTCCGGCCCCCGCCAGCGGGGTGGCAATGCAGGACAGGCACGGCTCCCTCGCGGCCGACCGCCAGCGGGGGCGGCAAGCGGGATAAGACGGGTGGGAGTTCTTCTAAAGGTGGAATCCTTGGTTCTTTCGTAGGGTGGAAGAGCGTTGTTGTTCCCAACGAAAGAGGAGACCATGACTACCGAAGAACGCGACAACCGCACGATTGCAGTGGCGCCGAACCGTCACGATACGCTGCGGCACCCTCATATCGACAAGACCGCAATCTCCCCGTATGACTGCTATTGCGACGGCTACGGCATGCCGGGAGCGTACGGAAACGGCTATGTCAATATCCTGAAAGTGTCCACCGGCGTCGTCGACAAGACCGACGATGCGCTGATCGACGGCATCGTCACTTACGACAAGGCCGAATGCGCCGACGCCTACGTCGGCCAGATCAACATGCTCACCGCATCGTCGTTCTGCGGCATCCAGGGGCAGATCTGGGGCCACGACCTCGCCGTGCACCCGGACATCAAGAACAATGCCATCGAGCCGCTGTTCAAGGTGCGCCAGTTCAATAACCAGGACCTGCCGGTCTACGATGCCAAGCCGCTGCTTGACGCCGGCATCGAGCTGTTCGGCACCGACGCCGACCGCCGCTACCATCCGGTGCCCGGCGGCCACGTCATCTGCGCCAACAAGGGCGTCACCGCCTACCGTCCGCCGGTCGGCCAGACCCCGGACATCGACAATGGCGAAGGCTACGGCGTCTGGAGCTTCATTGCGATTTCGCTGTCCAACGACCGCGACTACTGCGCCGATCTGTTCATCGAAGACGCCGGCGTATGGACCGAAAATGATTCCGAAGAGGACATGGTGGCGTACCTGGACGAACACCGCCGCGAAATCGTGTGGTCCGTCGTCGAATGCGGCAAGGATTCCGGCGTGCTCTTCGACCGCACCTACGTCGGCTATTCGTACGCGATGATGAAGCCGAACCAGATTGGCAACGCCATCACCGTCGGCCCATACGTTTCGCTCGCGCGCAACGCCGTTCCGGACAGCGGCTTCGCGTCGCTCAACGACATGACGCTGACCGACTGGCTTGAGCAGCAGGGCTTCGAGTCGCTGACCGGGATTTCGGCATGAGCAGGGGAGATTCTGCGGCTGCCGGTACGGTTTCCGGAGCCGGAGCGGCTGGTTCCAGCGCAGTAGCTGGTTCCAGCGTTGGAGCGGCGCCTGGCGGCGCCGTTGACCGCCCCTCGGATCGGACTTCGCTTCGCTCGTCCTCTCCGATCCCCGCCAGCGGGGATGGAAAGAAGGACGGCCAGGGGAGCGGGAAGAAATCGGCGGGAAGCGATAAGAAGGTCGGGCTGATCGGACTGATTGCCGTGGTGATTTCGGCGATGGTCGGCGGCGGCATCTATGACCTGCCGCAGAACATGGCGGCGTCGGCGTCGGCCGGCGGCCAGATCATCGCCTGGGTCATCACCGGCATCGGCATGTGGTTCATCGCCAACACGTTCCGCATTCTCGCGCAGGCGCGCCCCGAGCTCAAGAACGGCCTGTATACCTACGCGTACAAGGGGTTCGGCAAGTTCGTCGGCTTCCTCATCGCCTACGGCTACTGGATCTGCAACTGCTTCGCGCTCGTGGCATACGGCGTGCTGATCATGTCGACGATGAACTTCTTCTTCCCGGGCAAGTTCACCGGCGGCAGCAACATCGCGTCGATCATCGGCGCCTCGATTATCAGCTGGATCATGATGTGGCTGGCGCTGCGCGGCGCCAAGTCCGGCGCGCTGCTCAACGTCATCGGCACGATCGGCAAGATCCTGCCGGTGCTGATGTTCATCGTGCTGATGATTACCGTGTTCCAGTTCGGCACGTTCATGCACGGCTTCTGGGGCCTGTCCAGCTCGGGCGTGCAGCTCGGCTTCAACTTCGGCAACGTCATGGACCAGGTGTCCGGCACGATGCTGGTGACGCTCTGGCTGTTCCTCGGCATCGAAGGCGCCGTCGTCATCTCCGGCGAAGCGAAGAGCCAGAGCGACGTCTCGAAGGCCACGACGATCGGCTACCTCGTCATCCTCGTGCTCTACGTGCTCGTGTCGCTGCTGCCGCTGGGCGTCTACAGCTACACCGACATCGGCAAGATGGCCGACCCGTCGATGGCCACGATCATGCAGGACCAGTACGGCACCTGGGGCTCCGACATCGTCAACGTCGGCGTCATCATCTCCGTGCTTTCCAGCTGGCTCGTCTGGATGCTGATGCTCGGCCAGATGCCGCTGTTCGCCTCGCGCGACGGCATCTTCCCGAAGGCGTTCACGAAGACGAACAAGAAGGGCGCCCCGACGACGTCGCTCGTGTGGACGGCCATCGTCTGCCAGGTGCTGTTCGTGCTGTGCTACTTCGTGTCGGGCAACGCGTGGAACACGATGATCTCGATCACGTCGGTCATGGCGATGCCCTGCTACCTGCTGTGCTGCCTGTTCCTATGGAAGATCGCCGTCAAGGACCCGTGGCCGAAGGGCATCCGCTTCTCGAAGAAGAACGCCGTCGCCACCGGCGTCATCGGCACGATCTTCGCGCTGTACCTCGTGTACTCCGCTGGACTGAACTACCTGATGATCGCCTGCGTCATGTACGCGATCGGCATCCCGCTGTTCATCGTCGGACGCCGCCAGGCGGTCGGCCATGACGGCACCAGCTGGTGGAACCTGTTCACGAAGTGGGAGAAGGTGCTCGCCGTGATCATCGTCGTCGCCGGCATCGTCGGCATCTTCTACACGATCAAGAGCGGCGTCTTCACCTCCTGATTGCAGAGGAACCCGACCCAGCCCAAAGCGTGGATGTCGGGTCGGGTTCCTCAACACGCCGTCCTGGGAGGAACCGGGCCCAAGTCTGACCATCCTGGAGAAGGTCGGGTTCCTCAACACGCCGGTCATGGAGGAACCGGGGCCAGAATGTCCGCAAAAGGAAGGAGCCGGTTCCTCGGACGGGGCAGGGCTTTGGCAGGGCTCTGGCGGGATTCCGGCGCGTTGTGTAGGCTGGGACAGGCTTATTGGACGGCGGGGGAGGGCGGAATCTTGGACAGCGAACGGCAGCCAGCGAAACGCAAGGTCGGCATCGTCGGTCTCGTCGGCATCGTCATTTCGGCGATGGTCGGCGGCGGCATCTATTCGCTGCCGCAGAACATGGCGGCCTCGGCGTCGGCTGGCGGCCAGATCATCGCCTGGGCGATTACCGGCGTCGGCATGTGGTTCATCGCCAATACGTTCCGCATCCTGTCCGCCGCGCGTCCCGAAATGACCAACGGGCTGTATTCGTACGCGTCGAAAGGCTTCGGGCGGTTCGTCGGCTTCCTCGTGGCGTACGGCTACTGGATCTGCAACTGCTTCTCGCTGGTCGCCTACGGCGTGCTGATCATGAGCACGCTCGACTTCTTCTTCCCCGGCATGTTCGCCGGCGGCAACAACTGGTGGTCGATCCTCGGCGCCTCCGCCATCACCTGGCTGATGTTCCTGCTGACGCTGCGGGGCGTGAAATCCGGCGCCGCCATCAACGTCGTCGGCACCATCTGCAAGATCGTGCCGGTGCTCACCTTCATCATCGCGCTGCTGACGGTGTTCCAGTTCGCCACGTTCGTCCACGGCTTCTGGGGGACGTCGGCTTCCGGCGCACAGCTTGGGTTCAGTTTCGGCAACGTGATGGACCAGGTGTCCGGCACGATGCTGGTGACGCTGTGGCTGTTCATCGGCATCGAAGGCGCCGTCGTCATCTCCAGCAACGCGAAGAGCCAGAAGGACGTCGCGAAGGCGACGACGATCGGCTACCTTGCGGTGCTCGTCCTGTATGTTCTCGTGTCGCTGCTGCCGCTGGGCGTCTACAGTTCCAGCGACATCGCCGGCATGGCCAACCCGTCGATGGCGACGATCATGCAGCGCCAGTTCGGCACGTGGGGTTCCGTCGTCGTCAACGCCGGCGTCATCGTGTCGGTGCTCTCCGCATGGCTGGTATGGATGCTGATGCTCAGCCAGATGCCGCTGTTCGCCTCGCGCGACGGCATCTTCCCGAAAGCGTTCCGGCGTACGAACGCGAAAGGCGCGCCGACCGTTGCGTTGCTGTGCAGCGCGCTCGTCGTCGAAGCGCTGCTGGTCGTGTGCCACTTCCTGTCCGGTTCCGCCTGGAATACGCTCATTTCGATTACGTCGGTCATGGCGATGCCCTGCTACCTGCTGTGCTGCCTGTATTTATTCAAGATTTCCCGGCCCGGCGAACGCTGGGACCCCGCGTGCCGCTTTTCGCGGCGCGGGGCGCTGGCGACCGGCGTGTGCGGCACGCTGTTCGCGCTCTATCTGGTGTATTCGGCCGGACTGACGTACCTGATGATCGCGTGCGTGCTGTATGCGCTCGGCGTGCCGCTGTTCATCGTCGGCCGGCGGCAGTACGAACAGCCGACGCTGGAACGCGAGCCGGTATTCACGCGCCGCGAGCGTGCGCTGCTCGCCATCGTCATGGTGGCCGGAGTAATCGGCGTCATCCACACGATCGGCAGCGGAATCTTCGCTTCGTAAAACGCCGGTCGCCCGCTGCCGCGTACGCACTTCCTTGATTCGTGCGATACGGCAGCGGGCGACCGAATCTTGGATTTTTCACATAAAGACTAGAAACGGAAGCGGGTGCTGGAGTGGGAGGAGACGCCGGCGTTCGCGGCGATGTAGCGGCGCTGCCATTCCAGGCACTGGTAGGTCTGCGTCGCGTCGGACAGGGCGCGGTGCTCTTCGGTGTCGGCGATGCCGTAGCGCACGATCAGGTCGGCCAGGCGGTGACGTTCGGACGGGAAGAGGCGCTTGTCGATCGCCATCGTGTCGTAGGTGACGCGCTGCAGCGAATGCGGCAGCCCGAAGCGGTCGGAAGCGGCCGCGAGGAACGACAGGTCGAAGCGGACGTTGTGGCCGATGATCGGGTCGTCCTCCAGCCAGTCGAGGAAGTCCGGAAGCGTTTCGTTGAGCGCCGGCTCGGCGGCGACCATGTCGTCGGTGATGCCGGTCAGCGACGTGATGCGCGACGGGATGTGGCGGCCCGGGTTGACGAGGCGCGAGAAACGGTCCTGGATCTTGCCATTGCGGATCTTCACGGCGCCAAGCTCGGTGATGGCCTCCGTGGACGGCGAAAAGCCGGTCGTCTCGATGTCGAGGGCGACATAGTCGAGGGGGAGCGGGAGCACTGAGTTCGCGTATGCTGCCATCGTCGGTACGTTCCTTTCGCGTGGGGATAGTGACGCTGCTGGAAGCGAGTGTATCGGAAACCGGCGGCGGGGGGCAACGAAACGGCGAGGCTTTCGCAAGGTATTCGCAATCGCGTTCAAACAGTGAACGCGGCGTGGAGGTAGTGTGCGCGACGGGCGCCGGCGCAGGCGGATGGGGGTTGGTACGCGGCGTGCGTTGCCGGACGGTGCAGGAGTGGTGCGGGACCTGTGGCTTGCGGGTAGCTTGCTGGCGGGGCGCTGGCGCTAGCGGCGGCTGACGGCGGGGAACTGCTGGGTAATCGATTCGTCGGAGTCGATGTAGCGGGTCGTCTCGCGCATCGCGCGGCGGATCGACTCGTCGGTCGCGGCGGCGCTGGAGGCGATGGCGCCGTCCTCGCTGCCGTCGGCGGGTTCCTGGGCGCCGAGCAGCAGGCGCATCTGGTGCCAGGCGGCGTTGCCGTGCGTCGACGAGCTCAGGTCCTCGTCGATGAAGCCGAACTCCTTGTAGAATTCGACGAGGCGCTCCTTGCAGGCGAGCACGATGCCCTTGCGGCCGTTGAGCGCGGAATCGAGGATGACGCGGCGCAGCAGGTAGCCGGCGCAACCGTGATGCTGGTAGACGGGCGCGGTGTCGAGGCCGAGGATCATCTGCCAGTCGCCGTCCTCGTCGTGCAGGGTCGCGTCCGCGTACATCGCGTCGTCAAGGTCGCGGCAGTCGGTGGACAGGCCGTTGACGAAGCTGACGAGCATGCCTTCCTCGACATGCGCCGGGAACGACGCCTCGTTCTTCGCCGGGTGGGTGTTGATCAGCAGCCAGAAGTGTTCGGGGTAGCGTTCGATGCGCGAAGCGAGCGTTTCGATGTCGGCGGCTTCGGCGGGAGGGAAGCAGGCCGCTTCCATCGTTGCCAACGCGTCCAGGTCATCCATGGTCGCATGTCGAATGAGCATGATGCACTCTCTCCCGGGACGTTCGGCCCCGCTAAACGTATTCCAGCCAAGCAACATTAGACGCAGTGCGCGACGTGCGCGCGTAGGGGGCACCCCCGTGCCGTTGCGCCTGAAACAAAAACGGGAGCGGGGCCGGGCGGGCGGATTTAAGGTGAGAAATGAACTTGAGTAAGGCTATATGAAGTATTAAAAGGAGTAATCATGCGTGGTGACGCACAGCATGGCGCCGGTGAGGCGGCGAATCCTACGGGTGCGGGGGCAGGCGCGGCGGGTGCCGCGAAGGCTGCGCCGGCACAGGCCAATGCCGCTGGGACGGCTGCCGCTGGGACGGCGGCGTCCGCGAAACCGGCAGCTGCAGCGAAACCGGCAGCTGCCGCGAAACCGGCGCCCAAGGGCACGGGCGCGGCGACGGCGACGCTGCATACGCCGGCGAAGGTGACCGACGCGGCCGGCCATGAACTCGACGCCGACGGCAACCGCAAGTACGACGACGACGGCAAGCCGAACCCGAAAACCGGCGGCTTGAAACGCAACCTCAACACGATGGACCTGGTCATCTTCGGCATGATCTTCATGGTGCCGATCGCGCCGTTCTCGATTCTCGCGTCCGTATACGTCGACTCGAAGGGCATGCCGGCGCTCGCCTACCTGATCGGCATGATCGCGATGCTGTTCACCGCGCTGTCGTTCGGCGTGATGGTGCCTCGGTTCCCGTCGTCCGGATCGATCTACATCTACGCGTCGCATGAGCTGTCGGGGCCGGTCGGGTTCGTGACCGGCTGGCTGATGATCCTGCAGTACCTGATCACCCCGGCCGTCATGCTGATCATGGCGGGCGAGGCGCTCGAGCAGTACACGCATGTGCCGGTATGGGTGTGGGGCCTGATATTCCTCGCATTCATCACCGTCGTGGCGATGCGCGGCATGAAGACGACCGTCGTCGTCGACAAGCTGGCGCTGATCGCCGAGCTGATCGTGCTGCTGCTGTTCTTCGTATTCGGCGTGATGTACATCGTCAAGCATCCGTCGACCGCGCACTTCACCGGTTCGGCGTTCTTCGACGCCAAGAACTTCGACTTCAGCTCGATCATGAGCGCCGTGTCGCTGTGCGCGCTGTCGTTCGTCGGCTTCGGTTCGATCGTCACGCTGGACGGCGAATGCGTCAACCCGCGCAAGTCGCCGCCGACCGCCATGATCTGGATCGTGCTCGTGCTGGGCCTGCTCTACATGGGCATGAGCTTCATCACCGTGTGCATGGATCCGTCGGGCAACCTGATGAAGGGCAATCTCGACAACGGCTTCTACGAGGTCGCCGGGCTCGCCGGCCAGTGGCTGGGCGTGCTGTGCGCCATCGCCAATGCGCTGGCGCTGGGCCTGTTCACGTCGCTGTCGGGCATGACCGCCATTTCGCGCATCCTGTACGTAATGGCGCGTGACGGGGCGCTGCCCGCTCCGCTGACGAAGGTCGACAAGAAGACCGGCGTGCCGAACGTGGCCACGCTGTTCGTCGCCGCCGTCACGCTCGTGCTGCTGTTCGTCATCATCCCGATCGGCATGGATACCGGCGCGAAGATCTCCAACTACGGCGCGCTGTCCACCTACTGCATCCTGAACATCTGCGTGCTGTGGGGCGTCGGCATGAAGGAGAAGGGCCACGCGTTCGGCGCGTTCTGGCGCCACCTCGTGTTCCCGGTCATCGGTGCCGTCGTGACGTTCATCATCTTCGTGTCGCTGGGCGCGAAGGTGCTCATCATCGGCACCGTGTGGCTCGTCATCGGCATCGTCTATTACCTCGTGTGGACGAAGAAGTGCGGCCACAAGATCAACCTGCTGGCCTCGGCAAGCTGATAGAAGCCATTTTCCTGACCAATGCAAGGCCGTCCGGACGCGTCCGGACGGCCTTTTTGCGTGGAGAAGCGAAAACCGACGTTTGAACGCGCTATCACGGGGCGCAATGGAGCCCGTTGAATGCCGGGGCTCGATTTTTGCTATAGCCACGCCGGCGCGGGGGCTTGCATTGGCCGTTATGTTGGTGCCTGTCGGCTGCGGGAAGGGCCCGCGGCGCGAGCAGGAAAGGAACGGCCAGCCATGACATACGCGGTAATCGGGGCGGGCGGCATGGGCATCCAGTTCGGGGTGCTGCTGCAGGAACTCGCAGGCGTCGACGTCGATTTCATCGACACGTGGCAGCCGAACATCGCCGCGATCCGCCACCAGGGCGGCGCCTACGTGTCGCAGGACGGCGAAGACCGCCACCTCGTGCCGATCCGGGTGTATACGCCCGAAGAGTACGACGGCGACCCCGACGTGTGGATCGTATTCGTCAAGCAGCAGCAGCTCGCGGAATTCCTCGAGCGCACGTCGCATGCCTTCAAGCCTGGGCAGGCCGTGTTCTCGGCGATGAACGGGTACGGGCATTTCGAGAAGCTGGCGCAGTATTTCCCGGCCGAGCGGATCTACGGCGGCACGGCGCTCATCGGCGCCTACGTCTACGCGCCGGGCGACTTCAACTTCACCGGCGGCGCGCACGCCAAGGCACTCAACGTCTGCGCCTACGACGGCCACCGTGCGCAGGACGATCCGGTGGAGGCGCGGCTGATCGAGGACTTCCGCAAGGCCACGCTCAACCCGACCGAAGCGGACGACTTCCTCGGCATGTGCTGGGGCAAGATCGTGTTCAATTCGGTGCTCAATACGCTGTGCACGATGTTCCAGATCCGCTTCGGCGAATTCGAGGCGCATCCCGCTGCGCGCCGGCTTGCCGAACGGCTCGTCGACGAAGCGTACACGGCGGCCGAAGCCGCCGGCGTGCGGCTGCCCGGCACCCGCGCATCGGAAGTCGGGACGATCCTGCACACGGCCGGCGTTGCGCACCCGCTGCACTACCCGTCGATGTACCAGGACCTGACGGCCGGGCGCCCCACCGAAGTCGACTACATCAACGGCTACATCGCCAGCGTCGGCCGCGAACATGGCGCGCCGTGCCCGCTGCACGAATTCGTCGCCGACGAAGTGCACCTGGCCGAACACGCCTACCAGCTGCACCATCCAGAGCTTGTGGACTGACCCAAGCCAGAGATTCAGAAGATTTAGAGAGGAACTATCCCATGACTAACCACCCCTTCGACACCATCGACACCATCGACGCCATTGACGCGAATGCATCCGCCGATGCGGCCACGCAGCCCAGCGGCGTCGCCGCCGGCAAGCGCAGCCACCGCGCCGGCAGCGCTCTCAGGCGCGCGGCCGCCGCGCTGCTTGGCCTGGGCCTGATCGCGTCGGCCGCCGCATGCGGCTCGAACTCGGCCGCCAGCGGCGACTCCTCCGCGCAGATCGCCACGCCGGCCGGCGACAAGACCGTCTCGATCACTGTCGGTGTATGCGCCGGACCGTACGGCGACATGGTCGAGGAAGTCATCGCGCCGCTGCTCAAGGACGACGGCTACGAGCTGACGACGAAGGAATTCAGCGACTACGTGCAGCCCGACAAGGCGCTCGCCGCCGGCAGCATCGAGGCGAACCTGATGCAGCACTCCAACTACCTGGCCAAGTTCACCGAGGAGAACAACCTCGACCTGACGTCGCTCGGCCAGGTGCCGACGCTGGGCCTGGGCATCTATTCCAACGTCTACGACTCGATCGACTCCATCAAGGACGGCGCCACCGTCGCCATCGCCAGCGACGCCTCGAACCTGGCGCGCTCGCTGGGCGTCCTCGAACAGCAGGGGCTGATCACGCTCAACGGCGACGTCGACGCCACGAAGGCCACCGTCGACGACATCGCATCCAACCCGAAGAACCTGACGTTCAAGACCCTCGACGCCGCGCAGCTGGCCCGCGCCCTCGACACCGTCGACGTCTCCCTCGTCCCCGGCAACTACGCATGGGCGGCCGACCTCGACCCGGCCGACGCGCTCGCCACCGAAGAGCAGAGCGAAGGCGTCATCAACGTGTTCGTCGTCAACACGAAGGACGCCGACTCCGATTTCGGCAAGAAGGTCAAGGCGCTGCTGGTCAGCGACGAGTTCAAGGACGCCATCGCCAACAGCCGCTTCAAGGACTTCGGCAAGCCCACCACCTGGCAGTGACCGGAAGGAGGAAAGAACAGCGATGGCACGATCACAGGACGGCAACGCCCGGCAGCACCCCTCGCCCGGCGACCCGATCATCGAGCTTGACGACGTTTCCGTCACGTTCCGCCAGGGGAGCGGCGCCAAAGCCCGCGAAGTGCACGCCGTGCGCCACGTAAGCCTGAAGGTGCGCCGCGGCGAGATCTTCGGCATCGTCGGGTTTTCGGGAGCCGGCAAATCGACGCTGGTACGCACGATCAATCTGCTGGAACGGCCTTCGTCGGGACGCGTGCTCATCAACGGCGCCGACGTGACCGACGTGCGCGGCAAGCAGCTGCGCGAGCTGCGCCAGCGCATCGGCTTTATTTTCCAGGGGTTCAATCTCATCGGCAACGTCACCGTCGGCGCCAACGTGGCGTTTGCGCTCAAAGCGGCCGGCGTGCCGAAAAGGCAGCGGGCCGAACGGGTCGCCGAACTGCTGGGGATCGTAGGGCTCGCCGACCGCGCCAACGACTACCCGTCGCAACTGTCCGGCGGCCAGAAGCAGCGCGTTTCCATTGCGCGGGCGCTCGCCAACAACCCCGACATCCTGCTGTGCGACGAGGCGACCAGCGCGCTTGATCTGGAAACGACCGAAGGAATCTTGACGCTGCTGAAGAAGATCAACCGCGAACTCAACGTCACCATCGTCTTCATCACCCATCAGCTGGAAGTGGCGCAGCGCATTTTCGACGACGTCGCCGTCATGGAGAACGGCGAGATCGTGGAGCGCGGCGCGACGGCGCAGGTCTTCGGCGCCCCGCAGGCGGCGTTGACGCGGCGGCTGGTCGAACGGTTCGCCGCCAGCCACCGCGAGGCAATCGCATTGCTGGAGGAAGGCGAACGGAACCATTGCGACGCCGTGCGTTTGGCGAACGAACAGGAGGAGGCGGCATGAGCTGGGACTGGAACGAAACGCTGGACATCCTGCACAGGCATCTGGGGACGGCGCTCGCCGAAACCGGCTATATGGTGGGCATCGCCACCGTCATCGGCGTCGCGCTCGGCACGCTGCTCGCGGTCGCGCTGTTCCTGACGCAGCACCGGCTGTTCTCGCCGAACGCCGCCGTCAACAACGCCGTCGGGTTCGTCGTCAACGCCATCCGCTCGATGCCGTTCCTCATTCTGCTGGTCGTGCTGATTCCGCTGATCCAGCTGATCATCGGCGACCCGTATACGCCGGCCGGCGGCGCGATCGCGCTGTCGATCGCGGCGGTGCCGTTCTTCGCGCGCGTCGCCGAAAGCGCGTTCGCCGAAGTCGACCCGGGGCTGATCGAGGCGGCGATCTCCACCGGCGCGACGACGCGGCAGATCATCTGCGAAGCCGTGTTCCCGCAGGCGCTGCCGTCGTTCATCCGCGGCATCGTGCTCACCATCGTCTCGCTGCTCGGCTATTCGGCGATGGTCGGCACGATCGGCGCCGGCGGCATCGGCGATCTCGCCATCCAGTACGGCTACAACCGCTACGAAACCGGCGTGCTCATCGCCATCGTCGTCGTGCTGGTCGTGCTCGTGCAGCTCGTGCAGTGGATCGGCGACGTCGCGGCGCGCGCCGTAACGCACTGACGCCCGCGCGGGTCCGGGGACAGTCATTCCTCGGCTGCACGACGGCAGCTGCGTGCGTCCGGGAAAAGGGCGGGGAAGGAACCGTGATGAAGACAGCCAGTGGAAGGGTTCGTGGCCTTAGGGAAGGGAACGGGAGATGACAAGATTCGCAGCGGCGGCCGGCCGCATCGTCGACAATCCGTTTGCGGCGATGGACGAACGCATCGCGGCGGCGCGCGCCGCCGGACGCGACGTCGCCGACCTGACGAAAGGGAACCCGGACCTGGCGCCGCCGGCCGCGCTGCGCCAGCGGGCGGCCGACGCGGCGCTCGATCCGGCCAACGGCGGCTATCCGCCATTCGACGGCAAGCCGGCGATGCTTGAAGCGGCCGCCGGCTGGTACGGGCGCGAACAGGGCGTCGCGCTCGATCCGGCGACGGAAATCTTCTCCGTCGAAGGCGCGGTGGACGGCCTGGCGACGCTGTTTTCGGTGCTCGCCGGGCCGGGCGACACGGTAGCGTTCGCCGATCCGTACTACCCCTCCTACCACAGCATGGCCGCGCTCGCGGGCGCCGAGGAACGCAGATTGCCGGCGCGCGCCGAACTCGGCTTCCTGCCCGACCTTGCGGCGGTGCCGCCGGCGCAATGGGAGCGCACGGCGATGCTCGTGCTCAACTACCCGAACAACCCCACCGGCGCGCAGGCCCCCGCATCGTTCTTCGAGGAAGCGGTCGGCCTGGCGCGGCGGCACGGCTTCGCCATCGTCCACGATTTCGCGTACGCCGGCTTCGCGGCCGAAGGGTTCCGCGAACAGGCGAGCTTCCTGTCGGTGCCCGGCGCGAAGGACGTCGGCGTCGAGATCCTGTCGATGTCCAAGATGTTCTCCGTCGCCGGCTGGCGCGCGGGGTTCGTCGCCGGGAACGCTGGCATCGTTTCGGTGGTGAAACGCCACCATTACCAGATGGGTTCGATGGTCGCTTCCCCGGTTCAGGACGCTGTGACGGCAGCGCTGGACGGGGCTGCCGCCGACGATGTTTCACGCTTTGCCGAAACGTACCGTGCACGCCGGCGCCGCGTTGCCGGCATGCTGTCGTTCGCGGGGCTGGACGTGTTCGATTCGCCGGGCGGCGTGTATGTATGGGCGCGGGTGCCGGAGCGGTTCGGGGGCAGTGCTGCCTGTGGGGCCACTGGCTTTGCCGGAAGCGCGGGCAAAACCGGCGGTGTCGGTGATGCCGACGCGTTCGCCGCATGGCTGCTCGATGCCGCCGACGTGGCCGTGCTGCCCGGTTCCTGCTTTGGAGACACGGCGCGCGACTGCGTGCGCATCAGCCTGCTGGCGCCGGATGCGACAATCGACGAAGGCGCGAGGCGCATTGTTTCCGCGCTCTACCGCGGGTCGTCCTGCTGAAAGAGATGCTCCTGCTGGAAAGAAGGGGAGGGGACTGCGGCTCAATGCGCGCGATTCGCTGACCCATGCGAAGGCGCGGCGTGCTGCTCGCAACGGTTGCGCTGGGCGCGGGAATCGCGCGATGGCCAATCTTGTTGCGTTAAGTTCGAAGCATGGATGACGTAACGGAAGGGAAGAACGCAGCAGGTAGCGGCGTACGCAATGGGACGGCCGCACCGGAGAAATCGGGTGCTCAGGACAGTGCGGAGGCGCTGGGCGACGGAGGAACGCTGGAAGCGCAGGTGGATGCGAAAATCGACCCGCTGATCCAGAAACACATGAAGCTGCCGCACGGCGCCGTCAACGGCTACGAATGGCACGTCCGGCGTCACGGGTGGTATATGGCCACCGGAGTGGCTGCGATCTTCGCTGGCTTCTCCCTTGGCGATTTCCTCAAGCTCATCCCCGAGCGCAGCACCGCGGACACGGCCGCCGTCATCGGGCTCATCGACAAGCTCGTCGGCAGGCTCACGCACGACGTCGTCGAGGTGCCGGCCGTGCACGCGCATCCCGAATCGTTCATCGTCGACATGCTCGGGCTGTTCATTGGGGGCGCGATCATCTACTTCACCATCAAGGACAACGACGACTACCGCAGCGTGTTCGGGCACATCACGCGGCGCTATACGCGCCGGCAGGTGCGCGACGCGCGCGCCCGGCAGCTCGCGACGTTCCTCATCGGGCTCGCCGTCATCGTCGTCGCGAACGCGCTGCTGCTGTGGTTCGCCAAGGGGTGGCTTGAGCCGATCGTCTCCGGCGTCTCGCAGGCGTCGATTGCCGCCGGACTGTGGCTGATGATCTTCAACTACTATTGGTGCGGGCGCGTGAATGTGGGGAAGTACAACTTCCATGCAATGCGGTTCGTCAACATCTACGAACTCGCCAAGAACGCCGAGTCGTCTTCTGGTGCCTCCAGTGTGGCGGTTTCGGCCGCTCCTTTTTCTGGCTCTGCTGGCCCTTCGGCGTCTTCCCCTTCTTCGGGCTCCTCCCCCTCGACAGAGGAGGTCTCGTCTGCAGGCGCGGCTTCCTCGGCTGGCGCCGCTTCCGCGGCTTTGGGCGGCGGGGCGATGGTGAACTATGCGCGGATCGCCGAGAAGCAGCTGAGCTACTGGGCCGATGTGCTCGGGCTGCTCGCCATCGGCATCGGCGTGCTGGGCGCGTTGGCGCTGTATTGCCTGCCGACGTTGAAAACCCCGTATTTCTGGATTCCGCTCGCCGTCATGCTCGTCGTCGGCCTCGTCGTGCGCTTCATCATCGACCGCTACGCCATTCGCAAGTACGAAAACGGCCACGACGAGGTCGCCATCTAGCCTCTTATACGACGGTATCTTTCCCGCACGCCACGTTCATGTCGTCAGCCTTATTCGGATGTCGCCAACATGCCAGCAGATGGCGTGTCCGCGCTGAAAAGGAGGCCTCAAATGTCGCCGGCACGCCCCATCCCTACGTTTTGACGATAATTTGGAACCCTCCTTTAGCGCAAGTACGTAGGCGCTGGGCGTGCCAGCGACATTTTGTGGGCTGATTATGGCGTCGGCTCGCCGAAGGTGGGCATTTCGGCGACATGGGAAGACGCAAAGAGAGAAGGGGAATAGGGGCGAGATGAGAAAATCAGGGCCAGAGTGAAATGAGACTAAGGTTTTAGCCTGCGCCTTTGGCGCAGATGGCGGGGGCGGGGGCGTGCGGATGCTTAGACTGGCAACGGAACGCAACCGGAAACCAATCTAGGGCAGGAAAACCGCAGGTGAAGGACCGAGTAGGCGACCTGGCAGCGAAACGTGCGGCAGGAAACCGCAGGCGGAAGGGCAGGTAGGCGAACCCGGCATCGAAACCTGCGGCAGGAAACGAGGAGATCGCGATGGCGGAACAGGTGACCCCGCAGCCAACGTTCAACGCGCTGGCGGACGTGCAGGACCAGGCGGCGCAGATGCGCCGGTACTTCCAGAGCGGCGCGACGCTGGACGTCAAGCACCGCAAGGAAGCGCTCAAATCGATGAAGGCGTGGCTCAAGGCGCACGAAAAGGAAGTGCTGATGGCGATGCACGCCGACCTCGGCAAGGCCGCGTACGAAAGCTACGTCACCGAACTCGGCCTGGTGTACGAGGAAATCGACACCTGCGTCAAGCACATCGCCGCATGGTCGGCCCCGCGCAAGGTGACGACGCCGATCGACATGTTCCCGGCCGACTCGGTCGTCTACCAGTATCCGTACGGCGTCGTGCTCGTGCTGTCGCCGTGGAACTACCCGGTGCAGCTGGCGCTGATCCCGATGGTCGACGCCATCGCCGCCGGCAACTGCGTCGCCTTCAAGCCGGCGCGCGAGTCGGCGCATACCTCCGCCATCCTCATCCGCATGGCGCAGGAGGTCTTCGACCCGCTGTTCGTGTGCGGCATCCCGGGCTCGGCGAACATGAACGACTGGATCATGGAAACGCAGTGGGACTACATCATGTTCACCGGTTCGCCGCGCGTCGGCTCGATCGTCATGTCGGCGGCCGCGAAGTTCCTCACGCCGGTCACGCTGGAACTGGGCGGCAAGAGCCCATGCATCGTGCACGACGACGCCGACCTGAAGATCGCCGCGCGGCGCATCGCGTGGGGCAAGGGGCTGAACACCGGGCAGACCTGCGTGGCCCCCGACTACCTGCTCGTGCACGAAAGCGTCGCCGACGAGCTCGTCGCCGGCATCGAGGCGCAATGGAAGGAATTCTACGGGGACAACGCGCTCGAATGCCCGATCTGGCCGCACATGATCTCGTCGAAGCACTTCAACCGCGTCATGGGGCTCATCGAGAACCATAATCCGAACGCGAAGGTGGTCTGCGGCGGCAAGGGCGACCCGAACACGCTCAAGATCCAGCCGACGATCATGACCGGCGTCGAGCTGTCCGATCCGGTGATGGGGGAGGAGATTTTCGGACCCGTGCTGCCGGTGGTCACCTACTCCACGCTCGACGAAGCGTTCGAATACATCCGCCACTTCCAGCATCCGCTCGCCTGCTACGTCTTCACGGCGTCGAAGGACGTGCAGCAGCGCGTGCTGACGGAAATCCAGTTCGGCGGCGGCGCCATCAACGACGTCTGCGTGCAGGTTTCGACGAACCGCATGGGCTTCGGCGGCGTCGGCAACTCCGGCATGGGCGCCTACCACGGCAAGACCGGTTTCGACACGTTCAGCCACTACAAGAGCGTCATGGCGAACTCGACGAAAATCGACCTCGACTTCCGCTACCCGCCGTTCACCGCCGACAAGAAGCGCGTCGTCAAGAAGCTGCTGAGCTAAGATTCTCTTCTCGTTTTTTCTGTAGAAGATTTCAAGGGCCCTTCGGGGCCCTTGTTTGTTGGGGACGCTAGATGAGTACGTCGTTCCCTGCCGGGGTCGCTGAGCCGAGTCGAAGGCGTAGAATGAAATCTAAATTAAGATTATTGGGTTTTCGTATGGCCGTGAGAGGAAGCGCTATGGTTTTCTCGGAGGAATTCTTGACGTAGGCGACGGAAAAGTGACATGAGTTTTAACGATTACCTGCGGGGCATATATGTCCATCGCATATTGTGGTGGTGTGGGATAGTGCTGCTAGCGTCCACATGCAGTATGTATGTCAATGAAGACTGGACGGTAAAGCTACTGGGGAGTGTATGCATATCCAGATGTTGCGTAGACAAATCGGATTGTGGCTACGCAAACTTATTTATAGTAATTCTTCTATCGTATGTATTGCTATTCATTTCCTGCATTAAAGGAAAAACCTACAGAAATCGCATATATCACACAAGTGCGCTTTATTGGGTATTCAGAACAGCAACGCTGGTAATTACTTCTATTCTTATATTGGTTACTCTTTATTTATTCATCATATCTGGACTTATTCTTTTATTTATAATCGGGGACTGCGGGGAAACGGCTAACCTCTTTGCCATAAAGGCCATGTAAGGGCCCGTGCTGTTTTCGTTGAAGTATGCTGAGGGTGAGGTGCCTGAAAATGGGACGAAGCATTGAAGGACACGATGATGGACGATGACGTGCAGGGTGAGGATGAACGGAACTCCGATTTTCCGGACGATACGCTTGATGACGTATTCAATGATAGCGACGGCTTCCTGAGGGATGGGTTTCCGGAGGACGGTTTTTCAGAGGGAATGGCCTCGGAGAATGCAATCCCGGAGAACGGATTACATGAGGGGAAGTCAGGTGGCCGACGCTGGTGGATCGTGGCGGCAGCCGCGGTTGTCGTGGTGGCGGCCATCGTGGCGCTGGTGACGCCGATGGTGCGCAATGCCAGGGAGAACCGGGAAGAGGAGCGGCAGGCGGCGCTTGCGGCGTGCGAGTCGGCGGTGGCTGAGTTCACTACGCTGCATGTGACGTATACGACGACGCTGTCGTCGGCGAAGAAGCTGGCCCAGGGGGATGGCACGACGTTCAACGAGGAATCGGCGACGAAGCTGATCACGAAGGTCGACCATCTTGACGACGCCGGGACTATTTCCCGCGCGCAGGGATTCGCCTGCGAAGCCGGTGCCGGCACGGACGATCTCAACGAGGCTGCATGGCGCTACGGGGCTGCCAATTCGGCGATGATCAACCGCATGCGCGACGTGCAGACCGATACCGACTCGCTTCGCCTGTCCGTCAACGCCGCGCTGCAAAGCAACCAGCGCGAGCTGCTGCAAAGCAGGCTGACCTATGCGAAATCCGTATACGACCGCTCGAGCGGCAAAGCGGCTGACGCCTTGCGCGGCGCGCTGGCCGCGCAGATCGACGCCGCGGGAGCCATGCTGTCCGGCGACGGGGCCGCCAACGAGGCCATCGCCCGCCAGGCGGCGGCGTTGCAGCAGGCGGCTGCGGACGTCGTCGCCGGCATGCCGCTGGACTGCGAGCTGAGCGAGTGCGTGGCGCTGACGTTCGACGACGGGCCCAACAAGGAGCTCACGCCGCAGCTGCTTGCGGCGCTCGACAAGGCCGGCGTCAAGGCCACGTTCTTCGTGCAGGGGCAGTACGTGTCCGGCAGCAACACGGGGCTGCTCAAGCGGATGGCGGATGCGGGCCATGAAATCGGCACCATTGGCTGGCGCCATACGCAGCTGCATGAGTTCGGCGCCCCCAAGCTCGCCAAATGGTTCGCCGACACCGACGCCGTCATCACGCAGGCGGGCGTGGCCAAGCCCACGCTGTTCCGGCCGCCGGACGGCGCGTGGAGCGGCACGCTTGCCGACGCGGCCGCCGCCGACGGCCAGTCGGTCATCCTGTGGGACACCGATTCGCGCGACTGGGATCCACAGGCCAGCGTCAATGCCATCGCCTCCAACGTCGTAGATGGCGCGCATGCCGGTTCCATCGTCGCGCTGCACGACGGCGACGAACGCACGATCGCCGCGTTGCCGCAGATCGTCAGCGGGCTGCAGGAGCGGGGGTATCATCTGGTCACCGTGTCGCAGCTGCTGGTCGACGAATTGCAGCCGGGCACGGTCTTCTACGGGCGCGGGGATACCGTGCCGGGGCAGTGAACGAAACGAGAGATGGCTGCGAACCGGCGGTACGCCGTGTTCGCGCGGTTTCGAGGTGGAGGGCGTAGCCCTCCGGCGAGAAACCGCATTGAAAAGAGCGGGGGGAGAACCGCTCGCCCGCGCAATGCGAATGCTCGCCGGAGGGCTCCGCCCTCCACCTCGCATTCGCGCGAACCCGGCTTCGCCGAGTTCACGACCACCCCCCGCTTCGCCGAGTTCGCGACCACCCCCCGCTTCGCGCTTCGCCTTCGGCTCGCGCTCGGCGACCCCCGCCAGCGGGGGTGGCATGGGGCGGGCGCCAGCGGGGGTGGCGAGCGGGTTTGTCGGGCGGGGGTTGTAGAAATGGCAACCATGAACGAAACCTTCGACAACAATGCACGCATGATGGCCGCGATGACCCCGGCCTGCGCGTGTCTGTGCGGCTGCATCTGCTGCCGTCGTTGTTGTCGTTGATTGATTAGCCCGCTGGGCCCGCATCGATCCGACTGCCGAAACCGTTCGCCGTCGGATTTTTTGTTAAGGCGCCCCGCCGGCCCGCAACACCGGGCGGCGCATGGACCGATAGCGGCATATAACGAACCCCTATAGCGCTGCGGCCTGTTGGCCTTCCCGCATCCCCTACCATGAATTGCGCTGCCTGAAGGCACGCGGCAATCCCCATCCTGCATACCCTGCAACCACCTACCGTCCGGGAGGAAAACGCATGGATTGGTCGTTCATCGCGCACTATGCGCCGTTCTTCGTAACGGGCGCGCTGATGACGCTGTTCATTTCGGTGTTCGGCATCGCGCTGGCCGCGCTCGTCGGCCTCGTGTGCGCGGCCATCGAGACGGCGCGCATTCCGGTGCTGCGCCAGATCGTGCGCGTCTACATCGAGATCAGCCGCAATACGCCGCTGCTCGTCCAGCTCTATTTCCTCTACTTCGGGCTGCCGAAGCTGGGCTTCGTATGGAGCGCCGAAGCGTGCGCCATCATCGGCCTGGGATTCCTCGGCGGCTCGTACATGGCCGAGTCGATGCGCGCCGGCCTCGAGGCGGTGCCGGCGGTGCAGCGCGAGAACGCCTACGTGCTGGGCCTGACCAAAACGCAGACGATGCGCCGCGTCGTCATCCCGCAGGCCATCGGCACGGCGACCCCGGGCATCGTGGCGAACGTCATCTTCCTGATCAAGGAATCGTCGGTCGTCTCCGCCATCGCCCTCGCCGACGTCATGTACATGGCCAAGGACCTGATCGGCATGTACTACAGCACCTACGAGTCGCTGTTCCTCCTGATCGTCACGTACCTGGTCATCCTGCTGCCGATCTCCATCCTCGGCACCTGGCTGGAAAGGAAGTTCAACTATGGGCGGCGCTGAAATCCTGCTCCAGCCGGGCGTGTTCCCGCGCCTGCTGCAAGGCCTGTGGGTCACCGTATGGATCGCCGCCGTGTCGGTCGGCCTGTCCATTCCGGTCGGCCTGGTCACCGGCTGGCTGATGACGTCGAAGAGCCGCGTCGTGCGCGCCGTCATGCGCGTCTACCTCGACTTCATCCGCATCATGCCGCAGCTGGCCCTCCTGTTCATCGCGTTCTACGGCATCGCGCGGCTGTGGAACTGGAATCTGGACGCGACCGGCGCCTGCGTCCTCGTCTTCGTGCTGTGGGGCGGCGCCGAACTGGGCGACCTGGTGCGCGGCGCCATCCAGTCGATCCCGCAGGTGCAGTACGAGTCCGCATACGTGCTGGGACTGACGCCGCTGCAGACGTTCCGCAAGGTCATCCTGCCGCAGGCGCTGCGCCGGCTGCTGCCTGGCTCGGTCAACCTGGCGACGCGCATCGTCAAGACGACGTCGCTCGCCGTGCTGCTCGGCGTCGTCGAGGTCATCAAGGTCGGCCAGCAGATCATCGACGCCAACCGCTTCCAGTACCCCACCGGCACGCTGTGGGTCTACGGCGTGATCTTCCTCATGTATTTTGTGGTGTGCTGGCCGCTGTCGCTGGTGGCCCGCTACCTGGAACGCCGGTGGGCGAACGGCTGAGCGCAAGCCGCGCCGGAACAGGCCGGAAAGAATCTTGGGAAATTTTTAATGAAGATTTGGGAGAACGAACAGTGAGTGAAGCAACCAAAGCCGCCGGGACGACCGCAAACGCCGGGCTTGAAGTGCGCGGGCTGGTAAAACGCTACGCCAACGCCGAACGCAACGTCCTCGACGGCATTTCGTTCACCGTGCCGAAAGGGAAGGTGCTCGTCGTCGTCGGGCCGTCCGGTTCCGGCAAGTCGACGCTGCTGCGCACCGTCGCCGGCCTCGAGCCGATCCAGGGCGGCACGATCGCGCTGGACGGCGAAACGATCGAAACCGGCAAGCCGGGCACCGAAAAGGCCGGCCGCGCCAACCGCCCCAGCGCGCTGCGCACGCGCATCGGCATGGTGTTCCAAAGCTACGACCTGTTCCCGAACAAAACGGTGCTCGGCAACGTCACGATGGCGCCGGTGCTCGTGCAGAAGCGCAAGCAGGCGGACGTCGAGGCGGAGGCGATGCGGCTGCTCGAACGCGTCGGGCTCGCCGACCGGGCGAAGGCGAAGCCGCACGAACTGTCCGGCGGCCAGCGCCAGCGCGTCGCGATCTGCCGCGCGCTGATACTGCACCCCGAAGTGCTGCTGCTCGACGAGATCACGGCGGCGCTCGACCCGGAAATGGTGCGCGAAGTGCTCGACGTCGTCCTCGACCTCGCCGACCAGGGGCAGACGATGCTCATCGTCACCCACGAAATGCAGTTCGCGCGCGCCGTCGCCGACGAAGTGATCCTGCTGGAGAACGGCGCGGTCGTCGAGGAATCGCACGACGCTGAACGCTTCTTCACCGAGCCGGAAACCGAGCGCGCCCGCCAGTTCCTCAAGACGTTCGAGTTCGCGCGGCACCGCAAGGACGAGGCGGCCGAGCCGATCGCCGCGTTCGAAGCGGGGCAGTGAGTTTTCCCCGCGAAAATTTGAGATTTTTGGCGCACGTCGCCGAAGAGAAGAAAAACCAAGGAGAAACAACCATGACAGCAAATCTGAAATCTCGGATTCTCAAGACCGTCGCTACCGCTTCGGCGGCAATCATGACGATTGCCGTCATGGCCGCGTGCGGCCCGAACGCGGCGACACCGAGCGAGGAGGGCGCCTCCGGCGGCTCCTCGGCTTCCAGCGGTTCGGCGGCGACGGCGCGCACGCTGCAGGAAATCAAGGATTCCGGCGAGCTCAAGGTCGCCGTATTCTCCGACAAGGCCCCGTTCGGCTACGTCGACGCCGACGGCAACTACGCCGGCTACGACGTCGTGTTCGCCGAGCGGCTCGCGAAGGACCTCGGCGTCAAGGCATCGTACACCTCCGTCGATCCGGCCGCGCGCGTCGACGTGCTCACCTCGAACAAGGTCGACGTCACGCTCGCCAACTTCACGGTGACCGACGAGCGCGCCGAAAAGGTCGACTTCGCCAAGCCGTACATGAAGGTGTCGCTGGGCATCGTCTCGCCGGAAGGCGCGGAAATCACCGATGTTAGCCAGCTCGACGGCAAGACGCTGATCGTCGCGAAGGGCACGACGGCGGAAACGTACTTCGAGCAGAACCATCCGGAAATCAACCTGCTCAAGTACGACCAGTACGCCGACGCCTACAACGCGCTGCTCGACGGCCGCGGCGACGCGATGAGCACCGACAACACCGAGGTGCTCGCGTGGGCGAAGTCGAACAAGGGCTTCACGGTGGGCGTCACCGAGCTCGGCGACGTCGACACGATTGCGCCGGCCGTGCAGAAGGGCAACACCGAACTGCTCGACTACATCAACGAGGAGATTGTCACGCTCGGCAAGGAGAACTTCTTCCACAAGGACTACGAGGAGACGCTCGAGCCGGTCTACGGTTCCGAAGCCAGCCCCGACGACATCGTCGTCGAAGGCGGCGTCGTGGAGGACTG
Organism: Bifidobacterium sp. LH_450; assembly: GCF_056356715.1. Taxonomy (NCBI): domain Bacteria; kingdom Bacillati; phylum Actinomycetota; class Actinomycetes; order Bifidobacteriales; family Bifidobacteriaceae; genus Bifidobacterium; species Bifidobacterium sp. LH_450. The sequence goes on along the minus strand of NZ_JBKEUU010000001.1, from coordinate 584,235 downwards.
ACGGCTCCGCAAGCCAACGTTCTTCCAGCCAACGTACGGCAAAAGCCGGCGTCCGCGGGTTCGCGGCGCCGGCTTTGCCGTACTGTAGTTCCGTGCGGGGCTGGCCGCAGGCGGAATCTTGCGTTCAGCTTGCGAGGAACGGCGCGACCGCAGCCCCCGCCGCGTAGCCCTTGCGGTACATGCGTTCGAGGCCCTCGAACGTCTTGCCCATCGTGCTCAGCCCGCACAGGTCGTCGGGCGCGAGCACGAGCACGCGGCCGGCTTCGGCCTCGCGCAGCGCCAGCGCGACCGAATTGTTGTAGGTGCGGTAGCGTTCGCGCAGCCGTTCCGCCGCCGCCGGGTAATGCCGCGCGAGCAGCTTCGCCGGCGCGAGGTCCTTCTTCTGCTCGCGCTGCTCGTCGACGAGGCGCGTGAGCACGAGCACGATCCGCTCGTAGCCGTCGTCGAGCGCCTTCTGGACGGGCACGGGGTCGGCGATGCCGCCGTCGAAATACGGCACGCCGCCGATTTCGTACGGCTCGCACGCCACCGGAACCGCCGACGACGCCTTCATGATGTCGAAATTGTCGAACGCGACGTCCGACTTGTCGAAGTATTTCGTGCTGCCGTCGAGCGCGTTGCAGGCGACGACGGTGAAGCCGGACGGGTTCGCGGCGAACGCATCGTAGTCTACCGGGTACTCGCCGTCATGGTTGCTCAGCGTGCTGTAGACGTAGTCGAGATTGAAGAAATTGTGCGTCTTGATATAGGAGTCCGGGCTCGCGTACTCCTTGCGGAACGCATAGTCGGTGTAGAACCGGTGCGAACGCCCCGGCTGGCGCGAGAGCATCGACGTCAGGTTCGCGCTGCCGGCGGAAATGCCGTAGTAGCGGTCGAATTCGATGCCGTCGGCCATCAGCCGGTCCTCCACGCCGCAGCCGAAAATCGCGCGGAACCCTCCGCCGACGTCGATGATCGCGGTCTTCTTGCGTTGCGCCATGCCTGCTCGCTTTCGTTTCCGGGATTGTGGTGCGTTGTGCCCTGTTGCCGATTGTAGCCGAGGGGGCGCTAGCCGAGCAGCTGCCGGGAAAGTTCCGCGATGCGTGCCGACGGGTCGGAATTCGAGATTTCGACCGAGCCTTCCTGCGTTGCCGGCGCCAGCCTGCCCAGCGATTCCAGCACCACCGACAGATGGTGCGACGTTCCGGCGTTGCCGTCGATGATCGCGGTGGAGGGGGGCAGCAGTTCGGCGAAATAGTCGCGGAAGAACACGAAATGGGTGCAGCCGAGCACGACGGCGTCGGTGGCGGCCAGGTCGTAGCCGGAGAAGTAGCGTTCCAGCGTCGCCATGACCAGGTCATGGTCGCCCAGATTGCCGCTTTCGACGATCTCGACGAGGTCCGGGCACGGCTGGGCGAAGATTTCATGGTCGGCGTCGAACCGCTTGACGAGCGCGGCGAACTTGCGCTCGCGCAGCGTCAGCGGCGTCGCCGCGACGATGATGCGCTGGCGCTCGCCGGCGTCGGCGGCGACCTTCAGCGCCGGCTCCATGCCGATGATCGGCAGGTCGAACTCGTCGCGCAGCGTGTTGACGGCGGCCGACGTGGCGGTATTGCAGGCGATGACGATGGCCTTGACGCCTTGTTTCACGAAGCGTTTCACGATAGTGCGGCTCAGCTCGGCCACCTCGTCGACGGAACGCGTGCCGTAGGGGGCGTTCGCCGAGTCGCCGAAATACAGCAGCCGTTCGTGCGGCATGTCGGCGTGGATCTGGCGGGCGACGGAAAGCCCTCCGAGTCCCGAATCGAAGATGCCAATCGGCGCGCTGGAAGCCATGGTTCATCCTTTCGCTGGGTTCAGCCGCCAATCCTAGTCCGGGGACGTGCCGGAACGGGGATAATGCGGCACAACGGGAACGGGCATGCGGCAGCGGGCGTTCCCGGCGTGCGGAGAAAAGGCGCCCGAGTGGGGCAGCGGGGCGGTAGAGTGGAGCGTATGAGCATTCCGCAAACCGTATACAAGGCGCAGGCAACCGGCAACGACTTCGTGCTGTACTGCGATCCGCTGGGCGAGTACGCGCCCACCGAGCGCGAGATCGTGCAGCTGTGCGACCGGCACTTCGGCATCGGCGCCGACGGGCTGATCCGCCTGACGCGCCCCGAATACGTGGCCGACCTGGACGCTGAAACCGTCGAGCGGCTCAACGCAGGGGGCGCCAAGTGGTTCATGGACTACCGCAACGCGGACGGGTCGCTCGCTGAAATGTGCGGCAACGGCACGCGTGCCACGGCGCTGTTCGCCTCGAGTCAAGCCGGCGTGGCGGTCATGCCGCAGGGCGCCAGGTGGCTGCTCGGCACGCGCGCCGGCATCAAGGCGCTCGGCTCGCTGGGCGCGGTGCCCGGGCTGGGCGGGCATGTGTTCCGCGTCGACATGGGCGCGTGGTCGATGGGCTCCGACGGTACGCCGGGCCACCCGGGCGCGGTGGATGAATACACGGTGACGCTTGGCGGTTCGGGCCAGGCGAAGGGCACGTTCGTCGACATGGGCAACCCGCACGTCGTGGCCGTCATCGAGGACGCGTTCTCGTCGCTGCCCGTCGTCGAGGACCTGGATCTGTCCGCGGCGCCGATCGTCGAACCGGCGCTGGAGAACGGGCAGAACGTCGAATTCGTGCGCGTCGACGAAATCTCGCCGGCGGAGGACTGCGGCGAGGCGACGATGCGCGTGTTCGAGCGCGGCTGCGGCGAGACGCTGTCGTGCGGCACCGGCCTGTGCGCCACCGCCATCACGCTGCGCGCCAAGACCGGCGTGGACCACTGGACGATCAACATCCGCGGCGGCGTCGTGCGCGTCGACGTGGCCGACGACGAAGTCTCGCTGACCGGCGACGCCGAACTGGTCGGCGCTGTCCAGCTGCTGTAGGGCGGCGCAAAGGCACGGCGGCTGGAAGCGCTGGAAAATCCCAGGCAAAGCGAAAGCCCCGTTTTCCCGGCAATCTTGTGCCAGGGAAAACGGGGCTTCCGCGTTGCCGTTGCCGGCTACGCGAAGATGCGCGAGCCGTCGCGCACGAGGATCAGCGTGACGATGGCGACGATCCACAGCACGTCGACCATCAGGTCGTAGTTGAGCCGGTAGTAGGTGTACAGGCCGCGATGCTTGCGCGGCAGCCGCTGCACGGTGACGGTGGCGTGCGACAGGGCCATGAACTGGATCGTCGTCGACGCCATCAGCGCCAGGCACCACGGGCACAGCGCGTTGATGACGAACAGGCTCTGCGAGGTCAGCCAGTACGCGTACGCCAGCGCCGCCAGGCCCCCCAGCCACGTGCACCATGCGAACCAGCGCGGCACCCGCACTTTCGCCAGGCCGATGACGGCGATCGTGACGAACACCGATTCGGCGGCGATGCCGAAGAACGCGTTCGGGAAGCTCAGGTCGCCGAACTTGATGATCTCCGCCTGCCAGCTCTGCGCGACCGTCGAGCAGGAAATGACGCCGTTGACGTCGCAGCCCAGCGCCTGGTTGGGGTGGCGCGCCAGCTGCAGCGTTTCCGCGGCCAGGATGAACGACACCCCCAGCGCGGCCGCCGACGCCAGCAGCATGACCAGATACGTCCACGTCGCGCCGTTGCGCCAGCCGGACGGCATGTCGAAATCGTCGTTCAGGGCCGGTTCGGGCGCTTTCCCCTTCGCCAAATCGCGCGTATTCGCCTGCGACATAACGCTCCTTTGTGTGTCGATGCAGAACCCATGGCTGCCTATGGGAAGCCATGGCATGCCGGCAGCCAGCGGCGGCCGACAGTAGCGATAGTACAGCCCCCGGGCCGTCTTTTCCAGCGGGTTGCCATGCGCCGGGCAGCCGCACTGGGCCTATAATCGAGGCATGACTGAGTATGAGATGCCTCTGGAGCCGCCGGTGCGCGGGTGGGACCTGCATTGCCACACCGTGTTTTCCGACGGCACCGAAACGCCCGATTCGCTCGTGCAGAACGCGCGCGTCATCGGGCTCGAAGGCGTCGCAATTACCGACCACGACACGACCGCCGGCTGGCAGCAGGCGCAGAACGCGGCGCGCGCCAAGCACATCCCGCTGCTGCGCGGCACCGAGATCACGGCCGTCGACGACGGCGTGTCCGTGCACATGCTCGCCTACCAGTACAACCCGCGCAGCCGGCACATCTGCGAGCTGTTCGCCGCCACGAGGCAGTCGCGCCTCGAACGCACCAAGCGCATGACGGAGCGGATCGCGCGCGACTATCCGATCTCCTGGCAGCTTGTGCGCGAGCAGGTCAAGGAGGGCGACCAGACCACGATCGGCCGCCCCCACATCGCCGACGCGCTCGTAGCGGCCGGCGTCTACCCGAACCGCTCGGCCGCGTTCGCCGGCATCGTCAGCACGGCCAGCCCCTACTACATCCCCACGCCGAGCCCGACGACGCGGCAGATCGTGCGCGCCGTCAACGACGCCGGGGGAGTGAGCGTCATCGCCCACGCCGCCGACCCGAGCCGCAACACCCGGCTGCTGACCGACGCCCAGATCGAGGCGCTCGCCGACGAAGGGCTCGACGGCCTCGAAATCTGGCATCGCGGCAACCCCGAACCGGAACGCCAGCGGCTGCTCGGCCTCGCCAAACGCTGCCATCTGCTGGTTACCGGCGGCTCGGACTGGCACGGCGCCGGCAAGCCGAACGCGCTGGGGGAGAACCTCACCGACAGCGCCACCGTCGAGCAAATCGTGCGGCGCGGCGCCATCGAACTGTGGCAGTGAACGCGAACGGGCGCCGGTTCCGGCGTATTCTGTACACGCTGGAACCGGCGCCCGGCCGGAAAATCTCGGGAAAAATCTCCCGGAAATCTTAGAGATTGTTGAAGCCGACGGCGTGGCGCGCTTCGGCGCCGACGATGGCGTAGCCGAGGCAGCCGGCCGGAACGATGATGTGGCGGCCCTTGTTGTCCATGAGGTCCAGCTGTTCGTTGTTGGACAGCGCGCGCTCGATCGTCGCGCTGACTTCCTGCGCCGTCGCGTCGGTGGTGAACGTCACCGTGCGCGCCACGTTCTGGATGCCCAGTTCGATATCCATGGGGTTCCTTCCTTCCGCGGGCGCCCGAACGGTTCGCGGCGCCCCTTGGCTTTTCCAAACGGTTGCTTTGAGGGTATTCTACCGGCTTTGCTTGCCGGAACCGTGCATTTCCAGCCCGGCCTTCGCGTCGCGCATAGCGCGTTCCTCGCGCTCCAGCAGCGGGATCAGCATCGTCGGCGTGGCGTCCGAAGCCTCGCCGGATCCTTCGGGCGTTTCCGCTGCCTGCTCGACGTCAAGATGGATCGTCGTCGACGACGAAGCGCTGTCGTGGCGCCGCTGCGCCGGCGACGAACCGGTACGGTCCGCTTCCCGGGATTCGGCTTCGGCAGCCGCTTCGGCGACGGCCCGGGATTCGGCGGCGATCACCTCGGCTTCTTCGGATTCCGCTTCGGACTGTGCCGCTGCCTTGGCTTCGGCCTCGGCCTGCGCGACGGCGGCCGCGGCGATGGCGTCGGATTCGGCGCGGTGCGCGGCGCCCTCCACCATTTGCGAATAGGTCAGGCCGAACATGCCGCCGGTATCGTCGGATTGGGCGATTTCGTCGGCGTAGCCGGACACGACGTCGACGGCCGCCAGGGCGACGTCGGTCTCGCTCGTCGCGTCGGTTGCGGCGCCCTGGCCGGCGGAGGGGCGCTGGCCGGTGACGTCGGATTCGCCGGTCGCGTCGGCGACGATGGCTTCGCCGGTGGAATCGGTCAGCGCGGCGACGGCCGCGGCCGCGGACGCGACGATGGCCGCCGAATTCGTGTCGTCTGCGGCGAACGGCGCAACCGGTGCGGTAGCGGATGACGGCACGGCCGCGGCGTTCGCCGCCGGGGCCGGCGCGGGCATCGCGGCTTCGGTGGAGGCGAGGGCGGCCTGTGCGGCCTGCGCGGCGTCGCGCGCGACGTCCTCCCTTAAGAGCGTATTGACGGTGACGGTGCTCGGCTCGCCTTCGGGATGGCGGGCGGGACGCTTGCCGGCCGCTTCGTTGCGGTGGTGCGTGACGCCGATCTGGTGCGCGAGCCGGTCGACCTGGGCCTTGAACTGCATGATCGAATTGCTGTCGCCGCGGTTGAGCGCCTGGATGAACTCGCCGACCTGCTCCATCTGCACCCACAGGTTGGCGCGCAGCATGATCAGGTCGTCGAGGCGGTTGCCGAGGATGCGGCCATAGGCGGCGAGCACGGCATTGCGGTGCGTTTCGTCGAGCTTGGAGAAGATCCACGCCAGGTCGCGCGCCGGGTCGTTGATCTGCATCTCCTGCCAGTTGGTGACGGTGGTGATCGTCGAGCCGGAGAAAATGAAGTCGCCGTCGGTGAAGCCGCCGTGGACGGGGCAGGTGGCAAACGACCACATGCCGTCCGTTTCCAGGATCGCCGCCCACGAGTCGGTAATCTCGGCCGGAACATGGCCGGCCGAACGCAAACGCTTGATCCAGGCCGTCAGCTGCGCGTGGATCTGGCCGGTGGTGTACGCAGGATAGCCGGCCGAAGCGATGAAGTCGGGACGCAGGCGGTGGATCGTGCCGATGACGGTGCCGACGCTGGCGCAGTCGTCGAGCGTGAGCAGCTCAAGCGAGCGGGAGACGCCGTCCGGATGCGTCGTCAGCAGCACCGCGGGCGACGAAATGTCGCCGTCGTCCTGCGGGCCGGCGAACGCGAGCACGTCGTCGACGGCGAACCCTAAGCCGATGAAGGCGCGCGAATCCGCAATCGCCTTCGCGGCGGCGCCGCGGGTGCGCAGCCGTTTCTTGCCGCCCTTCAGATCCGCGGCGTACACGTTGAACAGGTTGCCGCGCGCGTCCTGCACGACGGCCTGGTCGATGCCAGCCTGACGGTCGGTGTCGTTGTCCTGCTCGCTGCCGCGCACGCCGGTCACCCCAATGGACGGCATGGCGGCGGACGCAAGGGCCGCTAGCTTGAGTTCGCTTCGTTCAGTCACAGAATATACAGTAATACAACGTGCCCTCAGGCGGGAGAAAACAGGCGGCGCGGCGCCAAAATGGAGGCGTGCGACAATGGTGCCTATGGATTCTTCAGCCGAACGGTTCCTCGACGGCCTCGACGACGCGCAGCGCGAGGCCGCGTCCAGCGTGCGCGGCGCCGTGCGGATCATCGCCGTCGCCGGCGCCGGCAAGACGCGCACGATTACGCGGCGCATCGCGTACGGGGTCGCCAGCGGCGCGTGGGATCCGGCGAAGGTGCTCGCCGTGACGTTCTCGGTGAAGGCGGCCACCGAAATGAAATCCCGCCTGGCGGCGCTGGGAGCCGGCGCCGACGTGCGCGCCTCGACGTTCCATTCGGCGGCGCTGCGGCAGCTGCGGATGGTGTGGCCGAATCTGGTGGATGGCCCGTTTCCGCACGTCAACGAACGGCAGGACGGTACGATCGGGCGGGCGATCACCCGGCTGACGAACATTTCCGAACGCTCGCTCAACGCCGCGATGGTGCGCGACGTGCGCGAGGAACTCAACTGGTGCAAGGTCGGTCTCGTCGCGCCGTCGGACTACCCGCGGCTCGTTGCCGCGCAGCACCGGCTCGTGCCGTGCGGACTGACAGCGGCGCAGTTTTCGGAACTCTACGACATGTACGAACAGGAAAAGACGGCGCGCGGCGAAATCGATTTCAACGACATCCTGCTGCTCGCGTGCCATGTGCTGGAAAGCTTTCCGGAGGCGGCCGCCGCGATACGGCGCCAGATTGGCTGGCTGACCGTCGACGAATACCAGGACGTCTCGCCGCTGCAGCACCGCCTGATGAAGCTGTGGCTGGGCGGCAATGACAACGTTTGCGTCGTCGGCGACCCGGCACAGACCATCTATTCGTTCGCCGGGGCGACCAGCTACTACCTGAACCATTTCGGCGAGGAGTTCGGGCCGCTGCGTGCCGACATCCGCCTCGAACGCGACTACCGCTCGAACCCGCCGGTCGTGCGGATGGCCAACCGCGTGCTGCGCGCGTCCGACGACCGCGCCGACTACCAGCCGCTCAAGGCCGTGCGCGACGGGGCGGCGCGCGTGGAGCGCACGCGCTACGCCACCGACGCCGAGGAGGCCGCCGGCGTCGCCGAACGGATCCGGCGCTACGTCGAGCACGGCGGGAAGGCGTCCGACTGCGCGATCCTCACCCGCATCAACGCGCAGCAGCTGCCGTTCACGAAGGCGCTGGACGCGCTGGGCATCCGCTACCAGCTGCGCCGCGACTCCGGCTGGCAGCGTTCCGCCCTCCCCGAAGGCCTTGCCCTGCAGATTCCCGGCGAGGAAGAGGGCGCGGCTGCGGGTGCGGACGTAGCGGCCGGGAAGACCGGCGGAACCGGAGAGGCGACGCCAGGCCAGAAAGCCGGCGAAAGTCCTGACGGAATCGCTGCGGTTGCTGAAACGGCGGAAATCGCTGTGGTTGCTGCGCAAGGTTCTGCCGGCTCCTCTCAGGGTGTGCATGAGGGGACCGTGCCTAGCGCAATTCCTGTTTCCGCCGTTCCCTCCGCTTCTTCCGCTTCTTCCGCTTCTTCTGCGCCCGAAGGAGACACTCCTGATGTGAGGACTGAATCTGCCGGCGAAGTGCAGAAGGAACGCGACTTGAGCTGCGTGACAATCTCAACGATCCATGCCGCGAAGGGCCTGGAATTCAAGCAGGTGTACCTCATCGGCTGTTCGGAGGGGCTGCTGCCGTACCGCGGCCCGGACGCCGGCGAGGAGCTGGAGGAGGAGCGGCGCCTGATGTACGTAGGCATCACCCGCGCCGAAGACAAGCTGCACCTGTCGTACGCCGAGCACAAAGGCGACGGCGCCGGCCAGCAACGGGCCCCCAGCCGCTTCCTGCTCTAACCGCCTGCGTTGGGCCGCGTCCTTGCCGTAGCCGATTGCGTTGGCCGCGTCCTTGCCGTAGCCGCTTCCATAATCGTCTGCTTTATGGCGGAAAAAATACGTTCCAGTCGCTGACGCTGGCTTGGTGGCTGGTTTGTTCTGTCGGGAATACGTTCCAGTCGCTGGCGTCACGTCGTCAACTGCTTTGTTCCGTCCCGAATACGTTCCGGTCGCTGGCAACGGCTTAGCGACTGGTTTGTTCCGTTCGAGATATTTTCCAGTCGTAGGAAACGTTTCAGTGACTGGAACGTTCCGTCCGTGATATTTTCCAGTCGGTGTCGGCGCCTTAACGACTGAAATGCGGCGAAGGTGGAATGTTCCAGTCGCTGAGGCGACGTCAGCGACTGGAATATGGAGGAAGCGGAATATCTCTTCCGCTGACAGGCCCAGCGACTGCCTTGTGCCGCCAGAAATACGTTTCAGTCGCTGACGTCGCCTCAGCGACTGGAAAATAGGATTAGTGGAATAAGTCAGTCGCTCAGTCCGTCCGCGACTGCTTTGTTCCTTCTCCGCTACTTTTCAGTCGCTGACACCGTGCCAGCGACTGCTTCGTTCTTTCAGGAATACGTTCCAGTCGGTAACAAGGATTCAGTAACTGCTTTATGTGAACGAGAATATGTTCCAGTCGCTACGGGTGATTCAGTGACTGCTTTGTGCCACGGAAAATACGTTTCAGTCGCTGCGAGTGGCTCAGCGACTGACAGGTATGGGGATGGGAATATTCCAGTTGGCGGCAACGGTTCCGACGGCCTTACGTGTTTACGCTGCCTGCGTGTAATTGCATTATGGAGATGTTTTCTGCTCAGATTTCCTGAAGTGGCAGTTTTGGAAGGTTTGATACGATGGCGGCTTCCGCTGCTCCTGAGTGAAAACGTTATGCCAGCGACTCCAGGTTTTCCGGTTCTTCGGCGGTCATGTCGAGCAGGCCATCCTGGCTGGCGGCGTCGTAGAGGTCCTCGCGCAGCTGATGGGTGAGCTGCTGTTGCTGCCGTTCGAATTGGCGCAGCTGCCGTTCGGTGACGACGCGGTGTCCGCGGGGATTGGGCCGCGAATAGGGGAGGATGCCGTCGTCCATCATCCTGACGACGGTGCTGCGGCTGACGTTCAGGATCTTCGCGATCTGCCCCGTGGTGAAGCGGCGTTCGGCGGTACGCTGGTTCTCTTCTAGATAGGCAACCACCGTACGGTATTCGTCTTCGCTGAGCTCCCGTACGCCGTCGGGCCCGGCGAGCGTCATTGCTGCAGTCATGGCCGCTCCTTCTGTTTTTGTTGTCATTCAATTGTACCGTTCGAAACGTTCAAAACGCGCGAAACGCTCGAAACGTTCATGGAGTCGCAGCCGATTTTGGTAGCGATGAAAATACGCATGCTTATAGGATTCGTCTGTTTCTTTTGCGTCTCCTGTCTCGTCGCGGTTGCCCGCGATTCGGGCGAGGTTACCGCAGTATTTAACGGTTTGCTAGGCTTGGGCATTACGGGCTGCTTGCGAGCCATGGGGAATATTGGTTCGCAAATAGCTGATAACTGAATCAATTGGAGATCCTCGTTTGTGACGGCTCGTAATGGAGCGGGAATAGGCGGGGGGGTAGCGCTCTGCGGCGCAATCTCCCCGCGTACGTAGCCGTCAGCTTCGAAGTCGATTCCTTGACGGCTTGCTCGTGAAGGAGAAGGACGATGAAGAGGATATGGAATGCGCTGGTAGCACTCGTGTCCGTCGTGGCGCTCGCCGCCGCGGGTTTTGTCGGCGTGACGGCAGCGTCCGCCGATGAAACCAAATACACGATTACAATCAACAGCACCGCGCCGGGCCATGTATACGAGGCCTATCAGATCTTCAAGGGCGACGCGTACGGCACGACGCTGTCCAATATAGAATGGGGAGATGGCGTCACCAAATTCGGTCAGGAGGAAATCACATCCTGGTTGAACTTCATCACCGGCGGCGGCGAAGGGGAACTCAAGAATGCGGCGGACGTCGCTGAATGGCTTACCGCCAACGGTTCCAAAACGTTCTGCGACAACGTTACCTATATGGAGACGTTCTCCAGCACAATAGAGAGTTACCTGGCGTCTCCTTCCGGTACGTTGACGGAAAACAAGAACGGCGACGGCGATACCGTCAACTACACGATTTCCAATCTGCAGGCCGGCTATTACCTGGTCAAGGACAAGGACGGCACGCTCGCGGACAAGAACGATGCCTACACGTCCCACATCTTCCGCGTCGTCACCGACGTCACCGTCGAGCCGAAATCGACGTTGCCGACGGTGGACAAGTTCGTTGCGGACGAGGCGGCCGACGCTGAATCCGGCGCAACCGCCGACCCCGACGACAGCGGGATCGAGTGGGGCAAGACGGCTGACCATGCCATCGGCGAGGAATTCCAGTTCAAGCTCGTCGCTACGTTGCCGGCTGACGCTGATCGCGCCGACTATCCTTCCTACAAGCTGGTCTTCAACGATACGATGAGCAGCGGCGTCTCCTATGACGGCGTCGAGAGCATCGTCGCCACGGTCGATAACGGCGACGGCACTGCATCCGACATTGCGCTGGGTACGCTGAACGAGGGGACCTTCACGCCGGAGGATGGCGTGGCTATTGCTCCGGGCGACTCGGCCGCCAATACGCTGACCGTCACCATTGACGACCTGCGTGCCTTCGTCGAAACGCCCAATGACTTCCGTGACGGCTACGTAACGGCGAATATCGCAAAGGCGATTACCGTCACCGTTGTCTACTCCGCCCACCTCACCGAAAAAGCGGTGGTCAATTCCCAGACGGGGAAGATCGAGAACACCAACGCCGTGTATCTGCAGTTCTCGAACAACCCGTACGACAGCAGTGAGCTAGGGCAGACGGAACCCGTCACGGTGTACGTAGCCACATACAAAATCGCTACGAAGAAGACGATTGACAGCGTGGATGGAAAAGCGCTTCAGGGAGCCAGCTTCGTGGTCAAGACGGCCAATCCATACGAATACCTGACTTTTGAACCCTCCTACAGCGAGGCTGACGGCGGTCAGGGAGGCTGGGTCGTTACTGGCACCATTCTGGCGAGGAAAAGCGCTTGGTACCCTGGTTACTACCTAGCGAACGCAAATGGACAACTTCTCCCTAAGGAGGGGCATCCTTTCGGGGACGATGAAGACTTCACAGCAATGTACGGCCAAGAGGTGGGAGGAAAGATGACGATCACCTCCCAGTCCGATGGCAATTTCAATATCGTCGGCTTGGATACGGGCGAGTACACGCTGATTGAAACGGTGACGCCGGACGGCTACAACACCGCGGATGACGTTTCGTTTACGGTTGGGGCGGAACATAAGGTCACGGATGCCGGCTATGGCGAGGTAACGAAGCTGACGCTGACCGTCGACGGCGAATCCGCCGATAAGGTCACCGTCGTCAACCGCTCGGGTTCCAAGCTTCCCGAGACTGGCGGCGTCGGCGCGGCGCTGTTCTACGGTGCCGGCGCGTTGGCTGTGTCCGTCGCGCTCGGTGGCCTGGCGCTCGCGTTGCGCAGGCGTTCGGCTTAAGATTCCGCGTTCCGCGGCTTTATTGCCGCCGGGAATGCGAATGCTCACGGAGGGCCCTCGGGCCCTCCATCCGCATCCGCGCAAACTCGCGTTCCGCCAATTTGTTAAACCGATTTACAGTATTACGATATACCGTATTATGATACTGCAAACTGAACGCAGCTCGCAGAGCCGGCAATGATCCTCGCCGGCGTGCGAAGCAATCTGAATGAATCCGCTGGAACGTGCCGGAAAATCTATATTCCAGTCGCTGCCGACCCCTGCGCGTCTGGAATGTGCCGGAAAGAATACGTTCCAGTCGGCGGGAACGCCTCAGCGACTGGAATGTAGAGCGGTGGGAACCGGTCAGTCGCTGAATCCGGCAGCGACTGACTTATGCCAAGGAATCTATTTTTCAGTCGCTGCCACCCTCTCACCGACTGAAAAGTAGACAAAATGGCACAAGCCAGTCGCTGACGCAATCAGTGACCGACTTGTGCCGGGAAAAATACGTTCCAGTCGCTGGGGACGCCTGAGCGACTGGAACGTGCCCGAAAATCTACGTTCCAGTCGGTGATGGTGATTGAGCGACTGGAACGTGCCGGGAAAAATACGTTCCAGTCGGTGGGGACGCCTGAGCGACTGGAACGTGCCCGAAAATCTACGTTCCAGTCGGTGACGGTGATTGAGCGACTGGAACGTGCCGGGAAAAATACGTTCCAGTCGGTGGGGACGCCTGAGCGACTGGAACGTGCCTGAAAATCTACGTTCCAGTCGGTGACGGTGATTGGGCGACTGGAACGTGCCGGGGAAAATACGTTCCAGTCGCTGGGAGCGGCTCAGCGACTGGAACGTAGATTTGGGGGAATGAATCAGTCGGTCGGGGCGGTGGGGGAGTCGCCTTCGCCGGCCTTGGGTTCGCCTTCGGTGTCGCTGGTTCCGGACTCGCCTTCGGCGTCGTCCGACGGGCCCTTGGCGTTATCCGACTCGCCGTCGGTGCCGTCGGACGGCTCTCCCATTGCGCCCGGATCCTCGAGAAGCTTGCTCAGCTCGCTGTCCCAATCGATTTCGCTGGAGCTGGAACCGGAACCGGAGGCCGACGTACCGGACTCCGCACCCGCGGAGGCAGTGCCGGAAGCGCCGGCAGCCCCCTCGCCGCCTTCGCCGGCAGCGGCGGCGTCGTCCGGAAGCTGGGGGAGCAGGTCCGGGTGGCTCCACATGGCGTCGCGCGCCTCGATGCCGTCGGCGGCCGTAATCTGCTCCCACAGCGCGGCGGCTTCGCGCATGCGGCGCGGGCGCAGCTCGAGTCCCATCAGGCTTTCGAACGTGCGTTCGGCCGGGTCGCCGACGGCGCGTTCGCGGCGCGTCATTTCGCGCAGCTGCTCGATATGCGGGATGTGGGCCATGCCGGCGCGCCACACGACGGTGTCGACCCAGCCTTCGACGAGGGCGAGCAGCGTTTCGATCGACCGCATCGCCTCTTCCTGCTCCTCGGTGTCGGCGATGCCGACCTTCGCGATGTTCACCGCGCCTGACAGGCTGTCCGGATCAAGCGCCGACGCCTCGCGCAGCTGCTCCTCCATGGCGTCGAGGTCGATGGCGGTGCCGCGGGCATACTTGCCGATCAGCGCCTCGAAGCGCGGCTTGAGCCACGCGACGTTGGCGAACAGGCGCGCGTAGGCCGCTTCGTGCAGCGCGAGGAACGCCGTCACTTCGGCCACGTCGATGTCCAGCGATTCCGCGTATTCCTTGACGTTCTGCATGACCAGGCCGCCGGCGGCGTTCGGCAGCATCGCGATGCCCTGGTCGAAGCTGCCGCGCACCTCGCGGCTCAGTGCGCCGGCCGCCTGCCCGAGCTGCGTGGCGTAGGACGTGTTGGCGAACAGCTTCATGATGTTCTTCGGGTCCTTCATGCCCTCCGGAATCGGAATCGGCACCGGTCCGGCGAACATCGCGGTGATTTCGGAGTCCATCGCGTCGCCGAGGCGCTCGGTGATGACGTCGGTCAGCGCGTCGTTCATCGCCTGCGCCACCGGAGCGGCCAGCGCCGCCCAGTTCTCGATCGTGCCCTCCACCCAGCTGGCGCGGGTCAGCGCCTCCGCCTCGCCGGGAGCCGGGTTGAATTCGCAGGCCGTGTCCAGCCACAGGTTCGCCTCGCTCATCGCGCGGCGCATCGCGTTGCCTTCCGACGCGCTGACGGTCGCCTCGGAACCGTCCTTGTTCGCCTGCTGCAGCGCGAGCGACTGAGCCAGCTTGACGTTGATCGGGCCGTCCTCGACCGCCTGCTGCATGCCGGCATACGAACCCAGGCCCCCGGAGGTGAACGCGGCCATCAGCGACCGCACCTGCTCGGGGTCCGGCAGCCCTTCCGCGCCCTGCGAAAGCATCTGCTCGCGCAGCCCCTCGGGCAGCTGGGACAGCTGGTTCCACGCCATTTCTCCCTGGATCGGGCCGAAGCATTTGATCAGCCACTGGTGGATTTCGTTCTCGTCCATATCGAACCCCGCTTGTCGAACGCTGTGTTGTGGGACGCGACTCGCCGTCCCAGCCGCCACGGCCGCCCCTGCCGCTCCGGGCGGGGCGCCTAGGTCAATTGCCTCCATACTATTGGAGGCATGGCCATCATGCATGTCGAACGCGCCCAAGCTTCACCAAAGTCCGCCAACGAGCCCGGCAACGAGCCCGGCAGCCAGTCTGGTGAAGCCCCGTACGGCGCCCCCGGCTCCGGCCGCCCCCCGCAGGACGCCGCCGACGCTTTCAGTACCACTAATACTAAGGAACCGGGGCGGCTGCGCCGTTATTTCACCGGAAGGCCCAAGCGTTTCTACATCGGCCTGCTTGCCGTCCTGCTCGCCATCGTCATCCTGGCGCTGCCGGGCGCCTACGTCGTCGAAATGCCGGGCCGCACCGCCAACGTCCTCGGCAAGGACGGCGACACGCCAATCATCGAGGTCACCGGCGTCAAGACGTACGAGGATCCGGGCCAGCTGCGCCTCGTGACGGTCGGCGCGATGGGCGTTCCCGGCTACCCGGTCACCAACGCGCAGATCCTCGCGGCGTGGGTTTCGCCTTCGGAACTGGTGCTGCCCACCGAAGTGGTCTACCCGACCGGCCAGAGCGCCGAGGAATACAAGGAGGAAAGCAATACGCAGATGGCGACGTCGCAGGACGCGGCCGTCACCGCCGGCCTGGCGTTCGCCAAGTCGCTTGGCGTTGACGTGTCGAATGCGAAGGTGACGATGCACGTCGACGACATCGGCGGCCCGTCCGCCGGCATGATGTACGCGCTCGGCCTCGTCGACATGCTCACGCCGGCCACCGAAACGAACGGCCTGACCATCGCCGGCACCGGCACGATCGACGAGAAGGGCAACGTCGGCTCCATCGGCGGCATCGTGCTCAAGATGATGGGGGCCAAGCGAGACGGCGCCACCTGGTTCCTGGCTCCCGAAGCCAACTGTTCGTCCGTCGTCGGCAACGTTCCCGACGGTCTGAGCGTCGTCAGGGTATCGACGCTGCAGGAAGCGTACGACGCGCTCGTCGCCATCGGGGAGGGCAAGGGATCGTCGCTGCCCACCTGCACCGCCGCGTGATTCGCTGCGTCCCTGCGGAAATCTTTTATCCAAGATTTTTCCAGGATTTCCGTATTTCGGCGCCGTTGCGGCATTGGCGGCGCGGTGAGCGGGGCGCCCCTTCGCGTTGTGGTCTTTTCGCGCCACTGTTCAGGTTTCTTGGTATATTGGCGAGCGTGAATCAAACAGCATCTAGCAAGGCAGAAGAGTTCGGCTTTCACGCGGGGGACATCGTCCAGGAATGGCTCTGGGACGATGATGTTGACGACGACATCCGCCAGAAGATCGAAGCCCTCACCGGAGAGGAACTTGTCGACGAAGACTATGATTCGGCCGTAGACGGCGCCGTCATCTGGTGGCGCGACGGCGACGACGAGGACGAGCTGAGCGACACGATCGTCGATGCCTACGCCGTGCTCGGACAGGACGGCCCGCTGTGGGTCCTCACCCCGAAGCCTGGCCGCCCGGGCGCCGCGAGCTCCGGCATCGTGCAGAACGCCGCCAAGACCGCCGGCATGAACGCTTCGACGCCGTTTACCGTCGCCCCCGACTGGAACGGCATCCACCTGCGCGCCTTCGGCAAGGGCCGCGCAGAGTAACCAAGATTTATTCACGCCAAGACTTTTTCGGGGCCCTTTCGCGGGGCCCTTTTTCGTACGCGCCGTAAGCGGCGGCCGCCAGCGGGAGTGGCAACGTGAAAACGTGTCCAAAATCTCATATAGAGGAGAAGGGGAGGGGGCGGAACGCTGGAATTGCAGGGGTTTTGCAAGGGTGGGCGATGAGGGATTCGAACCCCCGACATCCACCGTGTAAAGGTGGCGCTCTAACCAACTGAGCTAATCGCCCGCGGACATAACTTTACAGGAAGGCCGGACGAACGCAAGCGCTCGGTGAACGCGGGCTGGAAGTTTGCTGCGGGAGCGGAAGGAAGGTATAAAAAGAGGTGCGCCGCGTCGGCTCGGTCACGTAATCTAGAAACGGTACGACTTTTCAGGAGGACGATAGCCTATGGCTCAGGATACGGAAATCCATAAGGACACGCCGAGCATTGCGCGCGCCAAGAAGCGCAAGTGGGGCTACGATCCCGAGCAGGTCGACGAATTCCTCGAGCAGGCCCACGCACGGTACGAAAGCGATGAGCTGAACCTGACCCAGAAGGACATCCAGAACGTGTCGTTCGACCTGACGAAGGGCGGCTACGTCATCTCCCAGGTCGACGGGACGCTCGAACGCCTCGAACGCGCCGTCGTCGACAAGCAGACCAGCTACGAGATTTCGGCGAACGGCCGCGTCGCCTGGAAGGCGCAGACCGAGGACCTCTTCCGCCAGATCGCCGCGCACGCTTCCCGCGCCGAAGGCGAGCGGTTCGCCGCCGGCCGCGCGAAGTCGCCGTCGTACGACCGCAAGCAGGTCGACCGGCTCGTCGACCGCATCGTCGACAAGGCGAGTCTCGAGCTCGGCGAAGCGCTGCCGGGTCGCGACGACATCGACGAAGCCGCGCTCGAAAACGTCAAGTCCTCCACCGTCGCCAACACCGTCTTCACGCAGCGCAAGGGCAAGCGCGGCTACGACGAACGCCAGGTCGACTACTTCCTCAACGCGTGCGTGCAGCTGCTCAGCCGCATCGAATCGTACGAACGCATCGCCGATTTCGTGACGTCCGATCCGGAGGAGCCGCGCCATGCCGCCCCGGCCGCCGGCGAGACGACGTCGCTGTTCGACGCGTTCGCGGCGGCCCCCCAGCCGGCCGAGGAGCCCGCGCCGTCGCTGGCCCCCGAAGCGCCGCAGTCGTTCGACGACGTCCAGCAGGCCGAACAGGCGATTTTCGCCCCTGCCGCGTCGGCCGCCGCTTCCGCCGCTTCCGTTGGCACCGCCACCGCGTCCCAGCCGCCGGCCAACGCGCCGCTGGCAGCCGATACGACGGCCGTTTCGGGCGCTGAAACCGCGCAGACGGCTGCCGCCGCCATGCCGCCGTCGTTCGCGCCCGCTTCCAGCGCGCATGCTGCCACAGCGTCCGGCGCCGTGCCGTCGATGCTCGTGCCGGAGGAGCCGGCCAAGCCGACGATCCACTCCATCCAGCCGATTACGCCGGCCCCGCGCACCGTGCACGTGCCGGTCAGCGAGCCGGAAAGGCGCCCGAGCCACACCGACATCTTCGCCGAACACGCGGCCGCGCCGGCGCCGACCGTCAACACGGGCAGCTCCTCCAGCGCCGCCGCAACCCCCGCGTTCACCGCGGCGGATGCGTTCCCGGCGCCCGCTCCGGCCTCTTCCGCTTCTTCCGCGCCGGCCTCTTCTTCCGCCGCATCCGTTTCCTCCGCGCCGATCCGCTCCGGCCTGCCGCCGGTCGACCTGCCCGAATCGTCGGTGCTGCCGTCGTTCGCGCCGAGCGCGACGCGCAGCTCGCGCCACGCTTCCGCCTCTTCGGCCGCCCCGTCGCAGCCGGCTGCCGCAACCGCAGCGCCGTCGGCCGCTTCCGCCACCCCCGCGCCGAGCCTCTCCGACACGGCATCCTCGATCCAGATTCCCGAGGTCCCCAAGCTGGCCAACATCACGATTCCCGACCTGCCGCCGTTCCACCGCACCGACGGGGGCGCCTCCGCGCAATCTCAGGCAGCTTCTCAAGCAACTTCCCAGGCCAGCGAACCGTCGTCGGACAGCACGTCGTTCGAAGCGCTGCGCCCGCTGGGACGCCAGTCGCTCGACGTCGAGATTCCCGACCTGTCGTTCCCGTCGTTCGGCGACGACGACGCCGACGGAAAGCGTGCGTAAGTGATCAACCAGCAGACGGTAACGATTCTCGGCTCCACCGGCTCCATCGGCACGCAGGCGCTCGACGTCATCGCGCGCCATCCCGACCGCTTCGCCGTCACCGGGCTCGCGGCCGGCGGCCAGCACCCGCAGCTGCTCGCGCAGCAAGCCGCGCGGTTCAACGTTCCGGTCGTCGTCGTGGCCGACGAAACGGCGGTGCCGGCCGTGCGCGAAGCGCTCGACGCAGCCGGCGCGTCATTCACCCAGATTCGCGCCGGACGCAGCGAAGTCGCCTCGCTGGCGGGTTCCGGCTCGTCGGTGGTCCTGAACGGCATCACCGGCTCGATCGGCCTCGAACCGTCCATCGCCGCGCTCAAGGCCGGCTCCCAGCTGGCGCTGGCGAACAAGGAATCCGTCGTCGCCGGCGGCCACCTGCTGTTCTCGGCGCAGGTGCGCGACGGGCAGATCAACCCGGTCGACTCGGAGCATTCGGCGATCTGGCAGAGCCTGCGCGCCGGCAAGCACGCCGAGGTCGCCCGGCTCATCGTCACCGCGTCCGGCGGCCCGTTCCGCGGGCTCAAGCGCGCCGACATGACGGCGATCACGCCGCAGCAGGCGCTCAACCACCCGACGTGGAACATGGGGCCGGTCGTGACGGTCAACTCGTCGACGATGATGAACAAGGGGCTCGAGGTCATCGAGGCGAGCCGGCTGTTCAACATCGGGCCCGACCGCATCGAAGTCACCGTGCACCCGCAGTCGATCGTCCATTCGATGGTCGAATTCGTCGACGGCGCCACGATCCTGCAGGCCTCCCCGCCCGACATGCGCCTGCCGATCGCGCTGGGCCTGTCGGCGCCGGAACGCATGGCCGACGTCGCCGCGCCGTGCGACTGGAGCACCGCCGCGACATGGACGTTCGAGCCGCTGGACGACGAGGCGTTCCCGGCCGTGAATCTTGCGCGGCAGTGCCTGGCGGCTTCCGAAAAGCATACGGCGGTGCTCAACGCCGCCAACGAACAGGCCGTCGCCGCGTTCCTTGACGGGCGATTAGGCTATCTTGGCATCGTCGATACCGTCGCCGCCGTGCTCGACGACATGGACGGCGAGCTGCGTTCGGCGCCGCTGTTCGAAAGCGTCGCCGAAGTGGAGGACGTCGAGCGCCAGGCCAGGCGCCGCGCCGACGACATCATCGCCCGGAAGGGCTGAACGCCGCCGGCGATCTTGCGCCGGCCAGCAATCTCACGCAAGCAAGCAAACGCAAGCAAGCAAACGCAACCGAACCAGCCAGCCCCCTCCTCGCCGAGGGGGTTCGCTTTGTACTAGAGATTAGAGATAGGACTACAGGAACGATGGGTACGCAATTCAAGAAGACCGGGCAGGCCGCGATTTCGGAAAGCCCGCTGCATCCGCGCCGCAAGTCCCGGCGCATCATGGTCGGCCCGGTGCCCGTTGGCGGCGGGGCGCCGATCTCGGTGCAGTCGATGACGAATACCCGCACGGCGAACATTCCGGCGACGCTGCAGCAGATCGCCGAACTGACGGCGGCCGGCTGCGACATCGTGCGCGTCGCGGTGCCCAGCCAGGAGGACGCCGACGCGCTGCCGGCGATCGTCGCGAAGTCGCCGATTCCGGTCATCGCCGACATCCATTTCCAGAGCAAGTACGTGTTCCAGGCCATCGACGCCGGCTGCGCGGCCGTGCGCGTCAACCCCGGCAACATCCGCAAGTTCGAGGAAGTCGGCCCGTCGATCTGCCGCGCCGCCACCGACGCCGGCATTTCGCTGCGCATCGGCGTCAACGCGGGCTCGCTCGACAAGGAACTCTACGAACAGTACGGGGGGCCGACGCCGGAAGCGCTCGTCGCTTCCGCGATGAAGGAAGCGCGCATGTTCGAGGACGTCGGCTTCCACGATTTCAAGATTTCCGTCAAGCACCACGATCCGGTCACGATGGTCGAAACGTACCGTCTGCTGGCTTCGAAGGGAGATTGGCCGCTGCATCTGGGCGTCACCGAAGCGGGGCCGGCATGGCAGGGCACGATCAAGAGCTGCCTTGCGTTCGGCGCGCTGCTCGCCGAAGGGATCGGCGACACGATTCGCGTTTCGCTTTCCGCGCCGCCGGTGGAGGAAGTGAAGGTAGGCTGCAAGATCCTCGAATACCTGGGGCTGCGCGAACGGCACTTCGACATCATTTCGTGCCCGAGCTGCGGGCGCGCGCAGGTCGACGTCATCCAGCTGGCCAACGCCGTGACCGAGGGGCTCAAGGGCGTCACCGCGCCGATCCGCGTCGCCGTCATGGGCTGCATCGTCAACGGGCCCGGCGAGGCGCGCGAAGCCGACCTCGGCGTGGCGAGCGGCAACGGCAAGGGGCAGATCTTCATCAAGGGCAAGGTCGTCGAGACGGTGCGCGAGGAGCAGATCGTCGAAACGCTGCTCAAGTACGCCCACGACATTGCGGACTCGATGCAGGCCGAAGCCGCAGCCTCGGGCGAGGAACCCGCCGCCACCGGGCCGGTCGTCATTCCCGTCGGCGCGTAGGGTAGGCTGCCGGTAGAATAGTCTGCCGTGCGCAAGAGGCAGGACGTGAACGAAGCGGAAAACGGCAGCATCGCACCCTGGAGCCGCGTCAAGCGGATCATGGTGGGGCTGCCGATCTTCATCATCCTCATGGCCATCCTCGTCTCCGTGTCGACGCAGACGCGCATCCCGTGGAACTACGAACCCACCGGGCAGTCGATGGCGACGCTGACCGGCGACACCGCCATCACGTTCGATACCGAAGGCGGCGAAGCGCTGCCGGCGAAGGGCGAGTACGACGTCACGCAGCATTACGAAACGTTCACCGCCACCCGGCCGTCCACCGGCGAAACCCAGGAAATCACCGTGCTGGTGCGCGAGCCGGTGAACGCCGGCAAGGACCTTCCCGGCGTCGTGTTCATGCACGGCGCGGGCACCGGCGGCACCTGCGACGATTCGTTCGGCGACATCGCCTACGACATGTCGTCCGCCGGATTCGTTACCGCCGTCATCGACAAGCCGGTATGGTCCACCAGTGCGCTGACGCGCGACTACCCGGCATCCGCGCAGGTCTACGACCAGGTCATCAACCTGCTGCGGGACATGGACGACGTCGACTCCGGCAACGTCGGCATCTACGCGACGAGCGAGAGCACGTGGATCTCCTCCTACCTGCTCGACATCGACCCCGACGTGGCGTTCCAGATCCTGCTCAGCCCGATGGTGTTCTCGCCGCGCATTTCGCTCGGGTTCCTCGCGGCGCAGGACTTCGCGCTCGCCGGAGCCAACGACGGCTACCAGTCGATCGTGCGCAGGCTGCTGTCCGCGGACCTGGGCATGTTCGGGCTCGGCAACGTCGACCTCGACATCCTCAACCCGCAGGCGTATTCGGTGCCGACGCTGGTCGCCTACGGCTCGAAGGACGTCATGACGGCGCAGGTGCAGGGCGTCAAGGAAATACTGAAGAACGCCCATGAAGCCGGCAACTACGACGTGACGATCCGCAGCTACCCGGTCGCCAACCATGTGCTGAGGCTGGGCGACGAATCGAACGAGGGCACGCCGTTCGCCGACGACTACGTCACCGACGTCATCGACTGGGCCGCAGGCACCGCGCGGGGGCTGACGCAGACCAGCGAGCCGATAGCCGGCAACGAGCTCTACCAGTCCATCGCCGTGCCCACCGACCTGCATGCGCGCAAGGGCATGACCATATTCGGCGCCGTCATCGTCGCGCTGATGGTGGTGACGCTGCTGGCGACGATCGTCATCTGGATCATCGCCGTCGTCAAGTGGGCCATCAACCGGGCGAGGAAGCGGCCGCGCGGCTCGACGCCGGGCATGCAAAACGGCTTCGGCAAGGCGCTGCTGACGCTGTCGGCCGCGACGATGGCGGCGCTGCTGCTGTTCTTCGCCGGGCTCGTCGACGTCGTCATGGGCGTCGTCAAGCTCGCCTGGGGCGACGCGCCGACCGAAAACCCGGGCGTCATGGTGTGGAGCTGGCCGGTCATCCAGATCATGTGCGTCGTGGTCGTGTGGGCGTGGGCGCTCGTGTTCACGCGCATGATCGAGGCGGCTTCGCACCGCGGCCTGGTGCAATGGCCGATGCGCAAGGGCGCCGTCACCGAAATCGTCACCGGCAAGCGGCCGGTGCTCGCCACCCGGCGCTTCGGTCGCGTCGTGTTCTGGGTGACGGCAGCCGCGATGCTGATGGTGCTGCTGTTCTTCGCGTTCTGGGGGCTGTTCGTCTACTGATGGCGCTGTATAGGGATGAAGGGGTGGTGCTGCGCACCGCCAAGCTTGGCGAGGCGGACCGCATCATCACGCTGCTGACGCAGAACCACGGCAAGGTGCGCGCCGTCGCCAAAGGCGTGCGGCGCACGAAAAGCCGGTTCGGCGGCCGGCTCGAACCGTTCATGCGCGTCGACCTGCTGCTCGCCGAAGGCCGCACGTTCGACGTCATCAGCCAGGCCGAATCCATCGATGCCTACGCCGGGCCCATCACCGCCGACTACGCGGCGTTCACCGCGGCGAACGTCATCGCCGAAACCGCCAACGACCTCGTGGCCGCCGAGCACGAGCCGGCATTCGCGCAGTACCGCCTGCTCATCGGGGCGCTCAACGCCTTGGCGAAAGGGCGGCACCGGCCGCTCGATACCGCCGAATCGTACGTCCTGCGCGCGCTGGCGCTGGCCGGATGGACGCCGCGGCTCAACGCGTGCGTCGTATGCGGCCGCCCCGACGACCTGCGGTTCTTCTCCGGCCGCGCCGGGGGAGCGATGTGCGGCACCGACCACACGCCGGAAGCGCGCCGGGTCGGCATTGCCGAGCTGGCGCGCATGCGGGCGCTGCTGGAAGGCGACTGGGCGGGGCTGGAAGGCGCGGGGGGCGAATCTCAAGAATCTCAAGGCTCCCAAGGCGATGCGGTGACGCATCTGGCCACGGCGATGGTGGAGGATTGGGCGCAGGCGATTCTCGAACGGCCGATACGTTCGCTGCGGTTGCTAGATTAAGGCGTTATGGCTAACTCTTTCGAAGGCGCCGACACCACTTCGCTGGACATCCCCGCGGCGCCGTTTTCCGACCCGTCGATCATCCCCGACTTCCCGAAGGGCGCGGTGCCGCGGCACGTCGGCGTGATCATGGACGGCAACGGCCGGTGGGCGCAGCAGCGCGGCCTCGTGCGGACCGAAGGCCACAAGGCCGCCGAACCGGTCGTGTTCGACACCATCGCCGGCGCCATCGAAGCCGGCGTGCGCTACCTGAGCCTGTATACGTTCTCCACCGAAAACTGGAAGCGCTCGCCTTCGGAAGTGCGCTTCCTGATGGGCTTCTCGCGCGACATCATCCACCGGCGCGTCGACCAGATGAACGAATGGGGCGTGCGCGTGCGCTGGAGCGGGCGCCGGCCGAAGCTGTGGAAGTCGGTGATCGACGAGCTCGAAGTGGCGATGGAGAAGACGAAGCACAACAACGTCATCGACGTCGTGTTCTGCATCAACTACGGCGGACGCGCAGAGATCGCCGACGCCTGCGCCGCCATCGCGAAGGAAGTGCGCGACGGCAAGATCTCCGGCGACCGCGTGACCGAGAAGATGGTCGCCGACCACCTGTACAACCCGGACATCCCCGACTGCGACCTGGTGATCCGCACCTCCGGCGAGCAGCGCACGAGCAACTTCCTGCCGTGGGAAGCCGCCTACGCCGAACTCGACTTCGTGCCGGAACTGTTCCCCGACTGCGGCCGCAACGTCCTGTGGCGCGCCATCGACGACTACATCCACCGCGACCGTCGCTTCGGCGGCGTCAAGAAGTAACCGTTTCTCCGTCTCCGCTGGCGGGGACCGCTGAGAGCGAGCGAAGCGACGCTCGAAGCGAGGGGTGGTCAGCGAACCGGCTTCGCCGGTTCGCTCCAACGCCGTCAACTAAGTGCAGGCGTCACTTCAGTCTTAAGCGTCCCGCCGCCTCAAGGACAGCGCGATCGCAGCCCCAAGCAACGTAAGGAGGGCGCCGATCGCGGTGAGTCCCCACTGGATACCGTCGCCGCCCACGCTCGGCAGCTCGACTCCCGGTTCGTAGACCACATACGTGCCGGCAGTATAGCCTTCCGTACCGTATTTAGTCGCTAATGTGCCCCACGTCACCGGAACCATCGAGCTGTCATCTTCCTTAATCCACAGCGCCGTCGTCGACCCGTTGAACGGAAACGTTACCATCCATTCCTTCGCCATTCCCGGAGATTTGAACCATCCGTCGCCGATCGTGATCCGCTTTAGATTAACAGTTCCCTCGAGCATCCGGAATACGCTACGCATATTTGACGTATCCCAGCCAAAGACATTCAGCGACTGCAGCTCCAAGCAGTAGTCGAACATATACTCCACAGACCGTAAGGTCGACGTATTCCATCCGGAGAGATCCAATGATGTCAATGACGAGCAACGATAGAACATCCACGAAGCATCTTTCAAATTCTCCGTTTGCCAACTGTCGAGCCCTGTCAATGTCGAAAGTGACGTGCACCCGAAGAACATACCCGTCATCACGGTTGCAGAGATGGTATTCCACCCGGAAAGGTCAAGCGATTCCAGCGAGGAGCAGTTCGTGAACATATTGCCGAAGCTCGTTACCTTCTCCACGTTCCAATCTTCAACGTTGGGCGTCGTAAGACTTGAGCAATCAGTAAACATTCCCATCATGTTCGTCACGTTCGACGTGTCGGGGATGCCTTCGACTTCAACAAGATTTGCACAGCCATTGAATAGATTCTGACTCACCTCCGGGAAGATGACACCCTCTTCAAACACGACTTTCGTGATCAGTTCACTCTCGCTGCACCATGGCCCCTTGTTGTACGTCGGGATGTCTTCGCCAGTCCCCGCGCCGATATGCAGCACCCCGTCGTCGGTAATCCACCACGGGCACGTTCCCCAGTAATTCACGTCGATCACATACGTGCCGGCCGTATAGTCACCGTCGCCATATTTCTCCGCCAATGTCCCCCACGTCACCGGTGCCAGCGAACTTCCTTCTTTCGCCCACGGCACCGTCGTCGACATATTGAACGGATACGCGGTAACGTCATTTTTCATTCGCCGAGATCCGAACCAGCCGTCGCCAATCGTTATCGTTTTTAGCGACGATGTTCCATCGAACATCAAGTGGATCTGCCCCACATTCGTCGTGTCCCAACCGAACACATTCAACGATTCCAGCGCCGAACAGCCCTGGAACATGTAATCCATCGTCCAGACAGAACCCGTTTGCCAATTCGACAGGTCAAGCGCAGTAAGCGAGGAGCAGTTCTTGAACATCCCATCCATCCCGATTGCCGACCCGGTATCCCATCCGGAAACATCCAACGATTCCAACGACGAACAGCCTTCAAACATCATCGAGAAATCTTCCACACCCCCGACAATCCAGTCCGACAGGTTCAGCATGCTCAACGCCGAGCAGTTTTTGAACATCTCCGACATCTTCGTCACTCCTGACGTATCAGGAACGCCTTCAATTGCCGTCAGATTGGAACATTCGACAAAGAGACGCTGCACATTTGACGGGAAGATAACGTCGTCACTAAACACGACTTTCGTGATTCGGTCCCGTTCGTCGTACCAAGGAGACCCATCGTCCCCCACAATGTCCGTGCCGGTACCGGACCCGATATAGAGAGTGCCATCGTCGGTAATCCACCATGGGCAGGTGCCCCAGTAGTTGACATCAACCACTACATACGTCCCGGCCGTATACCCGTCCGTTCCAAACTTCTCCGCCAGCGTCCCCCACGTCACCGGCGTCAGCGCGCTGCCTTCTTTCGCCCACAGCGCCGTCGTCGACATATTGAACGGATACGCTCCTTCCCCTTCCTCCGTCATCGACCATGACTTGAACCATCCGTTGCCAATCGTGATTTTCTTCAGATTGCTGGTTTCCACAAACATATACCTGGTGTCGCCCACATCTGATGTATCCCAGCCGGAGACATCCAATTCCTGAAGTTCCGAGCATTCTGCGAACATCTCCATCACCATTTCCAGACTCGACGTATCCCATCCGGAGAGATCCAACGACTTCAGCGACGAACAGCAAGCGAACATCCGATCGGCGAATTTCAGTTTCTCCGTTTGCCAGCCGGTAAGGCCCTTGAGTGTTGAAAGCGAAGTGCACTTGTAGAACATAGATATTGTGTTGATTGCGGAGATGGTATCCCAGTGGGACAGGTCAAGCGACTCCAGCGACGAGCAGTTCGCGAACATGCCTTCAAAGTTCGTTACCTTCTCCACGTTCCAGCCTTCAGCGTTGGGCGTCGTAAGACTTGCGCAACCTGAAAACATGCGCGTCATAGTCGTTGCATTCGACGTGTCGGGAACCCCCTCGATTTCAACGAGATTCGCGCAATCCTGAAACAGATACCAACTGCTTGACGGGAAGATGACGCCTTCTTCAAACACAACTTTCGTAATTGAAGTTCGTTCGTCATACCAAGGCGCTCCTCCGCCTCCCGAGACATCCGCACCAGTACCAGCGCCGATATACAGAGTGCCATCATCGGTAATCCACCACGGGCAGGTACCCCAGTAATTCACGTCGACAACCACATACGTGCCGTCAGTGTAACCTTCCATACCAAACTTCTCCGCCAACGTCCCCCACGTCACAGGCGCCGCGAAACTGCCAACTTTCGTCCATGTCGCAGTAGTCGACTCGTTGAAGGGATACGTACCCATCCACTCCTCTGTCATCACGCGAGACTTGAACCATCCGTCGCCAATCGTGATCTTCTTCAGATTGTCGGTAAATGCGAACATATGCTCGCCGCTTCTTACCTGTGACGTATCCCAGTTAGAGACGTCCAATGATTCAAGCGACGAGCAATCAGCAAACATCTCCATCACCGTTTCCAGATTCGACGTGTTCCATCCGGAAAGATCCAGCGATTTGAGCGATGAACAGCGAAAGAACATCGAACCAGCGTCTTCCAGTTTCTCCGTTTGCCAACCGTCAAGACCCTTCAGTGTTGAAAGCGATGTGCATTCGAAGAACATGGCAGTCGTGTAGATTGCGGAGATGGTGTTCCAGCTAGAAAGGTCAAGTGACTCCAGTGACGTGCAACCCCAGAACATATCGCAAAATTGTTGTACTTTTTCCACGTTCCAATCTTCAACGTGAGGCGTCGTAAGACTTGAACAATCCATAAACATGCCGCTCATAATCGTCACATTCGACGTGTCGGGAACACCCTCCACCTCAACGAGGTTCGCGCAGCCTTTGAATAGATTCCGGCTTATTTCCGGGAAGATGACACCCTCTTCAAATACGACTTTCTTGATTTGCTCACTCTCGCTGCACCACGGTCCTTTTTGATAGAACGACTGCATGTTTTCGCCCGTCCCCGCACCGATATGCAGCACGCCGTCGTCGGTAATCCACCACGGGCAGGTGCCCCAGTAATTCACTTCTATTTCAGAGACCACATACGTGCCGGCCGTATAGCCTTCCGTCCCATACTTTTCCGTCAGCGTGCTCCACGTTACCGCAGCGAGCGAACTCCCCTCCTTGGTCCAGGTTGCCGTCGTCGAATTATCGAACGGATACGTTCCAGAATTATCCTTCATCACCGAAGAATTGAACCACTCATCCCCAATTGATATTTCCTTCAGATTGCCGGTACCGGCAAACATATCATTCGCCGACGTCACGCTCGTCGTATTCCAACCGGATAGATCGAGCGATTCAAGCGACGAACAGTCTCGGAACATGTTGCTCATATCTATGATGTTGCTGGTATTCCAATTCGACAGATTCAGCGACTTGAGCGACGAGCAGTTAGCAAACATATAGGCGACGTACTCCATGTTGGTCAGCTGCCAGTCACGAATACCTTCAATCGATTCCAACGATTCGCACCCACTGAACATGCCCAACATCGTGAATGCCGAGGAGGGATTCCAACCCGAGACGTCAAGCGTGACTAGAGCTGTACAGCGGTCAAACATCTCGCCGAATTCATTCACCCTCTCCACATTCCAGCCGGAAAGATCCAACGACACGAGGTTCCGGCAGCAGGAGAACATGCCTCGCATCGACATCACGTTCATGGTGTCAGGAGCACCTTCCACTTCCACAAGATTCTCGCACTCATAGAACAGGAATAGGCTTTGTGCGGGGAACACCACGTCACCGCTAAACACGACTTTCACTATTTCATAACGGTGGTCATACCAGGGCACTTCTTCGTAGCTCTCGATGTCCGCGCCAAAACCAGATCCGATAGTCAGCACGCCGTCCATATCGAGAGTCCAAGCGCAGTCGCCCCACCATCCAGAGGCCATTTCGAGGGAGGCGGTGGAGATGCCGCCGTTGGCGGCATTGGCCATCGCCAGGCTGCCGGAAACTGACAGGCTCTGGCCCAGTCTGGAAGATGACTGCGAAGTCGCAGTCCCGCTCGAACCAGCAGTACTGCCGCTGCCGTCAATGTCCACAACAGTGTATTCCAGCACTGCGCTGCCAGTGCCGCCCGAACCTCCGTCAGCTCCATTGCTGTCGGTGTTCGTGCTGCCGCCGTTGGCGGAATCGTCAATGTTGCCAGCATCGTCATTATTGACAGTGTCGTCGGTCGTCTGCGAGCCGGTCTGGATGAACGCGTCCGCGCCGATCCGAGCCGCCCACGCGGACGCCGGTGCCGCAAATAACGACAGCGCGACCCCTGACGAAGCCAACAGTGCCACTACACGCTTGCCTATCCCAGCCATGATTTGCCCCTTCGCGAGAATCGATCACCCATATTTTTCGCTTAAGGAGTAATCCTACAGGATGACTGAGCGGCTTTCGTAGGTTTGCCCACTTCCTTTTGTCTGACGGTCAGGCGCCGCAACACCTGCTGGATAATGCGAATGGCGTGATTCCTCTGCTGCTTTCGCCGGTTCGCTCCCAACGCCGTCAACCCAATGCATACGCGCGCATATAAACGCATATAGCCGCATATACGCGCATATTCCTACATAAAATTGCATATAGCGATATAATGCCTCATAGAAGCAATGAGCTGCAGGCGGTTCCGGGACGTGCAGCAAGGAGGGTTTATGAGCGACGCTTTCGATGTATCCATGCATGCGCTGAATCCTTTTTCTCCGGGTGCTGGGCGTGAGCCGGTAGAGCTCGCCGGGCGTGGCGACGAACTGGAGACCATCCAGCGCATGATCCTGCGCGTGCAAAACGGCTTGACGGATCAAGGCGTCGTCTACAGCGGCTTGCGCGGCGTCGGCAAGACCGTCCTGCTGCTGCGCGCCTACGCGATGGTGAAGGAAGCCGGGCTGTTGGCCGGCTACATCGAGGCGACCGGCGATGAAAACCATGATTTGCAGGCCGTTGCGGCGGCCATCCAGAAAGCCGTCATGATGGAACGCGACCATGAGCTGCGGACCGCGCTGGTCGATACGCTCAAGCGCGTGCAGAGCGTCGCGCTGGAGTTCCCCGGTTTCAAGCTCTCGCTCTCCTCGGGTTCACAGGAAGATGATGCGGCCAAGTCAGACAGCCTGCAGCTGGAAATGGCCATCGAGGAGCTGTGCGGCGAGCTCAAGGAGAAGCATTCGGGCTTCTTCCTGTTCATTGACGAGTTCCAGGAGATGGACGAGTCATTGATGGGAACGCTGATTACCATCCAGCATCGCATGGGCCAGCAGAACCTGCCGTTTTATATCGTTGCCGCCGGGCTGCCCGATCTGCCGGGCGTGCTGTCCAAGTCCCGTTCATACGCCGAACGGCTGTTCCGCTACTACAGGCTGGGACGCCTGACCGACGAACAGACGCGGCTATGCCTGACAAAGACGGCACAAGGTGCCGGAGCGTCGTTCAGCGACGAGGCGCTTGACGAGCTGGTGGACCTGGCGCAGGGCTATCCGTTCTTCGTGCAGGCCTACGGCGATGCGTCGTATAACGCGGCGACCTCGAACCCTATTGGCGTGCAGGCGGTCAGCGACGGCAAGCCGAAGGCGCAGACGCTGCTGGACCGCGGATTGTATGAGTCGCGTTGGCAGCGCGCCACTGGCGTGGCCCGCGAATACATGGAGGCGATGGCGCGCCTTGGCGGCGACGAATGCCGCAGTGCCGACGTAGCGCAAGTGCTGGGTCGACGCCCCGGCGAAATGACCCGCGCCCGCCAATCTCTGATAGAGCTTGGCCTGATCTACGCTCCTGAGCGCGGGAAGGTTGCGTTCTCGGTTCCTGGCATGGGCGACTTTATCCGCCGAACGGCCCCGTCCGCCGCCCAACCCTACGATTCCGCCGAGCAAGACGAATAGTGCGATATAGCTGGTACCTACTACGGCGTCGCTCTGGAGACGTTCGGAAGTAGGATTGAACCGCACCGAATCTTGGGCTAGAGCGGAAAGAGGGGAGCGGCATGCGCGACGAGTGGCTGGAACTGGCGATGGAATTGCAGGCGCTGGCGCAAGCGGGTCTTGAGTACGGACGCGACTGCTACGATTTGGAGCGCTATGAGCGGATCCGGCAGATTGCGGCGCGGATGGTCGCCATCAATGCCGACTTGCCGCTCGAGAAGGTGACCGGGCTCTTCTGCAACGAGACCGGCTACCAGACGCCGAAGATGGAGACGCGGGCCGTAATCGTCAACGACCGCGACGAAATCCTGCTGGTCCATGAAAACAACGGGCTGTGGGCACTGCCGGGTGGCTGGATGGACGTGCTGGAATCCGTGGCGTCGAATACCGTCAAGGAGACTAGGGAAGAGGCCGGGCTCGACGTGGTGCCCAAGCGCATCATCGCCGTGCAGGACCGCAACAAGCACAACGTGCTGGTGTATGCCTATGGCGTGTGCAAGGTATTCGTGCTATGCGAGGTCATTGGCGGCCATTTCGAGAAGAACATCGAGACCACGGAAACAGGGTATTTCCCGCTCGATGCGCTGCCTACGCTCGCCGAGGAGAAAAACAGCGCCGAACAGATCGCCATGTGCTTGAAGGCTGCTCGCGACCCCGATTGGCAGACGCTTTTCGACTAAGCCACGGTTTTGCTGTCCAGACTTTGCGAGGCCTTGAGGGTTCTGGACACAAGTCTCAAGTGGTTTTGTTGGAAATCCGCCATTTTTGGAGGGTCGAGGAACTGGTAGTTGTCCAGTGGGGTAGGTGGCTCGCAAAGTCTGGACGGAAAAATATAGGCGCCCCACCGGCCAGCGGAATCCCGTTGAGCTGCCAGACCGTGGAACGCACATTCGAGGACGCCATACATGAGGAGGAAGCATAACACCATGCCCAACGATGATGTTTTGGACAAGATGCTCGGCAAGCTGTTCGACCAGTGCGACGACTACCAACTGTATGACGCAATGGGCACGGCAACGAAGATTCTCACCACGTTTGCCGACGATGACGTGCTGGACCCAGACTTGGAGGGCGACCTCTGGGCGTTCGTCGAGCAGGTCAGCTACGCGACAGACTTGGCGCGAGAAGTCGGCAACGGCATCACGGCCATGCGGAAGAAACGTCAATGATTCAAAGCCGGAAACCCCCTTGTTTCCAGCAAAAACGGCCCGCGGCTTTCGATAGAATTGGCTGAATCCAATACGCCAGAAAGAAGAAGGAGCCACGTTGAGCGACCCCAATAATCCGTACCAGCCAGCCCCGCAACAGCCGTCGACGCAGCCGGGACAGTACGGCACGGTGCAGGATGATGCGCCCACCACTGCCATGCCGTCCGGCGGTAATCCCACAATGCAGGGCGCGCCCACGCCCGCACCTGCATCGGGCGCGCCTTCGCCGGGCGGGAGCTATGGGTATGCGCCGCAAGCCACGCCCATCTACAACGCGCCCTACCCGCCGCAAACCCCGCCACCCGCCAACGGCAACCCATACGCACCCAACCCTTACCCGGCTGGAAACCCGTACCAGCAGTACCCGCCGGTCGAACCGCCAAAGAAAAACCGCAAGACTGGCATCATCATCGGCATCTCAGCTGCTGTGGTAGTCGTCATCGTCGTCGTGGTTCTCTGGGCAACCGGCGTTATCGGAGGCGGCAAGTCGGATACGACGGTAGCGGCGAACACCGAGCAGCCGTCCGCGACGGCAACCACGCCAAGCATGGGCACCGACGATAGCCTTGGCGGTTCTTCCAGCGACCCGGACACGGATTCGGACGATTGGGACTTCACCGACGAGGAACAAGCGCAAGCAGAACAATGCCTGACACTCTCCACGGTAGATGAACGCGCCGAATGCATCGGGAAGATTACGCAGAAGAAATACGCGGGCAAGTTCGACGTGACCACACCAAGTACCGGAACGTCCGGCTCGTCGTCGGGGTCCTCGACTTCCGGCACTTCCTCCGCGAAAACCGTCGAAGACTACCTTGACGACGCGTTCGGCGGCAAGTGGACGCTTGAGGAATCCGGTACGGATGCTTTCTATTTCGAGTTCACAGCCAAAGGCAACAGCGTTACGTGCAACATCGTCACCGCGTCGCCTGAAATGGCTCAGGCCGTGGCGGAACAGCTCGCCAAAGGAGCGGCGGACGACGGGTTGCAAACTATCGTCCAGTCTTTCGATTCGATGGCTGGCAGTCCTGGCGACGTGATGATGGTTGCCAGCGTCACCTATAACGGGCAGTCCTACGGGTCGAAAACGTATCTGCCATAAGGGTTGGGGGGTTCCTCACGCTAGAGGTGGCCGGGTTTCCTTTTTGCGGAGCCCGCCCACCTTGATATGCGTGAATACTTGGAATTGAGCCAAGCGCGTGTCAGCCGTATCGAATCCACGCCGATACGCCGCATGTCAACGGAAGTGCTCTACTGGTACGCGGAAGGATTCGGAGCTACAGTCAGCATCACTGTCACATCGAAAGACGGCAAGGTTATCACCCTTCCGGATTGAGTTCAGAGGAGGCTGCCATGGATGATAGAGAGCTTTATGACGTGGCGATGGAATGCGCGCTCGAGTTGCCGGGAACGGAGGCCTACCCGTTCGCCGAGGGCTGGGAAGCCGTTCGCGTGGGCGGCAAGTGGTTCCTTCTTGCTACCGTGCATGACGGGCAGCTTATCAACGTGAAAGCGGATCCCGAGGATGCCGTCGCGCTTACGCAGGCGCATGAGTCGATTACGCCCGGCTACCACATGAACAAAAAACATTGGATTACGCTTCGTGCGGGCAGCGATATGGATGGGCGACTGGTTCGCGAACTGGTCGCCATTTCCTATCTCGCGGTCGTGGAGAAGCTCCCGAAATCCCGCCGCCCGGTCGGTTCCGCCTGGGCAGAGTCTAGCGACGTCTAAGTGCATCTATTGATTTCTAACTAGTTCTAGCAGCGTTCGGAATCTTCTACCATCTTCTGGAATGGTAGAAGATTCGCTGCATGGGGCGTTCGAAAGTTCTACGATCATTGCGCGCGGCTGTGCTCGCTTGCCCAGTCGATGACGCCGTCGGCCGCGTCGGGGCGCACTAGATCGGCGATGGTCAGGCGGTTCAATGCGGATAGGTAATCGTCACGCGCCTGCTGCGCCGTGCGTTCCAGCAGATCCAGCACCTCGGCGGTGTGTGCGGCGTCGGGGAAAATCCTTGCCGGCAGGCCGCTGGCGGGCAGCGTAGGCTCCGCTGACAGCGCGGCGACGATATCGCCGACGCCGATTTCGCTGGCCGCTCGCGCCAGCGTATAGCCTCCGCCGCGCTGGACGTGGCTAGTTACAAGACCCGAGACCGCGAGCTTGCGCATCGTCTTCATCAGGTACGATTCCGAGACTTCCAGCCACCGCGCCAGCGTTGCACCCGGCACCGGCCGGTGGCCGTCCTGCAGCGCGATCATGATGACGGCGCACAGCGCCGTCTCGCAGCTTGCATTCGCCTTCACCTGGCGCCGCTTTCCTTGGCGGCATGCGCGCGCTCGATCTTCATCATTCCGGCGACGAGTTCATCGGCGACCTGCGTAACCGTCACCGGCTTGAGGTTGTGGTTGAACAGTCCGGCGAACTTGAGCAGAGGTACCATTTTCGACATCGCGTCGTGGCGCCCGTTGCCGTAGACGAGCGTCGGATTGACGATGACGGTGGGGATTTTCTGCTGCTTCAAGAAGGCTGCCACTTGGCTTTTTGCCTTAACGAACGCGCGGCCGCCGAGGCGCCCCTGCACGTAGCCCATCGCGTAGGCGCCGTGCGTGGCCGCGACTGCGACCATCGCCTTCGCCGCCGGCATGTTGGACGCCGGGTCCATGCCGCCGACGAAATCGCAGATCATGTCAAACCGAGCGGGGAGGACCTTGTCGAGGTCGGCGGCGCTGTCGGCGTTGCCGGCGACCCAACGCACATTCGGCAGTTGCGGCGTGCCGTCCTGCTTGCGCGAGACGACGATGAATTCAGTGGACGGCTCGGCGGCGTGCCAGCGTTCGATGACGTTGCGGCCGATGTATCCGTTGCCTCCAAGCATGATGACGGTGGTCATGGCGAACCTTTCGATGATGGAAAATCTTCCATGGATATTAAATATCCATAATAACCACCCCGAACCGCTTCCGCTACCATGCGCTTGGTTCTATCTATTTCTAACTGTTTCTATGATCGTCTATCTATTTCTAGCAGCCTCTATCATCGTCTAGCTATTTCTAGCTACTTCTAGGATCGTCTATCCATTTCTAACAGCATGCTGAATCTTCTATCTTTTTCCGGAAGGGTATCGGCGTTGCTGTCAGGGGAGCGTGAACCGTGGTTCGCTCCGCCCTCAGTTGGACGCCGATGCGCTGGACTGCCCGGACGAGGCGGCTTTCTGCACGAACTCGCTGGTAGAGATCTTGGAGACTTCCGGCGCGCTGGACAGTTCGTTGCCGTCGGCGTCGGTGAACGCGCCGGCATCGGCGAGGAAATCGAGGTACTTTTGCACGCCGTCGACGTCGATCGTGCCCAGCTGGAAGCTGCCGTCGCTGATTTCCTGCGGCGAGCCCCAGTAGGCGCCTTCGACGATCGTTTCCATGCTCTTCGTCACCATGTCGACGTCGAGGTCGGCTTCCGGCGCGAGGCGCACGAGCATCTGCGCCGCCGTCGCCGGATTCGCGTAGGCGAACTCGTAGCCCTTCTTCGTCGCCGCGACGAACTTCTCCACCAGCTCGGGGTCGTCGGACACCGTCTTCGCGCTGGTGATGACGCCGATCGAGTCGGCATTGCCCGGCACGCCGTAGTCCGGTTCGGTGAAGCAGTTGAGCGCCGGCCCCTCCATCTCCGCCTGCACGCCTTCCCAGGTGGAGTAGAAGCCGCCGAAGTCCGCACGGCCGCTGGAGAGCGCCTGCAGCGTCGACGTGCCGACCGTCACCTTGTCGAACTCGCCCTTGCCGCCGTCGGACTGGATCATCTTGCGCACGACGGCATCGGATTCCGAGGAGCCAAACGTCGCGAACGTCTTGCCGTCGAAGTCCTTCGGGCTCTTGATGGCGCTGTTGCTTGCCAGCGCGCACCAGATCGCGCTCGGCTCCTGCTGCACCTGCATGACCATTTCAAGGTCGCCGCCGGCCGCGTCGTACTGCGCCATGTTCGTCAGCGTCGACAGCGCGAAGTCGGCCACGCCGGAGCTGACGGCCTGCTCGCCGCCGGACGACGAGACGCCCACGATGTCGACATTGAGCCCCTCCGCTTCGTAGTAGCCCTTGTCCTTGGCGATATAGACGCCGATATGGTTGGTGTCCGGCGTCCAGTAGTTCATGAACGTCACGTCCGTCAGGTTCGACAGGCCGGAGTTCGACGAGCCGCAGCCGGCGAGCGTCGCCATGCCGCCGAAGGCGAGGGTGGCCGCGGCCACGGTGGAGATGAGCTTCTTCATCGGGTTGGGTCCTTTCGTTTGGTTTTCCGCAACGCCTGAGATTGGATTGCGCGGGCGCGCAGGTTCCCGAGGTTGCGCCGGTTCATAGCTGTCCGGCATCCGGATCGTCGTTCGCACCCGGGGCGCCGAGCGAGAGCCGCTCGACGCCGCGAACGGCGAGCAGCAGCAGTCCCGTCATCAGCGCGATCATGACCGTCGCCGCGAACAGCCGCGCCGTGCGGAACGAATTGTAGGCTGCCTGGATCCAGATTCCCAGGCCGCCGCGTGCGCCGAGATATTCCGCCGTCGCCGCCGTCGAGAACACGTACGCCGCGCTGATGCGCACGCCGGAGAACACCTGCGGCGCCGCGACGCGCAGCTTGACATGCCACAGCGTCCAGCGCTGCGTCGCGCCGCACGTCAGCGCGACGTCCGAATAGAACGCAGGCACCGATTCCAGCCCGCGGATCGTGGCGACGATGACCGGAAACACCGCGAACACGGCGACGATGACGGCCTTGCCAGCCGGTTCGAACCCGAACCAGATGAGGAACAGCGGCGCGATGGAAATCAGCGGCAGCGTCTGCGCTGCGGCGATCAGCGGGAACAGGGCGGCGTTGGCGCGCCTCGAACGGTACAGCAGCGCGCCGAGCGCGATGCCGATGGCGACGGCCGCCAGAAAGCCGGCGAGCCCTTCGCCCAGCGTCGTCGCCGTCGCCGGCCACAGCGTCGGCCACGACGTGGCGATCGAGCGGACGATCTCGGTGGGGGAGGCGAGGAAGGTGGCTGGAAGGTGGCCGAAATCCACCCAGCATTGCCATGCGACCAGCAGCAGCGCAACGGCGGCTATCGTCGGCCAGCGCCGCGCAAGCCAGCCGGAACGCTGGCGGTGGGGGCCGGACGGCGAGTGCGCGCATGAAGACAATGCACACCTTACTTTCTGCGCGGGTAACGTCGCGCTGCGCGGCCGGGGCGCTTGGCAGCAAGGTGAGGAGTCAGCCCGCCGTCGGCCAGAAAAGCTATGAAAACAACGTCCCCAGTGTAGCGGCGACGGTGCCCGAACGCAAGGGGCCCAGTCGGCCTCCCCACGCGCCCGTATCAGTCGAGGCCGAGGGAAGCGAGATTATGCACGAGGACGTTGCGGAACGTCGCGCAGCCTGATTCGGCCGACAGCCGCACTTCGCGCGGCCCCTCGGACGGGAACGAATACGACGACAGCACCTGCCGGCCGCCGTTGACGTACGCTTCGATGGAGCCGCGGTCGACGAACACGCGCAGGCTGATCGCCCCGTCGTCCAGTTCGGCGGCCGACAGCGGCGCCGTCCGGTAGCCGCGGTCGCCGCGGGCCGCGGCTGCGCGGTCGAGGACGATGCGCCCGAGCTGCGCGTCGAAATGCAGCGCCGTGAACGAGCCGTCGGGCGTGCAGTGCAGCCGCAGCCCGGCGCGCTCGGCGCAGCTTGCCGACAGGTCGATGACTATCTCGATCTCGACGGCCTGCCCGTCCGGCACAAGCACCCGTTCCTCGTTGGCTTCCAAGCGGATGTCGCCGAACGACGTCGTATCCAGCCGCAACCCC
This sequence comes from Bifidobacterium sp. LH_450, assembly GCF_056356715.1. Classification (NCBI taxonomy): domain Bacteria; kingdom Bacillati; phylum Actinomycetota; class Actinomycetes; order Bifidobacteriales; family Bifidobacteriaceae; genus Bifidobacterium; species Bifidobacterium sp. LH_450. The sequence goes on along the minus strand of NZ_JBKEUU010000001.1, from coordinate 546,111 downwards.
TCCATTTCGCGCGCCGGCGGCGTCACGATATCGCCTTCGGCGCCGAGCCGCACTTCGCGCGGGAGGGTAAGCTGGCCGCACCAGCCGTCCTCCTGCATCGGAACCGGGTCGACGAACTGGCTCATCCACCCGTACATGAGCTGGCGCGGCTCCCCGCACGGGTCGCCATCTCCGGTCGAGAACGTCTGCGGCGCATAGAAATTGTGGCCGCAGTCCCACGGGCGGAATTCCGTTTGCGGCTCGAACGGGGCGCCCGGTTCCCACGAGCCGATCATGTATCCGGCGTTGTTCGCATTGCGGTTGTCGAAGCCGCTTGGCCGCGCCCCCTGCGCCGAGAACCCTATGACCCACTTCTGGCGCCCGTAGCGGTCGGTGAGCGGGAAGAAATCAGGGCATTCGAGCATGTAGACGTCCGGGTCCGGGTGCTCGAACAGCACGCCTTCGTACTTCCAGCTCGCGAGGTCCGAAGAACTGAACAGCCAGATCTGCCCGCGCCATTCGCGCGAGGACACGCCGAACGTCATGTACCAGCGTCCGGCATGCTTCCACACCTTCGGGTCGCGGAAATGGTGGTTGACGTCCTCCACCGGGCAGTCGATGACCATGCCGCGTTTCGTGAAGGACGTGAGCGTTTCGTCGTCCGGTTCGGCGAGCATCTGCACCTGCCAGTCGCCGTCGGAATCGTCGTGCCCGTTCGCCCAGCGGTGGCCGGTATAGAACATCCGCACGCGCCCGTCGTCGCCGATGGCCGCGCATCCGGAAAACACGCCGTCCTTCTCCTGTTCGAGGCTCGGCGCGAACGCGACCGGTTCGCGCCGCCAGTGGAGCATGTCGGCGCTGGATACATGGCCCCAGTGCGGCGCACCCCACTTCACGCTGTACGGATTGAGCTGGTAGAACACGTGCCAGCGGCCGCCGTAATGCACCAGCCCGTTCGGGTCGTTGATCCATCCGGCCTGCGAGGCGATGTGGAAGGAAGGGTACCAGCGGTTGCGGCGCGTGGCCGACAGGGCGGCGAGGCTTTCCTCGGCCTTCGCCAGCAGCTCCCGTTCGTCGGCAATCGGTTCGAGCACCGGTTCCTGCGGAATAAAGCGTTCCATGGCGGACTCCTTTGGTATGTCTGCTTACTACGTCGCGATGCATGCAGTGATGCGCCGCGGCGGAAGATTCACGATTCTGTTTTGCGGCCCTGAGATTGCGGGCCCGGGTCGGGGACGTGGCTTACGCTCCCAGCGGCGTATCGGCGGCATCCTGTCCTGCCGGACCGAGATTCGCCTTCAGCTCTGCCAAGCGTTTGCGCTCGCGGTCGGTGAGGAAGGGGTCGCCATCGACCTGTTCGTTGTCCTTCTTGATGACGAAGCAGCCGTAGATCGTAGCCGCGATGACGATGACGCTGATCGTCAGGAACGTCGCGCGGTCACCAACGCGGTCATGCAGCGCGCCGAGCGGCGTGGAGAAAATGACCTGGCCAACCTGGGATGCAATCTGGAACCCGACCATGTAAAGCGTAGCCGACATCTTCGGGTTGAAGTGCAGCGTGAAGTAGCGGAACGCTGGCAGGCAGAACAGCGGGACTTCGATGGCGTGGAACATCTTGACGATGGATATCGTGACCGGATCGTGGAACATGCCGCACAGCCCGATGCGCAGGAACATCACCGTCGATCCCATCAGCAGCGCGTTGCGCACGCCGACCTTGCGCATGATGATCGGCACGACGCCCATCATCGCCGACTCGCAGAACACCTGTACTGAATTAAGAATGCCGTACACTGAATTGCCCATTTCCCAGGTGGGGAACAGCGATGCGTAATAGGTCGGGAACATCTGCTGGTCGAACACCGTATAGAACGTGTTGGTCAGCAGCATGAACACGATGATGACCCATAGCGCCGGCATCTTGAGCACGGCCCCCATTTCGCGCAGCGTCGGGTTCGTTCTCGGCGCGTTCGGGTTGGCGGCTTCCTTGAGCGCTTCCTTCTGCTCCGCTGGATACCATGCCAGGTATACGGCGAGCATCCCGACGCCGAACACGGAGCCCAGCCAGAAATTGATCATCGGGTTGACGTTGAACACGAGCCCGGCAATGAGCGCGACGATAGCGTAGCCGAACGATCCCCAGGCACGGGACTGCCCGTATTCGAAGCCGAACCGCCGGCTGTAGCGTTCGGTGACGGCCTCGATCAGCGAACAGCCGGCCATGAAGCCGGCCGACAACACCACCGAGCCGACCAGTGCGGCCGCCATGAGGTTCACATGCATGAGCGGTGCATAAACGAACTGCACGAACGGCCCGACGAGTGCCGCGACCGCCGAGACGGCGACGACGAGCTGCCGTTTGATGCCGAGATTGTCCTGCAGCAGCCCGTAGCCGAACATCAATATCAGCGTCGCCAGCGAATTAATGGAATAGATGGTCCCGACTTCGGCGCCGTTAAGGCCCATCGAATCAAGCCATCGCTGGAAGAACGACCACCAGATTCCCCACGAACAGAAGAATAGGAAAATGCCGGTAGAACTCTGTAGATAGGAGGGATTGTGCCAGACGTTGATCTTTTTGTCAGTCTTCACTGCAGTATCGTTGCTCGCCATAGGAACCTCTTCGTTCGATGGTGCGAATCGGCCCGGCCTGCGCGGCTGGACTGCAGCCAGTCCATGGCCCGCGGAACCGTTGGGCGTTCCGCAAGCCATGGTCGGCTGCCATACGCGGCCACGTCGTCGCGTATGGGGCGACGAACGCCCCATCGCGAGGATTGGGGGTGCCGGGGCGTCCGTCAATCCTCAATCTATGGAACGAAATGCCGCGCTACAACGATTGAAGCGGCGCGTGTTGCCCGGTAACGCGCCGCTTCTTGCGCTCTCGGCCCCTCTTTATGACAGATTCGCGCGATCTGATGCCACGCGGGGAGCGAAGAGAGCGCTTCTACCGTACGGAATCGGCCGAATCGCCGGAAGAGAGGAGATTGGCGACGAGGGCCGCCTTTTCGTGCAGCTGCCCGCTGAAGCCGGGGCGTATGTCCAGCTTGAGCGTCACGCCGGTGCGGTAGCCCTGTTCCGCCAGCACGGCCGCCGCGTTGCGCACGGCGTCCAGCACCGCGTCGAGGTCTCCTTCAAGATTCGTGAACATCGCGTTCGTTTCGCACGGCAGCCCCGAATCCTGCAGCGTCGCGACGGCCTGCGCCACGTACTGCGAGAGTTCCGAACCGGTGCCGCTCGGCGCGATCGCCACGGCGGCCACGGTGTTCAGGTACGGCTTGCCGTCGGCGTCCAGCGGCACCGGCTGGCGTTCGGCGTTGCGGTCCAGCGGATTGGCCGCCTGCGTTTGGGGATTCTCCGAGATTCCCGGGGCGTCCTGCGTCATCGGCGTTCCTTTCGTTTCCTTCATCGGTTTCGTGTCGTCCATCGGTTCAGCGCCAGCCCCACGCGTGGTCCATCGGCCCGCTGCCTTCGCCCAGGTCGAGCCCCGCGGCCAGCGCTCCCGTCAGGTAGCGCTTGGCGAGCTCGATGGCCTTGTCCAGCTCGAACCCGCGCGCCAGGTACGAGGCGATTGCGCTGGAGAGCGTGCAGCCGGTGCCGTGCGTGTTCGGATTGTCGATGCGGCGCCCGTGGAACCAGCGCACGGCGCCCTTGGGGGTGACGAGCACGTCGTTGGCGTCGCGCGTGCCGTGGCCGCCCTTGACGAGCACGGCGCAGCCGAACGTCGCCGCGAGCCGCTGGGCCGCTTCGGCCATGCCGTCCTCGCCGGCGATCTGCAGCGGACGTCCGATGACCGCGCACAGCGCCTGCGTTTCGGGGATGTTCGGCGTGATCACGCGCGCCAGCGGGAACAGCCGCTCGGTGAGCGTGGCGACGGCGTCGTCGGCAATCAGCTTCGCGCCGCTGGTGGCGACCATCACTGGGTCGACGACGATGTTCGTCGCGCCTACCCGCGCCAGTTCGTGCGCAATCGCCTCGATGGCGGCGGCCGACGACACCATGCCGATCTTCACGGCCGCCGGCGGGATGTCGGCGAACACCGATTCGATCTGCGCGGCGATGACGTCGGGGGAGATTTCCTCCACCGCCTGCACGCCGGTCGTGTTCTGCGCGGTAACGGCGGTGACGGCGCATTCGGCGAAGCAGCCGAGCGCCATGATCGTCTTCATGTCGGCCGGCACGCCGGCGCCGCCCGACGAGTCGGTTCCGGCGACCGTCAGCACCGCCGGCAGCGTTTCGCGCATCGCGTTCGCCGCATGGCGGTGCGTCCCCTCGCCGCGCCGCGACCGCCATGCCTCGACCAGTTCCCGGGTGGCCTGCGCCGGGTCGTCGGCGGCCGAGATCGCCGACACGACGAACCAGCCGTCGGCCTGCGTTCCGGCGAGCATCGGGATGTCGGCGGCCTTGACGCCGCCGCCGACCGTCACCGGGTAGCGGCTCGCCGCGCACAGCGCGTCGATCGCCGCCGCGTCCAGCGTGCCGTCGCCGCTGTCGCCCGGCAGCCTGCAGTCCGGCTTCGTGGCCGTCAGATGCACCGGCCCGGCGCCCAGATAGTCGATGGTGCCTTCCGGCAGCGCATTGGCAGCCTTGACCTGCTCCAGCGTCTTGGCCGACAGGCCGACGATCGCCGCCGGCCCGAGCAGCCGCCGCGCGGCCACCGGGTCGAGGTCGCTCTGCCCGATGTGCACGCCGTCGACCTTGATGCCTTCGCGCCGCGCCTGCCACGCTGCGTCGACGCGGTCGTCGATGACGAACGCCACCCGCTGCGCTAGGCCGTGCGCCGCGATGACGTCGGCGATGCGGCGCGCCATCGCGACGATGTCGCCGGCGTCCCCCGGCTTGACGCGCAGCTGGATGAACGTCGCGCCCCCGGCCAGCGCCGCGCTGACGACCTGCGCGACGTCGCGGCCGGCGCAGTCCTGCGGCCCGACGACGAAATAGCACCCCAGATCGAACGACTGGCGCATTGAATCGAATGGAATGTCCACGGTCTCCTCCGTCCCTTCCTTGCGTTCGCTATCCAAGATTCCTTGCCTCGCGAAATCCCTTATCCTGCGAATCCGCTGCCTTGCGAAAATTCCCCGGCTTTCCGGCGTTGCCGCCCCTCACCGCACGCATTCGTCGGCCAGCGGGGCGGCGGCGATCTGTTCCGGCGAGGTATTCCACAGCCGGTCGAGGAACGCCGTCTGGAACGAGCCCGGGCCGGTCGCCTCCTTTGCCGCCTCTTCGGACGCCACGTTGTACAGCATCGACGCGCCCAGCGCGGCGACCAGCGGGTCGGCGACGCACAGGTAGGTCGCCACGACGCCGCCGAGCGAGCAGCCGGCGCCGGTGATCTTGGTCATCATTTCGCTGCCGCCGGCCAGCCGCAGCGTCCGCTCGCCGTCGGTGACCAGGTCGGCCGCCCCGGAAACGGCGACCGCCGCGGCCCCGTCCGGCGAGCCGTCGCGCAGGAACCGCGCCAGCGCGACGGCGGCCTGCGCCGCGTCGTCGACGTCGTCGGCGGCCTCGACCCCGGCGAGCTGCGAAGAGCGTTCCGGCACGTCGAGTTCCCACATGTTCGCCAGCGTGATGATTTCGGAAGCGTTGCCGCGCACGATCGTCGGCGGCGTCGCCTTCATCGCCTTCAGGATCGCCGTGCGGTCGGCGCCGATGCCGGCGGCCACCGGGTCAAGCACCCACTTGCGCCCGTTGTCGGCGAAATCGCGGCAGATTTCGCCCAGCGCCTCGCGATAGCTGGGCAGCAGCGTGCCGACATTGACGTACGTCGCGCCGCATACGGCCGCCGTGTCGATGATGTCGGACGGCAGGAAGCTCATGGCCGCCGTGCCGCCCGCCGCCAGCTGGGCGTTGGCAACGAGATTGATCGTCACGAAATTGGTGAAGCTCTGCGCCAGCGGCGTCGTGGCGCGCACGTCGGTCGCGGCCTGGCGCACCGCGCCGCGCAGCGGATCGGCAGAAGGGACGGTGGTAAAGGAATATTCGGCATTCTGGGCCATGGTCGTGCTCCCTACACTGGTTCTAGCCAACAGGTTCGAAGGGTCGGGCTTGCAGCCCTCTCAGCCCCGGCGGGGCACCCCTGCATACGCGTTCAATGTAGTGTATGCAGCGGACGGTAAGGTTATTTTGTCTAAAACCCCAAACCGTTCAAACCAGAAGGTGCATTGTGGCTGTATCCAAACTCGATGAAGTGGTCTCCCTCGCCAAGCGTCGCGGGTTCGTGTTCCCCGCCGGCGAGATCTACGGCGGAACGCGTTCCGCCTGGGACTACGGTCCGCTCGGCGTGGCGCTGAAGGACAACATCAAGCGTGAATGGTGGCGTTCGATGGTCGTCACCCGCGCCGACGTCGTCGGCGTCGACACGTCGATCATCCTGCCGTCCGCCGTGTGGGTCGCCTCGGGCCACGTGTCGGTGTTCAACGACCCGCTCGTCGAATGCCTCAGCTGCCACAAGCGCAACCGCGAGGACAAGCTCGTCGAGTCGTACGCCGAGAAGCACGGCGACAAGCTGCCGGAGAACGGCCTCAAGGACATCGTGTGCCCCAACTGCGGCAACCGCGGCAACTGGACGGAGCCGCGCGACTTCAACATGATGCTGCGCACGAACCTCGGGCCCGTCGAGGACGAGAACTCGCTGCACTACCTGCGTCCGGAAACCGCGCAGGGCATCTTCGTCGACTTCAAGAACGTCATGACGTCGGCGCGCATGAAGCCGCCGTTCGGCATCGCCAACACCGGCAAGAGCTTCCGCAACGAGATCACGCCGGGCAACTTCATCTTCCGTACCCGCGAGTTCGAGCAGATGGAGATGGAGTTCTTCGTCGAGCCCGGCCAGGACGAGGCATGGCACCAGTACTGGATCGACGCGCGCACGCAGTGGTACCTCGACCTGGGCATCAAGCCGGAGAACCTGCGCCACTACGAGCATCCGAAGGAGAAGCTCGCGCACTACTCGAAGCGCACCGTCGACATCGAGTACAAGTTCGGCTTCCAGGGCTCCGACTGGGGCGAGCTCGAAGGCGTCGCCAACCGCACCGACTTCGACCTGTCCGCGCACGCCAAGCACTCCGGCGAGGACCTGAGCTACTTCAACCAGGCCACCGGCGAGAAGTACGTGCCGTACGTCATCGAGCCGGCTGCGGGCCTTTCCCGCTCCCTCATGGCCTTCCTCGTGGACGCGTACGACGTCGACGAGGCCCCGAACACGAAGGGCGGCGTCGACAAGCGCACCGTCCTGCGTCTCGACCCGCGCCTGGCCCCGTACAAGGCCGCCGTGCTGCCGCTGAGCAAGAAGCCGGAACTGGCGACGATCGCCCAGAACCTGGCCGCCGACCTGCGCCTGAACGACTGGATGGTGGACTACGACGAGGCCGGCGCCATCGGCCGCCGCTACCGCCGCCAGGACGAAATCGGCACCCCGCTGGCCATCACCGTCGACTTCGACACCATCGACGACCAGGCCGTCACGATCCGCGAACGCGACACGATGGCTCAGGAGCGCGTCGCGCTCGACAAGGTCGCCGACTACGTGCGCGCCCGCATCGAGGACAAGCGCGTGCGCGTGCCGCAAAAGCCGGTCGAGCTGGGCGGCGAGGCATGGGCCGATTCGGTGAAGATCGCCGAAGCGGGCGGCCTGTACTGATCGGCCGCCATGGGGCTTCCGGCCGCGCGGCCGGGAGCCCCATGGCCTGGTGAATCTTTGGCAATCTTCAATATCTTCGATTTCGACCACTGAAAGGAACGACGTGAGTTCGAAGCAGCCCCTGACGGTGCTGGATGAACATGAGGAAACGACGTGGCTGGACCCCCGCGCCGTCGATCCGGCGAAAGCGCGCGGCGCCGCGCACTCTCCGGCGCAGGACGTGGCCGACGCCTCCGGGCTGCTTGAACCCGTCCAGCTGGGCAATCTCGTCGTCAAGACCCCGGTCATCCTTTCCCCGATGGCCGGCGTGACGAACTGGCCGTTCCGCGTGCTGTGCGAAAGCTATGGCCCCGACGGCCTGTACGTCGCCGAAATGGTGACGGCGCGGGCGCTGGTCGCCCGCAACCCCAAGGCGCTGCGGCTGTGCCGGTTCGCGCCGCAGGAGAAGATCCGCTCGCTGCAGCTGTACGGCGTCAACCCCTCGATCGTCGAGCAGGCGGCGAAGATCGTCGTCGACGAGAACCTGGCCGACCACGTCGACCTCAACTTCGGGTGCCCGGTGCCGAAGGTCACGCGCCGGGGCGGCGGCTCCGCGCTGCCGTGGAAGACGGACCTGTTCGCCGAAGTCGTCTCGCGCGTCGTCAAGGCGTGCGAACCGGCCGGCATTCCGGTGACGGCGAAGATCCGCGTCGGCATCGACCGCGACCACATCACGTTCCATGAAGCCGGCCGCATCGCGCAGGAGGAAGGGTGCGCCGCCGTCACGCTGCATGCGCGCACGACCGCTGAATATTATGGAGGCCATTCCGACTGGAACCGCATCGGCGAGCTCGTCGGGCAGCTCGACGTGCCGGTGTTCGGCAACGGCGACATCTGGGGCGCGCAGGACGCCGCCGACATGGTCGCGCAGACCGGCTGCGCCGGCGTCGCCGTCGGCCGCGGCTGCCAGGGGCGCCCGTGGCTGTTCGCCGACCTGAAGCACCTGTTCGAGGGCAGCCCCGAACGCGCCGACCCGACGCTCGGGGAAGTATGCGGCATCATCATGAAGCACGCGCGGCTGCTGGTGGAGTTCTTCGACGGCGACGAGCGCATGGCCGTGCACGACATGCGCAAGCACATCGCCTGGTACGTCAAGGGATTCGCGGTCGGGGGAGCGGTACGCCGCGCCTTCATGGAATGCGAAAGCCTGGCCGATCTCGAGCGCGTCATCGCCACGCTCGACCCTGAAAGCCGGCTGCCCGAACGCGTCGTGGACGCGCCCCGCGGCAGGGTACGCTTTGCGAAGAAAGTGCACTTGCCGTACGGATGGCTGGATTCGCGCACGACAAGCCACGAGGAACGCGAGGCCCTGTTCGGCGACGATCCGATGGACGCAAGCTACTGATTCGCTGAACACGCCGACATTCTGGAAAGGACGTTTGCTGGAAGGACGCATATAATCCATTGCAGCGAGAATGTGAACGTGCGGCTCGAATGTCGGCAAACGCCGTGAATATCGCAGTGTTTGCGATAGAGTAGAGCTTGACCGTGAATGACAGGAGACTTATGGTGAGCGAGACTGCCCAGAGTGACAATTTCAATGACAAAACCAACATCAAGGTCGTGGGGGTGGGCGGCGCTGGCGGCAATGCCGTCAACCGAATGATCGCCGAGGGACTGCAGAACGTTGAGTTCGTGGCCATCAATACCGATGCCAAGGATCTGCTGCGCTCGGATGCGGACGTGAAGATTTCCCTGTCTGATGCCTCGAGCCGAGGCCTGGGCGCGGGCGCCGACCCGGAAAAGGGCGCCAAGGCTGCCCAGGACCACCAGTCCGACATCGAGGAAGCTGTCAAGGGCGCCGACATGGTGTTCGTCACCTGCGGCGAGGGCGGCGGCACCGGCACCGGCGCCAGCCCGCTCGTCGCGCGCGCCGCGCGCCAGCAGGGCGCGCTCACCATCGCGGTCGTCACCCGTCCGTTCTCCTTCGAAGGCCCGCAGCGCGCGGCCTCCGCGGCCCTCGGCATCGAGGCGCTGCGCAAGGAAGTGGACGCGCTCATCGTCATTCCGAACGACCGCCTGCTCGAGCTCTCTGACCGCACGATCGGCATCGTCGACGCGTTCAAGACGGCCGACACCGCGCTGCTTGCCGGCGTCCAGGGCATCACCGACCTGATCACGATGAACTCCTACATCCACGTCGACTTCATGGACGTCACGACGATCCTGCGCGACTCGGGCACCGCCATGTTCGGCATCGGCGCGGCGCGCGGCGAGGACCGCGCCACGCAGGCCGCCGAAATCGCCATCAGCTCCCCGCTGCTCGAGGAAAGCATCGAGGGCGCTTCGGGCGTGCTCATCAACGTCGCGGGCTCCACCGATCTGGGCCTGCAGGAAGCGAACGCCGCGGCCGAGCTGGTGCGCGCCGCCATCCATCCGGAAGCGCAGGTCATCTTCGGCCTGGCGCTCGACGACGCCTACGGCGACGAGGTGCGCGTCACCGTCATCGCCGCCGGCTTCGATCCGAACTCCAAGAAGAACGCGCCGGCCGCGCAGGACGCCAAGCCGCTTCAGGAAGCGGCCGAGCCCGAACCGGCCAAGGCCGCCCCGCTGACGCAGAGCCCGGCGATGGTGACGTCGCCGGCGCCGAACGCCGCCCCCATTCTGCAGCAGCCGGTCGCTCCGGCCGTCCCGGTCACGCCGGCCGCCCCCGCCGCACCGGTGGCCCCGGCCTTCGACCCGACGACGGGCGCCACGAGCTACCCGGCCCCCGACACCGGCGATCTGGATATCCCGGACTTCCTGCGCTGAGGCACGGGCCGTAGGTCGAACGGAACGAAAGGAAAAGGAACAGTTCCATGGCAGGTTTCATGAAGAACGCGATGTCCTATCTGGGCATGTCCGACGTGGTGGAGGACGAAGACGAGTTCGTCGAGGAAGTCGAGGAGAGCGAGTCGGGCTTCGACTCCGACCACTCGGTGACCCCGATGCCTGCCGTCGCTCCTTCGAACTCCTCCCCGGCGCCGCGCAAGGCCGCCAACCCGTTCCAGGGCCATGTCAGCCGCATCACCACCATCCACCCCAAGTCGTATGAGGACGCGCAGCTCGTGGGACGCGCGCTGCGCGACGGCATTCCGGTCGTGCTGAACCTCACCGGCGTGGCCGAGCCGATCGCCTATCGCATCGTCGATTTCTCTTCAGGCGTAGTCTTTGGCGTTTCCGGCTCGATTGAACGGGTGACGCCGCGCGTCTTCCTGCTCAGCCCGGCGCAGGTGAACATCGTCACCGAGGAAGCCGAATCCCGCTCCTCGCACGACCTGTTCGCCGAATAGCGTACGGCGCAACGCCGTGTCCGGCAGCGGTCGGAACCCGCGGCGCCCGAGTCGCCCCTCCGTGCCCGGCAGCGGTTCCGCAACGGCCCCCAGTCACTTCACGCAAGCATGTCGCAAGTCCTCCTGTAGGCTTGGGGCATGCTTTCTGGTTTTATCGGGCTTGTTTTCCATATTCTCGACTGGCTGATCGAAGCCTACATCACCGTGCTGTTCATCCGCATGATCCTCGACTGGGTGCGGGTGCTGGCGCGCCGCTGGTACCCGCGCGGCGTCATCGCCACGCTGGTGCGCGCCGTCTACGCGCTGACCGATCCGCCGCTGCGCTGGCTGCGGCGCTACATCAAGCCCATCCCGATGGGGCCGATCTATTTCGACACGAGCTTCCTCGTGCTCTATTTTGCATTGATCGTGTTGCGCGTCATCATTTAGCGCGGATGCCCCCGTCCCTTCCGCAATGCGGGCTCAATGGCTCTTTATGCGGGCGAAATGGCCCGAATCCGCCTGAAGCGCCCCGCGTTCGTGATAGCATCAAACATAAGTCCAAATAAGCGAGGCATTGCCCCAAAGCGAGGTGAAAAGATATATGGCTCTTTTGACGCCTAAAGACATAAGGGAGCATACCTTCCAGACTGTGCGCTTCAAGGAAGGCTATGACGTCGACGAAGTCGACGATTTTCTTGACCAGGTCACCGAAACCGTTGAGGCTTTGGGCAAGCAGGCAGTTGCGGGAGGCCAGTCCACCCAGGCGCTCGGCCCCGACGTCACGGCCCTGAACACCAAGATTTCCGAGCTGACTGCGCAGGTGCAGTCGCTGCAGCAGGAAAACCAGAACCTCAAGGCCGTCGCCGCTTCGGCGAACGGGCAGAACGACGAGGCGTCCCAGGCCATCGCGACGGCGCAGTCGCAGGCCCAGCAGGCCGTCGCCAAGCTGTCGGAAGCCGAGGAAAGCAACAAGGCGCTCACCGCGCAGAACGAGCAGCTCAAGGGCCAGGTGGACCGCCTGTCGGCGCAGATCGACCAGCTGACCGCCCAGGCCGCCCAGGAAGCCGGCCAGCAGCCGGACCTGGCGAAGGAGCTCGCCGACATCACCCACCAGCGCGACGAATTCCGCGCCGACAACGAGAACCTGCGCCGCGAGCTCGACTCCGCCCACCAAGGCACCGTCCTCGCCCAGCAGCAGGCCGCGCAGATCCAGGAGCTCACCCAGCAGCTCGAGGATTCGAAGAAGCGCGAAGAGCAGCTGCGCGACCAGGTCTCCAAGGTCGAGCCGAACACCGAAACCGGCTCGCTGCAGAAGATCCAGGGCGCTGCCGCCGCGGCCAACTCCGAGCCGGAGCGCGCCACCGCGATGCTCACCCTCGCCATGCAGCTGCATGACCAGTACGTCGACAAGGGCAAGGCGAAGGCCAAGGAAATCACCGAGGAAAGCCAGCGCAAGTACGAAGAGCTGATTTCGAAGGCCAACGACTACTCGAACCGCACGCGCAACGAGGCGGACGACTATTCCGCCCGCGTCCACGAAGGTGCCGACCAGTACAGCAAGAAGACCCGCGAAGACGCCGACCAGTACTCGGCCACGACGCGCGCCGACGCCGACGACTACGCCGCGCAGACCCGCGAGAACGCCGACACCTACATGCAGAACAAGCATGCCGAGGCCGACCAGTACGTCGTCGACAAGACGAACGAGGCGAACAACTACGCCGCCGCCAAGTCCGCCGAGGCCGACCAGTACGCCGAGAAGACCGAGGACGAGGCGAACAAGTACTCCGACAACGCGAAGGCCGAGGCCGACCAGTACGTCGTCGAGAAGCACGAGGAAATGGACGCCTACGAGTCCGAGGTCCAGCGCCGCGCCAACGAGTACTCCGACCAGGCCCACAAGTCGGCCGACGAGTACTCCGCCAAGACCCGCACCGCCGCCGACGACTACGCCACGCAGGTGCGCGAGAACCTCGAGAACCAGGCCAAGGTCATCCAGGGCAACATCCAGGGCCTCAAGCAGTTCGAGACGGAGTACCGCGCCCGCCTGACCGAGTTCCTCGGCCAGCTGCAGGCCCAGGTGTCCGACACGAACAACTACGATTCGGTCGAGCAGAACAACTGAACCGTCTGGTAACCGGATCCGCGGCCGGTCGCCGTCCAATCCGCAACGGCTTGCCGCAATCCGGCTGAAGGCCGGTTCGCCACACCGCAAGGCCCCGCTTCGGCGGGGCCTTATGCGTTGCACGGCCAAAGCGCGCCCGTGCGGTAGGGTAGAGGGGTGAGCAAGCAACGAACCCGAACCCCGCATCAGGAACGCCGGCTGCATGAGCGGCTGGCCCTGTTCATCTCGATTGCCGTCGTCGCGCTGGCGGCCGACCAGCTGACCAAGTTTTGGGCGCAGCGCGCGCTGCAGCCCGGCGAGAGCGTCACCGTCATCCCGCGCATGCTGTCGCTGACGCTGGTGCGCAACCCCGGAGCGTCGCTGGGCATGGGTTCCGGCGCCACATGGGTGATCTCGCTCGTCGCCGTCGCCGCCTGCTGCATCCTCGTCTGGCTTGCCGTCAAGACGATTTCGTTCGCATGGACCACCATGTTCGCGCTGGCGTTCGCCGGCGCGCTGGGCAACCTGATCGACCGCATCGCCTACGCCGACGGCTTCCTCAACGGCAAGGTCGTCGACTTCCTCAACTACGGATGGTCGGTAGGCAACGTCGCCGACGTCTTCCTGTGCGTCGCCGGCGTCGGCATCGTCATCCTGCTGTTTTCCGGCGTTCCGTTCAGCAAGGCGGAACTCGAGCGGGAAATACGCAACTTCAAGGAATCCGGCGGCGCCGGTTTCCACGACGACGAAGGATTCGACGGCGCCGCTGGCCCCCAGCTCGGATAGCCGCCCGATTCCCTCGCCTCCCAGCTTTCTGCCGAATCTTTTCCCAAGATTCCCCGCTTACGGTTTCCTTCAAGATTCTTCCCTCGGTTTCCCGTGAAAGGAGCGTTTCATGAGCCATGTTGTCCCCGCGCCGGATGCGCTCGTCGGCAAGCGGTTCGACGTCGCCGTCGCCAAGATGCTCGGCATCTCGCGCGCCAAGGCGGCCGACCTGGTGGCTACCGGGCAGGCCCGCGTGCTGGGCCGCGCGCTGGACAAGGCGGCCACGCTCCAGCAGGGCGATTTCGTCGAGTTCGACATCGTCGAGGAGCAGCGGGCCGAAGAGCCCATCGCCACCGACATGGCCATCGCCTACGAGGACGACGACGTCGTCATCGTCGACAAGCCGGTCGGCGTCGCCGCGCACGCCTCCGTCGGCTGGACCGGGCCGACCGTGCTGGGATCGCTGCTCGACCGGGGCGTGCACATCACGTCCTACGGCGCCCCGGGGCGCCAGGGCATCGTCTCGCGCCTTGACGTCGGCACGTCGGGACTCATGCTCGTATGCAAGTCGGAGCTGGCGTACAAGGAGATGCGCCGGCAATTCTCCGAACACGAAGTCGAGAAGACGTACCATGCGCTCGTGCAGGGCAATCTCAGGGAAGACAAGGCGACGATCGACGCGCCGATCGGCCGCGCGAAGGTCTCCGATTTCCGCTTCTGCGTCACGCCGGCCGGCAAGCCGGCCATCACCCACTGGGACGTCCTCGAACGCTTCGGCGACGAGGCGACGCTGGCGAAGATCAATCTCGAAACCGGCCGCACCCACCAGATCCGCGTCCACTTCTCGTCGATTGGCCACCCGCTCGTCGGCGACCCGATGTACGGGGCGAACCCGAAGACGGCCGCCGAACTGGGCCTCGAACGGCAGTGGCTGCACGCCATGCAGCTGGGGTTCCGCCACCCGCGCACCCATGTGTGGACGACCGTGTCGTCCACGTATCCCGCCGATCTGAAGCACGCCCTCGACGCCATGCGCGCCCGCCACGCCGTCTAAGGCCGTCCCCTCTGTGTCCTGTCTGCCCTGATTCAGCATGCCTTTCAATGCGGGGAAGGGACGATGATGCATGGAGAGGGGAGGCCCGGGCTGGATGCCTTCGTGCATGGGGGAGGAGACCCGTAACTCGTAAAGAGAGTGCGTGGCTTTGCGGACGCTCGGCGCATATTCAGGAAGCGCCCGCTACAATGGCGGGTGAGCTTTTGTATGCAGCCCGGCCGAAAGGAACGCCATGACCAATCCCATCTCGCAATTCCATGCCGTCAAGCAGTGGACCGACGAAGTGCAGGGCGAGATGAACGATTCGGCGCGGCTGAAGGATTCCTCGTATGTGAGCTATTCGTCGCGCATGTCGATCCGGTCCCTGAAGAAGACCGGCTGGGTCCTGCTCGTCGTCGCGCTGGTGGCCGCGGCCATCGTCTGCGCGTTGATGCTGCTGCTGATGGGCGGCTACGCCACCGACCTGCTGGCCACCGTCGTCGTCTGCCTGCTGTGCCTGTTCACTATCGTCGCCATCACCGCGGCGTTCGGCGACATCTGCGCGTGGTTCTACCTGCTGTTCCGCGTCATCGAACGTTCCCGCGAAGCCAGGAAGGCGCAGGCGGACAGCTCGCGCGAAGTCTAGAAGTCTAGAAGCCTGAACGCCGTCGTCGCTGGCGATGGTTTTTCCGCGGCGGCATCACGCGGCATGCACGGCCTTCCATTCGGCAAAGGCGCAGGTAGGATGGAACATTATGGCTGATTCCTCGAACTTCGTGCAACTGCATAACCACACGCACTATTCGCTGCTCGACGGCGCCTCCAAAATCCCCGATCTCGTCAAGCGCGCCAAGGAGCTGGGCATGCCGGCCGTCGGCCTGACGGACCACGGCAACATGCACGGCGCCTACGAAATGTGGAGCGAGGCCGTCAAGCAGGGGATCAAGCCGATCATCGGCATCGAAGCCTACGTGACGCCGGAAACGGCGCGCCAGGACAAGTCGCGCGTGCACTGGGGCACCGAGGCGCAACGGCGCGACGATGTGTCGGGCGGCGGCTTCATCACCCACCTGACGCTGTGGGCCGAGAACGACGAGGGCCTGGTCAACCTGACGAAGGCGTCGAGCGTGGCCAACCTCGAAGGCCGCGTCGGCAAATGGCCGCGCATGGACAAGGACGTGCTCAATACCTATTCCAAGGGCGTCATCTGCTCGTCGGGCTGCCCATCCGGCGTCATCCAGACGCGCCTGCGCCTGGGCCAGTACGACGAGGCGCTGCGCTATGCCGGCGAGCTGCAGGACATCTTCGGCAAGGACAACTTCTACATCGAGCTGATGGACCACAACCTCGAAATCGAGCGGCGCGTCACCAAGGACCTGCTCGACATCGCCAGGAAGCTCGGCGCGCCGCTGCTCGCCACGAACGACTCGCACTACGTGCACGCCGAGGACGCCGGCGCCCAGGACGCCATGCTGTGCATCAACTCCGGCGCCCGGCTCGACGACCCGGACCGCTTCAAGTTCGACGGCGAAGGCTACTACCTGCGCACCTCCGAGGAGATGCGCGCGCTGTTCAAGGAGCTGCCCGAAGCGTGCGACAACACGCTCGAGGTGGCAGAACGCTGCAACGTCATGTTCGACGACCACGAGGACGGCGCGTTCATGCCGCAGTTCGAATGCCCGGAAGGCTGGGACGAAACGAGCCTGTTCCTCAAGAACGTCGAGGAAGGCCTCGAGAAGCGCTACGACGGCAACGTGCCCGACGAGGTGGCCAAGCAGGCCGACTACGAGTGCGGCGTCATCTGCCAGATGCAGTTCTGCGGCTACTTCCTCGTCGTCGCCGACTACATCAACTGGGCCAAGGAGCACGGCGTCATGGTGGGCCCCGGCCGAGGCTCGGCCGCAGGATCGATGGTCGCCTACGCGATGGGCATCACCGAACTCGACCCGCTGCAGCACGGCCTGATCTTCGAACGCTTCCTCAACCCCGAACGCGTCTCGCTGCCGGATATCGACGTCGACTTCGACCCCGAAGGCCGCATGCGCGTGCTCGACTACGTCGCCGACAAGTACGGCCACGACCGCGTCGCGCAATGCGTCATCTACGGCACGATCAAAACGAAGCAGGCGCTCAAGGACTCGGCGCGCATCATGGGCTACGAGTTCTCCGTCGGCGAGCAGGTCACCAAGGCGCTTCCCCCGGCCCAGACCGGCGGCAAGGACATCCCACTGCACGACATCTTCGACCCGAAGGCCAAGCGCTACGAAGAGGCCCGCGAATTCCGCGAGATGTACGAATCGAACCCCGACGCCAAGCGCATCACCGACGAGGCGATGGGCATCGAGGGGCTGATCCGCCAGACCGGCGTGCACGCCTGCGCGACGATCATGGGCTCCGAGCCGATCACCAACACGTCGCCGCTGCTGGAACGCACCGACGGCACCGTCACGACGACGTTCGAATACCATACCTGCGAAACGCTCGGCCTGGTGAAGATGGACTTCCTGGGCCTGTCCAACTTGACGGTCATCTCCGACACGCTCAAGAACATCGAGCTCAACGGCAAGGACCCGATCGACTACACGAAGATCCCGCTCGACGACAAGGAGACCTACGAGCTGCTCAGCCGCGGCGACACACTGGGCGTCTTCCAGCTCGATTCCGACGGCATGCGTTCGCTGCTCAAGAGCCTCAAGCCGAACAACTTCAACGACATCTCGGCATTGATCGCGCTGTACCGCCCCGGCCCGATGGATGTCGACAGCCATAACAACTACGCCAAGCGCAAGAACGGCCTGCAGGAGATCACGCCGATCCACCCGGAAGTGGCCGAGGCGCTCGCGCCGGTCCTCGACGAAACCTACGGCCTGATCGTCTACCAGGAGCAGGTGCAGTCCGCCGCCCGCATCCTGGCCGGCTATTCGCTCGGCCGAGCCGACGTGCTGCGACGTGCGATGGGCAAGAAGAAGCCGGAGGTGCTGGCCAAGGAGCAGGTGCCGTTCTTCAAGGGCATGGAAGAGCACGGCTATTCGCGCGAGGCCGCACAGGCCGTATGGGACATCTTCGTGCCGTTCGCCGGCTACGCGTTCAACAAGGCGCATTCGGCGGCGTACGGGCTGATCTCCTACTGGACGGCCTACCTCAAGACGCACTACCCGGTCGAGTTCATGGCCGCGCTGCTGCAGGGCACGCGCGACAACAAGGACAAGACGGCCCTGTACCTGTCCGAAGCGCGGCGCATGGGCATCCAGGTGCTCTCGCCGGACGTCAACGAATCGGTCTACGAGTACTCCGCCGTCGGCGACGTCGTGCGCTTCGGCCTCGGCGCCATCCGCAACGTCGGCAAGAAGGCCGTCGACGCCATCATCGCCGAACGCGACAGCGGGCGCGGCAAGTTCGTCAACTTCACCGACTTCGTGCGCCGCGTGCCGCTCGAGGCGCTCAACCGGCGCCTCGTGGAATCGCTGATCAAGGCCGGCGCCTTCGACTCGATCGAGCCGAACCGCCGCGCGATCTTCCAGATCCACGAACCGGCGATCGAATCGGTCGTCGGGCTCAAGCGCAAGGAAGCCGAAGGCCAGTTCGACCTGTTCGCCGACCTCGACGGCGATGGCGGCAACGGCGACGCGCTCGGCGACGTGACGATCTCCGTGCCGAACGTCGAGGAGTGGGACAAGAAGACGAAGCTCAACTTCGAGCGCGAAATGCTCGGCCTGTACGTGTCCGACCATCCGTTGAGCGGCATGCAGTCGGTGCTCGCCAACCTGCGCGAAATGTCGATCGCCCACCTGATCGACCGCGCCAAGGGCATGGAGGAGCGCTCGCAGGTCACGCTCGCCGGGCTGATCACGAACGTCGACCGGCGCGTCTCGAAGAAGGGCAACCCGTGGGCCATCGTCACGATCGAGGACATGGAAAGCTCGATCCAGTGCATGCTCTTCGGCAAGGTGTACGAAGCGAACGCCGCCGACCTGGCCGTCGACTCGGTCATCCAGATCCGCGGCATGGTCGAGGTGCGCGACGAAACGGTGTCGCTGCGCGCCACCGAAATGCAGGTGCCGAACCTGGAGGCCGAGGACGAGCGCCCCGTCATCATCACGCTGCCGCTGGTCGCGCTCGAAAAAAGCCATATCAGCCAGCTGGCCGACGTCATCGGCAACCATCCCGGCTACTGCGAGGTGCGCATCGCCGTGCTCGACCAATCCGGCGCGGCGCAGGTCCTGACGCTCGGCGACCGGTTCAGGGTCAAGCGCGACACGAGCCTGTTCGCCGAGATCAAGACGATATTCGGCCCCGCCAGCATCGCCCAGCAGTAAGCGCATTGCGGCCGGTCCGTCCAGCATATGGCGTTGTGAAGGCATTGTAACGGCGCTCGGCTTGGCGCCTTGTTACGATAGAGGACTATGAGCGAAGAAAACTATATGCGAATCATCGATCTGCGCGGGCAGGAACTCTCCCGCGCCGAAATGCTCGAGGCGATGCCGCGTGCCGAAATGGGCACGAACGAAGCCTCGGAGCTGGTGCAGCCGATTCTCGACGAGGTGAAGGCGCATGGCGCCGCCGCCCTGCGCGACTACGGCGAGAAGTTCGATCACGTTCGCGTGGAGCATCTTCGCGTCCCCAAGGAGGCCATCGACGCCGCCGTCGAAACGCTCGACCCCGAAGTGCGCGCCGCCATCGAGGAATCGGTGCGCCGCGCCCGCGCCGTCGCCGCCTCCCAGGTCCCCGAGAACTTCCACACCGACCTCGCCGAAGGCGCCCGCGTGTCCGAACGCTGGATTCCGATCCAGCGCGTCGGCCTGTACGTGCCGGGCGGCAAGGCCGTCTACCCGAGCTCGGTCATCATGAACGTCGTGCCGGCACAGGCTGCCGGCGTCGAATCGCTCGCCATCGCCACGCC
This sequence comes from Bifidobacterium sp. LH_450, assembly GCF_056356715.1. NCBI lineage: Bacteria > Bacillati > Actinomycetota > Actinomycetes > Bifidobacteriales > Bifidobacteriaceae > Bifidobacterium > Bifidobacterium sp. LH_450. The sequence goes on along the minus strand of NZ_JBKEUU010000001.1, from coordinate 526,398 downwards.
GCCGAGCAAGGCCACGAACGACGGCCTGCCGGACAAGACGATCCTGGCCACCTGCGCGATTCTCGGCGTCGACGAGGTCTACGCCGTCGGCGGCGCCCAGGCCGTCGCGATGTTCGCGTTCGGCGCCAAGGGCTCCGAACCGCAGGACGGCGAGATCCTGTGCGAGCCGGTCGACAAGATCACCGGTCCGGGCAACATCTTCGTGGCCACCGCCAAGAGCCTCGTTTCCGGCATCGTCGGCATCGACGCCGTGGCCGGCCCGACCGAAATCGCCATCATCGCCGACGAAACGGCCAACCCCGGCTGGGTGGCCGCCGACCTGATCGGCCAGGCCGAGCACGACGAGCTTGCCGGGTCGGTGCTGATCACCACCGACGAGAAGCTCGCCGAAGCCGTGCAGGCCGAGCTCAACGCCCGCGTGCCGCGCACCGAGCACGCCGAGCGCGTCGCCACGAGCCTTCAAGGACGCCAGTCCGGCATCATCCTGGCCGACAGCCTCGATCAGGCCATCGACGCCGCCAACGCGTACGCCGCCGAGCACCTCGAAGTGCAGACCGCTGACCCGGACGCCGTCATCGCGCGCATCCGCAACGCCGGCGCCATCTTCCGCGGCTCCTATTCGCCGGTGCCGCTGGGCGACTACATGTCCGGCTCGAACCACGTGCTGCCCACGTCCGGCACCGCGCGCTTCGCTTCCGGCCTTGGCGTCCACACGTTCATGAAGCCGGTGGAGGTCATCGAATACGACGAGACGGGCCTGAAGGAACTGGCCGCGCGCGTCAACGCGTTCGCCGTTTCCGAAGACCTGCCGGCACACGGCGAAAGCGTGCTGAGCCGCTTCGTGGCCGACCCGTACGACAAGGCGACGCTCGACGCCCAGGAAACCGAAGCGGGCCTGAAGTGAGCGCGGCCATCGACCCGTCGCTGCCGCTGCGCAACGACCTGAAGGGGGAGGAGCCCTACGGCGCCCCCCAGCTCGACGTGCCGGTATGCCTCAACGTCAACGAGAACCCGTACGCGCCCACGCCCGAAGTGGCCCATTCCATCGCGCAGCGCGTCGAGGCCATCGCCACGACGCTCAACCGCTATCCGGACCGTGAGCATGAAGAGCTGCGGCGCGCCTTCAGCGCCTATCTGGCGAAGGAATCGGGCGTCGAGCTGCCCATCGAGCAGCTGTGGGGCGCCAACGGATCCAACGAAATCATGCTGCAGCTGTTCATGGCGTTCGGCGGCCCCGGCCGCACGGCGCTGAGCTGCGACCCGACGTATTCGATGTACCCCGAATACGCGCGCGATACGTTCACCGCCTGGCAGCTCGCCAGCCGCAACGACGACTTCACCATCGACGTCGAAGGCACGATCGGGCGCATCCGCGAAGTCAAGCCGTCGATGATCGTGCTCACGAGCCCGAACAACCCCACCGGAACCCCGCTGGCGATGGACGAGCTCACGCGCATCCTCGACTTCGCCGCCACGGCCGAGGTCGCCGGCGCCGAGCCGGGCACGCACCCGATCGTCGTCGTCGACGAAGCCTACGTGGAGTTCCGCGATCCGGGCACGCCGTCCGCCATCACGCTGCTGTCGCGCTACGGCAACCTCGCCGTGAGCCGCACGATGAGCAAGGCGTTCGCGTTCGCCGGCGCCCGCGTCGGCTACGTGGCGGCCAGCAAGGGCATCATCGACGCGATGCGCATCGTGCGCATGCCCTACCACCTGTCCGCCATCACGCAGGCTGCCGCGCTGGCCGCGTTCGAGCATACCGACGAGCAGCTTTCCCAGGTCGGCCACCTGCGCGAAACGCGCGAGGCGACGCGCGCATGGCTTGAAGGGCAGACGTACCGTGGCGAGAAGCTCGAGGTGGCCCCCAGCCAGTCGAACTTCCTGCTGTTCGGCGGCCATTTCGACGACCGTAATCTTATCTTCGAGGAAATGCTCAAGCGCGGCGTGCTGATCCGCACCGTCGGACCCGATGGCTGGCTGCGCGTGTGCATGGGCACCGACGAGGAGATGGAACGCTTCCGGCAGGCGCTGGTAGAATCCATTGCGGTAGCGGAAAGCCGCTAGGCGCCGGCGCAACATACCGCCGGCGCCGGCAGGCGCCAGCAAAAGGAGTGCAGAAAACCATGGCCCGAGTAGCCAGCATTACGCGTGAGACGAGCGAATCCTTCGTCGAACTGAGCCTGAATCTCGACGGTACGGGCAAAACCGACATCGAAACCAGCGTGCCGTTCTTCAACCACATGATGACGGCGCTGGGCAAGCATTCGCTGATCGACCTGACGATCCGCGCCCACGGCGACACCGATATCGACGCGCACCATACCGTCGAGGACACGGCCATCGTGTTCGGCGAGGCGTTGAAGCTCGCCCTTGGCGACAAGCGCGGCATCCGCCGGTTCGCCGACGCGACGGTGCCGCTGGACGAAGCGCTGGCCAAGGCCGTCGTCGACGTGTCCGGACGCCCCTACTGCGTATGCTCCGGAGAACCCGAAGGCTTCCAGTACTGCATGATCGGCGGCCACTTCACCGGCTCGCTCGTGCGGCACGTCATGGAATCCATTGCGTTCCATGCCGAAATCTGCCTGCATATGCACGTCATCGCGGGCCGCGACCCGCACCATATCGCCGAAGCTGAATTCAAGGCGCTGGCGAGGGCGCTGCGGTTCGCCATCGAGCCCGATCCGCGCGTCGACGGCATCCCGAGCACGAAGGGCGCGCTGTGATGGCCGGCCACGACGATCCGTTCAACGACGATTTCGACGCCCAGTTCGACGATCCGTTCGACGACGTCCCCTCCGACGATTCGCTGTCGTTCGACGACGACGAGCTTGAGGCGGCGCTGGCCGGCTTCGAACAGGAGGAGGCGTCGAAGGAGGCCGCGCGCAACGCGTCGGACGATGCGTCCGCGGGTAGCGGCGCCGGCGAGCCGGGCGATGGCGGTGCCGATGGCGCCGCGGACGGTGCCCAAGGCGACGCGACCGCCGGCTTCGAGGACGAACTGGCCGGGCTGCTCGGCAACAAGGCGAAGACGGCGGCCGTCATCACGCGCCTGAATTCCGCCGAGCTGCTCGCCGCCTTCTGCCAGCTTGCCGACGTGTCGGCCACGTGCCTGGCGTCGGCGCAGGGCGCCGTCGCGGTGCTGCGCAATCTCGACGGCGACGGCCCGGAAGCGGCCGCCCGCGACCTGACGCGCGTCGTGTCGGGGCTTGGCACCATCCTGGCCGTCAACCGCGCCGACAAGCTCGAGGCGACGCTGTACGTCAACGGCACGCCGGGGGAGCAGATCCCGCCGCCGATCCTGTTCACGTCGACGGCGCCGTTCGTCGAGGACCTGCTGCTGGGCATCTCGACGCTCGATGCCGTCGAGCGCCAGGGCGTCGAACATGCCGATTCCTCCGATTTCAGCGATCCGGAGACGGCCTACAAGGTCATCGCGCGCTATCTCAACGGCGACGACGGCCCCAAGCGCGGCGCCGGGTTCGCCGGCTGACGCGCAAGCGGCAGTACAAGGACAGCGCAAGGGCAGCGCAACCGCATTGCGCTGCGGCATTGCGACGCAAAGGAATGACGCCCTAGCAGCCGGCAGGCAATCTATAGCAGGCAACCGATAACGGAAGGACGACGATGGTTTCGGCAGTGGTTTTCGATTACGGCTTCGGCAACGTGCGCTCGATGGTGCGCGCGCTGGCCAATCTCGACGTCGACGTCACGTTGACGTCCGACTACCGGCAGGCGCTGGAAGCCGACGGGCTCGTCGTGCCCGGCGTCGGCGCGTACGGCGCGTGCATGGCCGGGCTGAAGAAGGTCTCCGGCGACCGCGTCATCGTCGACCGCGTCCGCGCCGGGCGCCCGGTGCTCGGCGTATGCGTCGGCGAGCAGATCATGTTCTCGCGCGGCAATGAACACGGCCACGAATCCGAAGGCCTGGGGCTGTTCGGGGGCGACGTCGAGCGGCTTGACGCGCCGGTCGTGCCGCATATGGGCTGGGACACGGTGCAGGCGCCGGAGAACAGCGTGCTGCTGCGCGGCGTGGAGGACGAACGCTTCTACTTCGTGCATTCCTACGCGGCGATGGACGTGCGCCCCGGCACGCTGGCCGAGGAGCTGCCCGGCGTGGAAGCGCCGGCCAAGGTGACCTGGTGCACCTACGGCGCCTCGACGTTCGTCGCGGCCGTCGAGCAGGGGCCGCTGTTCGCCACCCAGTTCCATCCCGAGAAGTCCGCGCAGGCCGGCGCGCAGCTGCTGCGCAACTGGATCGGCATCCTGTAGCCCCGCATGGTGCCTGTGCCTTCTGGCTGCTGATTGGCCGGCTCCGTGGCCTTCCGGCCGCGTTGGCCTTCAGGCTTTCCGGCGATTCAGGCGACCTTGTGGCAATCGTAAGTACTTTCCGCCCGATTCTATCCCCTGGCGCCCGGAGTGCCTTTGTTCACTTCGAGCGACAGAATCGGCCGGAACCAAGCGAAGAGCGGTAACGTTTCTTACGTATCAGGGGAACATCATCACGATTAAGGAGTTACCAATGTCTCTTACGCTTCTTCCTGCAGTCGACGTGCGCAACGGCAAGGCCGTGCGCCTGACCAAGGGCGAATCCGGCACCGAAACCGAATACGGCACGCCGATGGAGGCTGCTGAAAAGTGGATTTCCCAGGGCGCCGAGTGGATCCACCTCGTCGACCTCGACGCCGCGTTCGGCACCGGCAACAACCGCGAGCTGATCAACGGCATGGTCTCCAAGCTGTCCGGCAAGGTCAAGTTCGAGGTCTCCGGCGGCATGCGCGACGACGAGTCGATCGAGCGCGCGCTCGAAGCCGGCGCTACCCGCGTCAACATCGGCACCCGCGCCCTCGAGGATCCGGTGTGGACCGCCGACGCCGTCGCCAAGTGGGGCGACAAGGTCGCCATTTCGCTCGATGTGCGCGGCCACCAGCTCGCGGCCCGCGGCTGGACGCAGGAGAGCGGCGACCTGCTCGAAATGATGAAGTACCTCGACAAGTGCGGCGCCCAGCGCTACGTCGTCACCGACGTCACCAAGGACGGCACGATGGAAGGCCCGAACCTCGACCTCATCCAGGAAGTCGCTGAAAACACCACCGGCGCGAAGGTCACCGTCTCCGGCGGCATCGCCACGCTCGACGACATCAAGGCCATCGCTGCGCTGCAGGGCATCGGCGTCGACTCCGCCATCCTCGGCAAGGCCCTCTACAACGGCAACTTCACGCTGGCCGAGGCCCTCGAAGCCGCCAAGTAATCCCGGCTTTCCACAACTGCCTGATTCCCGCTTGCGCAGATGCGCGGCGGGAATCTTATATGATGCCGTGTTAACGCAATCCGTAACATCCTTCTGCAACGATTGGGCACCATGGATAAGCAACAAGAGTTCGTGCTCCGCACGGTGGAAGAGCGCGACGTCCGATTCATTCGCCTGTGGTTCACCGACGTGTTGGGAACGTTGAAATCGGTGGCGATTGCGCCTGCAGAGCTGGAGGCCGCATTCGAAGAGGGCATCGGTTTCGACGGCTCGGCCATCGAAGGCATGACGCGCGTGTCGGAGGACGACATGATCGTCAAGCCCGATCCCTCGACGTTCCAGATCCTCCCGTGGCGCGGAGGCCCCCAGGGCACCGCCCGCATGTTCTGCGACATCCTCACCCCGGACGGCGACCCGTCGCTTGCCGACCCCCGCCACGTGCTCAAGCGCGCGCTGTCGCACGCCAAGGAAAAGGGCTTCACGTTCTACGTCCATCCGGAAATCGAGTTCTATCTGTTCGAGAAGCAGGAGGACTGGTCCCAGGCGCCGACGCCGATCGACGACGGCGGCTACTTCGACCACGTCCCGCGCTCCCCAGGCATGGATTTCCGCCGCGCCACCGTCAACATGCTCGAGCAGATGGGCATTTCGGTGGAATATTCCCACCATGAAGGCGGCCCTGGCCAGAACGAGATCGACCTGCGCTATGCCGACGCGCTGACGATCGCCGACAACATCATGACGTTCCGCACCGTCGTCAAGGAGATCTCGCTTGAGCGCGGCATCCACGCCAGCTTCATGCCCAAGCCCCTGGCCGACGCGCCCGGCTCCGGCATGCATACGCATCTGAGCCTGTTCGAAGGCGACGCGAACGCGTTCTACGAAGCCGGACAGGAATTCAACATGAGCCTGACGGCGCGCCAGTTCGCCGCCGGCATCCTGCACCACGCGGCTGAGATCAGCGCCGTCACCGACCAGTACGTCAACTCCTACAAGCGCCTGTGGGGCGGCAACGAGGCGCCGAGCTACATCTGCTGGGGCCACAACAACCGTTCGGCGCTGCTGCGCATCCCGCAGTACAAGCCCGGCAAGGGCAACTCGGCGCGCATCGAGTACCGCGCGCTCGACTCGGTGTGCAACCCGTACCTCGCGTATTCGGTGCTGCTGGCCGCCGGCCTCGACGGCATCGAGCAGAAGATGACGCTCGGCGAGCCCACCAGCGACGACGTGTGGGAGCTCACCGACGAGGAACGCCAGGCGATGGGCATCCAGCCGCTGCCGGAAAGCCTCGACGAAGCCGTCAAGATCATGGAGAAGAGCGATTTCGTCGCCGACGTCCTCGGCGAGCACGTCTTCGACTACTTCATCCGCAACAAGAAGCAGGAGTGGGCCGAGTACCGCAGCCAGGTCACGCCGTTCGAGCGCAAGCGCTACCTGTCGAAGCTCTGAATCCTGCCCATGGAGCGGCGTCCCGGGGATTGGCGGCGCCGCTCTCACCGGCAGCCGCCGAACTTCCCGGCATCCCCAAGGCCGGGGGCTGGGTGCCTTGCGCCAGCCCCTGCGGAATCTTCTGCCATTCTCAAGGCCAGGGAATGGCAAGCAGTCCCAGCGCCGGGACCGTTGCCGTTGCTGCGGCTGCGCATGCGCTACGACCTGGGGTCGCCGAACCAGCCTTCGTAGATCAGCGAGAAGTTGCGGTTGCCGTACGCCGAGCACGAATCCCCTTCGCCTGCGCCGGCCGCAAGCGCCGCGACGTTCGGCTGGTACGGCGTGTAGATGTACAGCAGCGCCGTCGCCTTGTTCTCGATGTACACTTCCGTCCCGCCGCAGCTGGCGTCGGGGTTGTACTGCACGTAGTTGAGCGCGTCCTCGACGTACCCGTATTGCTCTTCGTGATGCACGTACTGCTGGTAGCGTTCCGCCGAGCCGTACACCTGCCGGAAGAAGTCGGCGTATTCGGGGTCGCAGCTTGCGGTGTCCGGACAGCTCAGCCCCATCGCCGCCTCGAACTGGAAATCGGTCGGCTCGGTATCGGTAACCAGATGCTGCTCCTTCTGCAGCATCGTCAGCAGCACCTTGGGGGAGACGCTGCATGCCTTCGCCGTCTTCGCGATGATCGTCGCCGCCGTCTCCTGCTTGTCGTCGGGAACGTAGGCCGCGCAATAGTCGGTCGCGTCGCGGCTTTCGACGTCGAACCGCTTCGTGCGCAGGCATCCGTCCGCCGTGCAGTCGGCGCCCTGTTCGTCGAGGAACGACTGGATTTCGGCGGCGTTCATCGCCGAGCCGTTGAAGAACTGGCTGTCCGAAATGATGTTGCCCGGGTCGAAGTCGTACAGTTCCGTCAGCTGCTCCTGGCGGTGCTTGGCCTGGGCGATCTTCACCTGCGTCGACACGCAGTCGGCGAGCGTCACGACGAGCGCGACGACGACGAGCGCCGCAACCGCGGTGACGAACAGCATGCCGGTGCGCTTGCGCGGCGAGCCGGCCGCGAACGCCCGCACGTACCGCCGCGCCAGCGAGGGCTTGCCGCTGCGGGCTGCGCGCCCCTTCTTCACGCCTCCCCGGGATGTGCCGGCCCGCGGCTTTCCGGACTGGGATTTCCCCGTCTGGGTTTTTCCGGTTCGGGATTTCCCGGCGGAAGATTTCTTTGCCTGCGCTGCTGGGGATTTCCCAGTCTGGGATTTCCGTGCCTGGGATTTTCCAGACTGGGATTTCCCGGCGTGGCTTTTCCCGCCCTCTGCCGCCTGCTTTGCCGCCGGTTTCTTCGAAGATCCTGCCGTAGTGGGTCCCTCCTTCGTTCCTGCCGCGGCTGCCGTCCGCTAGCGCGGGCCGGCTGCCAGTGCCTTCCTGATGCGCTGGATGCTGACCGGCTGCGCCGTGCCGAGTTCCTGCGCCCATAGCGACACGTAGAACTCCTCGAGCATCCAGCGAGCCGTTTCGGCCCGTGCCATCGCTTCGTCGCGCTTGTCGCCGGCCGGCAGCCCCTTGGCGTCAGCAAGCGCCTTGTCGACGAGCTGGCGCGCCTCGTCGGCCTGCCACGCCCATTTGACGTCGCGGTTGCGGTCCTCCTTCGCCTTGCGGATGCGCACGGCGTCGGCCTGCAGGTAGCGCGTCAGGTACTGCAGCTGCACCGGGGGAGTCGCCCCGATGAAGCCGGGCCGCACCAGCGTGCCGATATGCGCGCGCACCGACTGCAGCACCGACAGCATCGGCAGGTCCGCCTTGCCGGAGACCATGCGGTCGACGTCGGCATAGCGCTTGAGCGTTTCGATGACGTCGCGGGCCACCGCGTACACGGTGTCCTCGAACGCCTGGCGCACCTCCTCGACGGCCGCCTCGAGCTGCGCGTCGGTATCCAGCTGCGCGATGTCGGGCAGCAGCCACTTGACGGCGGCCAGCTGCAGGTCCTCGACGAGCGCCTTCGTGTCGGCGTAGGGGGCGGAGGCGAGCATCAGCGCCTCCGTGCCCAGCCAGCGCGACGAAATGCGTTCGGACGGCAGCCGCAGCCGTTCCAGCGCGGCCTTCCATAGCAGCTGCGCCCGGCTGGCGTCGGTGGCGCCGGCCTTATGCAGCAGATTCGCCTCGGCGACGGCGCGGCCCTCGTCCGCCGCGGCCTTCGCCTGCCGCTTGACCGCCTGCCGGGCCGATTCCTGCGCCTGCTGCGCGAACCGACGCTGCAGGTCGGGCAGCGACTTGCCGGTGGCGAGGACCTTGGCGCGCGGCCGGCGCGGCCCGCGCCCCTTGGCCGCCGGCCTGGGTTCCTCGACGACGAACGTCATCCTCAGGTACGGCGCCAGCCGTTCGGCAAGCCCGTCGAGGTCCTCGGGGTGGATCGTCGCGCCGACGGTGGCGATGGCGGCCTTCGTGAACGCGTGCGCCAGGTCGGGCCAGCGTTCCCCGCGCGCGCCTTGCGAGCCGGGCAGGTCCCCGTATTCCTCTTCAAGCCATGCGCGGATGCGGCGCGCGGTGTCGGGGGCGGGCACGAACTGCACGCGCAGCGCCTTGGGCAGCGCCTTGATCAGCGCCACGATCAGCTCGTCGAGCAGCCCGGGCACGTTCCAGCTGAATTCGTCCGGTTCGAGCTGGCCGAGCAGCGCAATGGGGATGTGCACGCTGACGCCGTCGAGCGGGTCGGCGGTGTCGTACACGTAGCTCAATCGCAGGTCGATCGGCTTGCCGTCGGCGCCGGCGGTATGCCAGCGGTCGGGGAAGTCGTCGAGCGAGACGGCGTCGACGTCGCCCAGGCGCTCGACCTTCGAGGGGTCGAAGTCCAGCAGCTGCGGGTCGCTTTCGCGCTCCTTCTTCCACCACGCCGCCAGCGCCGCCAGCGACGTGACGTCGGCCGGGATGCGCTCGTTGTAGAAATCGAAGAGGTCTTCGTCGCTCGCGGCCTGCGCCGCCTGCCGCGTACGGTTCGTATCGTCCGCCGCTTCCTCGAGCTTCTTGAGATTGGCCGCGATGAATCCGTCGAACGGGAAGCGCTGGGCGACATCGCCTTCGACGAGCCCCTGGCGGATCAGGAAATCGCGCGCTTCGGCCGGGTTGATGCGGCCCCACTGCACCGTGCGCCCCTCGACGATCGGCAGCCCGTAGAGCAGCACCTTCGCTTCGGCGACGGCGGCGCCGCGCGAGGCCGACCAGTGGGGTTCGGCATACGTCGTGCGCGTCAGGTTCCCGGCGAGCGGTTCCGCCCACGCCGGGTCGATCTGCGCGCAGTAGCGTGCCCACAGCCGGCTCGTCTCCACCAGCTCGGTGCTGATGATCCACGGCGGGGTGGCCTTCGCGGTCGCCGAGGCGGGGAAGATGGCGAACTTCGTGCCGCGCGCGCCCTGGTATTCGTTCTTCGCCTGCTTCTGGGCGCGCTTGAGCGCCTTGGCCCGTGCGGCGCCCTTGAGATGCGCGTAGTCGGAGGCCTTCGGCTCGCGGACGACCTGCATGCCCATCATCGACAGCAGCCCCGAAAGCATCGCCGTATGGATGCCCTGCGCATCCCATGAGCAGGCGAGGCTGTGCGCGCCCTGCTGTCCGATCGGCAGCGCCCGCACCGATTCGTCGGGGCGCGAGGACGGCTCGGGCTCGCCGACGCGGAACTTCATGTCCCGGCACAGCTCGCGCAGCTGCGAGACAAGGTCCTTCCACTGGCGCATGCGCGGGAAGTTCAGGTATTCGTCCTTGCACAGCCGGCGCAGCGCATGGTTGCTCATCTCGCCGTCGGCGCCGTACGCGCGGTCCCACAGGTTGAGGGCCGTGAGGAAATCGCTGGTCGGGTCGGCGTAGCGGTTGTGGATGCGGTCGGCTTCCTCGCGCTTGTCGTCGGGCCTTTCGCGCGGGTCCTGCAGGCTCAGGAACGCCACGACGACCAGCACGGCGGCCAGCGTGTTCGGCGTCGTCGAACGGGCGGCCTCGATGATCATGCGCCCCAGGCGCACGTCGATCGGCAGACGCGCCAGCTGGCGCCCGATATGGGTCAGCGTCGTCTCGCCGCGCTTGCGGGAAATGGCCTTGAGCTCGGTCAGCTCGTTGAAGCCGTCGGAGACCGCCTTCATGTCCGGCGGGTCGATGAATCCGAAATCGGTGATGTCCTCCGCGCGCTTCGCCACGCCGACCGACAGCATGTGCAGCACGACGGCGCCCAGCGACGTGCGCAGGATCTCGGGTTCGGTGAAGCGCGGACGGCTTTCGTAGTCCTCGCGCGAATACAGGCGGATGCAGATGCCGTCGGCCACGCGCCCGCAGCGGCCGGCGCGCTGGTCGGCGCTGGCCTGCGAGACCGGCTCGATCGGCAGGCGCTGCACCTTCGCGCTCTTCGAATAGCGCGAGATGCGCGCCAGGCCCGGATCGACGACGTAGCGGATCGACGGCACCGTCAGCGACGTCTCGGCGACGTTCGTGGCGATGACGATGCGCTGGCGCGTATGCGGCTCGAACACGCGGTGCTGGTCCTTGGCCGAAAGCCTGGCGTACAGCGGCATGATCTCGATGGCGTCCGGGCGGCGCATGTCGGCGGCGCGCGGGCCGTAATGGCGCCGCAACGCCGATTCGTATTCGCGGATGTCGCGCTCGCCGGCGGCGAAGACGAGGATGTCGCGCGGGCCGCGTTCGTGCTGGGAGAGGATGACGAGCTCGGCGCAGGCGCGCGCCACGGCCGTGGGGATGTCCTCGGCGTCGCCGCGTTCCTCGCCGTAGCCTTCCTCGCCGGGCCGCGCGCCGTCAGCGAAGCCCGGAACGTGGCTGACGAGCGCCGGCGCGCTGCCGAGCGGCTCGTAGGCGATCTTGACCGGGTACGTGCGTCCCGACACCTCGATGACCGGCACCTTCGCATGCAGCGCCTGCTCGAAATGCTTCTGGAACTTCACCGAATCGATCGTCGCCGACGTGATGACGAGCTTGAGGTCGGGCCGCTGCGGCAGCAGCGCCGTCAGGTATCCCAGAAGGAAGTCGATGTTGAGGCTGCGTTCGTGCGCCTCGTCGATGACGATCGTGTCGTAGCGGGTGAGCTTGGGGTCGCGCTGGATCTGGGCGAGCAGGATGCCGTCGGTGACGACGCGCAGCCGCGTTTTCGGCGAACTTTCGTCGGTGAAGCGCACCTGGTAGCCGATTTCCTGGCCGAGCGGCACGTCCATTTCGCTGGCGATGCGTTCGGCGACGGTGCGCGCGGCCAGGCGGCGCGGCTGCGTATGCACGATCTGGCGCCCATCCGCGCCTCGGCCGAGCTCCAGCAGGATCTTCGGCAGCTGGGTGGTCTTGCCCGAACCGGTCTGGCCGGACACGATGACGACCTGGTGGCTGGCCACGGCATCGGCGATGTCGCCGCGCGCCGCGCTGACCGGCAGCTCGTCGGGGTAGGAAAACTTCATTTCTCGTTTCTTCGGTTCTGTCGTTCTTCGTTCCTTGCGAAGCTACTTGCGGTGCACCTCGATGACCCGGTAGCCCTTCGAGCTGCCGTACTTCGCCACTTCGTAGCCGTCGCCAAGGGCGGCCGCCAGCCACGGCATCAGCGAATCGGCGCCGAGGTTCTTCTGCACGACCAGGTAGGCGTAGCCGTCCGGCGCCAGCCGCGGCAGCCACTGCATCAGCAGCGCGTGCAGCGCCTCCTTGCCGATGCGGATCGGCGGGTTCGACCAGATGCGTTCGAATTCGAGCCCCTCGGGGACGTCGTCGGCGTCGCCGGCATGCACGTTGGGGCAGCCGTTGCGTTCGGCGTTGGCCGCCGTAAGCCCGATGGCGCGCTCGTTGACGTCGACGGCGTATACGGCCGCCTCGGGCGACTCCTTCGCCATCGCCAGCGCAACCGGCCCCCAGCCGCAGCCCAGGTCGAGGAAATCGCCGCTCTCGGGCAGCTCGGGCGCATGCCTGAGCAGCACCTGCGTGCCCAGGTCGACGCGGCTGCCGGAAAACACCCCGTTGGACGTCTCCACGGATACCGGGTATCCGCGCACCGTGAACTCATGCGCCGTGCGCACGTCCTTCGACGTCGGTTCGGCTGCGAAATACTGCTCGTTGTCTGCGCCCATCATCCATCCTTTCCGCTGTCCGATCTTAATCGGCCGCCGCGAAGATCGGCGCCCCGCACATACATGCCTTCCCGCGCAACGGGCCGTGGCCCGCTGTGCATGCTCCGGGCGCACCTGCTGGATGCCTTCGCCCATGCGGCCGGCTCGCCGCCTTCGCGCGTGGGAATGCATGGGGGCCTCGTGTTGTTATCGTTGGCGGTACATGGGTGAATGACGGAAAAAGGGGTGTGCTTGGCTCAGTTTGTGCAGATAGCCCAGGAAGACGACGACAAGGAACGCACCGGCGTGCTGGCCGGCCAGTCGGAGGTGCTGCTTGACGGCAGCCGCGGCGCGCGCCAGGCGGCCGCGCGACATGCCGGCGACGAGCAGTGGGCGGAGCGCCAGGCCCGCAACGAGCTCAAGCACGTCGCGGGCCTGGGAGAGCTCGAGGACGTCACCGAAGTCGAATACCGCAAGGTGCGCCTCGAACGCGTCGTCCTCGTCGGCGTATGGTCGGCGCGCGACTCGTCGCTCGCCGAGGCCGAGGAATCGCTGCGCGAGCTGGCCGCGCTGGCCGAAACGGCAGGCGCCGTCGTGTGCGACGGCGTGCTGCAGCAGCGCAGCCGCCCCGACGCCGCCACCTACGTGGGTTCCGGCAAGGCGAAGGAAATCGCCGGGCTCGTCGCCGCGCACGAAGCCGACACGATCATCGTCGACGCCGACCTGCCGCCGAGCCAGCGCCGCGCGCTGGAGGACGCGACGAAGGTCAAGGTCGTCGACCGCACCGCCGTCATCCTCGACATCTTCGCGCAGCATGCCTCCAGCCGCGAGGGCAAGGCGCAGGTCGAGCTCGCGCAGCTCAACTACATGCTGCCGCGCCTGCGCGGCTGGGGCGCGTCGCTGTCGCGCCAGGCAGGCGGCCGCGCCGCGGGCGCCGATGCAGGCATCGGCTCGAGAGGCCCGGGCGAAACGAAGATCGAGATGGACCGCCGCGCCATCCGCTCGCGCATCGCCAAGCTGCGCCGCCAGATCGAGCAGATGGCGCCGTCGCGCGAAATCAAGCGCGGTTCGCGCCGGCGCTTCGGTCTGCCGACGGTGGCCGTCGTCGGCTATACGAACGCCGGCAAGTCGTCGCTGACCAACCGCCTGACCGGCTCGGCCGAACTCGTCGAGAACGCGCTGTTCGCCACGCTCGACACCGCCGTGCGCCGCACGAAGGGCGCGGACGGGCGCCTGTACGCCTACGTCGACACGGTCGGGTTCGTGCGCCGCCTGCCCACGCAGCTGGTCGAGGCGTTCAAGTCGACGCTGGAGGAGGCGGGGGATGCCGACCTGATCGTGCACGTCGTCGACGCGTCCCACCCCGATCCGTTCAGCCAGGTCCGCGCCGTCAACGAAACGCTCAGCCAGATCGAAGGGGTCGGCGCCATCCCGTCGGTCCTCGTCTTCAACAAGATCGACCTGATCGACGGCGCCACGCTCGAACGGCTGCGCGCGCTCGAGCCCGACGCCGCGTTCGTTTCGTCGGCCACCGGCGAAGGGATCGGCGACCTGCGCGCACGCATCGAGTCGATGCTGCCGGTGCCCGGCGTGCACGTCGAGGCCGTGCTGCCGTATACGGCCGGCTCGCTGCTCGCCCAGGTGCGCGAGAGCGGCCAGCTGCGTTCCGTCGAATACCGCGACGACGGCATGGCCCTGGAAGCGGACGTCGACGACCGCCTGGCCGCCAGGCTCATGGACGCGGCCATCGCGTAGCCGCTGCCGGTGTGCCGCTCCGGCCTGCGGCCTTCATACGGTTCGTCCGGGAACCCCCTGGACGGCCACCTCCAATGGTTTCGCGCATAGCCGCCGCGGGCAGGCAAGGACGCGCGGAATGTGATGTTGGCCATATTGTGCGTAGGCGCCGCGCCGCTGTACGCCAAAACGCTTTGGCGCCGTCAGCGAGTGGGATTACTGTAAAGGTGAAAACCCTATGGAGGCCGCCCCCGTGGCCGGCCTTACCTGGATCCCGCAAGTGGCGGGACGACGTGCATTGAAGAGGTCGAAACATGGTGAATTCTTCCATCAAGCCAACCAAGCTGGCCATTGTCGGCGCCGGCGCCGTTGGATCCACGCTTGCTTTCGCGGCCGCCGAACGCGGCGTTGCCCGTGAAATCGTGCTCGAGGACATCGCGAAGGAGCGCGTCGAGGCCGAAGTGCTCGACATGCAGCATGGCTCGAGCTTCTTCCCGACCGTCTCGATCGAAGGCTCCGACGATCCGGAGATCTGCCGCGACGCCGACATGGTCGTCATCACGGCCGGTGCCCGCCAGAAGCCGGGCCAGTCCCGCCTCGACCTGGCCGGCGCGACGATCAACATCATGAAGTCGATCATCCCGAACCTCATGAAGGTCGCCCCGAACGCCATCTACATGCTCATCACCAACCCGGTCGACGTCGTCACCCAGGTGTGCCTGAAGCTTTCGGGCCTGCCGGCGACGCAGATGTTCGGCTCGGGCACCAACCTCGACTCCGCCCGCCTGCGCTTCCTGATCGCGCAGCAGACCGGCGTCAACGTCAAGAACGTCCATGCCTACATCGCCGGCGAGCACGGCGACTCCGAAGTGCCGCTGTGGGCTTCCGCCACCATCGGCGGCGTGCCGATGTGCGACTGGCAGGCGCTGCCGGGCCACGCCCCGCTCGACGCCCAGGTGCGCGAGGAAATCCACCAGGAAGTCAAGAACGCCGCCTACAAGATCATCAACGGCAAGGGCGCGACGAACTACGCGATCGCCATGAGCGGCGTCGACATCATCGAGTCGATCATGCACGACACGAACCGCATCCTGCCGGTCTCGTCGCTGCTCGACGACTTCCACGGCATCTCCGGCGTGTGCATGTCCGTGCCGACGCTGCTGAACCGTTCCGGCGTCAACTCGCGCATCAACACCCCGGTGTCCGACCGCGAGCTCGCGGCCCTTAAGCGCTCCGCCGAGACGCTGAAGGAAACCGCCGCCCAGTTCGGCTTCTGATTCCCGCGAGCCCCGCGGCCCGTCCGGCCGCCGGCAAAGCAACGCCCCGCGCCTGCCATGTGCAGCGTGGGGCGTTGCTTTGCCGGCAGCGCTGCCCAGGCGTAGATTGCCGGGCGCGCAAGGGCGCCTTCTCTCAAGCGTCCACTTGCAGGCGTTCTTTTCCGCTTCGTATTCCGCCGTTGTCTTTCCGGGGCGCCGCAGGCTCTGGTGCAGCGCCTACATTTTGCGCAGCACGGTGACGACCTTGCCCATGATCTGCGCATGGGTGCCGTCGATGGGGGAGTAGTTGGGGTTGTGCGGCATGAGCCACACATGGCCGTCCTCCTTGCGGAACGTCTTGACGGTGGCCTCGTCGCCGAGCAATGCCGCGACGATGTCGCCGTTGACGGCGTCATGCTGTTCGCGCACGACGACGAAGTCGCCGTCGCAGATGGCGGCGTCGATCATCGAGTCGCCATGGACCTCCAGCATGAACAGGTTGCCGGTGCCGGTCAGCCGCACCGGCAGGCGCATGACGTCCTCGACATGCTGCTCGGCGGTAATCGGCACGCCGGCGGCGATTGTGCCGACCAGCGGCACGTCGCGCGACAGCAGGAACGCGTCCTCGTCCCCGGCGGTCGTGACGTCGACGGCTGCGCCGCCCGAGGCGGGGGCGCCCTGGGGCTGGGGCTTGTCCCCGACGATTTCGATGGCGCGCCCCTTGTTCGGGTCGCGCCGGATGAAGCCCTTCTCTTCCAGCACATGCAGCTGGTGCTGGACCGACGACGTGCTCTTCAGTCCGGCGGCCTGCCCGATTTCGCGCAGCGAAGGGGCGAAGCCCTGCTCGGCCAGCAGCGTGCGGATGGCGTCCATGATCTTGCGCTGGCGGTCGGTCAGCTGGGGGCGGCTGCCAGCGTCGCCTGCCGTCCCGGGCTCATGCGTTGGGATGCTCATCGGTGCTCCTTGCTCGTATTGGTTCCAGCATAGCGCGAAACGCCGGAGATTCCAAACAGATGTTCGAATCGATTTGACTTAAGTCGAACATCTGTTCGAAAATGGATGAGGAATCTTCCATACCGTTCGAAAGGATCGCGCCATGTCCGTTTGCGAAGCGTCGCGCCCGGCCGGGTGCCTGTCCCTGCCCGCCATGAGGCCATCGTGGCGGGCGCATCCCCCTACGCGCCGCTGGAAAGCCCCCAAGGCGCGCCCAAGGACTATGGTTATAGGTATGCATTGTCCCTATTGCCAGAACGCCGATACGAAAGTCATTGACACGCGCATCAATGACGATGGCTATTCCATCCGCCGACGGCGCCAGTGCATGGCGTGCGGCCGCCGCTTCAGCACGATGGAGACGACGACGCTGCTGGTGCGCAAGCGCAGCGGGAACCTCGAGCCGTTCAACCGCGACAAGGTCATCTCCGGCGTGCGCAAGGCCTGCCAGGGGCGGCCGATCAAGGAAGAGGACCTGAAGATGCTGGGGCAGAAGGTCGAGGAGGACCTGCGTTCCCAGGGGCTGGCCCAGGTCGAATCCGACGAAGTGGGCAAGGCCATCCTCAAGCCGCTGCGCGAACTGGACGAAGTGGCCTACCTGCGCTTCGCCAGCGTCTACCAGAATTTCGAGAACCTCGAGGACTTCCAGAAGGCCATCGACGCGCTCCGCCAGGAGCGCTAGCAATACGGCTGCCGCGCTGTCCCGGAAAGCGCTGGCGGCATGGCTGCTGCGCCCCGTCGGGCGCGCTTGCCGATCATGACGTCCCTCGGGGAGTGCGCAGGGCGGATATGGGGAAGGCGCCTGTGCAAACCGCAGGCGCCTTCCTTGCGTATTCAGGCTGTTTCGCCGGCCGCATGCCGCCGGTCAGGAAAGCATGCGCATGCGGATCGTGCCGTCGATGCTGCGCAGCTTTTCCAGCGTTTCGGCGTCCGGGCGCGTGGCGACGTCGGTGACGACGTAGCCGATTTCGCCTTCGGTGGCCAGCGCCTGGGCGGAAATGTTGATGCCGGCGTCGCCGAGCACGTGGTTGACCTGCGCCAGCACGCCCGGAAGGTTGTCGTGCAGGTGCGCGATGCGCGCCTCGCCGCGGCATTCGCCGAGCGTGATCTGCGGCATGTTGACCGACAGGCCGGTCGAGCCCTTCTCCCAGTAGTCTTCGAGGCGCTGGGAAACGAACGTGCCGATCGACTTCTGGGCCTCCAGCGTCGAGCCGCCGATATGCGGAGTGAGGATCATGTTGTCCTCGTTGGCCAGCGACGTCTCGAACGGATCGCCGCTCTTCTTCGGCTCGATGGGGAAGACGTCGACGGCCGCGCCGCCCAGGTGCCCGCTGTCCAGATGCTGCTTGAGCGCGCCAAGGTCGGCGACGAAGCCGCGCGACAGGTTGATGAACATCGCGCCGTCCTTCATCTTGGCGAACTGGTCCTCGCCGAAGAAGCCGGTGTTCTCCTTGCGCCCGTCGACGTGCAGCGTGACGACGTCGGCCTGTTCGAGCAGCTCGTCGAGCGTGTCGCAGCGGTGGGCGTTGCCCAGCGCGAGCTTCTCCTCGAGGTCGTAGAACACGACGCGCATGCCGAGCGCCTCGGCGATGACCGACAGCTGGGAGCCGATGTTGCCGTAGCCGACGATGCCCAGCGTCTTGCCGCGCACCTCATGGCTGCCGGCGGCCGACTTGTCCCACAGGCCGTGCTTCATGTGGTGCGTATGGGCTGGAATGCGGCGCATCAGGCAGATGATGTCGCCGATGACGAGCTCGACGACCGAGCGCGTGTTCGAATACGGGGCGTTGAACACGGCGATGCCGTGCTTGGCCGCGTAGTCGAGGGCCACCTGGTTCGTGCCGATGCAGAAGCACCCGATTGCCGTCAGCGAGCCGCGCGCGTCGATCACCTTCGGCGTGACGGTCGTCTTCGAGCGGATGCCGAGCAGGTCGACGCCTTCCAGCGCGTCGATCAGCTCGTCCTCGGAGAGCGCGCCCTTGCGTGCATCGACTTCGAAGCCGGCCTTCTTCAGGGATTCGACGGCCAGCGGATGGATGTTTTCGAGGAGCAGTGCCTTGGGCATGGGACCACCTTTGCTTGGGTTACATTGTCAAGATTTGTTCATCCGACTTGGTTCTAACTATAAACAGTCGCTGCGTCGGACGCGTCAGCGCGACATATAGATCGGACGCCGCGACGATCCTCGAAGGCGCCTCCTGCTCGATCATGCCGGGCTCGACGACGATGACGGCGTCGTATTCGAGGCCCTTGACCGACTGGGTGTCGCAGATGCTGATCTGCTCGTCGAGCGAGTCGAGGCCGATGTCGTGGCGCAGCGCGTGGGCCACGCGTTCGCGCACCGCGTCGCGCAGGGCGTCGGGCACGATGATGGCGATGCGGCCCGTGCCGTCGTCGGTGACGAATTCGCCGGCCAGCCGCACGGCGTCGCGCCCGATGGCGTCGTAGAGCTCCTCCTGGGTGGCGACGGTATGGCGCTCGACCGACCCGGGCACGCTGCGCACGGCCTTGACGGTGGAGATGTACAGGCCCTCGCGCTGCGCGAAGGCGCAGGCCATGTCCGACACCTCCTTGGGGTTGCGGTAGTTGATCGTCAGCTCGTTGAGGCTCCAGCCATTCGGGCCGAACAGCTGGTTCATCGTCGACTTCCACGACCGCGTGCCGCCAAGGGCGGCCGTCTGCGCGACGTCGCCGACGATCGTGAACGAGCGCGAGGGGCAGCGCCGGATCAGCATGTGCCATTCCATCGGCGTGAGCTCCTGCGCCTCGTCGACGACGATATGCCCGTAGGTCCATTCGCGGTCGGCCGCCGCGCGCTGCGCCGTGGCGTCGGCCGCCTCGCCGCGCATGCTGTCGGCGAGCATCTGCGACGTGACGATGCCCGAGCCGATGCCGACCTGGGCGAGCGTGTCCTTGGCGAACTGCTCCTCTTCGGCGCGCTTGGCGTCGGCGGCGGCAAGCCGGGCCGCTTCATGCGGGTCGGGTCCGAGCAGCTCCATCGCCTCGTCGAGCAGCGGGATGTCGGAACGCGTCAGCGGGGCGCCCTTGGGGCGCGTGAGCATCGCCACCTGCTCGTCCGTGAGCCACGGGGCGAAGCGGCGCAGCTGTTCGGGCTTGCTGAACAGCTGGTCGAGCAGCCACTGGGCGTTCATCGGCAGCCATGCGAGGTTGAGCGTGACGCGCAGCTTGTCGTTGAGCTTGAGCTGCGCGGCCGCTTCGGCGAGCTCCGCCTGCTCGGGCACGTAGTCGAGCCGTTCGGCATACTGCGACCGCAGCATTTCCAGCATGCTGCGCACGAAGGTCTCGCGGGCCTTGTTGTGCGGCTGGCGCGTGCGGCGCGCGTCGGCGATGGCCGTCTTGATGTCGCTGGCGCGCACGTCGAGGCGCACGCCGTTGACGGTGATGCTCGGCAGCTTGGCGGGCACGCGCTCGCGGCCGGCTACGGCGTTGGCGATCATGCGGGCCATGCGCCGCTGCCCCTTGAGCTGGGCGACGTGCGGCTCGTCGAGGCGCGTGGCGTTCACGCCGGGGATCAGGTCGGCGATCGTGCGGCTGACCACGCCGGTCTCGCCCAGCGACGGCAGCACCTGGTCGATGTAGCGCAGGAACGTGCCGCTGGGGCCGATGACCAGCACGCCGGAACGGTCGAGCATCTTGCGGTGGGTATACAGCAGGTAGGCGGCGCGGTGCAGCGCCACGGCCGTCTTGCCGGTGCCGGGGCCGCCCTGCACGACGACCGCCCCGCGCAACGGGGCGCGGATGATGCGGTCCTGCTCGGCCTGGATTGTCGCGACGATGTCGGTCATCTTGCCGGTGCGCCTCGAACTCAGCGATGCCAGCAGCGCGCCTTCGCCGGTCAGCGTGCCGCGGTCGGAGGCAGCCCCGACATGCTCGGAATTGACGTCCAGCACCTCGTCCTCGATGCCGGCCACGTCGCGGAAATGCAGCGTCAGGTGGCGCCTCATGACGATGTCGCCATGGTGGGAAGGGGTGGCTTCATAGAACGGCCGGGCCGCTTCGGCGCGCCAGTCAGTCAGGATCGGCTCGTGGTTCTCGTCGGACAGGCCGATGCGGCCGATATAGCGCCGCTGTCCCTTGTCGTCGTCGAGCCGCCCGAATACCAGCCGGTCCTCGACGGCGCGCAGCTGCGCCAGCCGGTCCTCGTACATCGTGGCGAATGAATCCCGTTCGGTACGTTGCGTCGGCGAGCCGTGGGAGCCGGCGGCGCGCACGGCGTCGAGCCGGGCGCGAGCCTGCGCGCGAAGGTCGTCGAGCCGGCCATAGGCCCGGTCGACGGCACGCTGCTCTTCCTGAAGCTGAACCGAATACTGTGACATGCCTTCCCGTTCCCCTCGAATACAAGCTTTCAAGCTTGTTCAATGTAGCGCAAGCCACCTACGAACATAACGGCTCGCAAGGGGTGGGCGCCGGCCTTCCTTCCGTGCGCCGGCAGCGCCGGAAAGGGCCGTTTGGGGCGCCTGTGCGGCGAATTATGGGAGATTGGGAAGAAAAACCTGCATAAGTGGGGAATTTCGGTGAGTTGTGGGGTAAAGTGGGGAGGAACATTGCCCGGGTCACCCTGAAGATGCGCATGAGGGGAGGTGGATGATGGCCCTGCAGGACGAAACGCCTTGCGCCGCCCCATCCAGCGACGTCCCCGACGCCGATGCGCACGCGGCGGCGCCGGCAGCCGAAGCGCTGCCGATGCTGCTGGGAACCTACGAACCGCGGATGGATGCCAAGGGGCGCATGGCGCTGCCCGCCAAATTCAGGCAGGCGCTTGGGGAGGGGCTCGTCATGGCCCGCGGGCAGGAACGCTGCATCTACCTGCTGCCGCACGCCGAATTCCGCCGCATCGCCACGCAGATACAGCGCGCCAGCGTCGGCAACCGGGCGGCGCGCGAGTACCTGCGCATCTTCCTGTCGGGAGCGGTGGACCAGGAACCCGACAAGCAGGGGAGGGTGCTGGTGCCGCAGATGCTGCGCGACTATGCGCGGCTGGGCGACGACATCGTCGTCATCGGCGTCGGCACCCGCGCGGAGATCTGGGACAAGGCGGCATGGGAGGCCTATCTCGCCGCCAATGAAGAAGGCTATGCGGACATAGCCGACGACGTACTGCAGGAACTGGAGTTTTAACGAACGATGACCGATATTGCCGCCATCCACAAGCCCGTGCTGCTTGAACGGTGCGTGGACCTCGTCGCGCCCGCCCTCGCCCATGAAGGCGCCGTGGCCGTCGACTGCACGCTGGGGCTGGCCGGCCATTCCATAGCGTTCCTCAAGGCCGCGCCGCAGGCCATGCTCGTCGGCATCGACCGCGATGCCGAAGCGCTCGCGCTCGCCACCGAACGCATCGCTTCGCAGGGCCTGTCGGACCGGTTCATTCCGGTGCACGCCCCATTCGACGACTTCACCGCCGTGCTCGACGCCAACGGCATCGGCCGGGTGGACGCCGTATTCATGGACCTGGGGCTGTCCAGCCTGCAGATCGACGAAACGGACCGCGGCTTCTCCTATTCCCATGACGCCCCGCTCGACATGCGCATGGACGTGGCCCAGGCGCTGACGGCCGAGCAGGTGCTGGCCGACTACCCGGAGGAGCGGCTGGCCTCCATCTTCTCCCGGTACGGCGAAGAACGGTTCGCGCGCCAGATCGCCCGGCGCATCGTGCGCACCCGCGAGGCGCAGCCGCTGCATACGTCCGCCCAGCTTTCGCGCCTCGTCGACGACGTCGTCCCCCAGGCGCACCGCGGCGCCGGCAACCCGGCCAAGCGCGTATTCCAGGCGCTGCGCATCGAAGTCAACGGCGAACTCGACAAGCTCGCCCGCACGCTGCCGCAGGCGGCCCTGCGGCTGGCCGTCGGAGGGCGCCTGGTCGTCGAGTCGTACCATTCGCTGGAGGACAAGGCCGTCAAGTCGTTCATGGCGCAGGGTCTGAAGATCGACGCACCCGCCTCGATGCCGGTCGTGCCCGACGACATGCAGCCGTTCTTCAAGGAACTGACGCGCGGCGCCGTCAAGGCCGACGAGGCCGAAATCGCCGCCAACCCGCGGTCGCAGTCCGTGCGGCTGCGCGCCGTCGAGCTGACGCGGCCGATACCGCACCGGTGGGCGGTCCGCATGGAACAGGCAAGCCGCGGCGCGCAGCGGGACGACCGCGGCGCGCGCCAGGCGCATCATGGCGCCCGCACCAGGGCAAGGAGGGGCTGACATGGCACAGTCACGCAACGTCCGTTCGGTCGCGGCGCCGCCGACGAGGCGCGCCAAGGACGGGGAAGCCGAACGCAGCAAGCGGCCCGAGCTCAAGGTCGTCGCCGGCAAGGCGAAGTCCTCCGCCGTCAGCCGCGGCGTCGAGGGCCTGGTCAACTGGACGAAGGCGCGCGCGACCCCGATGATGCACATCGCGGTCGCCGTCGTGTTCCTCGTCGCCAGCCTGCTCGGCTCGCTGCTGCTGCGCACGCAGATGATCCAGAACTCGTTCGAATCCACGCAGATCCAGCAGAACATCACGACGCTCACGCAGGACGTCGACGACGACCAGGCCAAGCTCGACGAACTCGAGGCTTCGCTGCCCCAGAAGGCCCAGGACATGAACATGGTGCCGGCCACCGGTTCGCTGACGATCGACCTGAAGGGGTACAAGGCACAGGAGGATGGCACCAAGCAATGAAACGCCTGTTGCGTTCCGGCAAGAGCGGCCAGCTCTTCAACCGCACCGTCGCCGTGTGCGCCGTCCTCGGCCTGATGGCCGTGGCGTGCCTCGGCGGCCTGGTATGGGTGCAGCTGATCAACGGTTCGTCCCTCGCCGCCGCGGCGACGCGCAGCCGCACGCTGTCGGTGACGGTCAGCGCGCGGCGCGGCAAGATCACCGACGTCAACGGCACGGTGCTGGCGCAGAGCGTCGAGCGCTATACGATCATCGGCAATCCGACGGCCGCCCAGGAATTCGAGCCGACCAAATGCACGTCCTCCACGCAGAGCTACTGCCATTCGCTCGACGGCAAGGACCTGACGACCTCGGGGGCGGCGGCCGTCGCCCAGCTGCTGGCGCCGCTGCTCGACATGGACGCCACCACCATCGGCGGCCTGCTGTCGGGCACGGGCCAGTACGCCGTGCTCAAGAAGGACGTCACGCCTGAAGTCAAGCGCAAGATCGACGGCCTGAACCTTGGCGGCATCGTCTACGGCGAGCTGAGCAACGAGCGGCTCTACTCGAACGGCACGCTGATGGGCGCGCTGCTCGGCGGCGTGAACGCGGACGGCGACGGCGTCGCCGGCATCGAGCAGCTGGAGAACGCCACGCTGACCGGCACCGACGGCTACCAGGTGTACCAGCAGGGCAATGGCGGCGAGGAAATCCCCGGCACGATGACCGAATCGAAGGACGCCGTCAACGGCTCCGACGTGGCGCTGACCATCGACCGCGACGTGCAGTGGCGCGTCGAGCAGATTCTCAAGACGGACCAGAAGAAATACAGCGCCAGCTGGGGCATCGCCGTCGTGCAGGACGTGGAGACCGGCGAAATACGCGCGCTGGCCGATACCGACACCATCGAGGCCGGCAGCGACGACGCCAAGCTGAACGTGGCCCGGTCCGTCAGCGAAACGTTCGAGCCGGGCTCGGTCGGCAAGGTGTTCACGATGTCCGGGCTGCTGCAGGAGGGCCTGCACAAGATGAGCGACAAGTTCACGGTGCCCAACACGCTGACCCTCGACGGGCAGACCTACAAGGACGCCGAGGAGCACGCGACCGGCCACTGGACGCTGGCCGGCATCCTCGAGCAGTCCAGCAACGTGGGCACGATCATGGCGTCGAGCGACTACACCGACAAGGAACGCTACGAGTACCTGACGAAGTTCGGCATCGGGCAGGCCAGCGGCCTTGAGCTGCCGGGCGAATCGCAGGGCGTGCTCACGTCGGCGGACTCGTGGGACGGCCGCACGCGCAACACCGTCCTGTTCGGCCAGGGCTATTCGACGAACGCGCTGCAGCTGACCAACGCCATCGCCGTCATCGCCAACGGGGGCGTGAAGAAGCCCCAGAAGATCATCAAGTCGGTGACGGGAGCCGACGGCCACGCCGTCGAGGCGGATGCCGGCTCCGGCACGCGGGTCATCGACGAATCGGTGGCCAAGGACGTGCTCAACGCCATGGAATCGGTCTCCGAACACTACCAGAAGTTCGCCGGCGTTTCCGGATACCGGGTGGCCGCCAAGTCCGGTACCGCCGAGGTGACGGGCTCTGATGGTAAGCTCTCCTCGGTCATCAGCGACTACACCGCCATCATTCCCGCCGATAATCCGAAGTTCGTCGTCACCGTCGTGCTCAAGGATCCCCAGGGCAGCTACGGCGGCCTGACCGCAGGGCCGGTGTTCGCCGAAATCGGCGAGTTCCTGATGCAGAAATACGACGTGCCGACCTCATCGGCCCGCACCGACGCCATTCCGGTGGAGTGGTAGGCCGATGGCACGACGGCAACGAAAGGTTGGATGCCCATGAGTTCGCTCAGCGAGTCGATAGCCCAGCGCATGACGCTGGGGACGCTGCATGAACGGTACGGATTCGAGCTCGTGCCGTCCTTCGCGCAGAACGTGACCATCACGTCGCTGGCCAACGACCTGGAATCGGTAGGGCCCGGCGCCCTGTTCATGCCCGGCGAGGCGGTCGCCCCCGGGCAGGTGGCGGCCGCCGCCTCGCGCGGCGCCTATGCCGCCCTGCTGCCGCGTTCGATGCGCTCGGCGCTGGCCGATCCGGAAATCCCGGTGCTGTTCGCCGACCCGACGCCCCAGCAGATCGGGCGCGTGGCCTGCGACATCGCCGGGGCGCCCTCCGATACGCTGGCCGTGTTCGCCGTCGCCGGCCCCGACGACGACACCATCGGGCGCGACGTGCGCGAACTGGCCGACTTCCTGCATATGCTCGGCAATCCGGTCGGCCTCGTCAACGCCGGCGATTCGCAGTCGCTGGAACGCTTCCTCGACCTCGAATACCCCGTCGACATCCTCTCGATGCAGCGCGTGCTGTCGGTATGCGCCGAGGACGGCGCGGCCGCCGTCATCATCGCGATGGACGGCAAGACGCTGGGCCCGGACGCGCTGCAATCGGTCAACGTCGACGTCATCGGCTGTGACGGCGTTCCCGGACCGCGGGAAGCCCAGGAGTTCGTCGACGTGGCGTGCGAGCGGTTCGGCTGCGCCATCGACCACAACACCCGCATCGTCTCGCGCACCGAGGAATCCGACGCGATGGCGCTGCAGGCCGAATCCGACCGTTCGAGGGTGCGCCCGCTGTCGCTCGCCATCGCGATGGTGCTGGCGGCCGGCGTGCGCAAGAACAGCATCAAGAGCGCGTTGCGCGTCTCCCGGGAGCTTGAATGACCCGGGAATGACCCAGGCGGCGCGCGGCGCACGTGCATGACGGGCATGAAACGACAATGGACAAGGACAATCGCATGAAGGCAAGAAGGATGGAAGCGTGACTGGCGAGGCAACGATGATGCCGATGACGGTGCAGGAGGTGGCGCAGGCCGTGTCCGGGCGCCTGGAAGGCGGCGACGGAGGCGCGGTGGCGCGCATGGCCGTCACCGATTCGCGCCAGGCCGGCCAGGGGGCGGTGTTCGTCGCCATCGCCGGCGAGCATGTCGACGGGCATGACTTCGTCGCCCAGGCGGCCCGCAGCGGCGCGGTGGCCGCCATCGTCGAGCATGAAGTGCCGGCGGATGGCGCGATGGCGCAGATTGTCGTCGGCGACAGCGTCGAGGCGCTGGGCGCCTTGGCCAAGGCCAATCTGGAGCGCCGGAAGGCATCCGGCGAATCCTTCTCGATCATCGGCATCACCGGGTCGGTCGGCAAGACGACGACCAAGGACCTGCTGGCGGCCATGCTCTCCACGATGGGCCCGACGGTGGCCCCCGTCGGCTCGTTCAACAACGAAATCGGCCTGCCGCTGACAGCATTGCGCGTGGGGCCTTCCACGCGGTTCCTCGTAGCCGAAATGGGGGCCAACCATCTCGGCGAAATCGCGCGGCTGACCGCCATCGCCCCTCCCGACGTCGCCGTCGTGCTCAAGGTAGGCAACGCCCATCTGGGGGAGTTCGGCTCCGTCGAGCGCATCGCGCAGGCCAAGAGCGAAATCGTGCGCGGGGAAGCGCCGGCGGGCGTGACGATCCTCAACGCGGACGATGCGCATGTGGCCGCCATGGCGCCCCTGGCCCCGTCGTTCGTCAAGTGGTTCGGCATCGAGCATGCCGCCGAGCACGACGACTATGTGCTGGCGCGCGACATCGAGGTGGACGCCGAAGGCCAGCCGCGCTTCACGTTCGCCGCCGATGACGGCGCCTACCAGCGCCTGGCGCTCGGCATCCGCGGAACCCATAACGTCATGAACGCGCTGGCCGCCGCGTCGGTGGCCAGGTATTTCGGCATGCCGATGCGCGCCATCGTCCATACGCTTGAGTCGGTGGACCATATAAGCCCGCACCGCATGGCCGTGCGCGACGTCGAGGAGGACGGTACGTCGTTCACCCTGATCGACGACTCCTTCAATGCCAATCCCGATTCGATGCGCGCCGGCATCGACGGCCTGATGGCGTTCGAGGGGCGCCAGAAGCGCCCGCGCGTCGCCGTGCTGGGCGCCATGCTCGAGCTGGGCGACGAGGAACGCGCCCTGCATCGCGCCATCGGGCGGTACGCCGTGGACGGCGGCGCCGACGCCGTCATCGCCGTGGGAGGCTCGGACAGCCACCTCGACATGCTGGCGTCCGAGCTGGCGGCCGGCGCGCAGGAGGCGGCCGCGCAGCGCCAGGGGAGCGCCTGCGCCGTCGTCCACGCGCATTCGGCCGACGAAGCCGATGCGGCGGTGCGCGCCTTCGCTGCGGGGCACCCGGGGACGGTGGCGCTGCTCAAGGGATCGCACGCCTCCGGACTGAGCGCCCTGGCCGAACGCTGGGGGTCCTGCTGAGGCGCCGGCGCGGCGCCGCGGACGGATACGGAACGACAGGAAGCAAGAAGAAGGACATTGCAGTCCCGGAGCGTGGAGCCCGGGGAAGGGAAATGGAGAACTGAAGGTGATTGCCCTCATCATTGGACTGCTGGTCTCGCTGGTCATCACGATGGTCGGCACGCCGCTGCTGATCAAGCTGGTGCACAAGCTCAACTACGGCCAGTACATCCGCCAGGACGGCCCGCAGTCGCACCAGGTCAAGCGCGGCACCCCTACGCTTGGCGGCGTCGTCATCGTGTTGGCCACGGTGCTGGGCTGGGGGGCGTCCGCCCTCTACCGGTATCTGTCGACCGGCACCACGCCGACCTGGTCGGCGGTCCTGGTGCTGTTCGCGATGGTGTCGATGGGCCTGCTGGGCTTCATCGACGACTTCGCGAAGGTGCGCAAGAAACAGAACGAAGGGCTGACCGTACGCGGCAAGTTCGTCGGCCAGTTCATCTTCGCCACGATCTACGCCGTGCTCGCGCTCGTGCTGCCGAACAAGAACGGGGTGCCCAGCGCCCAGGCCGGCATGAGCTTCATCGAAACGCCGTTCCTGTCGTTCGATTTCGCAGGGCGCACACTGTCGATCATCCTGTTCGTCATATGGGTGAACTTCCTGATGGCCGCCTGGACCAACGCCGTCAACCTGTCCGACGGCCTGGACGGCCTGTGCGCGGGCTCGTCGATGATCGCGTTTACCGGCTACGCCGCCATCGCCTTCTGGGAGACCTACCATGTCAGCGGCGTCAAGCACAGCGGCTTCACCTACAACGTGTCCGACCCGCTCGACCTGACCGTCATCGCGCTGTGCGCCGCCGTCGCCTGCCTGGGCTTCCTGTGGTACAACTGCAACCCGGCGACGATCTTCATGGGCGACACCGGCTCGCTGGCGCTGGGCGGCCTGTTCGCCGCGCTGTCGATCGCCACGCACACCGAATTCCTCGCCATCATCATCGGCGGCCTGTACGTCATCGAGGCGATGAGCGACGTCATCCAGGTGGGCTGCTTCAAGGCCACGCACAAGCGCGTGTTCAAGATGGCCCCGATCCACCACCACTTCGAGCTCAAGGGGTGGAGCGAAGGCAAGGTCGTCGTGCGCTTCTGGATGATCGAGCTGATGTTCGTCATCATCGGCCTGGTCATCTTCTACGGCGATTGGCTGGCCCGTTCCGGCCTGTGGAACGGCTAGCAAGCCCGGGCGAAGGCAGCATTTTTCCAAGATCCAAGAGGGGAACAGCAATGGAAAGCATCGCAACGGCCGTCGTGGCCGGCATGGGCATTTCGGGACAGAACATGGCGCAGCTGCTCAAGCAGCAGGGCACCAGCGTCATCACCGTCGACGAACGCAAGCCGGGCGCCGGCCGGACGTCGTTCGACGGCATCGACTGGGACGGGGTCGACCTGCTGTGCGTGTCGCCGGTCTTCAATCCGCGCACGCCGTTCATCGTCGAGGCCCAGGCGCATGGCGTCCCCGTCGTCAGCGAAGTGGAGCTGGCATGGCGGCTGCGCGTGCCGGCAACCCGCACCGGGGCGCCGGCCCCATGGATCGGCATCACCGGCACGAACGGCAAGACGTCGACGACCCAGATGGTGTCCGCCATGCTTGAGGCGTGCGGCCTGGACGCGCCGGCCGTCGGCAATATCGGCGTATCCGTCTCGCATGCGGCGAACGAGCCGGAGCATGACGCGCTGTGCGTGGAGCTGAGCTCGTTCCAGATGCACTTCACTGATTCGCTGGAACTCGACTGCGCGGCGATCACCAACATCGCCGACGACCATCTCGACTGGCATGGCGGCATCGAGGCGTATGCGGCCGACAAGGCCAAGGTATTCCATGGAGCCCGGCGCGCCATCGTCTACAACGCCGACGACGCCCGAGTCACCGCGCTCGCCGACCGCGCGCAGACGCAGCCCGGCGCGCTGCGCGTCGGGTTCACCCTCCACGAACCCGCCGACGGGCAGATCGGCATCGCCGATGGCTGGATCGTCGACAAGAGCGGGCTGTCCGGTTCGCCCGAGGCGACGCGCATCGCCCCGGTGGCCTCGTTCACGCATTTCGCCGAACCCGACGGCACCGTCTACCCCCATCTGATGGCCGACGCGCTCGCCGCGCTCGCGCTGGTGCTGGGCATGGGCGCCGAACGGGAACCCGCCGTCGCGGCGCTGCAGCGCTTCGCCCCGGGGGGCCACCGCATCGAGAAGGTCGCCGAACTGGCCTCGCCGCAAGGCTCCATCCGCTTCGTCGACGATTCGAAGGCGACGAACGCCCATGCCGCCCAGGCGTCGCTGTCAAGCTATCCGGCCGGTTCCGTCGTCTGGATCGCCGGGGGACTGGCCAAGGGGGCGCGGTTCGAAGACCTCGTGGCCGCGCAGAAGCACACGATGAAGGCGGCCGTCGTCATCGGCGCCGACCAGGCCCCAATCGTCGAGGCGCTGCGCTCCAGCGCGCCGGAATTGCCCTATACGCTGATCGACCCGGCCGACAACGCGTCGGTCATGGAACGCGCGGTCGAGGCGGCCGGCGCATATGCCGCCCCCGGCGACGTCGTGCTGATGGCGCCGGCATGCGCCTCGATGGACCAGTTCAAGTCCTATGCCGAACGCGGCGACCGGTTCGCGCAGGCCGCCCGCGCCTGGGTGAAGGCGCATGGCCATGGCTAGGAGCGTGCGCGGTTCGGCAGCGGCCCCGCAGGACGCGTCCGGCGCGAAGGCGCCGCGCAATGCGTCCTCCCGCCGCGCATCGGGCGCCCAGACCGGCACGCATGAGGAACGGGCCGACTTCGGCTCGTACACCGGCTGGCGCATGCTGCTCAACCCGCTGTGGTGCTACCACGGGTTCCGCATCAGCGTATGCGTGCTGACGGTGTTCGGCCTGATCATGGTGTTCTCGTCGTCGGCCGTCACGATGGTCGCCGCCGGCGCTTCCCCGTGGAAGCAGGCGCTCAGCCAGGGCATCTACTGCATCGTGGGCGTCGTGCTGGCGTTCATCGCGATGCATGTGCCGCACCGCGTCTACCAGCGCTGGGCCTTCGGCGCACTGCTGCTGGCGATCGTCCTGCAATGCCTGACGAAAACGCCGCTCGGCGTCGAAGTCAACGGCAACCGCAGCTGGATCGGCTTCGGCGGCTTCACGATGCAGCCGGCCGAGGTCATGAAGCTCGCGCTGTGCATCTGGCTGCCCAAGGCCATGCTGGAGGCTAGGGGGCGCTATGACAAGGAGGGCGTGAAGGCCTACCTCAAGCCGGCCCTCTGGTTCGCCGCGGCGCTCGGCACCGTGCTGCTCGGCAAGGACCTCGGCACCGGGCTGATCATCGTGGCCATCGGCATCGTCGGGTTCCTCATCGGCGGCTTCCCGCTCAAATGGATGGCCGTCGGCGGCGGCGCCGTCCTCGCCGTCGTGCTGGTCGCCGTGCTCACCAGCTCCAACCGCATGAGCCGCATCTTCGCCGCCTACCAGACCTGCTCGGCCGAAGCCATGCAAGGCGTGTGCTACCAGGCCACCCATTCGAAATACGCCATGGCCTCCGGCGGCCTGTTCGGCGTGGGCATCGGCAACAGCCGCGAGAAATGGAACTATCTGCCCGAAGCGCACAACGACTTCATCTACGCCATCATCGGCGAGGAGACCGGCTTCGTCGGCGCCCTGGCCGTGCTGCTGCTGTTCGTCGTCGTCGGCTGGTGCATGGTCGTCATCGCCATGAAGACGCGCAACCGGTACGTGTCGATCTCGCTGGTGCTGTTCACCACCTGGATCTGCGGGCAGGCGCTCATCAACATGGGCGTCGTCATCGGCCTGCTGCCCGTCATGGGCGTGCCGATGCCGTTCGTGTCGGCAGGCGGCTCGTCGCTGATCATGTGCCTGCTGGCGGCGGGGGTGGCCGACAGCATGATGCGCGCCCAGCCGCAGATCAAGGCCGAAACGACGCGGATATGAAGCCGCCGGGATGAGCGTGCCCGGCAGGCGTCGTACTAAGGTAGGGAGACTATGAGCACACCACGCAACGCCATCGTCCTCGCCGGAGGGGGCACCGCTGGCCATGTCAATCCGCTGCTCGCCGTCGCCGACGCCATCCGCCGCCGCGAGCCCGAATCTGAAATCATCGCGCTGGGCACCGCCGTCGGCCTCGAAGCCACGCTCGTGCCGGCAGCGGGCTACGAACTGGCCACCATCGAAAAGGTGCCGTTCCCGCGGCGCCCCAACCGCGCGGCGCTGCAGTTCCCGGCCAAGTGGCGCCGGGAAAACCAGCGCGTGCGCGACCTGCTCGAACGCCGCCATGCCGCCGTCGTAGCCGGCTTCGGAGGCTACGCGTCCGCCCCGGCCTATGCCGCGGCGCACAAGCTCGGCATCCCCGTCATCATCCATGAACAGAACGCGCGCGCCGGCATGGCCAACAAGCTCGGCGCACGCTGGGCCGGCTACGTCGGCACCGCCTACGACGGCACCGGCCTCAAGGGCGGCGCAGCCACCGTCATCGAACGCGTCGGGCTGCCGCTGCGTCCCGCCATCGCCGAACTGGCCGGACGGTTCTCCTCCGACCGGCAGGGTGCGCGGGCCGAGGGGGCCGCAAAGCTCGGGCTGGACCCGTCGCGGCCCATCATCGTCGTCACCGGCGGCTCGCTGGGCGCCGTGAGCCTCAACCGCGCCGTCGCATCGAGCGCCGCGACGCTGCTTGCCGGCGCGCAGGTCGTGCATCTGACCGGCAAGGGCAAGCTGGACGAAGTCGCCTCGCTCGTAGCCGCAAGCGCCGGTCCCGATGCGCTGACCGGCATCGGCGAGGACAGCCACCCGGGCCGGGACTACCATGCCGCCGAATACCTTGAACGCATCGACTGGGCCTTTGCCTGCGCCGACCTCGTCATCTGCCGTTCCGGCGCCGGATCCGTCAGCGAACTGACGGCGCTGGGCCTGCCGGCCATCTACGTGCCGCTGCCCATCGGCAACGGCGAGCAGCGGTTCAATGCGCAGCCGGTCGTCGAAGCCGGCGGCGGCATCATGGTCGCCGACCGTGACTTCACGGCGCAATGGGTGGCCGCCCATGTCCCCGCGCTGCTGGACGATCCGGCGACGCTGCGCGCCTACGGCGCCAAGGCGTGGGAGTACGGCATCCGGGATGCCGCCGACGCGATGGCGGCGAAGATCCTCGAAACGGCGCATGCGCAGCGGGGGACGCGCGGATAAATCCCAATCGCGCAGATAAATCTTGGAGATATCCCGACGAAAGCTTGACTGAAGGAGGAAACGTGGCGCAGCAGACGATGGACCCATCGCAGGCGCGTTTTGGCGACGATGAAGGCATCCGCGACCTGGGGAGGGTCCACTTTATCGGCATCGGGGGCGCCGGCATGAGCGTGCTCGCCGAAATGCTCCATGAAGCCGGCGTGCCGGTGCAGGGCTCGGACGCCCACGGCAACGAACGCACGGAGCGGCTCGGGGAAGCCGGCGTGCAGGTATTCATCGGGCAGCGGCGCGAAAACGTCGCCGGCGCCGACACCGTCGTCTACTCCAGTGCCATCAAGCCGGACAATCCGGAAGTCGGGGCGGCGCTGGAAGCCGGCGCGCGCCTCGTGCACCGCAGCGACATCCTGGCGTTGCTGATGCACGGCAAGCGCGCCGTGACGGTCGCCGGCGCACATGGCAAGACGACGACGAGCTCGATGCTCGCCCACATCCTCGTGCATGCCGGCACCGGCGCGCTGGCCGACCCCAGCTACGCCATCGGAGGCGCCATCCAGGCGGCCGACGGCAGCACGCTCGAAGGCGGCCATGCCGGCACCGGCGAGGCGCTCGTCGCCGAGGCCGACGAATCCGACGGCAGCTTCGCGAAGTACCGTCCGCAGATCGCCGTCATCACGAACGCCGAACCGGACCATCTCGACCATTACGGCGACGCCGGCGCCTACCACGACGCGTTCGCCGCCCACGCGGCCAACGCCACCGGGCACGTCGTCATCTGCCTGGACGACGAAGGTTCGCAGGACGTCGTCGAGCGCATGCCGATCGAAGTGGCCGAACGCACCGTCGCCTATTCCACCGAGCCGGTAGGGGAGGCCGGGCGCGCCTACGGCGTGACGTTCGTGCATATCGGCTCCGAGCACGAAGACGCCGGCACCGGCCGCGAACGCTTTATGCTGGCCATCCCGCCGGAGCTCGCCGGCGGCGAAGGGCTGCAGCTGCCGGTCGAGCTCGCGGTGCCCGGGCTGCACAACGCGCGCAACGCCACCGCGGCCATCATCGCCGCCATCCTGCTGGGCGTGGAGCCCCATGCGGCGGCCGGCGCCCTGGCCACGTTCCGCGGGGCGGCCCGGCGCTTCGACGTGCGCGGCACGGTCAATGGCATCACCGTCATCGACGACTACGCGCACCATCCCACCGAAATCGCCGCATTGCTGGACGCGGCGCGCCGGCGCTATCCGCGCGCGTCGGTCCATGTGCTGTTCCAGCCGCACCTGTTCAGCCGCACGAAGTTCTTCGCGGCCCAGTTCGCCGAGGCGCTCGAAGCGGCCGACGACGTCATCGTCACCGGCGTATACCCGGCACGTGAACGTCAGGAGGACTTCCCGCAGGTCGGCGCGCAGACCATCGTCGACGCCGCGCCCGAAGCGCTGCGCAACGATGGCCGCATCAGCGCCGTCGAGGACATGGACCTGGCCGCCCGCATGATCGCCGTGCGCACCCAGCCCGGCGACGTCATCCTGACGGTCGGCGCCGGCGACGTCACGGCGATGGCGCCGGTCATCCTCCACGCGCTCGCGGCGCGCTTCGGCAAGGAGTGACGCCGATGGCCCGCTCGGTTTCCAGCTCGTCGCGTTCGCCGCAGGATGATGGCGAAGGGCGCCGCCGCGCCGCTTCATCCTCCCGCGGGCAGGCCCCGTCACGGGGTTCCTCGGGTGCCCGTACCGCCGCCTCGGGACGCACGGCGGCATCGGGGC
Source organism: Bifidobacterium sp. LH_450 (assembly GCF_056356715.1). NCBI lineage: Bacteria > Bacillati > Actinomycetota > Actinomycetes > Bifidobacteriales > Bifidobacteriaceae > Bifidobacterium > Bifidobacterium sp. LH_450. Next base: position 491,757 of record NZ_JBKEUU010000001.1, on the reverse strand, counting down.
GCTCCGCATCGTCGGGCCATGCCGCCGCTTCCGCCCGTACCGCTTCGGGCCGCTCCGCTTCTGGCAGGACGGGCGGCGGGGAGCGCGCAACCGCCTCGGGACGCGCCGCCGCATCGTCGGGCCGGGGCGCGTCATCTGGCGTACGCAAGCCGGGACGGCCGTCCGCCAGCCAGATGCGTGCAGGCGCCGGCAAGCGCAAGGCCGATGCCAGGCGCGCCGGCGACGGCAAGCGCAGGAACGACGCCCATCACAAGGGGCCGGCGCAGGGGCAGGCGGTGGCGCGCTCCGCGCGTTCGGGCGGCATGCAGGCGCATGACGAACGGGCCCGCAGGCACCGCATCGCCTCGAACGGCATGCAGCGCCAGCCGGCTGCGCAGTCGTCGTCGCGTCCGGGCGCCTTCGTCGATGCGCGGCGGCTGCAAAGCGAGGACGCGCTCGGCAAAACGCTGCGTGAAACATCGGGCGGCCTGGGCGTCGCCACGCGTCCGAAGGTCGTCGATTTCAAGGCGCGCGTCAAGGAACGCCGCAAGGCGAGCATCCGCGCCGTGGCGATTCGCGTGTCGATCATCGCGGCAGCCGTCGCCGCGGTGGCCGCGATTGTCTGGCTGCTGTTCTTTTCGCCGGCGCTACGGCTGGACGCGTCGAAGATCGCCGTGTCCGGCGACAACGCCTGGGTCGGCAAATCCCAGATTCTCGACATCGCGCAGCAGCAGGCGGGCAAATCGCTGCTGCTGGTGTCGGATTCGGAAGTGCAGGACGCGCTCAAGGCCATTCCGGGCGTCTCCCAGGCCAAGGCCACGAAGAAGTTCCCCGACGGGCTGGAGGTCTCCGTTACGGCGCAGCGTCCGGCTGCGATGCTCAAGGCGTCCGGCAGCGATACGCTGACCGCCGTCGATTCGCAGGGGCGCGTACTCAACGCCGTCGCCAAGGACACGTCGGTGGAGGGCATTCCGGTCATCGACGTCGACAGCGTCGACGAGGCCATCAAGAGCAAGGGGGTGCGCTCCGCGCTCGTCATCCTCAACGAGCTGCCCGAATGGCTGCGCAAGGAGATCAGCTCCGTTACGGCGCAGACGCAGGACTCGATCACGACGAAGCTGTCGAACGGCATCACCGTCGTGTGGGGCGACGACAACGACATCGAGCTCAAGAGCGCCATCGTCGACAAGATCATCAACGATCCAGACGTCATCGGCGACAAGAAGAACGTCGACGTCTCGGCGCCCAGCCGCCCGATCATCAAGTAGCGCGGATACCGGGCGCGGACGAAAACCTCTGACGAACTTCTGACAAAACAGTGACGAAACAGTGACGAAAAGGGCTCCGCAGGGGTCCGCGAGCGGCAATGAAAAAAGGGGAAACGTTGGAATCCCAACGTTTCCCCTTTTCGTTTTCGTGGAGCCGCGGGGAATTGAACCCCGGTCCGGCGACCGTACCCTCGGTCTTCTACGTGCGTATTCTGCTGGCCTAGGAGGCGTGTTTATCGGATCCCATCAATGCCGCAGACGGCTGATGGCGGTCCTATTTACACTGAGAGTCCCCGAAGCGCCGTGCAAACCAACGTTCCGGGCAAGTCCTCTAAACGACGCCCAGCATCCTCGCGAAGACGACAAGGAGTGGACGGAGTGCTACTCGCGGGTTAAGTCCTGACCTAAAAATCAGGCGGCGAGAGCGAACTCAGTGCGGTTAGATTTAGCACTTATTCTTTTGCAGAGAGCATCACGAGCGGACTCTGCATTCTCGGCACGCTTCCCCGAAGCGAACAGGTCGCCGTCGAAACCAAATCGGCCCCGAATCTTCAATTGTCAAGCCGCCGGAACGTTCCGGCTCAAGCCAATATACTCCGTTTGCAGCCGAATGCAAGGGCTCGCGTGCCAGCGTACGCCGACGGCGAGCCCCTGCATCCGGCAAAGCCGCCCAAGGAACCGCAGGGCAGGGGAGGAGGTCAGAGCTCGCCGGCTTCCTTCATGGCGAGGAAGTCGGGAATCTGCTCCGGGTAGTCGGGCCACGCGCCGGCCTGCGTGCATACGAAGGCGGCGGTGTTGACGGCGGCGCGGTGCGCTTCCTGCATCGTCGCGCCGTTCAGCAGACGGCCGGTGAACGTGCCGGAGAACGAATCGCCGGCGCCGACCGTGTCGACGACCTTCACCAGCGGCGTGGCCAGCGTCGACACCTCGCCGTCCTTCGCGTAGACGGAGCTGAACGAGGAGCCGCCGGTGAGGATCAGGTAGTCGAGGCCGAAACGGTCGATGAACCAGCGGGCCGCCTCGTCGTCGGGCATGTCGCCGAGGCCGAACATGCCGCGCAGCAGGTCGAGCTCCTCGTCGTTGATCTTGAACACGGTGGCGAAGCCGAGCGCCTCCTCGATCAGCTCCTTCGAATAGAAGTCGCCGCGCAGGTTGATGTCGAAGAAGCGCATCGCGTCGGGGCGCGTCGCCTTGAGCATCGCCGCGATGGCGGCGTGCGAATCGGCCGAGCGCATCGCCAGCGTGCCGAAGCAGACGGCGTCGGCACGCGCGGCGATGGCGAGCACTTCCGGCGTCGCCTCGATATGGTCCCAGGCGACGTCCTCGACGATCGTGTATTCGGGGATGCCGTCCTTGAGCGCCACCTGCACGGTGCCGGTGGGGTGTTCGTTGCGCTGCAGCACGGCATGGATGCCGGCGCCGCTGGCCGCCTCGGCCAGTTCGTCGCCGAGCTCGTCGTTGCCCACCGCGCTGATGGAATAGCCGTCGGCGCCGTTCTTCATGGCATGGTAGGCGAAGTTGACGGGCGCGCCGCCGGCGCGCTTGCCGTCGGGGAGCATGTCCCACAGCAGTTCGCCAAGGGAAACGACGGTGGGCTTGTCAGATGGTGTGGTCATGGTGGTTCCTTCCTTCAGGAGGCCTGCGGGCCGCGGATGCTGGGTTGTCTGCAGAGAGATTTCGATGGCCCTCACGCCACGTCGAAGAAGCGGGAGGGGTTGGTGAGTACCTGGGTGATCGCGACGGCCGCGGCGCCCGCGATGGCGGCGTCGGCCGGCAGCGACGACAGTTCGATGGAGGTGGCGTCGGCGAGCGCCGGCAGCACGCGTTCATGCACCGTTTCGCGCACCGCTTCCAGCAGCGGCTCGCCCGCTTCGGCGACGATGTCGCCCAGCACGATGCGCGACGGGTTGAACGCGTTGAATATCGTCACGGCGCCGTAGCCGACGTAGCGGCCGATGCGCCGCACCAGTTCCAGCGCCTGCCCGTCGCCTTCGCGCGCCAGCGCGAACAGCGCCATGCAGGCTTCGCGGTGCGTCATCGACTCGCTGCCGGGTACCAGGGTGCCGGCGTTGAGCTCCTCGTGGATCGCCACGGCCGAGCAGTAGCGTTCGAGGCAGCCGACGTTGCCGCATTCGCATGGCCGCCCGGCGACGTCGATGCTGATGTGCCCCAGTTCGGTGGCGGCTCCCTGGGCGCCGTCGATCGTCGCGCCCCGTTCGAGCACGCCGCAGCCGACGCCTTCGCCGATGAGGTAGTAGGCCAGGCTTTCGCCGGATTCGCCGGGGTTGAACAGCCGCTGGGCGAGCACGCCGGCACGGGCGTCCTGCTCGACGAAGACGGGCACGCCGAACGCGTCGCGGAATTCGTCGAGGAAGTTCACGGCGCGCCATTCCTGCATCGACGACACGACGGCGGTGCGGCCCTCATTCTTCAGGTAGGGCCCGGGCACCGCCATGCCGACGGCGAGGATCGCCGGGTCGGCGGCGATGAGCGACTCCACGGCGGCGTGGATGGCCTCGAGCGTCTGGGGGATCGTGCCGTGGCCGACGCACGGCAGCTCCTGCAGTTCCAGCGGCGTTCCCGCGAGGTCGAAGACGCCGATGGCCACCAGCGAGCGGGCGAACTTGACGCCGACGACGTGGAACTGCGTGCGGTCGAGCTCGATGCCGATGGAGCGGCGGTTGCGGCCGCCTTCGATGTTGCCGGTTTCGCGGATGACGCCGGCGTCGAGCAGCCGCCCGGTGATCTTCGTAATGGCGGCCGGCGTCAGCTGCAGGTCCTTGGCGATGCTGGCGCGGGACTCGACGCCGTGCCGGTACAGGTGCTGCAGCACGCGTCCGCGGTTGCTTTCGGACACGCTCGCCTGCGATGGTGCGTTCCCTGCCATCTGCGCCTCCTTGCTGCGTTCGTTGCACGGCTTCGTGTTTAACGTAATTTATATATTAACGAGATTAACATATAACACAACGCGCCCGCGTGTCGTACGTCAGCGTCCCGGCGCCGCCATCGGCTCGCCGTCGTCCTGCGGCGCCGTGGCGAACCCGACATAGAGATTACCGTGGTACGACACGCGGGAACCTTCCGGGTGCCAGTCGGGGCGCAGCGGCTCGCCGCCTTCGTTGATGAAGGCGTTGCCTTCGATGACGGCGGCGCCGTCGGCCCGGTCTTCGCGCAGCGGGGTGGCGCCCCCGCGCAGGATGAACGCGTTGCCGCGCACCGTCGCGTCCGGATTGCGCGGGATGTCGATGGCGCCCATCAGGTCGCCGACGGCGACGTTGCCCTCGAACAGCGACCCGACGGCCATCTCGTTGCAGAACATGACGGTGCCGCCGGTGTTGCCGCCCGACACGTTCCGGCGGTACACGGTGCCGTCGCCGTAGTCGGCGTCCCAGGCCTGGCCGTCCGCGTTGCCTTCGCCGGCGCCGAGCGTGCCGTACGCCTCGTTGAAGTCGAACAGCGCGTCCTTGCACCGCCATGGCCAGATCGCCGCGGCCACGCGGTCGTGCGACGTGGCCGTGTAGTCGCGCACGTTGATATGGCGCGCGGCGCGGCGGCATACGTTGCGCGTGACATGCGGGGCGTCGCAGTACATGACGGTGATGCCGTCGCCGCCGGCGTCCTCGACGACGTTGCCCTCCACGGTTACGCCGGTGGCGCCGTACTGGCGCAGCGTGGCGCGGTCGATCGTGCCGTCGCCGTAGTCGAAGCGGTTCGTCCAGCGGCCGTCCTCGCCGCGCTCGCCGTTATCGATGACGTTGAGGTAGGCGGTGTAGCCGACGGCGATGCCCCAGCGGTCGGTGCGCCGCACCGTGCAGCCGCGCACCTGGACGTCGTCGAAGCGGGCGACGCCGCGCGCCACGCTGGCCGGGTCGCGCTGGTCGGCGGACGGGTTCAGGTGGGCGAGCACGGCGATGCCGGCGTTGGCGAGGTGCTTGTGGTACACGTTGCCCTCCACGTCGTGCACGTCGAGCCCCTCGAGCACCGTATGGCATACGGTGCCGCGCTCGGCGATGACGGCGACGCCGGTGCGGCACAGCGCGTCGAGGGCGTTGAACGGCCCTTCGCCCGGCGCACGCCGGTTCGTGATTTCCAGCCCCCGCACCTCCACGTACGGCACGTCGCGCAGCAGCAGCGCGCTGGAGACGGGCGCCCGGTTCAGGTGCGGCGAGCCGCCGATCGGCGCGCGGTAGTCCTCCTGCCATACCCCCGCGCCGTCGGCGTCGATGCGGGGAGCCGCGGCCGCCTCGTCGCCGTACGGCTCGATGCGGACCGGGGCGCCCAGTGCGCCGCCGCCGTGCACGTGCAGCGCCTGGCCGCGGAATGCGGAGCCGCGTTCCAGCGCGATCGCGTCGCTTGGGCCGAGCTTCAGGTCCCCGGCGGCGGCGAGGTCGTTGAACGGGCGCTCAAGGCTGCCGTCGCCGCCGTCGGGCGCGGCCGAAGAGAAATGGTAGGCTGTCATCGTTGTCCTTCCGGTGGGCCGAACCGGGCAACGGTGCGACGGAACGGCGAACGAGATTCATTGCAATGAATCTTAACAAAAAAGAAAAAACGACACGGTGGTGTCGTGGGTATCGTAGTGAAAAACGATTGTCCGATAAGGCGACACGCTGATTAGTTAAGATTGTTGACGTAAATCTTCACGGTTTGTACACTGAAGGCAGTTGCCACAAAGCCGTGGCGGCATGCATTCCCACTCGATGAGGAGAAGGACAATGAAAGGCAATCGTTTACGCATCGTATCCGCGGTAGCAGCAGTATGCGCCGCCGCAATGGGCCTCGCCGGATGCGGGTCCGGCTCGTCGGCCGATTCGTCGTCGGACGGCGTCGTGCACCTGACCTACATGCACCGCCTGCCCGACAACGACGGCATGACCACCGTCGACGAAATCGTCGCCCAGTGGAACAAGGAGCATCCCGACATCCAGGTGACGGCCACGAAGTTCAACGGCAATGCCAGCGACATGATCAAGAAGCTGGAAACCGACGTCAAGGCCGACAACGCGCCGGACCTCGCGCAGGTCGGCTACTCCGAGCTGCCGGAGGTGTTCACCAAGGGCATGCTCGAGGACGTCACCCAGTACGCCGAGCAGTACAAGGGCGACTTCGCGTCGGGCCCCTATTCGCTGATGGGCGTCGACGGCAAGACCTACGGCCTGCCGCAGGACACCGGCCCGCTCGTCTACTTCTACAACAAGAAGGCGTTCGACGACCTGGGCCTGTCGGTGCCGTCCACGCAGGCCGAATTGCTGTCGGAAGCGAAGAAGGCGGCCGCGTCGGGCAAGTACATCCTCGACTTCGAGGCCGATGAGGCCGGCAACATGCTCTCCGGCCTGTCGGGCGCTTCCGGAAGCTGGTACGCCGTCAAGAACGACGCCTGGGTCGTCGACACCGAGACCGACGGCTCGACGGCCGTCTCCAGCGTGTTCCAGCAGCTGCTCGACGACAAGGCCATCGCCACCAATCCGCGCTGGGACCCCTCGTTCGACGCGGCCCTGCAGAACGGCACGCTGATCGGCACGATCGGCGCCGCATGGGAAGCGCCGCTGCTGATGGACTCCATCGGGGACGCCGGCAAGGGCGACTGGGCCGTCGCGCAGCTGGGCGACTGGTTCGCCAACGACGGCAAGACCGGGCCCGACGGCGGTTCCGGCGTGGCCGTGCTCAAGGGCTGCGACCATCCGAAGGAAGCGATGGAGTTCCTCGACTGGTTCAACACGCAGGTCGACGCGCTGATCAGCCAGGGCCTCGTCGTGGCGGCCAAGACCGACGACGCCAAGACCCCTGAGGACTGGAAGGCGTTCTACGGCGGCCAGGACGTCATGAAGACGTTCATCGAGGCCAACGACAACATGGGCGCCTTCACCTACATCCCTGGCTTCTCCGCCGTCTCCACGGCCATGACCAACCAGGCGTCCAAGGCGGCCAACGGTTCCGCCACCGTCAAGTCCGTCTTCGAGCAGGCCCAGGAAACCTCCATCGCCACGCTGAAGGACTACGGGCTGTCCGTAGCCGAGTGACATGCCGCCGCATCCCTCCCGCTCAACGGCGAGCGGGAGGGGGCGGACGGCCCTCCAGCAACCAGCACAGCATTCAGAAAGGGCGGGGTCATCATGTCAACTTCAATCGCAACGGCGCAGCCGGCCGTGCATGACGGCGAACGCGCCGCCTCGCGGCGCAAGCCAAAGCGGTCCGCCGCGGCCAGGCGCGCAGAACGCACCGGATGGGCCTTCATGGCGCCATTCGCCATCCTCTTCGCCGTCGTGTTCGTCATCCCGATCATCTACGCCATCCGCGCCAGCTTCTACCAGCAGGTCGCCACGGGTTCGGGCGCCTATGGCGGCGGCGAGCTGACCAACCAGTTCGTCGGCTTCAAGAACTTCGCGTACGTCATCACGTCGCAGGCCTTCTGGAGCGGCGTCGGCAGGGTGCTCATCTACACCGTCATCCAGGTGCCGGTCATGATCATCGCGGCGCTCGCGCTCGCCATGCTGCTCGACTCGTACCTGGTCAAGCACGTCACGGCGTTCCGGCTCGGCTATTTCCTGCCGTACGCCATCCCCGGCGTCGTCGCCTCGATCATCTGGGTCTTCCTGTACAACGGGCAGATCTCGCCGATCGTCAAGGGCCTGGAAGCCCTGGGCATCCACGCCGACTTCTTCGCCAACAACGTCGTGCTCGCCTCGATGGCCAACATCACCACATGGACGTTCACCGGCTACAACATGCTGATCTTCCTGGCGGCCCTGCAGGCCATCCCGCACGACCTGTACGAGGCGGCGCGCATCGACGGCGCCACCGGCCTGCAGATCGCGCTGAGGATCAAGCTGCCGAACGTGCGCGGCGCCGCGCTGCTGGCCATGCTGCTGTCGATCGTCGGCACGATCCAGCTGTTCAACGAGCCCCAGGTCATGCAGACGGCCGACCCGTCGATCTCGGACTCCTATACCCCGATGATGATGGCCCTCAATACGTCGCAGGGCTCGCTGACGCCGAAGGGCGACGGCCCCGCGTCGGCCATCGCAATCGTCATGGCGCTGATCGCCGGCGTGCTCGCCGCCCTCTACGCCATCGTGGAACGGAAGGTGAATGAATCATGAGCGCCGCAACCGCATCCCGGATCTCCAAGGAAGAGCGCCGCCGCATCCGCAAGGCCGACCGCATCCGCGAGAAGGCCGCCAACGACCTGCCGCGCTCGATGCAGCCCAGCCATTTCGCCAAGGCGCTGACGGTCGTGCTGCTCGTCCTCGTCCTGCTCTATTTCCTGTTCCCGATCTACTGGGCCATCATCGCGTCCACGAAGACGCCGTCGCAGCTCACCGGCAGCAACGGCCTGTGGTTCGCGGTGGGCCTCGACCAGCTGCCCGACGCCATCGCCGCCAACTACGCGAAGCTGCTCGGCTGGACCAAGGGCATGTTCTGGCGCTGGGTGCTCAACTCGCTGATCTACTCCGGCGTCTCCGCGCTGGTCGGCACCGTCGTCGCCGTCATGGCCGGCTACGCCACCGCGAAGTTCGACTTCCGCGGCAAGGGTGTCATGATCGGCATCATCATGGCGTCGATGCTGATGCCCGCCGCCCTGATGACGATCCCGCAGTACTCGATCTTCAACGCCATCGGGCTCGACAACACGATGCTGTCGATCATCATCCCGTGCTCCGTGTCGCCCTTCGGCTTCTTCCTGGGCCGCGTCTACGCGCAGAGCTCGGTGCCCGACGAGCTGCTCGAAGCCGCCCGGATCGACGGCGCCAGCGAGGCGCGCATCTTCTTCACGATGGTGCTGCGGCTGCTGGCCCCGGCGATGGTGACGATCTTCCTGTTCCTCTTCGTCGCCACCTGGAACAACTTCCTGCTGCCGCTGATGATGATTTCCGATACCAGCCTGCAGCCCGTCACGCTCGGCCTGTACGGCATGGTCTCGCTCGCTACGTTCACCGACCGCGGCGCGCTGATGATGGGCGCGCTGCTCGGCGTGCTCCCGGTCATCGTGCTGTTCCTGTTCCTCCAGCGCTACTGGCAGGCAGGGCTCGCAGCCGGCTCCGTCAAGGGCTGACCGACCCACGCGCGGCGCCTTCGGGCGCCGCAACCGCACCACATGACATGAAAGGACAAACCGATGAGCACTGGACGCTTCACCTGCCCCAGCGAATCGAACTTCGCCGAAACGACCGCCGAACTGGCCGCGCGGTGGGGCGCGGACGCCATCCGCGATTCCGATGGCACGAAGCTGGACGACGAGGTCAAGGCGCTGGGCAAGAAAATCTACAGCGCCTATTTCCCCAGCCGCGCCCACAACGAGTGGATCACGCTGCACATGGATGAAACCCCGCAGGTCTACCTGCTGACGCAGCGCGTGCTGGCGCATGGCGACGGCGACGTCGTCATCGACCTGATGGCCACGTTCTATGCCGAGCAGCTGGCCGTGAACTGGGACGCCGACCCGCACCGCTACTGGGAGGTCGTCGACCGCACCACCGGCGAGACGGTGCCGCCCGAACGCTGGCAGGCGCACCCGGACGCCGGCACCGTCAGCGTGCGCGGCGTGACGGCGATGCACGAGTACACGGTGTCGTTCCTCGCGTACATCATCTGGGATCCGGTGGAGATGTACAACCACCTGACCAACGACTGGGGCGACAAGGAACACGAGATCCCGTTCGACATCTACCACGACGCCACGCGCGAATTCGTCATGTCGACGTTCCGGCGCTGGCTTGAGGACCATCCCGAAACCGACGTCGTGCGCTTCACGACGTTCTTCTACCAGTTCACGCTGCTCTTCGACGAGCGCCACCGCGAGAAGATCGTCGACTGGTTCGGCTGCGCCTGCACGGTCAGCCCGAAGGCGCTGGACGATTTCGAGAAGCGCTACGGCTACCGCATGCGCCCGGAGGATTTCGTGGACGGCGGCTGCTACAACTCGTCGTGGCGCGTGCCGCGCAAGCCGCAGCTCGACTGGATCGAGTTCCTTTCCACGTTCGTGCGTGCCAACGTCAAGACGATGGCGTCGATGGCGCATGACGCCGGCAAGGAAGCGATGATGTTCCTGGGCGACCAGTGGATCGGCACCGAACCCTACCGCGACGGCTTCGAAGGCCTCGGCCTCGACGCGGTCGTCGGCTCCGTCGGCGACGGCACGACGCTGAGGATGATCTCCGACATCACCGGCGTGAAGTACACCGAAGGCCGCTTCCTGCCGTACTTCTTCCCGGACACGTTCTACGAGGGCAACGACCCGAGCATCGAGGCATGGGACAACTGGCGCAAGGCGCGCCGCGCCATCCTGCGCAGCCCGGTGGACCGGATGGGCTACGGCGGCTACCTGTCGCTGGCGGCGAAGTTCCCCGCCTTCGTCGATGCCGTCGAGCATATCGCCGACGAATTCCGCGGCATCCACGAACGCACCGGCGGCGCGAAGGCCGACGGCGACCTGAACGTGGCCGTCCTCAACTGCTGGGGGCGCATGCGTTCCTGGATGGCCTACACGGTGGCGCACGCGCTGCCGAACAAGCAGACCTATTCCTATTACGGGCTGCTCGAGGCGCTGAGCGGCATGCGCGTCAACGTGCGGTTCATCAGCTTCGACGACGTGCTCGAAAACGGCATCGGTGACGACGTCGACGTCGTCGTCACCGGCGGCCCGGTCGACACGGCGTTCAGCGGGGGAGCGGCGTGGGCCGACCCGGCGCTCATCGAACGGCTGCGGCGCTGGACGCGCCGCGGAGGCGGCCTGGTCGGCATCGGCGAGCCCAGCGCGCTGGCCGGTCGGGCGAGTCGCTTCTTCCAGCTCGCCGACGTCTTCGGCATCGACGAGGAACGCTTCCAGACGCTGTCGGTCGACAAGTATTTCCCCGCCGTGCGCACGCGGCATTTCATCACCGAAGACCTGCCAGCGGACCGCCACGATTTCGGCGAGCCGATTGCCAACACCTTCCCGCTGGACGAGCAGGTGCAGCTGCTGTGCGCCGACGGAGGCCAGGTGCAGCTCGCGGCCAACGACTACGGCAGCGGCCGCGGGATCTACCTGTCGGGGCTGCCATACAGCGCGCTGAACGCGCGGCTGCTCGAACGGGCGCTGTTCTATGCGGCGCACCGCGAAGGCAAGTACGCCGAGTTCAGCTCCTCCAACCCCCAGTGCGAGGTGGCCCGCTTCACGCAGGCCGGCTGGTATTGCGTCGTCAACAATTCCGCCGAGCCGCAAGGCACCGAGGTGACGTTGCCGGGCGGCCGCGTCGAGCGGTTCTCGCTGGACGGCAGCGGCATCGCCTGGCGGCGCCTGCCGTAAGATTCTTCCCGCCGCGGCCGTTTCCCCGTCCCCGCGGCGGGATTCCCATGCCTTGCGGGAAGGGGTGCCGCGGCCTGCGCCGCGCTCCTTCCCGCCCGGATCCCAGCCTCGCGGGGAAGGCAATCTCCTGTAAGGAAAGGCAATGCACATGGCTTCCCATGACCTCGATGCCGCGTATGCCGCAACGCTGTTCTCCCTCGACGCGCCGCCGCTGTCCGTCGAGCCCTACGGCAATGGCCACATCAACGAAACGTTCCTCGTCACGACGGCGGCCGGCCGCGCGATCCTGCAGCGCATGAATACCGGCGTGTTCCCCGATCCGGCGGCGCTGATGCGCAATATCGGGCTGGTCACCGCGTTCCTGCGCGCCCGGGGTGCCGAAACGCTCGACATCGTCCCGGGCGCCGGCGGCGCGCCCTATATCCACGCGCGCGACGGCTACTGGCGCATGTACCGGTTCATCGAAGGCACCGTATCGTACGAGCTGGTGCCCGACGCGTCCGTCTTCGAGGCCGCCGGGGGCGCCTTCGGACGCTTCCAGCGCGACCTGGCGGACTTCGACGCCTCGCAGCTGGCGGTGACGATCCCCGATTTCCATACGACGACGAAACGCTACGGAGCGCTGTGCGGCGCCATCGACCGCGACGCCGCCGGGCGCCTGACCGGCGTGGAGGCCGAAGCGCGCTTCTTCCAGGAGCGCGCCGGCGACGTCGGCGCCATCGACCGGCTCGTGGCGTCCGGCGCCATCCCGATGCGCGTGACCCACAACGACACGAAGCTCAACAACATCCTGATGGACGCCTCCACCGGCGCGGCGCGGGCCATCATCGACCTCGACACCGTCATGCCGGGCACGATGCTGGCCGATTTCGGCGACGCCATCCGCTTCGGCGCCTCCACCGGCCTGGAGGACGAGCCGGACCTCGGCAAGGTGCATTTCAGCCTGCCGCTGTTCGCTGCCTTCGCGCACGGCTTCCTGTCGCCCCTCAAGGACGTCGTCACCGATGCGGAGGCGTCGATGCTGGCGCAGGCGGCGCGCCTGATGACGCTGGAATGCGGCATGCGCTTCCTGGCCGACTACCTGGACGGCGACCGCTATTTCGCGGTGCGCTACGGCGAGCACAACCTGGTGCGTGCGCGCACGCAGATCCGGCTCGCCGGCGAAATGGAACTGCAGATGGCGTCGATGGAACGCATCGTGGCGCAGGAGCTGGAACGGTGAGCGGCGACGTTGCCGGCGCCGTCGGCCGCCTGCTGGATTTCGCCCATGCGCGCCTGCTGCTCGATGCGGCCGACGACGACATCAAGCGCAACGAGCTGTCGGCGATGCTCGCGGACGATCCGGCCCTGGCTGAACGCTTCTGCGCCGGGTGCTGCGATGATGACGACTCGGACCGCCTGCTGGGCGCCGTGGCGCCGCTGCCCAGCGCCGTCGCCGCCCAGTTCGCGCAGATCGAGCGTGCGTTGGGGCCGATGGAGGCGATGGGCTGGCTGTACCTGCTCAGCTGCGACCTCGGCTACGTCAAGAAAAGCCGGCTGGACGCCAACCCGCGCTTTGAGGACGGGGGATTGACGGTGACGATCAACCGCGCCAAGCCGGAGTTCCGCACGATGGAGCAGGCCGGTTCAGGCAACGCCGTCGGCGGCGGTGGCGCGCTGGGCCCGCAATGCACGATCTGCCACGGCAACGAAGGGTACGGGCCGCGTTCGAAGCGCACGCTGCGCACGGTGCCGGTCGAGCTCGACGGCGAACGCTGGTTCTGGCAGTTCTCGCCGTACGGCTATTTCCCGGAACACGGCATCTGCGTCAACGCCCGCCATACGCCGATGAAGGTCGGCCGGCGCACGTTCGTGCAGCTGCTGGATTTCGTCGACCGCTTTCCCGGCTATTTCATCGGCTGCAACGCCGCATTGCCGCGCATCGGCGGCTCGGTGCTCGCGCACGACCATTTCCAGGGCGGCGCCGAACGGCTGCCGATCTTCGACGCGGCCCCGTGGGGCCCGGCGTGGCATGCCGGCGACGGGGGCGCCTTCATTGAGATTCTTGACTGGCCGGGCACCGCCTTGCGGGTGACGTCGCCTTCGCGCGACGGCATCGTCGAGGCCTGCGACGCCATACGGCGCCGCTGGGAAACGTACGACGAGCCGTCGCTGGGGCTGCATGCGCAGGGACCCCGGGGGCGCCAGTCGGCGCTTTCGCCGACCGTCATCAGGACGCCCGGCGGCTATGCGGCGTTCCTTACGCTGCGCAACAACGCCGTCAGCGAGCGCTATCCGCAGGGCGTCTACCATGCGCATCCGCAGTATTGGTGCATCAAGCAGGAGCCGATCGGGCTCATCGAGGCGCAGGGGCTGTTCATCCTGCCGGCGCGCCTCGAAGGCCAGCTGGCCGGGCTGGCACGGGCATTGCGCTGCCAGGAGGAGCCGGGGGAGGAGCTGGCCGGATTCGACGTGCTCTGGCGCGACATGCGCCGTCGCATCGGCGGCGTCGACGAGGCGCGCCGGCTGCCGCGCACAGGCATGGAAAGCGCTATGCGCGCCGCCGTGGCGGCGGCATGCCGCGCGATCCTGGCCAATACGGCGACGCTGCCGACGTATGCCGACACGGCCGCGTTCCTGGAAAGCGCCGGCTTCACGCGGACGGCGCCCATGCCCGCTCAGTAGAGGTCGATATGGTCGCGCAGGGCGGCGATGGCCGCACCGCGCAGCGTGATGTCGGCGCCGACCTGGCAGCGGCGCACGCGGGTGGCGGGGTGGAACTTCGAGGAGGCGGTGCGCGCCAGCTCCTCTTCGGCCGCTTCGAGGAAGGCGACGTTGATGATATCCGGCGCCCCGTAGACGCATACGTCGTCGATGTCGAGCAGTCCGACCGGCATCGCCAGCACGCGGCCGAACCGGCGGCCTGCCTGTTCGATCAGACCCTTGCGCTCTTCGGGCGCGGCGGCGCCGAGCCGTTCGCGCAACGCGCGCGCGGACAGCGTCATCTCCATGCAGCCGCGCTTGCCGCAGGGGCATTCGGGCCCGTTGTCCGGGTCGATGGACACGTGGCCGATCTCGCCGGCCGCGTGCCCGCATCCGACGACGGCCTTGTCGCCGATCAGCGTCGCGGCGCCGATGCCGCGGTCGTTCTTGACGAACAGCAGGTTGGGGCCGGCCTGCCCGAAGAACCGTTCGGTAAGCATCGAGGCGACGGTGTCGTTGATGATCGTCACGGGGATGTCGAAGTGCGATTCGAGCAGCTGCTTGAGGTTGACGTCGCGCCAGCCCAGCATCGTCGATTCCTCGACGAGCCCGTCGCGCACGACGCCCGGCACTGCGATGCCGATGCCGATGACGTTGCCGTCGTCGACGTCGCCGCGCAGCTGGTCGACGAGCTGGATGATCGCGTCGGTTTCGACGGCGCCGTCAGGGCCCAGCGCGATTTCCATGCGCTGCAGCGAACGGCCGAGCAGGTCGGTGACGGCGCACTGGACCAGATGGTCGGCCGACAGGTCGATGCTGATGATCTTCAGATGCCGCGTATCGATGGACAGCAGCGTGGCGCGCTTGCCCTTGCCGGTGGCGTTCGTTTCCAGCCCGCTTTCGCATACCAGCCCCTCGGAGAGCATGTCGTTGACGACGTCGGAGACGGCGACGCGGCTCAGGCCCGTCAGGCGCCCCAGCTCGGCGCGCGAGTGCTGCTGGGACGGGAACAGCAGCGAGAAGATGAGCGAACGGTTCTTGCGCCGCGCGTCGGACGGGCTCGCCTTGGAAACGTTCAACGGAGTATGGAGCGTCAGCACGCCGCTTTCTGGTTCAGGCATCGTAGGCCGCCTTTCTCGCGCCGCATGGCGCCCCCCTTCGTCAAGGCCATGGCAGCGCGGCGCGCGAAAACCGTTGGCGCGCCGGCGCGGCA
This sequence comes from Bifidobacterium sp. LH_450, assembly GCF_056356715.1. Taxonomy (NCBI): domain Bacteria; kingdom Bacillati; phylum Actinomycetota; class Actinomycetes; order Bifidobacteriales; family Bifidobacteriaceae; genus Bifidobacterium; species Bifidobacterium sp. LH_450. Next base: position 476,333 of record NZ_JBKEUU010000001.1, on the reverse strand, counting down.
ACCCTGGAACAATGTTCTTTCAGTATAGTTCACATTGCCCGGATTCCCATGCCAAAACGCCCGGATTTTCAGTCTTTTCCGAATGCCATTTCCCTTAACAAAAAGAGGCCGTTCCCTGAAGGGGGATGGCATTGCGAAGACGCGCCGCACGATGCTGCACCAGGCCCCTTCGATGGAGCGGACGCAGAAGGGCTGGGGTCGGATTGGCCGCACGCCTGTGCTTCCTCCATGTGGGCGGAGAGCCGCTTGGGCTGCCTGCGCGCATCGAAAAGCCCCCTTCCGCGGGAAGGGGGCTTGATGTCCTGCAATGGAATCAGTCGTTGATCGACACGATTTCCTTGACGCGCTTGTCGGGGTTGACCAGGATGTCGGCGATGGTGTCGGCCAGCGTCGGCATCGGGACCTCGGGGCCGCCCTTGACCGGGTCGGCGCCTTCCTGGTTGTAGACGTATTCGACGGCCTGCTCGCCGTCGTCCCAGATCGGGTGCACGACGGTGTAGTCGAGGTCGCTTTCCTCGACCACCTTGGCGGCGGTGTGATGGTCGACGAGGATCTTGCCCAGGTCCTTGTCGTTCCATACGCCGATCTCATCGGGGGCCTTCGAATACACGGCGAGCGTCGAGGTCCACACGAGGCGCTTGACGCCGTCGCCGTCCATGGCTTCGACGACGTTCTGGGCGAGTTCCTTGATGTCTGCGCCGCCGAGGTTGGCCCACACCTCGTCCACTCCCTTGAACGCTTCCTGCAGCGTCTCGCGGTCCTTCACGCTGCCTTCGACGATCGAGACATGCTCGTTGTCGCGGATGTCGTTGGCGATGTCCTTGCCCTCATGGGCGACGAGGACCAGGTCCTGGCCCTTGAGCAGCAGCAGCGGCTCGACGAGCTTCGCGAGCTTGGTGCCGGTTCCGACAATAGCGATCTTGGCCATTTCGTTTTCCCCCTAAATGCTTGGTAATGCGTGACGGTTGGCTCCCCTCCTGGCGACGCAGCCGCGAGCCGGGAGGGGACATTCGTTCTTACCAAGCCATCGTAAACGCGCGGGGCCATACCCCTGCGCCATTCACGCTGCGGGCGCAACGGGGCGCATGCAGGGGCGCCGTCAGGCCTGCGCGGCCATCCGCGCCATCCAGTCCTCGACGTCGTCGATCTGCTTGGGGATGGCGGCCGACAGCCATTCGGGGCCGTTGTCCGTCATGAGCACGTCGTCCTCGATGCGGATGCCGATGCCGCGGAATTCCGGCGGCACCAGCAGGTCGTCCTCGCGGAAATAGAGGCCCGGCTCAATCGTGAACACCATGCCCGGCGTCAGCGGCGCGCCCTGGTAGCTTTCGTAGCGCGCCTCGGAGCAGTCGTGCACGTCCAGGCCCAGATGGTGCGCCACGCCGCAGGCATGCCAGCGGCGATGCTGCTGGCCTTCGGGGGAGAGCGCCTCGTCGACGTCCACCGGAAGGATGCCCCATTCCTTGAGCGACGTGGCCAGCGAGCGCATGCAGGCATGGTGGATGTCGGAATAGGTGCGGTACGGCTGGGCCGCCTCGAAACCGGCCTGCTGGGCGTCCAGCACGGCCTGGTAGAGCATCTTCTGGAAGTCGGTGAACCTGCCGTTGGCGGGGAACGTGCGCGTGATGTCGGCCGTGTAGAGGCTGTCGACCTCCACGCCGGCGTCGATGAGCAGCAGGTCGCCGCCTTCGATGGTGCCGGTGTTGCGCATCCAATGCAGGATCGGGGCGTGGGCGCCGGAGGCGACGATCGTGTCGTAGCCGACCGCGTTGCCCTCTTCGCGGGCCACCGAATTGAACGCCCCCTCGAGGATGCGTTCGCTGCGCGGCTTGCCCAGCGCGCCCGGCAGCGCGCGCAGCATGTTGTCGAAGCCCTGCTTCGTGGCCGCGATGGCCTTGCGCATCTCGCCGATTTCATAGGCGTCCTTTTCCAGGCGCGCCTCGGAAGCGTATTCGGCCAGCTCATCGTCGGCTGCCTCGTTGTCGTCCGCGTCGTCGAAGCCGTTCGCCATGCGCGCGTTCTCCACCAGCGCCGTGACGGCGGGGTCGGTGGCGCGCATCATGCGGATGCGCACGCCGTCCTTGCCCAGCGCGTCGCCCAGCTGCGCCAGGTCGGCCGTCTCGATGCCGGTCATCGCCTCGAGCTCCTTGAGGCCGGCGCGGGGGCCCACCCAGTATTCGCCGTAGTGCGCGTCCTTGAAGAAGTCCTGCGTATAGTGGTTGGCCCGCGGCGGCACGAACAGCTGCGCCGTGTGGGTCGCCGAGCCTTCCTGCCCGTCCGCGCCGGCAACCGGGTTGAGCACCAGCACGGAGCCGGCCTCGTAGTCCTGGCCCAGGCCCGTGTAGTACGCGAACGCGGAATCGGGGCGGAACATGTAGTCGCAGTCGTTGTTGCGCGCCTTCGGGACGCCGGCCGGAATCACGATGCGCTCGCCGGGGAACCGGCGGCCGAGCGCGGCCAGGCGCGCCGGAGTCCACGAAGCCGCCTCGAGGCGCTCGGTGCGCGGCTCGTTGTCGTCCCATCCGGTCGTCATGAACTCCACGAACGCGTCGGAACGCGGGGAGAGGGTGCGGTTGTTGTTGCGGTCCTCCATCGCCTGGGTACCGTCGTGTGATGCTTGTGCCATTTCGCTTCCTTTGCCGCGTCCGGACGCATGGCCCGCTGCCACCCCGTGCCGGACGCTGGATTGCATGTACGCCCCATACTACTCAGCCGGCGGCGGCATCCGCGTTCCGGCGAGCAGGAGCGCGAGTAGAATGGCGCCCGTGAACGGCCCAGCAGGCAGAGCATAGCGAGGAGCAGGCAATGGCAGACGAATACAACGGCACCAGCGAAGCGTTCCGGGCGGTGGAGCGCGACATCATGTCGCGGCCGAGCGAACGCAATACCACCAATCTCGACCTGAAGCGCATGAAGATGATCCTCGACCTGTTCGGCAACCCCGAGAAGTCGATGCGCGTCATCCACGTCACCGGCACGAACGGCAAGGGCTCGACCGCGCGCATGGCCGAGGCGCTGTGCCGGGCCTATGGCATGCGCACCGGCCTGTACACGTCGCCGCACCTCGAGAAGGTCAGCGAGCGCATCGCCATCGACGGGCAGAGCATTTCCGACGAGGACTTCGTCGAGCTGTGGGGCCAGGTCAAGGATCTCGTGGCGATGGTCGACGCGGCGATGGACCGGCAGGGCGACCCGCGGATGAGCTTCTTCGAGGTGCTGACCGCCATGGCGATCTGGAAATTCGCCGATGCGCCGGTCGACGTCGCCATCGTCGAGGTCGGCATGGGAGGCCGGTGGGACGCCACGAACGTGCTGGATGCGGACGCGGCCGTCATCGGCCCGATCGACATGGACCACATGGCATGGCTTGGCGACACCGTCGAGCAGATCGCCTCGGAGAAGGTCGGCATCATCAAGCCTGGCTCGACGGCGATCATCGGCCGCCAGCCGCACGAGGACGAGGTCATGCCCATCATCGACGAAGCGGTGCAGGAGAACAAGGCCACCCTCGTCCGCGACGGCGAGGAAGCCCGGGTCGTGTCGCGCGTGCCGGCCGTGGGCGGCCAGATGGTGACGTTCGAAACGCCGGCCGGACGCTACGAGGACGTCCCGCTCGCCAAGTTCGGCGAGCACCAGGCGCACAATGCGCTGGCGGCGCTGTGCGCGGCGGAAACGGTCATACCGGTCAGCGGCGCGCTGGACGGCGACCTGGTGGCGCAGGCGTTCAGCCAGGTCAAGGTGCCCGGGCGCATCGAGCAGATCCGCACGTCGCCGACGATCATCCTCGACGGCGGCCATAACGTCAACGCCGCCGAGGCGCTGCGCGACGCCATCGAGGAGAACTACGACTTCACGCAGCTGGTCGGCGTCGTCGCGATGATGGGCGACAAGCAGGTGGAGGAATACCTCGGCGTGCTCGAGCCGCTGCTGTCGGAAGTCATCGTCACGCAGAATTCCTGGAAGGAACGCTGCATGCCGGCCGAGGAGCTCGGCAAGGTGGCGGCCAAGGTGTTCGGCGAAGAGCGCGTCACCGTCGTGCCCGACCTGCCGGATGCCATCCAGGCGGCCGTCGACCGCGTGGACAGCGAGGACGAGCTGGGCGTCGGCTATGGCCACGGCGTGCTCGTATGCGGCAGCTTCGTGACGGCCGGCGATGCGCGCATCCTGCTCAAGGAATCGATCCATCCGGACCTGAAGGTCCCCAAGGACCAGCGCGCGCACCAGCCGGTGGTCACGCCGCTGGCCGCGCCGGAACCCGTCGACGAGGCCCAGCTCGATTTCGAAACGGATGCCAACCCCGATTTCGACGTCGACGACGTCCTCGACCTCAAGCGCTACGCGGACGGCAGCGTCGAGGAAGAGTCCCAGCAGCAGTGGATCGACCGCATGACGCAGCAGGAGCTCGACGACGTCGAGGACGCCCCCGAAGTGGCCGAAACGGCGACCGACGAGGGGTGAGGGCTGCGCCGGCTGCCGCCAGCGCATGACGCCGCGGCGGCAGCCGGCGCAGGCAGCGCAATCCGGCGCCGGAAAGGGAAGCCCCGAAGCCCCTACCGGTAATGGATGACGGTATGGGTGATGACCGTGTGCCCGTCTTCCTGGCAGCAGCGGTCCAGCGTGACCTTGAGCCGTTCATACAGGCATGCGGGCGCCGTTTCGGGGCGCAGGTAGGCGCGCATTGTCTCGATCATCATGCGCTCGCGTTCGTCGCAGCGGCACTCGTCGAACTGCTCGCCGTCGTCGCCTTCCGGCTCGGCATCGGCATCGGCATCAACAAAGAACTGCATCGTCAGGCCTCGCTTCCGGCTAGGATCTCATCGTGGGCATGGGCGTCCGCCGTGCTGGCGGCCGCCGCGCGCGGGCGTGGGGCCGAGGCCGTGGCGCCCTGCGCGCCTTTCGCGGACCTGACGGCCTTCTTCGGGCGCTTGCCCCGGCCGTCGGCCTTCATATGGCCGCCCTTGCCGTAGCCGCGTTCGGCCCCGAACTCCTCGAGCTCGGCGCGCAGCTGCGTGCGGGCGCGGTTCAGCCGGCTCATCACCGTGCCGATCGGCACGCCCTGCTCCTGCGCAATCTGGCGGTACGACTTGCCGTCGATCGCCGCGTCGATGAAGATCTGGCGCCGCTCGGGGCTGAGCGAATCAAGCGCCGCGATGATCTCCGCCGGCGCGTAGCCCTCCAGGAACTCCTGCTCGGCGGACTTGAGGCCCTGCGGCTGGTGTTCGGATGCCTCGTAGATGTCCCAGTCGTCGTATTCGCCGGTCGAGCCATTGGCCCGCTGCGGCCGGCGCTTCATCTTCGCATAGTGGTTGAAGAACGCGTTGCGTTCGATCGTCGCCATCCATGCGTCGAAGTTGGAGCCCTCCCGGAATGTATCGAACGCCTTGAAGCCGCGCTCGAACGTATCCTGCACCAGGTCCTGCGCGTCTTCGGGATTGTTCGTATAGCGCATCGCCTGCCGGTACAGCGCGTCGACGGCCGGCAGCGCCAGCGCCTCGAACCGCGCCCTCTTCTCGTCCAGCGTTTCCGGCGCGCTGGCTGCGCCCTGTTCTTGCGTCACGGCTCCATTCTATCGGCTTGCGCACCCCCTACGCCGGCGTTTCAGCTGCCGATAGAGCGGGCGCGTTAGAATGCATGTCAGATTTTCCAGACGCAACCCCTGGCGCAAGCCGCGCCATTGACAAGGAGCTTCGCAATGTCCGTTTCGCTGCATTCCGCCGCGACGTTGCTCTACGAGCAGGGCCTTCTGCACGAGATCATCCTTGGCGACCTGTGGACGCTCGACCCTTCCGACATTCCGGACAGCGGCAAGCCGTTCACGTCCGTCACCTACAACACGAAGGAAGTGACGCCCGGCTCGCTGCTGTTCTGCAAGGGGCGCTTCAAGCCCGAATACATGCAGGGCGTCGACGACAGGGGGCTGGGCACCTACGTCGCCACGCAGGACCTGTCGGCGTATACGAAGGCGCCGGGGCTGATCGTATCGGACGCCTCGAAGGCGATGAGCCTGCTGTCGGCGATGTTCTTCGGATACCCGCAGGACGAGCTCACCGTCATCGGCGTGACCGGCACGAAAGGCAAGACGACGACGTCCTACTTCACGCAGGCCATCATCTCGGCTGCATCGGGAGGCAAGGCCGCGCTGTTCTCGTCGGTCGACAACTGCCTGGACGGCCATACGTACGTGGAATCGGACCTGACGACGCCTGAATCGCTGGATGCGTTCCGCATGATGCGCCAGGCCGTCGATAACGGCATGGAGTACCTCGTCATGGAGGTGTCGAGCCAGGCCTACAAGGTCAGCCGCGTCTACGGCCTCGAATTCGACGTGGCGGCGTTCCTCAATATCTCGCCGGACCATATTTCGCCGATCGAGCACCCCACGTTCGAGGACTACCTGTACTGCAAGCGCCAGCTCGTGGCCAATACGGGCGCGCTGGTGCTGGGCGCCGAATGCGAGCATCGCGGCCTCATCGGCCAGGACGCGGCCCTGGCCGGCGTGCCGGTCACGACGTTCGCGCTGGACGACCCTGCCGCCGACGTCGTGGCGGTGCCGGCCGACGAACGGCATACCGCCTTCTCGATCCGCGCGTTCGGCGAGGATCTGGGCACCGTCTCGCTCGCCCTCGATGGCGATTTCAACTATGCGAACGCGGCGGCCGCCGTAGCGCTGGCCGCGGCCGCCGGCGTCGATGTCGGCCCCGAAAGCCTCAAGGCCATGGAAAGCGTCCGCATCTCCGGGCGCATGGAGGAATTCGGCGACGGGGACGGCAACGTGCTCGCCATCGTCGACTACGCGCATAACTACGCATCCGTCAAGGCGCTGCTTGACTTCGTCGACCAGCGCTACGGCGAGCGCGATCCGGAAGTGACGCTGGTCACCGGGTCCGCCGGCGACAAGGCATTCGACCGGCGCCAGGAGATGGTCGAGGCGGCGCAGGACCGCATCGCGCACCTGATCCTCACCCATGAGGACACCGACACCGAATCCATCGCCGGCATTTGCCGCACGATGCTCGGCTACGTTACTAACCCGGCGCTCGACGCCTCCATCATTCTCAACCGCACCGAAGCGCTCGAAACGGCGTTGGCCGACGCGCGGCGGCGCGCCGCGGCAGGGCGCATGCAGATCGTGCTGGTCATCGGCAAGGGCAACGAACGGTGGCTGAAAGTCAACAACCGGCACATGCCGTACGAAGGCGACGACGCGGTGGTGGAACGCGTCCTCGCGGCCCCGGCAGCCGCAGGCGCCTGAATCCTGTTCCTTACAGTAATCTTCTTTCACCAGGCATAAGCACAACCAACGAAACGGGAGACCATGCAACCCACTATGGTAATTGAACGCGTCAAGCCGGCGACGATGGAAGCGAACGCGGCGGCCGCCGGCATCGAGCTGCCCATCGAGCAGACCGGCGTCTGGGCCGATTTCCAGGCCGGCATTCCGGGGCGGCGCCCCTGGGGTTCGCTGCTGATCCGCGACCACGGCGCCGGGGACGCCGTCGTGGCGGTCATTTCGCTGATCGACATGGAAACGCACGGGTACCATTACCTGCGTTCCATCCACGGGCCGGCGTGGAAGGCCAAGCCGACGCCGCAGCAGGAGGAAGCCGCGCTGGAAGCGCTGCTGAAGTTCATCAGGCTGCACGACAAGCACGTCGCATTCGTGCGCATCGATACCTGGTATAGCCATCCGGGCGAGCAGCCGGTGCTGTCGACCGTGCCGTACAACGCCACCGTCGTCCTGGACGTCACCGGCGGCGAGGACGAGATCCTCTCGCGCATGAAGCCGCGCGGACGGCGCGACGTGCGCAAGGCGCTGCGCGAATGCCCGGCCGAGATCGCCGACGAGACGCAGCAGGCAGCCGCCGATTTCACCGACTACTACAAGGTCATGGTCGAGACGGCCCGGCGCGACGGGTTCAACCCGGCGCCGATGAGCGACTATACCGACATGATCAAGGCGCTCGGCCCCGACCATTGCCGCGTCTTCGCCGGGCGCGTTGACGGCAAGGTCGTCGCATGGGCGATCGTGGCAGCCGAAGGCAAGACCGGCATCTACTACTATGCGTCGATGCTTTCCGAGGTGCGCCGGCTGCATGTGCCCGACAAGCTGCTGTTCACCGTCGCGACGACGCTGGGGCAGGAGGGTTTCGAGAAGCTCGACCTGATGGGCATCGGCAACGACTTCGCCCCCTCGCTCAAGTCGCTCAACGAGTTCAAGACGAAGTTCTCCAAGGAAATCACCGAAGTGGCCGCGGCCCATGATTTCCCGCTCAAGAAGGGCCTGTACAAGGGGCTCGTGCTGCTCAAGGAGCTGCGTGGCAAGCTGCGCAGGAAGCCGTCGGCCGAAGCGGGCACGAAGGGCGGCAAGACCAGCAAGGACTGGAAGGGTGGCAACGCCCCGAAGGCGCCCAACGACGCAAAGGCCGGCGACGCCCCGAAGGGCGGCAATGGCGTGGAATCCGGCAACGCTGCGAAATCCGGCAACGACGTGAAATCCGGCAACGCCGCGAAATAGCGGCGGGATAACGGCAGGGCCCGTTCCGCGTAAGCGGAACGGGCCCTGTGCATATATGCGATGGTTCGTGCAGGGCGGCGCTGCCGGCTACCGGCCGGTTGTCGCCGCAGCCGCCGCGCCCGCAGGATCAGGCGTTCGGGCGCTTGCCGTGGTTGGCGGCCTTCTTACGACGATCCTTGCGCTTGCGTCCGCGCATACCCATGATGGTCTCCTTTTCATTGCAATGAATAAGCCACAAGGGATTATCGCATCCGCACGCGACTATTGGGCGTTGCCTTCCTCGACGACGCCGATGAGGATGTCGGTGACGCTGCTCGAGCCCGGCTCGATGACGATGAGGTCGTCGCCGGTGCGGAAGGCGTTCGCGTAGGCGGTCTGCGGCTCGACGGCGACGCCGGCGGGGTGGATGCTTTCGGGAAAGCCGGTGCCGTCGCACACCTGGAAGCTGGTGATCGTCTCATCGCCGACGATGCGCACCACCATGCCGTCCGGGCGCGTGAACAGCGCCGTCACCGTGCCGTCTTCCCCGTGTTCAAGCCCGGTCAGCGCATCGTCGTAGGGCTGCATGTCGAGCAGGCGCCCTTCGCGGAAATCGAACTTGCCGCCGTCGACCGGTTCGGTGCCCACCGGGATGAGGTTCCCGTTGACGCATACGTGCGTAGACGCCGGAATCTGCAGGCGGCAGGCGGCGTTGTCGGGGTCGATCGCGTCGCCGTAGGCATCGCGGCCATTCGCCAGCCATGGATGCAGCGCCATCGCCCATGGCGCGCGCTTGTCGCCGTGGTTCGTTGCGTCGACGGTGATGTGCATGCCGTCGTCGTCAAGGCGGTAGGTGATCGTCACGACGACGTCGAACGGGTAGCCCTCCATGTCCGGCACGCGCCACCACAGCCGCACGGCGTCCTCCGTGAGGTAGTCGAGGTTCCAGTAGGCGCGGTAACCGTAGCCGTGGATGGCGTTGTTGCGTTCATGCTCGTCGATCGGCAGGCTGTAGTCGACGCCATCGAACGTATATTCGCCGGCTTCGATGCGGTTGGGGAACGGCACCAGCGGCTGCCCGGCGCAGCATTTGACGAGGTCGTCGGCGCCGAAGGACGCCAGGACGTCGCGGCCCCTGTAGCGCAGCACGCGCAGCACGGCGCCCAGTTCGGTGACGGTGGCGGCGTAGTCGCCATGGGCGATGGTGTATTGCTGGCCGGTACGCGGCGGCAGATTGCGTTCAATCATGGATCACTCCGTTGTGTTTATGTGCTTTCTTGTTGTTTTTCGTTCGCTTATGAACGGTTATGAGCCATCATAGCGCGATATGGCGCAGCTTGCGTGCGGCGTTGCATGCGCATGCGGCGCTGGGCGCCATGCCGCAGGTGCGGTTAGGATGGATAGCCATGAGCAAGAAGATCATCCTCGCCGATCCACGCGGCTTCTGCGCCGGCGTCGACCGCGCCATCCAGACGGTCCAGACGATCCTGAAGACGTCGTCGCCGCGAGGCGACGGGCTGCCGCCGGTGTACGTGCGCCGCCAGATCGTCCATAACCGCCATGTCGTGGAGGTGCTCAAGGAGCAGGGCGCCGTCTTCGTCGAGGAACTCGCCGAAGTGCCGCAGGAAGCCGCCGAAGCCGGCATACCGGTGGTGTTCTCGGCGCACGGCGTGGCGCCCGAGGTGCAGGAACAGGCCAGGGAACGCGGCATGTTCGTCGTCGACGCCACCTGCCCGCTGGTATCGAAGGTGCATCGGGAGGTGCAGCGCTTCGCCCGCGAAGGCTATGAAATCATCTATATCGGCCATCGGGGCCATGACGAAGCCGTTGGCGTGGTGGGGGAGAGCCCGCAGCACGTGCATCTGATCGAGCACGAGGACGACGTGGACGCGCTGGACTTCACCGAAAGCACCAGGCTTGTGCTGCTGACGCAGACGACGCTCTCGGTCGACGAAACATCCGGCACAATCGCCGCGCTGCAGCGGCGGTTCCCGCGGATCGAACTGCCGCCCAGCTCGGACATCTGCTATGCGACGAGCAACCGGCAGGCGGCCGTCAAGGCCGCGGCCGAGCGCAGCGACTGCATGGTCGTCGTCGGCTCGGCCAACTCGTCGAATTCGGTGCGGCTCATGGAAGTGGCGGCCGAAGCGCTGGGGGAACGGGGACGGGCCCATCGCGTGGACGACGCCGGCGAAATGGACGACCGCTGGTTCGAGGGCGTGCAGGCCGTCGGCGTCTCGTCGGGCGCGTCGGTGCCCGACGAGCTGGTTTCCGGCGTCGTCGCGCGGCTGCAATCGCTTGGCTTCACCGACATCGAACCGGTGGAAACGGTCCGTGAAACCATGCACTTCGTCCTGCCCGCCGCCCTGCGCAAATAGGAAGGGCGGTGGCTTCGACGCCCGGACCTACGATAGAGGCATGGCGAAGAAGAAGCATGTGAAGGGCGCCGGGTCCACGCCGGCCACCGTCGAGCTGGAGAAGGCCGGCGTGCCGTTTGAAATCCACGAATACGAGCATTCGAACGACGATGCGGAAGGCTACGGCCTTGAAGCGGCCCGCAAGCTCGGCTACGACGAGCGCCAGGTGTTCAAGACGCTGATGGCCGACACCGGCTCCGAGCGCGTCGTCGGCATCGTGCCCGTGTCGGGGCATATGGACCTGAAGGCGCTCGCGGCGGCCGTCGGCGCTAAGAAATGCGCAATGGCCGACCCGAAGGTGGCCATGCGCGAAAGCGGCTACATCGTCGGCGGCATTTCGCCGCTTGGCCAGCGCGCGAAGCATGCCACCGTGCTGGACGACAGCGCGCTTGGCTTCGACGTCATCCTCGTGTCCGGCGGCAAGCGCGGCTTCTCCATCGGCGTCGCCCCGCAGGACCTGCTGGACGTCCTGGGCGCCAAGGCCGCCGCGATCTCCACCTGGTAGGCGCAGCGCCTGCCGCGGATGGCGATTCTCGGTGGCGCGTCGAAGCGCGCCGCTCGGAGCGCTTCGACGCGCATGCGCCCGATGGCTCCCGCGCCGCGGAACAGCGGACAACGAACGGAAAAGGGGCTCCCTGACGGGGAGCCCCTCTCTGCTTCAGTCAGCGCGATGCTGCGGGAGGTTTCACTCGGAAATCTCAGCGAAGTACAGCAGCGTGCGGATCATGTTGCAGGTGAAGCCGTACTCGTTGTCGTACCAGGAGACGGTGCGCACCATCGTCAGGCCGTCGACTTCGTTGACATCGGTCTGCGTCGGGTCGAAGACGCCGCCGTGGGTGTCGCCGATGATGTCGGAGGACACGATGCCGTCTTCGTTGTAGCCGTAGTAGTCGGTGGTGGCGAAGGCTTCCTTGAACTTGGCGTTGATTTCGTCAACGGTCGTCGACTTGTCAAGCACGGTGGTCAGCTCGGTGACGGAGCCGTCCGGAACCTGGATGCGCTGGGCATGGCCCTGCAGCTTGCCGTTGACGGACGGGACGACCTTGCCGATGGCCTTGGCGGCGCCGGTGGAATGCGGGATCGTGTTGATCGCGGCGGCGCGGTTGTTGCGGCCCTTCGGGAAGCGCGGGCCGTCGAGCAGCATCTGGGTGCCGGTGTAGGCGTGGATCGTCGTCATGAAGCCGGCCTGGATGCCCCAGTTCTCGTCGAGGAGCTTGACCATGGCGGCCATCGAGTTGGTGGTGCAGGAACCGGCGGACACGATGGCGTCCTCCGGGCGCAGGATGTCGTGGTTCACGCCGAACACCACGGTCGGGGTGGTGTCGTCCTTGGCCGGGGCGGAGATGAGGACCTTCTTGGCGCCGGCGTCCAGGTGGGCCTGGCTCTTCTCGGCGGAGGTGTAGAAACCGGTGCACTCGAGGACGAATTCGACGCCGTCGTTCGCAACCCACGGGATGTTCTTGGCGTCGCGCTCGGCGTACACCTTGTATTCCTTGCCGTCGACGACGATGGCGTCATCGGTGGAGGTGACTTCGACCGGGGTGCCGTCGTCGTGGCGGAACGTGCCGTGCGTGCTGTCGTACTTCAGCAGGTAGGCGAGCATCGACGGAGTGGTCAGATCGTTGATGGCGGCGACTTCGATGTCGGAGGCTTCGCCACCGCGAGCCTGGAGCTCGAAGATGCGGCGGAATGCCAGGCGGCCGATGCGGCCAAAGCCGTTGATACCAATCTTAACTGTCATGTAGTTCTCCCTTGAGGGGGTTTCCTTCCGTCCGCAGTCGGCCGGCACGCCGGCAGCCCAGACGGGAATGTGTGGAAACCGTGGTTAACCAACAGCCCCTACTCTAATGGCTTTCATTGACGAAGGCCAGCATTGCCGCGTCTTGGCCGCGCATGTCTGCCTGCCGCCGGCTGCGTTCGGTGGGTTCGGTGGCCAGGATGGGGGAGATGCGGGTGTCGAGTTCCCCTAGATTCCCGTCGAATGCGTGGAACAGCCGGCGCCGCGGCGCCGCCACGAGCGCCGGGTAGGTGACCAGCAGCGTGCCGTGGGCCACGCTGACGCGCCCCTCGACGCCGGGAAGGAATTCGTTGCTCACGCCCTGCACGACGTCGTTGGTCAGCGTGGCGTCGCGCAGTTCGTATTTCAGCCCCGGTTCGCTGACGCCGGCGGCCACGTCCGAATGGGCGAAGACCGACACCATGACGTCTTCCTGGCACCCGGTGGCGGCCGGTTCGTGCGCGGCGAACGCGAGCTCGCCGTCGCAGACGGCCGTGACGACCTGGCGGCCCGCATGCAGGTAGCCGGCGCCGCCGCGTTCGGCGAGCAGCGCCATCAGCTGCATGGCGGAAATCACATGGTCGATGCGCGAGCCGGTGGCGCCGAAGACGTCGAATTCGCGCAAGCCGAGCGACCACCCGAATTTCAGCGCGCTGAGCAGGTCGGGGTCGTCCTTTTCCGGAGGCAGCACGACGGTGCGCGTGCCCTGGGGGAGGGCGCCATGCACCGAATCGAGGTCCCCGACGACATAGCCGGGCACGATGCCGCGCCGGCATGCCTCGTCGTAGCCGCCGTCCACGGCGATGACGGTATCGCCGCAGGCCGGCGCGATCGGTTCGTCCGTATAGCTTCCCGCAGCCAGCAGGATGCCGTGCCTGTTCGTTTCCATGCCCCCGATTGTGCCCCGCGCCCCCTACTCGCATGCAGGCGGTGTCGCAAGCCCTGGCAGTGGCAGGAGGGTCGACTGCGCTTCCTGTATACTGGGCGCCTCTATGCGGGCGCGGGGCGACAGATCGCGACACGCCGTAATGGAGGGGGCGTGATACTATCCATAAGGCTTGAGAAATCAAGAAAGCGGGAAACCCACCTGGAAGCCTTCCATGGCCTCGGGTCCAGGCGCAAAGCCTTGCGCGGCATACGGCCGTACGGCCTGTACGGTATGCCATGCCGGACGTTTTCGACGTGCCGGCAACAACGTGCGATTGGTCGCTGCAATGCGGCTGCGCATGCGCGAGCTTGGCGTTTCGATCCGTCCGTGCATGGCGCGCAGGCAGATTTCCGCTGCATGAACCATGAGGATTGGAGTCATCATTAGCGACGAACCACGCATTAACGACGAGATTCGCGTCTCCCAGGTACGCCTTATCGGACCGAATGGCGAACAGGTGGGGGTCATCGCGACTTCCGTCGCACTGAACCTGGCAAAGGAAGCGAACCTCGATCTCGTCGAGGTGGCGCCCAATGCGAAGCCTCCTGTTGCCAAGCTCATCGATTACGGCAAGTACAAGTACAACGAGAAGATCAAGCAGCGCGAAGCGCGCCGCAACCAGAGCACGGCGGAAATCAAGGAAATCCGTTTCCGCCTCAAGATCGACGACCATGATTTCGAAGTGAAGAAGGGCCATGTGGCCCGCTTCCTCAATGGCGGCGACAAGGTGAAGGTGACGATCATGCTGCGCGGACGCGAACAGTCCCGTCCGATCGGCGGCGTTGAACTGCTGCAGCGTCTGGCCGACGAAGTCAGCGAGTACGGCTCGATCGAATCGGCGCCGAAGCAGGAGGGCCGCAACATCATCATGACGCTCGCGCCGAAGGGCAAGAAGGTGCATACGCAGTCGGAGCAGCGCCGCCGCGGCGCTGAATCCCGCGCCGAGCGCCAGGCCCGCCAGGCTGCACGCCTGGCCGCCAAGCAGGAAGCGAAGGCGGCAGCCGCCGCCCAGGCGCAGTCCGCAGTGGCCGGCGATGCCGAGCCCAAGGCTTCGACTGGTGAAACGAAGAACCAATAAGGAGGGGCAGCAATGCCGAAGATGAAAACAAATTCCGCCGCCAAGAAGCGCGTGCGCGTGACCGGCACCGGCAAGGTCGTCCACAATGGCAGCGGCATGCGCCACAACCTTGAGCACAAGTCCGCCCGCCAGCGTCGCCGCATGAGCGAGAACAAGGTCCTCGCCACGGCCCAGGCCAAGAAGATGAAGGGCCTGCTCGGCCGCTGAACCGGCCAAGGGCATCGGCACAAGCAAGCGTAATTAGAAAGCAGAGGAAAAATCTATGGCACGTGTCAAGCGCGCAGTGAATGCCAAGAAGAAGCGTCGCGTCGTTCTGGAACGCGCAAAGGGCTACCGCGGCCAGCGTTCCCGCCTGTATCGCAAGGCCAAGGAACAGCTCTTCCACTCCTTTAACTACAACTACCGCGACCGCAAGGCTCGCAAGGGCGATTTCCGCAAGCTGTGGATCCAGCGCATCAACATCGCCTGCCGTGCGGAAGGCATCACCTACAACCGCTTCATCCAGGGCCTGCGCCTTGCCGGCATCGAGCTGGACCGCCGCGCTCTCGCCGAGCTCGCCGTGTCCGATCCGGACACCTTCAAGGCCATCGTCGCCCAGGCCAAGGCCGCGCTGCCCGAGGACGTGAACGCCCCGGCCAACGCCTGATTCCTGGCATATGGACCTACCGACCCGCCGGCTGCGCGCCGGCGGGTTTTGTATAGTGTAGGCATGGAAAACTGGATCTGCCGGTTCCTGGCGTATTGCGACGTGGAGAGGGGGCTGGCTTCCAAAACGCTGGATGCCTACGCAGGCGACCTTGAAAGCTACCGCGCATGGCTTGAAGCGCACGGGGCGTCGGCGCCGGGCGACGTGACGCAGCGCTTGGTGGAGGACTACGTCGCCGATTTGTCCGACGGGGGCGCGGCCCCCTCGAGCATCCGCCGGCATCTGGCCGCCATCCACATGCTGCACCGGTTCCTGGTGGCGGAAGGCGCCGTGGCCGCCGACGTGTCGGCGCGGGTCAAGGCCCCGAAAGCGGCGCAGACGCTGCCTGAAGCGCTGAGCGTCGATGAAGTGGCGCGCCTGCTCGATGCGGTGCGCCCCATCTCCTCGACGCCGGCCGAACTGCGCGATTGCGCGTTGCTGGAAATGCTGTACGGCACCGGGGCGCGCGTATCGGAAGCCGTCGGGCTCGATCTCGACGACATCGACTGGGACGACCATGTCGTGCGCGTCAACGGCAAAGGCGGCAAGCAGCGCCTGGTGCCGTTCGGCAGCTACGCAGCCGTGGCGCTGTCGGCGTACCTGGCCGACGGGCGGCCCGCGCTGCAGGCCAAGGCCAACCCGAAGACCCGGCAGCCCGAGCAGCGCGCCGTATTCCTCAATCTGCGCGGTGCTCGCCTGTCGCGCCAGTCCGCATGGGAAATCCTGCGCAAGGCGGCGTCCAAGGCGCATCTGGACCGTCCGATCCATCCGCATACGCTGCGCCATTCGTTCGCCACGCACCTGATCGCCGGAGGCGCGGATGTGCGCACCGTGCAGGAGCTGCTCGGCCATTCGTCGGTGCAGACCACGCAGATCTATACGCATGTCACCCCCGACGCGCTCGTCGAGGCGTACCTCATGTCCCATCCGCGGGCGCAGCGCCATCGTGCGGGTGCCTGAAGCCACTCGCTGAAAAGCCTGCGCGGCGCCAAACGCTGTACACTGTTGAACAGAACAAACGAAAACGATACGAATTGAAAACCCTCGAACAAGCGAAACGGGCAGCGGGGGCGCCCTACCAGCCGTCGCCTGTTTGGCAACTGATAAAGTGAGACGTATGCCTACGGACCTGCTTGGACGCGAATACCAGACCTTCCCGGCGCCGGAGCCATTGAAGCAGCATGGACCGGCGCGGGTCATCGCCATGTGCAACCAGAAGGGCGGCGTAGGCAAGACCACCAGCTCCATCAACATCGCCGGCGCGCTGACCCAGTATGGCCGCCGCGTGCTCATCGTCGACTTCGATCCGCAGGGCGCCGCCACCGTAGGCCTCGGCATCAACGCGAACGCGCTGGAAAACACCGTCTATACGGCCCTGTTCAATCCGCGCATGGACGTCCACGAGGTCATCCAGCATACGAAGTTCGAGGGGCTCGACATCATGCCGGCCAACATCGACCTGTCGGCCGCGGAGGTGCAGCTGGTCACCGAGGTGGCCCGCGAACAGGTGCTGGCGAGCGTGCTGCGCCCGATCAAGGACGAATACGACGTCATCATCATCGACTGCCAGCCATCGCTCGGGCTGCTGACCGTCAACGCGCTGACGGCCGCCGACGGCGTCATCATCCCCGTGGCGGCCGAATTCTTCGCGCTGCGCGGCGTGGCGCTGCTGATGCAGTCGATCGAGAAGGTCCAGATGCGCATCAACCCGTCGCTCGAGGTCTATGGCGTGCTGGTGACGATGTTCACGCGCACGCTGCATTGCGACGAGGTGCTCCAGCGCATTTACGAGGCATTCCGCGACAAGGTGTTCCATTCGGTCATCTCCCGCTCCATCAAGCTGCCCGACGCCAACGTTGCGGCGGCCCCGATCACGATCTACGCGCCGAACCACAAGACGGCGAAGGAGTACCGCGAAGTGGCCCGCGAGCTCATCGCCCGCGGCATCGTCGCCTAGCGTTCCGGAACGCCGGCGTTCACATTGCGGACTTCGCGCCGCTACGCTTTGGGCGAACGGAGTACGGTATTCGAGGCCGCCAACGAAAGACTGCTATGAAGATTCATCGCGGCCGTCGTCATATCCGGCTTTTCGCCATCGGTATGCCGGCGGAAAGCAGTCCATGCCTTCGCGCCGCCATGCCGGGCGAATCGTGAAAGGCAATCCCGATGACTTCCTTTGAAGGAACGATGCGGCTCGACGCGCCCTCGCGGCGCGAAGGGGAGCCGCAAGGCGCGCCGGCGGCAGACTCCGGCACGCTCACGCGCAATGAACGGCTTGACCGGCTGCCGCTCAACAAGGCCCACAAGAACCTGCTGGTCGCTTCCGGCATTGGCTGGGCATTCGATGCGATGGACGTCGGGCTGGTCTCGTTCGTCGTCACCGCCATCGCCGCCGACCCCCATTTCAACCTCACCGCCACGCAGAAATCGTGGGTGCTGTCGATCGGCTTCATCGGCATGGCCATCGGCGCCGCGCTCGGCGGCTACCTGGCCGACCGTTTCGGCCGCAAGACGGTCTTCACCGCCACGCTGATCGTATTCGGCATCGCCAACGGCGCGATGGCGTTCTCGTGGACGCTGACGGCGCTGCTGGCCGCGCGCCTGGTCATCGGCCTGGGGCTTGGGGCCGAGCTGCCGGTGGCTTCGACGCTGGTCTCCGAGTTCTCCCCGGCCGACAAGCGCGGCCGCATCACCGTGCTGCTCGAGTCGTTCTGGGCCGTCGGCTGGATCGTCGCGGCGCTGATCGGCTATTTCGTCATTCCGGTCTCCGGCGACTGGGGCTGGCGCATCGCGCTGCTCATCGGCGCCATCCCGCTGCTCTACGCCATCGTCGTGCGCCGGCAGCTGCCCGAATCGGTGCGCTTCCTGGAATCGCAGGGACGCAGCGAGGAAGCCGAACATGCGGTGCGCTACTTCGAAACCGCCGGCAGCGGCTCCGCCAGCGCCGCTGTCGCCCGCGACCGCCGGCGCACGCGCGCCAAGGCGAAGGCCGCGCGCGCCGCCAAGGCGCCGAGGATCCGCACCCGCGAACTGTTCAGCCGCCGGTTCCTGCCGGTCACGATCGCGATCTGGGCCACCTGGTTCTTCGTCAACTTCTCCTATTACGGCGCCTTCACCTGGATGCCGAGCCTGCTGGCCGACCAGTTCGGCTCGCTGACCAAGTCGTTTGGCTATACGCTGGCCATTTCGATTGCGCAGCTGCCGGGCTACTTCCTGGCCGCGTGGCTCGTCGAGCACTGGGGGCGCCGGCGCACGCTGGCGACGTTCCTGGCCGTGTCGGCCGTGGCCGCGTTCCTGTTCTCCCAGTCGGTCACCGTCGCCCAGGTGCTGTGCTTCGGCATGCTGCTGAGCGCGTCGAATCTCGGCGCGTGGGGCGTCATGTACGCGGTGACGCCGGAAATCTACCCGACGCGCCTGCGCGCGGCCGCCTCGGGCGCCGCTGCGGCCGCCGGCCGCGTGGCGGCCATCATCGCCCCGCTGCTCGTGCCGTGGTTCCTCACCCTGTCCGGCGGCAACAAGACGGTCGCGTTCATCGTCTTCGCCGCCGCGTTCGTGCTGGCATGCATCGCGGCGCTGTTCCTGCCGGAAAAGACGGGGGAGACGCTGGAGGACTGAAAACCGGCCCTGTCAGCGTTCGAGCGTAGGATAGGCGTGTTTGTGCGGGAGAAGACGGCGGTTCGGGTTCCCACGAACCGCCTATCCTATGAATCTTTGGGAAACAACGGCAAGAAACGAAACAGGAGAGGCTTTTTCATGGCTGTTCGCGGCGATATTCGAAATGTGGCGATCGTAGCGCACGTTGACCACGGCAAGACGACGCTGGTCAACGCGATGCTCCAGCAGTCCAACGTGTTCAACGAACGCGAGGAAGTGCCGGACCGCGTCATGGACTCCAACGATCTCGAACGCGAGAAGGGCATCACCATCCTCGCGAAGAACACGGCCGTCAACTACACCGGCCCGCTCGCTGAAAAGTACGGCCATCCGGAAGGCATCACGATCAACGTCATCGATACGCCCGGCCACGCCGATTTCGGCGGCGAGGTCGAACGCGGCATCTCGATGGTCGACGGCGTCGTGCTGCTTGTGGACGCCTCGGAAGGCCCGCTGCCGCAGACCCGTTTCGTGCTGCGCAAGGCGCTGGAAGCCAAGCTTCCGGTCATCCTGTGCGTCAACAAGGTCGACCGCCCCGACGCGCGCATCGAGGAAGTCGTCGGCGAAGCCTCCGACCTGCTGCTGGGCCTGGCGCAGGACGTCATGGAGGAAGGCGTCGACCTCGACCTCGACGCGCTGCTCGACCTGCCGGTCATCTACTGCGCCGCGAAGGCTGGCTACGCTTCGGAAAACCAGCCGGCCGACGGGGCCCTGCCGGACAACGAGGACCTCGAGCCGCTGTTCGAGTCGATCATCGCGAACATCCCGGCGCCGGAATACGACGAGGGCGCGCCGCTGCAGGCCCATGTCGCCAACATCGACTCCTCCGACTTCCTCGGGCGCCTCGGCCTGGTGCGCATCTACAACGGCACGCTGGAGAAGGGCAAGACGTACGGCCTGAGCCGCGTGGACGGCTCGATCGAGTCCTTCCGCGTTTCCGAGCTGCTGCGCACGCAGGGCCTGGACCGCCAGCCGGTCGAATCCGCAGGCCCGGGCGACATCGTCGCCGTTGCCGGCGTGAACGACATCATGATCGGCGAAACGATCGTCGATCCGGACGATCCGCGTCCGCTGCCGCTCATCCACGTCGACGACCCGGCCATCTCGATGACGTTCGGCACGAACGATTCGCCGCTGGCCGGCACCGAAGGCAAGGACCACAAGCTCACCGCGCGCATGATCAAGGACCGCCTGGACCGCGAGCTCATCGGCAACGTGTCGATCAAGGTGCTGCCGACCGAGCGTCCGGATGCCTGGGAGGTGCAGGGCCGCGGCGAGCTGGCGCTGGCCGTCCTCGCCGAGCAGATGCGCCGCGAAGGCTACGAGCTGACCGTCGGCCGTCCGCAGGTGGTCACCAAGAAGATCGACGGCGAGCTGTGCGAGCCGATGGAGGCGACGACGATCGACGTGCCGGAGGAGTACATGGGCACCGTCACGCAGCTGATGGCGGACCGCAAGGGCCGCATGGAAAGCATGTCGAACCACGGCTCCGGCTGGATCCGCCTGCAGTTCACCGTGCCGAGCCGCGGCCTGATCGGCTTCCGCACCGCGCTGCTGAGCGCCACGCGCGGCACCGGCATCGCCTCGTCGATTTCCGCCGGCTACGCCCCGTGGGCCGGCCAGATCGTCACCCGCCAGAACGGCTCGATGGTCTCGGACCGCCAGGGCACCGCCACGCCGTACGCCATGCAGCGCCTGCAGGCCCGCGGCAACTTCTTCGTCGAGCCGCAGAGCCCGGTCTATGAGGGGCAGGTCGTCGGCATCAACAACAAGCCCGACGAGCTCGACGTCAACATCACGCTGGCCAAGCACATGACGAACATGCGCTCCTCGACGGCCGACGTGCTGGAAACGCTGACGCCGCCGATCAAGATGAGCCTCGAGGAATCGCTCGACTTCGCCAACGAGGACGAGTGCGTCGAGGTCACGCCGGAATCCATCCGCGTGCGCAAGATCATCCTGCCGCGCGAAGACTGGTACAAGTGGCGCGCCAAGCAGCGCCGCGCCAACAACCAGGCCACCAAGTAGTCCCAGGGGGTTCCTATGCCGACCAGCATGCATGCCTCGCCATCGCAGGGGAGCGACCCGGACCGGATGGTGCCGTGGTCGCACCGTCAGCCGAAGTGGGTGCGCGTGCTGATCGACATGCTGGCCGGCGTCGGATCGGGCATCGTCGGCACGCTGGCCCATCGCATGGGCGCCTCCATCAACATTCCCTACGGGCTTGTGCTGGCGTTCGTGCTTCTCGGCATGTCGGCATGGTGCGCCCGCAGCCGCGATGGAGGGATAGGCCTGGCATGGCATCTGATTGCCTCGTCGGCGGTGGTCTGCGTCATGTCGATGCGAGGGCCGCTCGGGGATGCGATGGTGCCGCTCGGCTTCTCGGGAAGCGGCACGCTGCCGTTCTTCTCGAGGTATGCGGGCATCATCTGGGTGCTGGGCATGGTCATCGAACAGGTCGTCATATGCATGCTCCCATCGTCCTGGTTCCGCATGGAGCCGGGTCGGCGCGACATGTCGGACGACTGAGCGGCCTAGGATGGTGGGCATGGAGACGCAACCGCTGTATTACCTGGGTCCCGAAGGGACGTTCACGCATCAGGCCGCCATCGAGGCGGCCCGCAAGCTGGCGGCCCAGGGCGTGCGGCGGGAATTCACGTTCGTGCCATGCGACACCGTCCCCGCCATTCTCGAAGCGGCCCACGCCGGCGACGGATGGGGCGTCATCGCGTGGGAAAACAACGTCGAGGGCTACGTGGTGCCCAACCTCGACCTGCTCATCGACGCCCACGACCTGGCCGGCTTCTGCCGGGTCGGCGTCGACATCGCCTTCGACGCCTTCATGACGCCAGCCACCTACGACGCGGTGGCGGCGCGCTACCAGGATTTGCGGGGCGCCTGCCTGTCGTGTGCCGACGACGACCTCGACACGCTCGCCATCGATTCCTGCTCCACCGTTTGCGCCCATTCGCATGGCCTGGCGCAGTGCCGCCGTTTCGCGCGCGACCATGGGCTGCGGGCATTGCCGGCGTCGTCCAATGCCGCCGCATGCCGCGATCTGGCGGACGGGCAGATCGCCCTCGGCCCCTCCATCTGCGGCTCGCTGTACGGCCTCAAGCGCGTGGCCTGCGGCGTGCAGGACTACCGGTCCGCGAAAACCGACTTCCTTGTCGTGGCGCCGCGCGACACCGTGTTCGACCTGCTGGAAGGCCCGCGCAGCCTCGAAGACGTCGGCTTCGAATCCATCATGGCGTTCATCCCGCTGGCCACCGGCCCGGGCGTGCTGGCCGACCTGCTCGACGTGCTGCGTGACGCAGGACTGAACATGACGAGCTTCATTTCCCGGCCGATCAAGGGCCATGACGGCACCTACAGCTTTATCGCCACGCTTGACTGCGCCCCATGGGAGCCGCGGTTCGTGACGACGTTTACCGAAATCGCCGAACACGGCGACTGGGTCAAGACCCTTGCCGTGTACCCGAGGCGGGAGAGGCCTGCGCCGCCCGTCAACGAATGGATGCTGCCGGCAGGCGGCGTGCGGTTCGAAGCCGGCGCCCCGATTGCCGACTGGCAGCATGACCGCCAGATCAGAAGGGAGCTGTTGTGGTAGCCAATCCTGAGGAATCCAACGCAGGCGCCGCCGAGCTGGCCGACGCCGTGCGCAAGGCGGAAAGCCACCGCCATCCGGTGACGGTGCGGGAATGGGAGGCGGCGTGCCGCAGCGGCGCCGCCATCGCCGACGAAGGCCCCGGCTCGCCGCATACGGTCGGCATCATCGGCCTGGGGCTCATCGGCGGCTCGCTGGCGCGGCGCCTCAACAACGCCGGCTGCCGCGTCGTGGCGTGGAACCACCGCCCGCATCCCTACGCCGCGGCGCAGCGGCAGGGCATCGCCTGCACGGAAACGCTGGCGGAACTTATCGCGCAGGAACCGGAAACGCTGGTGTTGTGCTGCCCGCTCAAATGCATGCCGGACATCCTTGCCCAGCTCAAGGACAGCCTCGACCCGTCGATTACGACGCTCACCGACGTAGGCAGCGTCAAGGGGCTCGTACGCCAGCAGGTCATCGAGACCGGCCTTGACGGCTGCTATGTCGGCGCGCATCCGATGGCCGGCAATGAACGCTCGGGCTGGAAGGCGGCCGATCCGCATCTGTTCGACGGGGCGCTATGGGCGTTGACCTTCGACGACGCCACCGACTACTGGCGCGTGCTGCAGGTCGCCGACCTCATCACCCGCGCATGCCGCAACCGGCTCATCGTCGTCGACGACGAAACGCATGACCGGGCTGCGGCGATGATTTCCCACGTTCCGCACGTCGCCTCGACGGCGCTGGTCAATCTCATGGTCGGCGACGAGGACCGCAATATCGACGTGGCGCTCTCCGCCGGCTCGTGGCGCGACATGACCCGCGTAGCGCTGACCGATCCGAAGCGCACGGAAGCCATGGTGGAGGAAAACGGCGGCAACGTCGCCCCGCTGCTGCGCCAGCTCGCCGCCCGGCTGCAAACCGTTGCCGGCGCGCTGGAGACCGGCGATATGGCCGCGCTGGACGCGTTCTTCGCCGAAGGGCAGCCCTACCGCGACTTCAAGTCGGACCTGCGTCGCAGCGTCGAAGCCCAGGAAACGGAAACGATCTTTTCCTCGCTGAAAATCAGCCCCGACCATTGGCGCGACCAACTGCTCAGGTCGGCGCAGCGCGGCGAGCACATCGTGCGCTTCACCGGCACGTACCGCGCCATCGCCGAACAGCTGCCGTCGATCTAGCGTCGGCGCACCCTCTCGGGCCGTTCGGGTATCGGCTTGAGCCGCGCGATCGAAGCCGCCCGGAGCGCCACTTCCTGCTCCGGGCGGCTTGCGTTTGCCGACGCGTCGCGCGTCATTTCCAGCGTTTCGCCGTCCCAGGAGCGTACATGGCCGACGTAGTCGCGGTATTTCATGCGGCCATCGGCCGGGTCGATGCCCTCGGCGATGCGCACGACGACGCGCGCGCCCGCCGGAATCCGTTCAGGAAGACTCATGGCTCCATTGAACGGCTCCCGGCGGACGGCCTGTCATTCGGACGCGACGGCGTCGAGCACCGGCTGCTTGAGCGCCTTGCCGGCAGGGGAGACGGAGGCGGCCAGGCCCACCACGATCGACAGCGCGAGGAACCAGCACAGCTGCCCCCACGGAATCGACAGCGTATTGAGGCCGTTCTCGCTGTACGCGGCGCGGATGACGGCTCCCGCCGCCGTGCCTACGACGATGCCCAGCAGCGTGCCGAATACCGAAATGATCGCCGCTTCGATGGCCAGCATGCCGCGCACCTGGCCTCGCGACGTGCCGATGGCGCGCAGCAAGCCGATTTCCTTCGTGCGTTCGGACACGTTGAGGGCCAGCGTATTGACGATGCCGAAAATCGCGATGATGATCGACAGCGCCAGCAGGGCGTAGAGGATCATCAGCACCTGGTCGATCATGGAGCTGACCGTCGACTTGTATTCGTCGCGGTTCATCACCGACACGACGTAGAACGGCTTGACGGCGTCGACGAGGTCCTCCTGCATGGCCGTCAGGTCGGTGCCGTCCTTCGCCACGAGGAAGACGGCGATGGGCAGTTCGGTCTGCTTCGTGCCGAGCTTGTTGCCGAGGTCCTCGTTGACGAACACGTAGTTGCGGTACACCGAGTTCGTCAGGATGGCGCCGATGGTGAGCTTCTTCGTCACCTTGTCGGTCTTCGTCTTGACGAACTGCTCCGGGTCGGCGTTCTTCGCGTCGTCGATGACCTGCTGCGCCTCGGCGGCCTTGGCCTGCGCCCCGTCGGCGTCGCCTGCAGCCGCCAGCCGCTGCGCTTCGGCCTGGAGCGCGGCCGCCTGGCTTTCTATGGAAGACTGATAGGCTTCCTGGGCCTTCTTCGTCGCCTCCTCGTCGATGCTGGTCTGCTCGGCCGTCACCTCCAGGGTCTGGCCCAGCGTCCAGCCGTTCTTGTCGGCGGCGTTCTCGCCGACGACCAGCTGTCCGTCCTCCATCGCCTTCACCGCGTCGCCTCCGGAAGTCTCTGGCTCGAAGATTTCGGTGAAGATTTCCGGCCTGGTCGCCACCGTCATCGCGCCGGTGGCCTTTTCTCCGTCGTAGGTCAGCCCGAGCAGCATGTCGGTGGTGACGGCCGTCTTGACGCCGTCCACCCCTTCAATCGCATCCACCTCCTCGTCGGTCATGCCCGAACCGGAGGCGTTCATCGCCACGAAGTCGCCGCGGAAGCCGTTGTCGACGAGCGAATCCACCGAAACCTTGGCGCTCGAGGCCACCACGCCCAGGCAGGACACGATGGCAAGCCCGACGAACAGCGCCGTCGCCGTGTTGGCCGTGCGGCGCTTGGCGCGGGAGATGTTGCGCGTGGCGAGGCGCCCGGTCACCGTCCAGATGTGCGACGGAATCCAGCCCAGCACCGCTTCGGCCGGGGCGACGAGCGCCGGGGCGAGCACGATGACGCCAAGCACGGTGAACGCGGCGCCAATGCCGAGTGGCCAGCCGATGGCCAGGTTGTCCAGCCATTCGACGCCGGTCGGATTGCTGCCGGCCGTGCCGAACCAGTAGGTGTAATACCAGATGGCCGCGCCGATGACGACCATGACGGCGCCGAGGATGGCGCGCGTCTTCACCGGCTTCTCCGGGTTGACCGTCTCGTTCATCGCCTGAATCGGAGGGGCGGTGGCGGCCGTCTTCGCCGGCAGCGTGGCACCGAGAATCGTGACGAGCACCCCGACGACGAGGCCGATCAGCATGTCGGAGACGCTCGGCGTGACCGAACCGCTCAACGGCATGCCCATGCCGTCGAGGCCCACCTTGATGAGCTCGAGCAGCCCCCATCCGAGTGCAATGCCAATGACGGAGCCGATCAGGCCCAGCACGATGGCCTGGATGATGACGGTCATGAAGATCTGGGCGGGGGAGGCGCCGATCGAACGCAGCAGCGCGTAGCCGCGCATCGCGTCGCGCACGATCATCGCGAACGTGTTGGCTATGATGAACGAGCCGACGAACAGCGCGATGATGGCGAAGATCAGGATCAGTGGCTGGATGAAGCCGAGCTGCTCCTGCGTCGACTTCGTTGCGTCGTCGCGCACGGCGTCGCCGGTGACGGCCACCGCATGGGCATCCGCCGGCAGCGCCGCGTTGATGCGGTCGGCCAGTTCCTGCTGTTCCTGCTTGCTCGCCGTGCCGTCCATCGTCGCGTAGACGTCAATCCACGTGACGTCGGTCGTGTCGGCCTGCTTCTGATAGAGCCCCTCGGCGTAGGACGGGGCGATCGCCAGCAGGATGGCGCCGGCCTCGCTCGAGGACGTCGAGAAGAGACCGGTCACCGTCACGTCGGTCGGGCCGCCGCCGATGACGAGCGTCGTCGTGTCGCCGATCTTAAGTCCCGACTGTTCGGCGGCGGCCTCGTCGAGCGCGATCTCGCCGTCGTCTGCCGGCCAGTGTCCCTCGGTCAATGTCGCGGAACGCCACGGGTTCTCGTCGTCGATGCCGATGGCGATCGTCGTCGACGCCATCGTCGAGACGGCCTCGCCATCGTGGCCGACGAGCACGACGCCGGACGAGATGCTGTACGTCACCTCCACGACGCCGGACGAGATGCTGTACCTCACCTCGGCGACGTCGACGCCTTCGACGTCGCGGATCGTGGAGACCAGATCGGGACTGATGTCGTTGTAGGCGGCCGAATTGTCGCCGTCGACGGCACCGTCGTTCTCGTCGTCCCGCTGCAGCTGGTCGCCGCGCACGTAGACGTCGGCATCGGAATTCGTCGCCATCATGTCGGCGACCTGATTGTCGAGCATCGCGCGGAAGCAGAACGATCCGACGACGAACGCCACGCCGAGCGCGATGGCGATGATCGACATGACGAAGCGGCGCAGATGGGCGCGCGCGTCACGCAGGCCTATGCGGATCAACGGGCCACCTCGCCTTCGACGATGGCTTCGACGGCCGTTCCGGCCGCATCTGCGTCGGCGTCGTCCGGCTCGGCGAACCCCTCGAGGATCTCCTCGTAGGATGGCGTGGCCATGTCGTGGGTGATCGAGCCGTCGGCCAGCACGAGCACGCGGTCGGCGAAGCTGGCGGCGCGCGGGTCGTGCGTGACCATGACGATCGACTGCCCGAATTCCTGGACGGACTGCTTGAGGAAGCCGAGCACTTCGCGGCTCGAGCGGGAATCGAGGTTGCCGGTCGGCTCGTCGGCGAAGATGACGCTCGGCTGCTCCATCATCGCGCGTGCGACGGCGACGCGCTGCTGCTGGCCGCCCGACAGCTGGCTGGGGCGGTGGTCGAGGCGGTTGGCCAGCCCGACCACGTCGACCACCTTGTCGAACCATGCGCGGTCGATGGGCCGCTTGGCGATCTGCAGCGGCAGCAGGATGTTCTCCTTGGCCGACAGCGTCGGCACGAGGTTGAAGGACTGGAAGATGAATCCAATTTCCTTACGGCGCAGTTGGGTGAGCTGCTTCTGGCCCATCGACGACACCTCGAGGTCCTCGACGAACACCTTGCCGGACGTGGGCGTATCGAGGCCCGCCATGCAGTGCATCAGCGTCGACTTGCCCGAGCCGGAAGGGCCCATGATGGCGGTCATGCGTCCGCGTTCGAACTCGACGTCGATATGGTCGAGCGCCACCACTTCGTTGTCGCCGCTGCCGTACGTTTTCGTCAGTCCGACCGCCCGGGCGACCACGGGCCCTTCCGCAGCGTGGATGGTATCGGCGCGTTGTGATGCCATGATGCTCCCTCTTTCCGTTCGTGTCCGTTTGGGCCGGGCGCTTCCGCGGCCGTTGCCGCCCAATGGGGCCCGCATACGATTATCGCCGCAAGCGGCGCCGGGGCGCTGGAAACGTCCAGCTCATGGGAGGAAAAGCGGCGGGCGTTACGATGGGAGGCATGGCAGACGACGTCGGCATGGCATGGATAGACGAAGCGGTCGCGGGTTTCGAGCGGTACTGCCGGGCGAATCTTGGATTGTCCCGGCAAACGGTGAAGGCGTATTGCGGCGACGTTGCGCTATGCCTGCGCTCGCTGGCCCAGGCCGGCATCGGCTCCCTGGACGGCATCGGCACCGAAGACCTGCGCGGGTGGCTGGGCGCGCGTTCCCGGCACGTCGCCCGCACGTCGCTGGCGCGGCAGACGGTGTCGCTGCGGCGCTTCTTCTCGTGGTGCTGCGAACGCGGATTGCTGGAATCCAACCCGGCGGCAAGGCTTGCGACGCCGAAAACCGAGAGCGCATTGCCCGCCGTCCTCAACGAAACGCAGGCCGCTGCATTGCTGGACGGCGCGGATGACGAAGCGGCGCAGGCCACCGGACGCCTGGGGCGGCGCCAGACGCGGCGCGCGGCGACCCGGGATGCCGAAACGCTGCGCGACTGCGCGATGCTCGAGCTGCTCTATGCCACCGGCATCCGCGTCGCCGAACTGGCCGGCCTTGACATAGGCGACGTGGATTTCTCGTCGCGTACGGTGAGGGTGCTTGGCAAGGGCTCGAAGATGCGCGTCGTGCCGTTCGGGGCGCCGGCGGCCGACGCCGTCGAACGGTACCTGGCACAGGGGCGCCCCGTACTGGACCGCCGGGGGAGCCATGCGCCGTCCGATGCGCTGTTCCTCGGCGCGCGGGGAGGCAGAATCGATCCGCGCATCGTGCGCGAAGCCGTGCACCAGCACGCCGGCGATGCGGGCGTTCCGGACATCGGCCCGCATGCGCTGCGCCATTCGGCGGCGACGCACATGCTCAACGGGGGCGCCGATCTGCGCGAAGTGCAGGAGATGCTGGGCCACTCCTCGCTCAAAACGACGCAGCGCTATACGCACGTTTCGATCGAACAGCTCAAGAACCGCTACCAGCAGGCTTTCCCGCGGGCCTGAGGGCGGCCGTAATAGCGGGTAAGACCGACGATAAGCCTTTCGGGTTTTCCCGCGGGCCTGAGGGCGGCCGTCTTCTGCGGGAAACGCCGGCGACATGCCGTTCGCTCTTGGAATGTGAGATTCACAGCGTTCGTTAACATGTTCGTAACATGAAATTGTGATGGACAGCGTAATTTTTTGCGCAAGGCTTTCCCGGACTCACTGCCCGGGCGGTCCTTTCGGCTTGTTTCCGCACGGGAATCGCCAGCGCATCTTGTGTGGAAACCGTGCAGAAACGGCCGAATCGGTCCATAATGCGGCTCACGCTTATGGCTGACCGGAATTGAGGCACAATAGGGGGTATTCGACGAAGGATCGGTTCGACGGTATTATCCTCGGGCAGCCTTAGGCTCTTTCGTTAACACCGGCCCGGCAAGCTGCATGCCGCCGCTGGCCGGCCATATACATTAAGCATCCATCCACTTAGGAGAAACGATGAAGAAGAAGGCGCTCGCCATTGTGGCGGCCGTTGCGGCGCTGGGCATGGGCCTGGCAGGCTGCGGTTCGTCCAGCTCTTCGGCCGATAGCGGCTACATCACCGCCAACAATTCCGAACCCCAGAATCCGCTGATTCCGGGCAACACCAACGAAACCGGCGGCGGCAAGGTCGTCGACCTGCTGTTCAGCCGCCTGGTGTCGTTCACCGCCGACGGCAAGACGCAGAACGAAGTCGCCGAATCGATTACCCCGAATGACGATGCCACCGAATACACGATCAAGCTCAAGGACGGCTGGAAGTTCACCGACGGCACCGACGTGACGGCCGAATCGTTCACGAAGGCATGGAGCTATACCGCCAACGCCAAGAACGCCCAGGTCAACTCCTCGTTCTTCTCGGCGATCAAGGGCTACGACGATCTGCAGGATACGTCGAAGCTCGACGGCACCGAGCAGCTTGCCGGCCTCAAGGTCGTCGACGACCACACCTTCACCGTCTCGCTGAGCGCCCCGGATTCCGTCTTCCCCGTCGAGGTCGGCTATTCGGCGTTCTCCCCGCTGCCGGAATCCTTCTACAAGGATCCGAAGGCGTTCGGCGAATCCCCGGTCGGCAACGGCCCGTACAAGTTCGTCAGCTGGACGCATGATTCCGACATCAAGGTCGCCAAGAACGACGACTACAAGGGCAACAACGTCGCCAAGAACCCCGGCATCGACTTCAAGATCTATACCGATACCGATTCGGCCTACGCCGACGTGCAGGCCGGCAACCTCGACGTGCTCGACACGGTCCCGAGCTCGGCCACCAAGACGTTCGAGTCCGATTCCTCCGTCAACGCCTACAACAAGGCCGGCTCAGTGCTGCAGACCTACACGATCCCGTGCTCGCTCGAGCACTTCGTGTGCGGCACCGAGGAAGGCAACTACCGCCGCCAGGCGCTGTCGATGGCCATCGACCGCGACGCCATCGTCGACAAGGTGCTCAACGGCGTCGGCACCGCCGCCACCGACTTCACCTCCCCGGTCATCGAAGGCTATTCGAAGGACCTCACCGGCTCCGACGTGCTGACCTACAACGCGTCCAAGGCCAAGGAGCTGTGGGCCAAGGCCGAAGCGATCTCGAAGTACGACGGCCAGCTGACGTTCTCCTACAACTCCGACGGCGGCGCCAAGTCGATCTACGACGCCATCGTCAACTCGATCAAGAACACGCTGGGCATCGACGTCGCCACCAACCCGGTCGCCACGTTCTCCCAGTTCCGTTCCGACATCTCCGACCGCAAGATGACCGGCGCGTTCCGTACCGGCTGGCAGCCGGACTATCCGTCGATCCAGAACTACCTGTACCCGCTGTATGATTCCGCTTCGGCTGACGGCAAGGGCTCGAACGACGGCGACTTCAAGAACGCCGACTTCGACAAGCTGTGCTCGCAGGCCGCTTCCGCCACCAATAGCGACGAGGTCATCAAGCTGTACCAGCAGGCCGAGGAGATCCTGTTCCAGCAGCTGCCTGCCACCCCGCTGTACTACTCGAACGCCACCGGCGTTTCCGCGAAGGACATCTCCGGCTTCACGATGAACTGGCAGAACGTCCCGGTCTACACCGAACTGGTCAAGAACTGAAGGCGCTAGCCGGCAAGGCCTGAACACAGGGGGAGGGGAAGGAAGCACCGGGCTTCCTTCCCCTCCCGTTTTGGTTGAGCGGGAAAAATCCCACGATGCGATCGACGGCTTGATTTTTCCGCTCGCCTATCATCATCCCCCGCGTTTAATTCCACCCATGGGGTAGACTGACGGGGTACTTCGTGACCGCCCGACACGCCTTATGCCGATCCCCTATGAAACTCGGCTGTAAGGAGGGGAGAGGGGAGCGGTCATTATGGCAATAAGGAGCAACCAATGGGTAAGTATCTTCTGCGACGTATTTTGCAGATGATCCCCGTGGTTCTTGGTACGACGCTGTTGGTGTACGCGCTCGTATTCGCCCTGCCCGGCGACCCGGTCAAGGCGATGTTCGGCGACAAGCCCGTCAATGAAGCTGTCGCTGCCCAGATCCGCGCAGAATATAACCTCGACAAACCGTTCATCGTGCAGTATCTGCTGTTTCTCAAGAACGCGCTGACGCTGGACTTCGGCAACACGTTCGCCGGCCAGCCCGTCATCAACGAAATCGCCCGCGCGTTCCCGGTGACGATCAAGCTGGCGCTGATGGCGTTCTGCTTCGAGGCGATTTTCGGCGTGGTCTTCGGCGCGATTTCCGGCCTGAAGAAGGGCAAGTGGTACGACAGCGTCATCCTGATCGTCTCCCTGCTGCTCATTTCGGTGCCGACGTTCGTCACCGGCTTCGTCGGCCAGTACTTCCTCGGCGTCAAGCTGCGCTGGTTCCCGGTGACGGCCGGCTCCAACCCGGGCTTCTTCGACCTGCTGATGCCGGCAATGGTGCTGGGGTCCGTATCGATGGCCTACATCATCCGCCTGTCGCGTTCGGAAATCTCCACCAACATCGCCCAGGACTACGTGCGCACCGCGCGGGCCAAGGGCATGAGCAACACGAAGGTGACGTTCCGCCACATCCTGCGCAATTCGCTCATCCCGGTCGTCACCTACCTGGGCCAGGATCTCGGCGCGCTGATGGGCGGCGCCATGATCACCGAGCAGATCTTCAACATCCACGGCATCGGCTACCTCACCTACCAGAGCATCCTCAAGGGCGAAGCGAACACGGTCGTTTCCGTCGTCACGCTGCTGACGCTGGTGTTCGTGGTGTGCAACCTGGTCGTCGACATGCTGTACGCGGCGCTCGATCCGCGTATCCGTTACGCGTGAGGTGAGTGGAAAAGTCATGACACAGAAACTCCAGGCTATTGAAACGCTGCCGGGCCAGGAACGCTACGTGGCGGATCTCGAGGAGACGCCGCTGCACCAGGTCGATTCCGTCGACGAGGGCGCCCCGGCGACCAGCATGTGGGCCGACGCGTGGCGTACGCTGCGCAAGAACCCGCTCTTCATCATCTCGGGCATCCTGATCGTCTTCATCGTCTTCGTTGCCCTGTTCCCGGGCGTCTTCACGAAGGAAGACCCGAACTACTGCACGCTGGAGCGTTCGCTGGATCCGGCCGGCGCCGGCCATCCGTTCGGCTTCGACCTGCAGGGCTGCGACGTCTACGCCCGCGTGGTGTACGGCACGCGCACGTCGCTGTCCGTCGGCATCCTCACGACGCTGATCGTCGTCGCCGTCGGCACGCTGATCGGCGCCATCGCCGGCTTCCTGGGCGGATGGGTGGATTCCGTGCTCAGCCGCATCGTCGACATCTTCATGGCCATCCCGATGCTGCTCGGCGCCATCGTCGTGCTCCAGATGTTCCGCACTACCGGATCGATCTGGAAGGTCGTGCTCGTGCTCGCCCTCTTCGGATGGGTCTCGACGGCGCGCATCGCGCGAGGGGCCGTGCTCTCCAGCAAGAACCTCGAATTCAACACCGCGTCGACGGCCCTGGGCTCGACGCCGATGCGCAACCTGTTCCGCCACATCCTGCCCAATTCGCTGGCACCGATCATCGTCATCGCCACGACGTCGCTGGGCTCCTACATCGTGTCCGAGGCCACGCTGAGCTTCCTGGGCATCGGCCTGCCGACGACGACGGTGAGCTGGGGCGGCGACATCTCCAACGCGCAGACGCTTTTGCGCACCGACCCGATGGTGCTGTTCTACCCGTCGATGGCCCTGGCCATCACCGTGCTCGCCTTCATCATGATGGGCGACGCGGTCAAGGATGCGCTTGACCCGAAGAGCAGGACCGCGTGAGGAAGAGGAACGAAGCAATGGCACACAATACGCAGGCGGCTGCCCCCGCAGCCAGCGACAACCAGGAGGCTCCATCGGCTTCCGAAACGATGCACGCCCAGCAGCTGGAACATGGCCCGCTGCTGGAAGTCAAGGATCTCCAGGTGGACTTCACCTCCGACGAGGGCAAGCCGATCCACGCCGTGCGCGACTCCTCGTTCAGCGTCTATCCGGGCCAGTGGGTCGCCATCGTCGGCGAATCCGGCTCCGGCAAGTCCACGTCGGCCATGGCATGCCTTGGCCTGCTGCCGGGCACCGGGCACGTCGTCGGCGGCTCCATCAAGCTGGAGGGGGAGGAAATCTCCCATTTCACGCAGAAGGAGTTCACGAAGGTCCGCGGCAGCAAGATGGGCCTCGTCCCGCAGGACCCGATGAGCAACCTCAACCCGGTGTGGCGTATCGGCACGCAGGTCAAGGAAGCGCTCGTCGCCAACAACATGGACGTGTCGCATGAAAAGCGCTCGAAGCTTTCCAAGGCTCTTGCCGGCAGCGACGTGACGGTCAAGTCGGAAGGCGACGAAACGTTCATCGGTTCCCGCGAGCTGCCGGCGCTGCTGGAAGCGGCTGAAAAGGCGCTGGTCGAGGCGGGAGTCACCGGCACGAAGCTGGAAAAGCGCATGGCCTACTTCCGCGAGGACTGGGTGGCCGGTTCGGAAACGCGCTGGCGCGTGGCCAGCGACCTGATCAAGTCCGGCGTCAAGGACGACCAGGCATGGTACATCGCCAAGAAGTACGTGACCGGTTCGGACATGACCGACCGCATCGCCGGCCTGCTGAACGAAGCCGGGCTGCCCGACGCGGCGACCCGCGCACGCCAGTACCCCCATGAGTTCTCGGGCGGCATGCGCCAGCGCGCGCTGATCGCCATCGGCCTGGCCTGCCGGCCGGAACTGCTCATCGCCGACGAACCCACCAGCGCGCTGGACGTGACGGTGCAGAAGAAGATCCTCGACCACCTGCAGATGCTCACCGATTCGCTCGGCACGGCCGTGCTGTTCATCACGCACGACCTGGGCCTTGCCGCCGAACGCGCGCAGCATATCGTCGTCATGTACAAGGGCCGCGTCGTCGAATCGGGCCCGTCGCTCGAGGTACTCCAGCATCCGCAGCACCCCTATACGAAGCGCCTCGTGGCAGCAGCGCCGTCGCTGGCCTCCCAGCGGATCATCTCCGCGAAGAAGCGCGGCGAAGAGGACACGGTGGAAATGGAGCACCGCGTCGACGAGGGCAAGCTCGAGCACAACGAAACGATCATCGACGTCGAGCACCTGACGAAGGAATTCAAGCTGCCTGGCAAGAAAGAGCTGTTCAAGGCCGTCGACGACGTGAGCTTCAAGCTCAAGCGCGGCACCACGCTGGCCATCGTCGGCGAATCCGGATCCGGCAAGTCCACCGTCGCCAACATGTGCCTCAAGCTCCTGCAGCCCACGTCCGGCAAGGTGCTCTACGACGGCAAGGACATCGCGCAGTTCAAGGGCAAGAGCCTGCTGGACTTCCGCCGCCATGTGCAGCCGGTATTCCAGAATCCCTATGGCTCGCTCGACCCGATGTATTCGATTTTCCGTTCGATCGAGGAGCCCCTGCGCATCCACAAGATCGGCGACAAGAAGAGCCGGGCGGCACGCGTGCGCGAACTGCTCGACATGGTCGAGCTGCCCGAATCGGTCATGCAGCGCTATCCGAACGAGCTGTCCGGCGGCCAGCGCCAGCGCATCGCCATCGCGCGCGCCATGGCGCTCAACCCGGACGTCATCGTATGCGATGAAGCGGTGTCCGCGCTCGACGTGCTCGTGCAGGACCAGGTCCTCCAGCTGCTCAACGACCTGCAGGCCGAACAGGGGCTGAGCTACCTGTTCATCACGCACGACCTCGCCGTCGTCCGCCAGATCGCCGACGACGTCGTCGTCATGCAGCATGGCCGGCTCGTCGAGCATGGCACGACCGACGAGGTGTTCAACGACCCCAAGCAGCAGTACACGAAGGACCTGCTGGACGCCATTCCGGGCGGCAAGCTCGAACTGGGCCTCGACCTGTAGCCCCCGGGGCCTGCATCGCTGGCGACGCCCATGCCAGAAGGTCCCGTCCGCGTGCGTCCCCCGCGTGTTGCGGCGGCAGCGGGCCCTCCCCACGGCGGGGAGGGCCCGCTGTTTTCTTCTGGCGCAACCTGGCGCCCTGCGAACGGCGTAGGCTGGGGGCTATGACGTTTACCATCACTACTTCGAATCTGAACGGCATCCGCGCCTCGGAGCGCAAGGGCTTCGAAAAGTGGGTGCAGAACCATCTTCCCGACATCATGTGCCTGCAGGAGCTGCGCGCGCCGCAGGACATCATCGACGGCTTCTTCGCCAACTACGCCAAGGACTATGCCGACAAGGGCAAGATCGCCTCGCCGGCCGGCCTGGGCACGCTCGACCAGGTCAGCGACATCAAGGGGCGTGCCGGCGTGGCCATCGTCACCGACTTCGAGGTGACGGCCAAGCGCTACGGCATGCCGCACCTCGATGAGGCGCCGGTCGATACCGGCCGCTGGATCGAGGCCGACGTCAAGCTTGCGGACGGCAAGCCCCTGACGGTGGCGTGCATCTACGACCATGCCGGGCAAATCGATTCCCCGGAAAAGATGAGCCAGAAGTTCCGCTTCCTCGACGCCGTCATGGTGCGCATGAAGGAGCTGTCCGACGCGGCCGCCGACGGCGGCAACCAGGTGGTCGTCGCCGGCGACTTCAACATCGCGCACACGTCGCTGGACATCAAGGACGCGCAGGCCAACGCCGAGTCGAACGGCTTCACCCCGCGCGAGCGCGAATACATCACGCGCATGATCGACGACCTGCACTACGTGGACGTCACGCGAAAGCTTGCCGGCGACGTGCAGGGGCCCTATACCTGGTGGACGCCGCGCGGCCACGCCTACGAGGACAATGCGGGCTGGCGCATCGACTACCAGTTCGCTACGCCGGGCATCGCGGCCACCGCGCAGTCGTTCGACATCGACCGCACCGCCCACTGGTATTCGCGCTGGTCGGACCATGCGCCGCTGACGATCACCTACGCGTACTGAGCGCATGGACGCCGCTGTCAGCTGATTGCCGCGTCGCGCCGATGAAGGCCGCCGCTGTACGCGGCGGCCGTTTTGCGTGCCGAATAGCGGGACGCCCCATAGAGGTTGGGGCGGCGGTGCTACCCTTAGCACAGTTGTGTTTTGCCAACCAAATCGAAACGAGGTAGTCATGGGTCTGTTCGGCAGGAAGAAGAAGGCCGCCAAGGAAGCGCAGGAAGCGGGCGACGACGCCGTCAAGGACGAGGCGCTCGAAGTCGCGCGTGAAACCGGGCAGGACGCCGAACGGGATGCCGCGCTTGCAGCGCGGGAAACCGACGATGCGGGGCAGGATGACGGCGCAGTCGAAGTCTCGATGGAATACGAAGGGCGCGGCATCGACGTCGGCCCGTGGGACGTCGACGACGAAGCGGTTCCGGACTACGACGAGTACCTTTCGCTGGGTTCCTACTACCTGCCGTTCCTCAAGGAGACGACGTTCCGCGTCAAGGCCAGCCGCGCTTCCCATGAAGTGCTCGGCACGACGATGACGCTGGGCAGCTCCAGCGTCGAGGTCGAGGCGTTCGCGGCCCCCAAGACGATGGGCCTGTGGGACGACGTGCGCGCCGACCTGCTGGAAGCCAACCCGTCGGCCACCGAAGTCGCCGGCGTGTTCGGCGCCGAAGTGATGCTGCCGGTCAAGGTCAAGAGCGGCAACACCGTCATGACCCGCATCGTCGGCGTCGACGGCCCGCGCTGGATGCTGCGCGGCATCTTCTCGGGCAATGCCGCGAGCGACCCCGACAGCGACGAAGCCGCCAAGCTCAACGACTTCTTCGCCGACATCGTCGTCGAGCGCGGCGACGAACCGCTCGCCCCGCGCGACCTCATCCCGATGCATGCCCCGAAGACGCCCGCCGAGCGCAAGGCCGAGGCGGCCGCCGCTTCTGGCCAGCCCCAGGAGGGCGGCAAGGCCCAGGCGCCGTCCAGGCCGGAAGGCCCGCTGACGCCGGAGCATGAAACGGAAACGAAGACCACGCTGTCGCGCGGCCCGATGTTCTCGGAAGTCCGGTGACTTGGCAGGACAGGCTTCACCAACGCAAAGCCAGCCCAGGAAGGGGCTGTCGGCCCTGGCGGCCGGCGACGATTTCTCCGTCATCGCGGCGATAGGCGGCCCTCGCGGCGTCGTCGAATCGATGCTGCCCGGCGTCGTGTTCGTCGTGCTGTTCGTCGTCACCTCCAACCTCACGCTCACGATCGAGGTATCCGCGGCGCTCGCCGTGCTGCAGGTCATCGTGCGCCTGTGCCAGCGCCAGAGCGTCATGGGCGCCCTGAGCGGCCTGCTGGCCGTCGCCATCTGCCTGGTCTGGGCATGGAAGAGCAATGAGGCGCGCAACTACTACATGTTCGGCTTCCTGACGAATGCCGGGTACATCGTGCTGCTGCTGGCGTCGCTGGCGGCGAAGGTGCCCGGGCTGGGCTTCCTCATCGAGTTCATCAGGACGCTGCCGACCGAGCATTTCCGCGCGTGGCTCAACGGATGGCGCTGCGACAAGGAGCTCTACCGGGCGTACGCGACGATTACCTGGCTGTGGATCGGCGTGTTCGCGTTGCGGCTCGTCGTGCAGGTGCCGCTGTACCTGGCCAACGCGGTGGGATGGCTTGGCACGGCGCGCCTGCTGATGGGCATACCGTTCTGGGCGCTGGCGATATGGGTGTCCTACCTGATCGTCGCCGACCCGATGCACCGGCACAGGCTCATGGAAAAGGCGATGCGGCAGGACGGTCCGGACGATGCCGCGCATACGCAGGAAGCCGGACCGCAGGGGGAGTGAATCTCGCATAATGCAAGCAACGGTACGGATTGAACGGTTCGCCGACCAGGGACGCTGCGTGGCGCACATCGACGGGCGCGTCGTATTCGTACGCTTCGCGCTGCCCGGCGAACTGGTGCGCGTGACGCTGGACGAACCCCATGACCGCGACGAGCGGTTCTGGACCGGCGAAGTGGCCGAGGTGCTGGAACCGTCGCCTTACCGGGCCGAGCCCGCGTGGCCGCTGGCCGGTCCCCTGGCCATGGGCGGGGGCGCCGGCGGGGCCGACCTCGTGCATGTCTCGCTTGCGGGGCAGCTGGAGTGGAAATCGGCCATCGTGCATGAACAGATGGCGCGTCTGGGCCATCTCGACGTCGAGGTGCCGGTGGAGCGCATCGCCGGCGACGAGGCGCTGGGAGGCCTCAACTGGCGCACGCGCATCGAAATGATCGCCGACGCCGACGGCAAGCCGTCGATGCGCCGCCGCGGCACCCACGTGCGCGTGCCGATTGACACAATGCCGCTGGCCAGCCGTGCGCTGCTGGCCGTCGCCGAACATGCCGGCGTATGGAACGGGGGGTGGCGGCCGGGCTGCCAGATCCGCATCGCCGTGCCGGAACCGCGCACGCTGGATACGTCCGCCGCTGATGCCGCGCAGCTGCTTGCCGCCGTCGGCGACGACTTCGCGGTGCTCGCCGACGGCGAGCTGCGTGCCGGCTCCAGGACGCTGCACGAAACCGTCGAGCTGGACGGCACGCGCTTCTCCTACCGCGTGAACGCGGCCGGCTTCTGGCAGATGCACCGCATGGCGCCGATGCGGCTGCCCCAATATGTGCTCTCGCTGGTGCGGCAGGCCCTGGACGGCAAGCGGGAAGCGGCAATCTGGGACCTGTACTCCGGTTCGGGGCTCTTTACGCTGCCGCTGGCTACGCTCGCATGCCAGGACGCGAAGGTGCTGGCCGTCGAAGGCGCGCCGCAGGCTGCCCGCAATGCCGAACGCAACCTTCGCCAGGCCGGGCTGGGCAACGTCACGGCTCGCTGTTCGGACGTGGCGAAGGCGCTGGCGAAGGTGCCCGCGCCGCTTGCCCGGCCGGACGTCGTCGTCCTCGACCCGCCGCGCGCCGGCGCCAAGGCCCGCGTATGCCGCCAGATCGCCGGCAGCGGCGCGTCTGCCGTCGTCTACGTCGCCTGCGACCCGGCCAGCCTGGCGCGCGATGCCGCCACGCTGACGGGGCTGGGCTACCGGCTGCGGTCGATCCGCGCATTCGACATCTATCCGATGACCCACCATGTGGAAACCGTCGCCCTGTTTACCCGCTAGGGCTCTGAAAGCGGCGCTCGTGGCGGCGTTGGCGCTTGCGCTGGCGGCCGGGTGCTGGGGCTGCGTGCCGCAGGGCGCGGCGGTAGGCGACACGCAAAGCGTGGCCGCCAGCCCCGAGCATGACAGCGTGCAGGGGGCGCGCATTGCCGTGGGCATCGTGCAGGCGTCCGGCGCCTCGGATGCCGCGGCCGACGCCAGCGCCGTGCTGCGCGGCTTGCAGGCAGCCGGCATGGCCGGGCTGTACGCGGCGCCGGCGGCCTTGGACACGCAGCGCGCGGCGATGGACGCCGTGCAGGGATTCATCGACCGGCGCGTCCACCTGGTCATCATCGACGGGTTGGACATGGAGGGCGCCGATGGCGAGGCATGGACGTCTGCGCTGCAGGGCGCCCGAGAAGCAGGCATCGCCGTCGCGCTGCTCGATCCGGGCGCGGCGCTGCCCGACGCCACGCTGTATGCCGCCACGCTCGCGGTCTCGGATGCCGCCGGCGCGCAGCCGGTTGCCGACGCCGTGGACGCCATCGTGCGCGACGAACCCCATGCCCGCGCCATCGACGTCGACTGCAGCGCCGCAGCCAACGCACGGCTGAACGGATATTCCTGAGATTCGACGCCCGGGCCTTCTACGCCTCGAGGATGATTTACGCCGCATTTTGCATGAAAATCCGTCGCGGATGCCGCATTTTCCGCTAGGCTGGTGGGCATGAGCGCAACCGAGCAAATGCCGCCAGTAGACGAACGGGGCCTGAACGACACGCAGGTCGCGCAACGCGTGCAGGCGGGCGAATCCAACGAGGTCAAGGCATCGCCGTCGCGGTCGCTGGGCGCCATACTGCGCTCGAACGTCTTCACGCTGTTCAACGGCATCATCCTGACGGCCATGGCGCTGGTGCTGCTCGCCGGTTCCTGGAAGGACGCGGTCTTCGGGTTCGTCATCATCATCAACACCGGCA
The DNA here is from genome assembly GCF_056356715.1 of Bifidobacterium sp. LH_450. NCBI lineage: Bacteria > Bacillati > Actinomycetota > Actinomycetes > Bifidobacteriales > Bifidobacteriaceae > Bifidobacterium > Bifidobacterium sp. LH_450. The sequence continues at coordinate 435,963 of NZ_JBKEUU010000001.1, read as the reverse complement.
TCGGCGTGGCGACCGAATTGCGCGCCAAGCGCACGCTGGACCGCCTGTCCATCCTCGTGGCCAGCGACTATCTGGTCCGCCGCGACGGCCGGAACGTCGCCATCGGCCATGGCGGCATCGTGCTGGGCGACCTGCTATGGCTGCGCACCGGCGAACAGGTGCCGGCGGACGGCACCGTGCTGCATTCCTGGGGCCTGGAACTCGACGAATCGATGCTCACCGGCGAATCGCGCACGGTGCGCAAGCGCGAAGGGGATCCGGTGTATTCGGGCGCCAGCGTCGTGTCGGGCCTGGCCCTCGTGGAGGTGATGGCGGTGGGCGCGCACAGCTACGCGGCCCGGCTGACCGCCCAGGCGCGGGTGTACAAGAAGACCGTCTCCGACCTCAACCACGGCATCAACGTCATCCTGAAGTTCATGACCTTCCTGGTCGTGCCGCTGTGCATCCTGCTGGTGTGGACGCAGATGAAGACGGTCGGCGGCTGGAACGCCGCGATTGCCACCGGCGCCTGGCGCCAGGCCGTCATCTCGTCGGTATCGGGCGTCGTCGGCATGATTCCGGAAGGGCTGGTGCTGCTCACGTCGCTCAACTTCGCGCTCGCCGCGATACGGCTTGCGCGCAAGAACACGCTGGTGCAGGACCTTGATTCGGTGGAGACGCTGGCCAGGGTCGATGCGCTCAATCTCGACAAGACGGGCACGATCACCGATGGCGGCATCGAATTCGACGATCTGCGCATGCTGCCGGATGCGCCCGTATCCCTGAAGGCGGTGCGCCAGGCGCTCTACGACATCGCCGACGAGCCTCAGCCCAACGGCACCGGCGCCGCCATCGTCCACGCACTGGGCGCGCATGGCTATGCGCCGAGCGGGGAGGGGGACGAGGGGGTGCATGCCCGCGTGCCGTTCTCCAGCTCGCGCAAATGGAGCGCCGTAGCCTATGTCGCCCAGCGGTTCGGCACTGCGCGCGGCGAATGGTATATGGGCGCGCCGGAGGTGATGCTCGCCGCGCTGGAGCGCCATGATGCCGCCGGGCGCGCTGCCACTGGCGCGCTGCTGGAGCGCATCAACGCGTATGCGGCCAAGGGAAGCCGCGTGCTGCTGCTCGCCTTCGCCGCCGGCGACGGCCACAAGGCCAGCGGCGCGTGGAGCGATGCGCCTGCCATCAATCCGGCAGCCTGTCCGGTCGCGCTGGTGCTGTGTTCGGAGCATGTACGGCCCGATGCGGCGCCGACACTGGCATGGTTCCGCGAACAGGGCGTGCGCTGCCGCGTCATTTCCGGCGACAACCCGGTGACGGTCGCCGCCATCGCGCGCAAGGTCCACCTGACCGGCATGCGCCCGGTGCGCGCGATGGACGCGCGCGAGCTGCCCGACGACCTCAACGAAATGGCGAAGACGCTTGAGGACGTCGACGTCCTCGGCCGCGTGCTGCCGGACCAGAAGAAGGCCATCGTCGAGGCACTGCATCTGGGCAAGCATACGGTGGCGATGACCGGCGACGGCGTCAACGACGCCCTTGCGCTCAAGGAGGCCGACCTGGGCATCGCGATGGGCAACGCCGCGCCGGCGACGAAAGCCGTGGCCGAAGTGGTGCTCGTCGACTCGAAGTTCTCGCACTTGCCGGACGTCGTCGCGCGCGGCCGCCAGGTCATGGCCAACATGGAACGCGTCGCCAGCCTGTTCCTCGTCAAGACGGTCTATTCGGCGCTCATTTCGTTCGGCGTCGTGCTGATGGCCATTCCATACCCCTACCTGCCGCGCCACATCACCTACATCGGCGCGCTGACGATCGGCGCCCCGGCCTTCATCCTGGCGCTGGCGCCGAATACCCGCCGGTACATGCCCGGCTTCCTGCGGCGCGTCTTCGCGTTCGCCTTGCCATGCGGCATCGCCACAGCCGCCTCGGTGCTGTTCGCCGCATGGTTCGTGCCGCATGAACTGGGATGGAACGTCGAACGCAACGCCGCCGAGCTGACGCAGCTGCGCAGCGTATGCGCGATGATCCTGTTCTTCATGGGGGTGGCCGTGCTGGCCAGGGTGGCGCGGCCGCTGCGCTCGTGGCGCGGGCTGCTCGTCGCCGCCTTCGCCGCCATCGGCGTCGCCGGCGCGCTGATCACGTTCGTTGCGCGGTTCTTCGCCATCGAGATTCCCTCTGGCCCGGCCGCGTGGGCGTCGCTGGCCGCCTTTGCCGTCGCGGCGGCGCTGTACGCGCTGTGCCTGTGGCTTGTGCCGCGGCTGATTCCGCCGGCCGAGCGGCTCGTCTCATATGTCAAGCGCGGCAAAAAGGGCTAGCCAAGGGACGAAGTATCCTTCGAAGGGGAGTCCCGGCGCCGCCGAGGCGCACAGCACCATGACCGAAGGAGACTGCATGTCCTTGCGCGACACACAACTGGATACGCTTGCCGTTGGCGAGTCGTCCTACGACTACTACCGCATCGCCGACCTGGAAGGCATCGACCATCTTCCGTACTCGCTCAAGGTGCTCGTCGAGAACCTCGTGCGCAACGAGGACGGCGCCAATATCACCGACGCGCACGTCAAGGCGTTGCTGGACTGGGATCCGGCTGCCGACCCCAGCGAGGAAATCCAGTTCACCCCTTCGCGCGTCGTCATGCAGGACTTCACCGGCGTGCCATGCGTGGTCGACCTTGCCACGATGCGCGACGCCGTCAAGGCGCTTGGCGGCAACCCGGAGGTCATCAACCCGCAGGTCCAGTCCGACATGATCATCGACCATTCGGTGCAGATCGACAAGTACGGCGTGCCGGACGCGGTCGAGCAGAACATGGACATCGAATACGAACGCAACGGCGAACGCTACCAGTTCCTGCGCTGGGGCCAGCAGGCGTTCGAGAACTTCCGCGTCGTGCCGCCGGGAACCGGCATCATCCACCAGGTCAACATCGAATACCTAGCGCAGGTCGTCATGGAAAAGGCCGCCGGCGCGTCGGGCCTGGGCACCGGCAACACGCTGGCCTACCTCGATTCGTGCGTCGGCACCGATTCGCACACCACCACCGTCAACGGCCTGGGCGTGCTCGGCTGGGGCGTCGGCGGCATCGAAGCCGAAGCCGCCATGCTCGGCCAGCCGATCTCGATGCTCGTGCCGCGTGTCGTCGGGTTCAAGCTCAAGGGCGCGATCCCCGAAGGCGTCACCGCCACCGACGTCGTGCTCACGATTACCGACATGCTGCGCCAGCACGGCGTCGTCGGCAAGTTCGTCGAATTCTACGGCGACGGCATCGCCAACATCCCGCTCGCCAACCGCGCCACGATCGGCAACATGAGCCCCGAATTCGGCTCGACCTGCGGCATCTTCCCGATCGACGGCGTCACGCTCGACTACCTGCGCCTGACCGGCCGCTCCGAAGAGCACATCGCGCTGGTCGAAGCCTACGCGAAGGCCAACAAGCTCTGGCATGACCCGGCCGATCCGGATTATGTCGAGCCGCGGTATTCCGAATACCTCGAGCTCGACCTGTCGACGGTCGTGCCGTCCATCGCCGGCCCGAAGCGCCCGCAGGACCGCATCACGCTCGCCGACGCCAAGAAGTCGTATGAGGAGACGCTGCCGGGCTACGTCACCGAGCAGACCGTCTACGACCCGGTTGCCGTTTCGACAAGCTTCCGCGGCGACTTCGAGCTCAAGAACGGCGACGTCGCCATCGCGTCGATTACGTCCTGCACGAACACGTCGAACCCGTCGGTCATGATCGCCGCCGGCCTGATCGCGCGCAACGCCGTCGCCAAGGGGCTTTCCCCCAAGCCGTGGGTCAAGACGTCGCTGGCCCCCGGCTCCCAGGTCGTCGCCGACTACCTGAAGAAAGCCGGCCTGCAGGACGATCTCGACAAGCTGGGCTTCAATCTCGTCGGCTTCGGCTGCGCCACCTGCATCGGCAACTCCGGGCCGCTGCTGCCGGAAATCTCGCAGGCCATCAACGACAACGACCTGACGGTGACGGCCGTGCTGTCCGGCAACCGCAATTTCGAAGGGCGCATCTCGCCGGACGTCAAGATGAACTACCTGGCTTCGCCGCCGCTCGTCATCGCCTACGCGCTCGCCGGCACGATGGATTTCGATTTCGAGACCCAGCCGCTGGGTGCCGATGCCGACGGCAACGACGTGTTCCTGCGCGACATCTGGCCGACGAACGGCGAGGTCGCCGACGTCGTCGCCGCGAACGTCGACCGCGACATGTTCACCGAGGACTACGCGAGCGTATTCGACGGCGACGAGCGCTGGAAGGGGCTCAAGGTCCCGGCCGGCGAACTGTTCGCGTGGAATCCGGATTCGACGTACGTGCGCAAGCAGACGTTCTTCGACGGCATGACCGCCGAACCGGCGCCGGTGGAGGACATCCACGGCGCCCGCGTGCTGGCGCTGCTGTCCGACTCGGTGACGACCGACCATATCTCGCCCGCGGGCGCGTTCAAGGCGTCGTCGCCTGCCGGGCAGTACCTCGTCGAGCGCGGCGTCGAGCCGAAGGACTTCAATTCCTACGGTTCGCGGCGCGGCAACCATGAAGTGATGGTGCGTGGCACGTTCGGCAACATCCGCCTGAAGAACCTGCTGCTCACGTCGGTTGGCGAAGAGCAGGTCAGCGGCGGCTATACCTACGACTTCCTGACCGGCCAGCCGACGACGATCTTCGAAGCGTCGCGCGACTACATCGACAACGGCGTGCCGCTCGTCGTGCTCGCCGGCAAGGAATACGGCACCGGTTCCTCGCGCGACTGGGCGGCCAAGGGCACGGCGATGCTCGGCGTCAAGGCCGTCATCACCGAAAGCTTCGAACGCATCCACCGTTCGAACCTCATCGGCATGGGCGTGCTGCCGCTGCAGTTCCCACAGGGCGAAAGCGCGCAGTCCCTTGGCCTCGACGGCACCGAAACGTTCGATATCGAGGGCATTGAGGCGTTCAACGATCCGCAGGCCGGCATTCCGGAAACGGTGCACGTTTCGGCGGCGAAGGCCGACGGCTCACATGTCGAGTTCGATGCCGTCGTGCGCATCGATACGCCGGGCGAAGCCGACTACTACCGCAATGGCGGCATCCTGCAGTACGTACTGCGCAATCTGATGAAGTAGCGGCATTCCCGCTTATGCAAAAGGCTCCCGCCTGGACGGCGGGGGCCTTTTGCTTTGCCTGAAAGCGCACGGATATCTGGTTGCCGGCGCGTTCGCGGGATGCCGCTATATGGCATTCGAAATGAACGTGCCGGCAGCGACTGCAAGCAGCAGGATGCCGAAGATGGTCGTCAGCGTCGTTTCCTTGACCTTCGTCGAGGCGGGGGCGCCAATCAGGCCGCCGGCCATCGACGCCGCGGCGAATGCCAGCACGACGGTCCAGTCCATCGTCACCGGCGTGCCGATTCGGGAAATCAGGCCCACCGCCGAGGAGATGATCATGACGAGCAGCGACGTCGACGAGGCCTCGCGCATCGTGAACCCCATCGCCAGCACCAGCATCGGCACGACGGCGAAGCCGCCGCCTACGCCGAAGAACCCGGTAAGCAATCCGGTTGCCGTGGAGCACCCTATCAACAGCCATATGCCGTGTGCGCCTCGCTGCGTACGGCGCCGCCGCGCGTCGGCGCCTTCGTCCGATTGCCGTTCGGCGTGCCGGTCAGCCACGCCGTCCAGCGCCTTTTCGGCGTTCCTTTTCCTTATGGCCTTGCGCAGCATCAGCACGCCGACCGCTACGAGCAGAACGCTGAAGAGCGTCATCAGCAGCTTCGCGTCGACCAATGCGGACAGCCTTGAGCCGATGACGGTGCCGACGCAGGAGAGCGCGCCGAATACCAGTCCATCCCGCCACTGGACGTGCCCTTCGCGTGCGCGCGGAATCAACGAGACCAATGCCGTCAGCCCGACGATGACCAGCGAGCCGGCCGATGCCGCATGGGGCTCCTGCCCAAGCAGATAGACGAGCACCGGAACCGACAGGATGCCGCCTCCCGCGCCCAGCGCCCCGACGACGATGCCGACGGCCAGCCCGATCAGCAGGCTGGTGATGAGCGTTGCAGTCATTGCCTTTCCTTTCCGTCCGGCTGCGCGGTGCATGCGGCGGCGGGGCGCAGACGGCGCCGCGTTGCGGGATCCATGATGTCGCTGGCGGGGCGTCCGGCGCGCAGCAGCCGCGCCATGGCGACGATGTCGGGCCGGATATGGCCGAAGAACCGCCGGTATCCGGGGCACAGGTAGCTTTGCCCGTCCTCGCCGTCGCCCGACTTCGCGAAACGGTCTTTGGGGCAGCCTCCATTGCACATGCGCAGGAAGGGGCATGCCCGGCATTGGGCCGTCAGCTCCACACGCTTCTTGCGGCCGAACGCGCGCATCGTGGACGTATGGGCCAGCGTATGGAAATCGCTGTCGGCGATATTCCCCACCAGCCAATCAGGCTCGACCCAGTGGTCGCAGGCGTAGACGTCGCCGTTGAATTCCATCGCCATGTTCGTGCCGCATTCCGGGGCATGGACGCATACCGGATACTGGCCGAACATGGCGCCGAGGGCTGCGTCGAAATCCTGTACGAACACATGGCCGACATCCTGCGCAATCCATTCGTCGAACACGTCGTTGAGGAACTGCCCGTACCGGGAAGGATCCGCGGACCGCGACGTCACGGCATGGCCCGCCTGACGGTAGAGCAAGCCGCCCGTCTTGCGCCAGCCTCCGTGTTCGGCGCGCTGCAGGTCAGCCTCTTCGGCGCGTTCGACGATGGGGATGAACTGCACGTATTGCGCGCCCAGCTCGTCACGCAGGTAACGGTAGACGTCGCGGCCGCGATTCTCGTTGGCATGATGCACCGTGCACAGCACGTTGCAGCGTACGCCGTGGCGCTGCAGCGTACGCCATCCGCGCACCGCCATCGCATGGGTGCCACGCCCCGCACGGTTGAGGCGGTAGGCGTCATGGCAATCTCGCGGCCCGTCGATGGAAACGCCGACCAGCACGTCATGCTCGCGCAGGAACGCACCCCAGTCGTCGTCGATCAGGGTGCCGTTCGTCTGCAGCGCATGCAGGACGCGCTGCCCCTTCCTGCGGTAGGTTTCGCACAGCTCGACGACGCGGCGGTAGAAGGGCAGCCCGCGCAGCGTGGGCTCGCCGCCCTGCCACAGCATCGTCACGTCGCCGTCGGGGCTGGCTGCAAGGTATTCGGCGATGTAGCGTTCCAGCGTCGCTTCGTCCATCTGCTGGCTGGGGACGTCGTAGAGCAGCTCCTTGGACAGGAAGAAGCAGTACTGGCAATCAAGATTGCATGCGGCGCCGGATGGCTTGGCCACCACGGAAAAGGGCAGCCGCCGCCGGGCCAAGGGGCCCGGTTCGGCGCACGCCCGCACCTGTGCGGCATCGGAGGCGAGTATCGTCATGGCGTTCTCCTGGGTTCGGTGTCCGTTGGGGCCTATCGGGCGATGTCGTCCCAATCGGACTTGGCGGTATTGGACAGCGGCACGTCGAAATCGGTCATCGCCGCCATCCATTTGGCGAACGAACTGTCGCCGCGCTCGACAAGCTGCCGGTAGAGTTCGGCGGCCATGCTCCGGCGCACGTCGTCGTAGGCGGGCGCCGTATAGACGTTGTTGAGCTCGTACGGATCGCGCTTCAAGTCGTAGAGCTCGTTCATCGACTCGTGCGACACGACCAGCTTGTAGTCGTCGGTGCGCAGCATGCGCTGCTGGAGCGGGAAATGCAGCCCGTGGAATTCGCAGACGATGTTCTGGCGCCACCCTTTCTGGCTGCCGCCGGCGGCAAGGCCCATGACTGATTCGCCGTCCTCGACCTTGGCCGGATCGATGCCGGCTATGTCCATCATCGTCGCCGGAATATCGAGCAGCGACACGTATGCGCTGCAGGTGCCGCCATGGGTGACGCCGGGGATGCGGGCGATGAAGGGGATGCGGTAGATGTCGTCGTACATCGCGGGGCCTTTGTCGTTGAGCCGGTGCGCGCCGGTGAATTCGCCGTGGTCGGCGCAGAAGAACATGGCCGTTTCGTCCCAGAGCCCCAGTTCGCGCACCACGTCCATGATGCGGCCGATCTCGAAATCGATCATCGCGACGTAGCCCCAGTAGATGGCGATGAGCTTGCGCCACTGGTCGTTGTCGAACGACGATGTGGACCAGTATGTCGCGTAGTTGCTTTGCACCGGCGGCTTGCCGATAAGCGTGTCGGCGAAGCTCGGCGGCAGCTCGACGTCGTCGGGGTCGATGAGGTCGAACCATTCGTCGGGCAGGAAATAGGGCAGGTGGGGCCCGAAGAAATGCACGTCCAGGCAGAACGGCTTGCCGCTTTCGCGGTAGTCCTTGGCGTATTGGCGCAGCCTGGCGATGGCGCGGTCGGCAATGAAGCGCTCGAACGTGGCCTCCTCGGGCTGGTCCAGCCGGGCCGCCAGCACGTGGCCGTCGCGGTTTCCCGGCAGCTTGCCGCGCCAGAACTCGTGGGCGGCGACGGGCGGCAGGCCGTTGTCCTTGAGCCACTGCACGTATTCTTCATTGGCTACCGGGTTCTCGGCACCCCAGAAGGTGTCGTCGTCGGCGCCGAACACATCCGGCAGATTGGCCCCGCAATGCCATTTGCCCACCATGCCGACGTTGTAGCCGTGGTCGCGCAGCTCCTTCGTGTAGGTCCAGTCGGTCGGGGGTATGGCGGTCTGGTAGGCGATGTTCCATTCCGGATTGGCCAGCGTCTGGTGCTTGAAGGGGAGCTGGCCGGTCAGCATCGAAGCGCGCGCCGGCGTGCAGATCGCCGAAGGGGTGTAGGCGTTGTCGAACAGGCAGCCTTCCGACGCAATCGCGTCGATGTTCGCCGTATGCGCGTGGGGGTTGCCCATGCATCCCAGCGTGTCGATGCGGTGCTGGTCGGTCATGAACACGATGATGTTGGGCGCGGTGCAGCGCGGGGCTGCCGCGTTGCCGCCGTCGGCGTCCGTCGTAGCGCGTTCCTGGCTGATATTGGATTCCATGGTCGTTGTTCCTTAGATGTTGCTATGGGTTGGTTGGGTGGACAGGGTGGATGCGGCACGGGGGAGGCCCCGCACCGCAGGAGGCGTTCAGGCGCGTTCCGATTCGGCTTCCATCGTGCCGATCTGCTCCAGCGTCTTGCCCTTGGTCTCATGCAGGTACTTCTTGGCGAAGATGACCGACAGGACGGCGAAGAGGCAGTAGATCCAGTACGTGCCGGACGGCGACCATTCCACCAGATAGGGGAAGAGCAGCACGATCAGCAGGTTGAAGAAGAAGTCGGAACCCGAAGCGAGCGACATGGCGCTGCCGCGGATCGGGGTGGGGAACATCTCGCCCATCAGCACCGAGAAAATCGGGCCCCACGAGGAGGTGAATCCCAGCAGGAAGCAGCACAGGGCGGCAACGGCGATGAACCCGAGCACGGGATTGTCTCCGATATCCGGTCCGTTGGCGCCCCGCGGCGCGATCATGAACACCGTGGCGACGACGCCGAGCGAGAAGGCCATCAGGATGCCGCCATAGACGAGCATGCGCTTGCGGCCGACCCTGTCGACGAGCAGGATGCCCGTCGTCACGCCGATGATCTTGAACACGCTCAGGATCAGCGTCTGCGTGAACGCGGCGGATTCGGGGATGCCGACGGCTTCGAACAGCGTATTGGAGTAGAAGAAGATGCCGTTGGTGCCGGTGAGCTGCTGGAAGGCGGCCAATGCCATGCCGACGAGCACCAGGTTGCGCCACTTGGACTTCAGTACCTGCACGATGCCGAGCGTCTCCTGCTTGGCGCCCAGCGATGCCTTGATGGCGGCGATTTGCTGGGCCGCGTTGTCCTTGGGGGACAGGCGCGCAAGGATTGCTTCGGCTTTCGCGTCCTTGCCTTTCGTCACCAGATAGCGCGGCGATTCGGGAAGCAGCGGCGTCAGGGCGACGTAGAGCAGCGCGGGGATGAGCAGGCACAGGAACATCACCTGCCAGGTCTTGAACCCGAGGAACACGACCGCTTCCGAAGAGCCGGTGGCGTGCGAGGCGACGAGATTGGCGATGGCGGCGAATAGCAGGCCGAGGATGATGGCGAGCTGCCGGAACGAAATCAGCCGGCCGCGGATTTTCGGGGGCGCGATTTCGGCGATGTAGCCCGGGGCGACGGTGGTGGCTGCGCCGAAGCCGATGCCGCCCATCACGCGGCAGAACAGCAGGAAGGGGTAGCCGCCCAGATAGGGGCAGAAGGCGCCGAAAATGGCTTCGAACATCAGGAAGGGGCCTACCCAGAGCAGAAGCCCCTTGCGGCCGATATGGTCTGAGATGCGGCCGGCGAAGACCGAACCGATGAGGCCGCCGATGATGCCGGCGGCGCCGGCGACGCCCTTGGCGAAGGCGCCGAGATGGAATTCCGAGCCGACTGCCGAAATGGCGCCGTTGAGCACCATGCCTTCGAAGCCGTAGAAGAGCGGTCCGAGGGTGGCGATCAGTGCCAGCATCGTTGCGTATCGGTCGGCCAGGTTCTTTCTTGTTTCAGGCAAGACTGTTGCGTCAGCCATAGAACTCTCCTTTGAGTTATGTGACGGTTGGGGACGAGAAGCCGTGGCCTTTGGCTTGAAAGACAGTATAAATCTATTTTGTAAGGTTTGTTTACGAATTAAGATTCCCGGCGCCCGCCTGCGGTGGGCCGGAATGCGTTTGCGGCTTGTTTTTCCGCCCATGGGCGCCTATGGCTGCCCACGGGCGGAATGCAAGGTTTTTCTCTGACGGCGCAGTTTCACCCGGAGTGCTACAGGAGGGGCTGGGCACCGTAGCCGGTGACGGTGATGGACTGTTCCAGCCGCATGACGGCGCCGGGCTGCACGGTCTGCCGTCCTTCGCGGCAGCGCGCCGCTTCGATGCATACGAAGCGCCGCCACTGTCCGGGCCCGATGCCGTCCATTGCGTCGCCATCCTCGCCTGGGTTCCACACGATGGCCTGCGTGGCCTGTGGCGAGGCGATGTCGATGCGGCGTTCCAGGTCCGGGTCGCGCAGCGATACGGGCAGCCGTGTTCCGTATACGCGGTCCACCGCCCCGCGGATGCGCAGGGGGGCGTGGTCGGCGTCCCTGTAGCGTCCTTCCTTTGCGTCGAAATACGGTGCCTGTTCCAGGCCGTCCACCGTGACGTGGCCCACGTCGCCGACGCGCAGATAGGTATGGAACGCCATCTCGATAGCCAGGGGACATTCCGACTGGTTGGCGAGTTCGAGGCGCAGGTCGAGGCGCTGCGTGCATGCGATGGTGTAGCGCAGCTGGAAGCGTATGCGCGAGGGGTCCGTTGGCTCGACTGCGAGGGGCGCGAGGCTTTTCGCTGGCAGCGAGCGTGAATCAAGCAGATAGGACAGCGATCCGGGTGCCGGATCCGCTGCGGTCCAGCGGCTGATGCGGGCGAAGGAGTGGAATGGCTTGAAGCCGGCTGGGGCGCCGTCGCGCACGCCGGCGCCGAACCATGGGGCGATGATGGGGATGCCGCCGCGGATGGGCTTGCCGGGCCGCAGCTCCAGCGCAGCAGGGCGCCATAGAACGGGCAGCGCCCCGCGGGGCGTCCAGTCGAGCAGATGCGCGCCGTCGTCGTCGACGTGCGCGGTTCCTTGGTTCGCAAGGATTTCGCGGATGATGATGGAATCGTTCATGGGACAATTATAAAAACAAAACTTACAAATTATGTTCGCTGTGGCGCAAAGCGCTTCTGGGGATGGTAGGATTTATATTGATAACTACCTATGCATAATTGGTTCCGGACTCAACGACGTGTCCGGATGGATGTTGGGAGAGTGATTGCCCTATGCGACCTGAACAGGACGTGTTCGCCGGCATCGATGTCGGCGGCACGAAAATCGCCGGAGTCGTCTACGCCGATGACGGGCCCGCCACCCCGGTGGGCGAGCCGTTGGCACGTGCCCAGATACCTGCGCGATGCGGCGCCGATGCGCTGCTTGACGACGTATCCGGATTGCTTGCCGAGCTGCAGGCCCAGCTTGATGCCGGCGGCCATGGCTCCAGCCGGCTTGCCGGCATCGGCATCGGCACGCCGGGATGCGTCGACCGCGCCGACGGTTCGGTCGACAACATCGCCAATCTCGGCATTGGCCATGTCGAGCTTGGCGGCCAGATCGCGCGGCGTGCCGGCGTTCCGGTAACGGTGGAGAACGACGTAAACGCGGCGGCGCTGGGCGCCCACGCGCTGCTGGCGGCACGGGGCACAGGCGAAGGCGACGAATGCGGCACCACCGTGTTCCTCAATATCGGCACCGGATTGGCGGCGGGCGTACTGCGGTTCGGCGCGCTGGACCATGGCGCGCATGGCAATGTCGGCGAAATCGGCCACATACCCGTCGAACCGCACCGTCTGCCGTGCGCATGCGGCCAGCGTGGCTGCCTGGAGACGGTGGCCAGCGGCGGCGCCCTGGCCCATCTGTGGCCATACGACGACCCGCCGATGCCGGCGCTGATACGCAGGGCGCGCGACCCGGCGGATCCGCGCCATGACCAGGCCGCCCGGCTGCTGAAAGCCGTCATCGCGGCGCTCGCCGATGCGCTGACGGCGCTGGCCGTCACCGTCGATCCGGACACCATCATCATCGGCGGAGGCGTAGCGCGTACCGGCGAGCCCCTGCTGCGTGAAATACGCGACGAGCTTTCCCGGCGCGAGCGTTCAAGCGCGTTCCTGCAGTCCATGGAACTGGGCCAGCGGCTCATGCTCGCCCCGATGGACATGCCGGTCGGCGCCATCGGCGCAGGCGTGGCCGCCCAGGCCGCGCAACCCCGTTAGCAACAAGTCAGCACATACCGAAGGAGAACACACCATGACCGAAGTCATCATCACCAGCGAAGAAGAGGCGGGGCGTCTCTATGCCCGTTGCGTGGCCGACCTTATCGCCCGCAAGCCCGATTGCGTGCTCGGGCTCGCCACCGGATCGAGCCCGCTGAAAGCCTATGAAAGCCTTGCCCGGCTCGTCCACGGCGAGCATCTGGACGTGTCGGGGGTGCGCGGGTTCGCGCTTGACGAATACGCCGGGCTCGACCCGTCCCATCCGCAGTCGTACCGCAGCACGATCGAACGCACCGTCGTTAAGCCGCTCGGGCTCGATCCGGACAACGTCCACGTCCCCGACGGCAACCCCGCCACGATCGAACATGCGGGGGCGGCCTACGACGCGGCGATCGAGGCTGCCGGCGGCGTCGACGTGCAGATCCTGGGCATCGGGACCGACGGCCACATCGGCTTCAACGAACCGGGTTCCTCGCTGGCGTCCGGTACCCGCATCAAGACGCTGACCCAGCGGACGCGCGACGACAACGCGCGCTTCTTCGACGGCGACGTGTCCCAGGTGCCGATGCACTGCATTACGCAAGGCGTCGGTACGATCCTCAAGGCCCGGCACCTGATCCTGCTGGCGTTCGGCGCGGCGAAGGCCGATGCGATAGCCGCCACCGTGGAGGGCCCGGTCTCGTCGTCATGCCCCGCCTCGGCCCTCCAGCTGCATCCGCATGCCACCGTCATCGTCGACGACGCGGCGGCCGGCAAGCTGCGCCACGCCGACTACTACCGGTGGGCCTACGACAACAAGCCGGCATGGCAGGGAATCTGACAATGGGAACGGATACGGATATGGAGATGGAAGGCATGCGGCTGCAGGCTGCCGCCGTGGATGAGGCGTTGCGCCAGCCGGCAGGCGCCTTCGCCATTGCGAACGCACGCAAGATCGACGCCGACGGCGTTGAGGAAGGGTTCTGGCTGGTGTGCTCGGACGGCGTGATCGCGGATGCCGGGACCGACCCGCAGCGCCTGGCCCAGGCCATGGAAAAGGCAGGCATAGGGCCGCGGGACGCCATTGACGCCGCCGGCGCCATCATGGTGCCTGGATACGTCGATATCCATGCGCACGGCGCCTGGAGCGCCTCCTTCGACGACGGGCCCGAAGGCATCGCGATGGCACGGGCGGGGCACATGGCGCACGGTACGACGCGGCAGGTGCTCAGCCTGATCACCAATCCGCTCGACGTCATGTGCCGCAACCTGCGCACGGTGCATGACACGATGCAAAGCCGTCCTGATATTCTCGGAGCCCATCTCGAAGGGCCGTTCCTCGCCATCTCGCGCAAGGGGGCGCATGACCCGGCATGCCTGCTCGACCCGGTGCCGCAGACGGTCGATCGCCTGCTGGACGCCGCGTCAGGCTGCCTGCGCCAGATCACGATCGCGCCGGAGCTGCCCCACGGCATCGAGGCAATCGGGCGGTTTGCCCAGGCCGGCGTGGTCCCCGCCGTCGGGCATTGCGATGCCGACTATGAAGCGGCGAGGCGCGGATTCGATGCCGGCGCCAGGATCCTGACGCACCTGTTCAATGCGATGAACGGGCTGCACCACCGCAACCCCGGGCCCATTCCAGCCGCCGTCGAAGACCGGCGCGTGACGCTGGAGCTGATCAACGATGGATTCCACGTCCAAGATCCGGCCATTCGTCTGGCCTGGGGATTCGCGCCGCATCGCACGGCCTTCGTCACGGACGCCATGTCGGCCACCGGATGCCCCGACGGGCGCTACCTGCTCGGCGCGCTGGATGTGGATGTGAAGGACGGCCATGCCCGGCTCGTGTCCAATGGCGCCATCGCCGGCTCGACGCTCGTGCTCGAACATGCCGTCCAGCGCGCCGTGCTCCAGCTGGGCATCCAACCGGCCGATGCGGTCGAGGCGGCCACGTGGACCCCGGCGAAAGCGCTGGGGTTCGATCGGCCCAACCCGGTGACCGGCTGCCCGCTGGGGCTGCTCAAGCCGGGCTACGCGGCCGATGTGCTCCTGCTCGAAGCGTCCAGCTGGCGCGTCGCGCGCACCTGGTGCGCCGGACGCCCGATGCCGGTGCTTGCGGAGGCGATGCGCTAGACTCGGTGGAAAAGCCGTTGGGCCCGCGAAAGGGGAGTGGCATGCCGATCAGCGCAAGCGAACAGCCGTTGTCGAAGGTATTCACGTCGGACTACCGCTTTGCGGTCCCCACCTTCCAGCGGGCCTACCAATGGCGCCGCGAGCAGATGGGGCAGCTGATCGGCGACGTCATCGACGCGTGCGGCGCCGGCGTCGCCCCGTACTTCCTCGGCTCCTTGATCCTCGTCAAGGACCATGGCGCCACCCATCAGGTCATCGACGGCCAGCAGCGGCTCGTTTCGCTGACGATACTGTTCTCCGTGCTGCATTACCTCGAAGACGACCCCCAGCTGCGGGCCAGCCTGGAAGGGCTCGTCGTGGAAAGCGGCGACAAGCTGCGCGGCATCGCATCCGAGCCGCGGCTCGCCCTGCGCGACCGCGACGAAGGGTTCTTCCGCGACTACGTTCAGCAAGGCGACCTCGAGGCGCTGTTCGACCTGCGCGAAGCGGACTGCGAAACGCAGGCGCAGCGCAACATCCTCGACAACGCGCGCTTCGCCTACGACGAGCTCGGCAAGATGAGCGACGAGGAGCGGCGCCAGTTCGCGTCGTTCCTCGTCAACGACGTCATGTTCGTCATCGTCGCCACCGACGACCTGTCGGGCGCGTACCGCATTTTCGACGTCATGAACATGCGCGGCATGCCGCTGACCCCCTCCGACGTCTTCAAGGCCAAGACGGTTTCCCATATCTCCCCGGCGGCACGCGACGCATACGCGGTATGGTGGGACGACATCATGGAGCCGTTCGGCGACGATGCCGCGAATATCGAGCGGTTCTTCGCCGACCTGCATCTCGTGCTGTCCGGCAAGCCGATGTGCGAACAGCTGCTCAGCGACTTTTCCAGCGACGTGCTGGTGCCGTATTTCGTGCGCGATGAGGCCATCGACTTCGTCGACGACGTGCTGCGCCCATATGCGGCCGCCTGGCAGGTGCTCGACCGGCCCACCTCGAGCGTGCTGCCGGAGCCGGTTGTCCGCCTGATCGCAGGCCTGGGCGACTATCCGAACGCCGACTGGCGCCCGGTGGCGATGTGGGCCATCGTCCATTCGGTGGCCAATCTCAACGATCCCGACGTAAGCCTGATGGCGGCTGGCGGCGACGGGGCAACGGTGGTGCCGGCGCTGCACGACATCGACAGGCTGCAGGCCGTGCTGGAAAGCCTGGAACGCGTCGCCGGCGTCGACGCCCTCAACGGGGAAGGCGCGCTCAAGCGCCGCACGCGCGCCTGCAATGCCGTGCGCGAACTGAAGAAGGGCACGCCGCTGCAGCGCATCCAGGGCTTCGCCATCAGCGCGGACGACCAGCGTGCGGCGATGATGCGGCTGCGCGGGGAGCTGACGGTCGGCGACGACATGAAGCGGCTGCTGCTGGTGCGCGCCAACGAACAGCTTGAAGGCCATGGCATCATCCGGCCACGCAGCCTCAACGCCGTGCGGCTGATGCCGGGAACCGCCGGACCGCGCTCGCCGTATGCGTCATGGCCGGCGGAAACCTGCGACTATTGGGCCGACAGGATCGGCAACTATGCGCTGACGCAGGCCAGCGCGAAAAGCCTGGACGGCCTGGAGGCGTTCGACGAGCGCAAGGCCCGGATGCTCAAATCGCCCAGCTCGCGGCGCTTCCCGCTGACGCGCCAGCTGGAAAGCCTGGCGCAGTTGACGCCCCAGGCGTTGCAGGAGCGCCAGGAGGAAACGGTGCGGCTGATCGCGCAGGCATGGCGCATCCGCTATGACGAACGCGACGTGCAGGCGGCCGGCGCCGACGAAGCGCAGCGCGTTCCAGGCGCGCACCGCATGCGGCCGAACTCCAAGCGCGTCACCGTAGGTGAAGCCGTACGCGCCGGGCTGCTGGCCGTAGGCGAAACGCTGGTATGGGAGCGTCCCCGCAAGCATGAGCGCTGGGAGGTGACGGTGACCGCCGACGGGCTGCGGTTCCCCGACGGCCGCGAGTTTCCCAGCCCTACGGCCGCCGCCAAGGCCGTCGGCGGCGGCTCGTCGGCGAAGATCGACGTATGGAAACGCGAGACGACCGGCGAATCGCTGGCCGATATCTGGCGCGCCTACCGCAAGCGGCACTGAAAAATATCGCGGGTACGGACCTCTAGAATCTGGTCCAGATCAGAGCTCGGCGCGCTCCACGAGGCGCGCGAGCTGCACGCGGTTCATGCCCAGCGTCGCCATCGCTTCGGACAGATGCGCCTTGACGGTGCGTTCGGAAATGTACATCGTGCCGGCGATTTCGCTATTGGAGGCGCCTTCGGCTGCCAGCAGCACCGTTTCGCGCACGCGCTGGGGCAGGCGGTCGAGCTGCCGGCGCGCTTCCTCGACGCGGGTGAAATTCTGGTGGCGCCGCAGCGCGCCGGCGAGCTGCTTCTGGCTTGCGGCGTTGAACTGCGGGGTGCCCTGCGCCGCCTCAAGGATGCGCGAGACGATGTCGCGGGCATTGTCGGCCTTGGAAATGAAGCCTTCCGCGCCGGCCTCGATGGCTCGTTCGATGGTGTCCTTCGGATTGACCGACGTGAGCATCAGCACATGGGGATGCCGGGGCAGCGACGCAATGCGCCTTGTGGCCTCGATGCCGTCGACGCGCGGCATCGCGATGTCCATCAGCATGACGTCCGGCTGGTGTTCGCCGGCCAGTTTCACGGCTTCGTCGCCATCGGTGGCGGTGAAGGCCACGGCGATGCGGCCTTCGGACTGGCTTGTGACGATCATGGCCATCGCCTGGCAGATCATCGGGTCGTCGTCGATGACGGCGACGCTGACCGGTGCCTCCTGTTCGGGTTCCATGGTTGCCATCATAGTGCAGCGGAACGCAGCGGGGCGGTTGCGCTCCCATGATGGGGCCTCGCGGCTGCAGGCGCGGCGCACGGCTTCCCGTACGGCTGCCTATGCCCGTTCCTTCCATGGAATCGTCGCTTCGACGTGGAAGATGCCGCGGCTGTCCACGCCGCTGCGGCAGCTGCCGCCGGCGCGTTCGGCGCGGGCGGCGATGGACGCCAGTCCCGCCCCTTCGCGGTGCGGAGACGATGGCTGCGGGCGGCCGGGCGCCTGCTGATCGGACCCTTCCCATGCGCAGGGATTGCTCTCGTGGATGAGCACGCCGTCAGCCGGATTCGCGTTGATCTCAAGGCTGACAGGCATGCCGGGCGCATGCCGCCGGGCGTTCGTCAGGCTTTCCTGGACGATGTGGAAGGCCGCCGCGCCTACGGCGGGATCGAGGTCGGAGGCATGGTCGATGGACAGCCAGCTGTCGATGGGGGTACCGGAAGCGCGCACATCGTCCAGCAGCATGCCAAGGCTCTCGCGCGACAGCGACTCGTTGCCGTCGGGATCGAGGCCGTCCCATGCCTGTTCGGGGTGCCTGAGCATGTCGATGACTTCGTGGGCTTCGTCCAGGGCGCCCGCAGCCTGCCTGCGGATCTGCTCAGCCGTGACGGCCAGCTGCCGGCCCTGCTCGCGTACCCGTTCGTCGGATGCCTGTTCGAGCGTCGAGGCCGCGGCTTGCAGCGTATTCGCGTTGACGGCGATCAGCGACAGGGAATGCGCCAGCCCGTCATGGGCCTGGGCTGCGATCGCATCGGCCAGCCGTTGGTTGATCAGGTCGTCATGCAGCGTCTGGAGATGTTCGTTGGCCTGCAGCGCTTCGTGCGCGACGGCGCCCATCGTGGCGCGCGAACGGATCCACAGGCCGCTGACCGTGGCGATTGCCGTGGTCGCCAGCGCCACGACGACGGCGACGATGACGATGACCGGCTCGTCGACCAGCAACGGCACGTCGCTTCCGATCCGTTCCACGTTGGGCCTGGCGAAGACTTCATGCCAGTACGAGCCGTTGGCCGGCTGCAGCGCGTCGCGCAGCTGTGCCCAGATGCCGGCAAGCGCCGCCGCGCCGACGGCCGCCACGTCATGGCCCCGGCGCCGGGCAAGCAGCGACGCCAGCGCCATCGCCATCAGCAGGTCGCCATACGGGAAGACAATCGTGACGCACAGCGCCGCCCAGAATACCGCCTCGGGGTGCGTTGAACGCGCGAGCAGCATGAAGGGCAGCGGGAAAGCGAGCACGAGCGCAAATGCATACCATGCGAACTGCCAGCCGGCCTCGTCGCCGGCATAGGGGCTTGCCGCGAACGACACGTAGACGAGCGCGCAGCAAACGGCGCACGGCACCATGATGAAGGACAGCCAGTTGCGGGTGCGCACCGGCACGTCCAGGCTCTGCGCCGAACGCGGCTGCGGCTCCGATGCCGGGGCTGGATGGATCGAATCGCTCATATTCCCTAACTGTATTGCGCCTGCGCCCGCTGCGCCATTGTCCCGCAGGACCCCGCAGGCAGCGCGCCGGCTGTACCGAAGGGCATGCGCAAATGGCCTGCCGTACACTTTCGCGGCGCTCGGGCGCGCCGTACGTTGGAAGGCAACGAAACCGTTTCCGGCTTGCGATGCCGGCTACTGAAAGAAGGGGATCGAAATGTCCAATACCACGATGCCGATGGCGCCCGCCCCGATGGCTCCGGCGCCGATGCAGCCCGCGCCCGAACCGGCCAGGCGTACCAGCGTGTGCGCCATCGTCGGGACCGTCTTCGGAGGCCTCGGGCTGCTGCTCAGCTTCATCCCGATCATCAACAACGCCGCCGCCGTCTTCGGCGCCGTGGGCGTCGTGCTTGGCGTCGTCGCGCTGGTCGGTACCTTCCGGGGCAAGAGGTCCGGCAAGCCGCTGGCCATCGTCGCCACCGTCCTGTCGGTGCTGTCCATCATCATCACGCTCTCGCTGCAGGCTTCCTGGAGCAACGCGATCGACGAGGCGTTCTCCGATGCCTCCGCAACGAGTGCGCAGGAGGCGTCCGGCGATGCTTCAGCCAGCGAATCCGAAGCGTCCGAAGCATCCGAAGCCGTCATGGAAGGCGAAGGCGAGCTCAAGAACCTCAGGGTCTCCATCGAATCCGGCGTGCGGAGCGCGGACGACTACGAAGGCAACCCGACGATCCTCGTGACGTATGCATGGACGAACCTCAAGGACGAGAATGCGTCGTTCATGGTGGCGGCCGACTACAAGGCCTTCCAGAATGGCCAGCAGCTGGATTCCGCCATCTACTACGACGCTCCGGAAGGCTATGAGGCGGGCGCGGCGCTCAGCGAGCTGCAGCCCGGCGCCAACGGGACCGTCGCCATCGGCTACGTGCTCAAGGACGACTCGCCGGTCACCGTCGAAGTGGAGGATTTCCTGTCCACCACCGGCAAGAAGGTGACGCGGACGTTCGATCTGCAGTAGCGTGGCTGCCTGCCGCGCACCCAGCCCAGCATCCATCCGTGGCGGCACGCCACCCGCCGCCATGACACGGCCGTCGGCCAGCCGCGCAACGCGGCTAGGCGGCGGCCGCTTTTTCGTGTAATGTTGCTTGGCAAGGCTCGCGGTCCATTGCCCGGGGATTGGCAACGCGCCGCAGCCGACCGTCAATTCGCAGGTTCAAAGGAGAAGGTGCGATGGAACCGATCAGGGCAATCCAGTACGGCTGCGGCAAAATGGCCAAGTACACCGTGCGCTACATGCATGACCAAGGCATCCAGATCGTCGGGGCGATCGACGTCGATCCAGCCGTCGTCGGCATGGACGTCGGCGAATTCGCGGGCATCGGCACGCTGAACGTGCCGATTCGCTCCGACGCCGACGCGGTGCTCGACGAATGCGACGCCGATATCGCCGTCGTCACGCTTTTCAGCTTCATGGACGACGTCGAGGACATGTGCGCCAAATGCCTGTCGCGCGGCGTGAGCGTCATCACGACCTGCGAAGAGGCGATCTATCCGTGGACGACGAATCCGGCCGTCACCAACCGGCTCGACCGGCTTGCCAAGGAGAACGGGGCGACGATGGTCGGCTCCGGCATGCAGGACATCTTCTGGATCAACATGGTGGCGCAGGTCGCCGGCGGCTGTGCCGAGGTGAAGAAGATCACTGGCGCCGTCAGCTATAACGTGGAGGATTACGGGCTGGCGCTCGCCAAGGCCCATGGCGTGGGGCTTACCGCCGAACAGTTCGAAGCGGAGCTTGCGCATCCGGAAACGGTCGTGCCGAGCTACGTATGGAATTCCAACGAATCGCTGGCGCAGAAGCTGGGGCTGACCATCCGCAGCCAGACGCAGAAGTCGGTGCCGTATTTCATCGACGAGGACGTGTATTCGGCGACGCTGGGCGAAACGATTCCCGCCGGCAAATGCATCGGCATGTCCGCCGTCGTCACCACCGAAACCAGCCAGGGCATCACGCTGGAAACGGCCTGCATCGGCAAGGTGTACGGGCCCGATGACGGGGACATGTGCGACTGGACGATCAGCGGAGAGCCCGACGTGGAGTTCCACGTTGTCAAGCCGGCAACCGTCGAGCTGACCTGCGGCACGATCGTCAACCGCATCCCCGACGTGCTCAACGCCCCGGCAGGCTATGTGACCGTCGACCAGCTCGATCAGATCAACTACGAAACCTATCCGGCCGCCCTCTACGTGGCGTAAGCCGCTGGCAGGCGCTGGAAAAAGCAGACGGGACCGCGTGTCATGCGCAGTCCCGTCTCCCTGTTGTATTGCTATCCGCATTCCCGGGCCATGGTCAGGAAGCGTCCGGCGTCGCCTGCGGCGCCGCATAGAGCGCGCGGCGTTCCCGGATGGCGTTGACGGCTACGCCCAGCGCGACGAACGCCACCGCGTACATGGCCATCAGGACCATCGCCCCGAGCCAGCCGCTCCAGTCGACCGATGCGGCGTCCGCAATGCCCAGCGCGTCGTTGATGGCCTCGCAGAACCACCAGCCGCCCAGCGCGCGCCCCAGCGCCTTCACGCCCTCGGACATCATGTCGGCCGAGAACATCGCGCCGCTGGTCATCACCATCGCCAGGCCCACGACGTTGACGATGCCGTTGAGCGCCGAGTCGGACATGCTGAACGTCGACAGGAAGAAGCCGAAGGCGACGCCGACCAGCGCGAACGCCGCCATGGCGCCGAAGCTGCCGGCAATCTGCGCGACGCCGAGTACCGAAAGGTCGTGGCCGGTGATGGCGCTCAACGCGACCATCAGCAGTATCATGACGGCGGCGACGGCAATGCCGAACAGCCCGCATACGGTCCACTGCTGCAACGCGATGCGCGAGGGGGCCACTGGGCTCACCGCCAGACGCCGCTTCGTTTCCGGGCGGTAGAACGCCACAAGCAGCACGGCCGTGCAGGTGGCGGCCGTCATGACAATCGGGTACGCGCTGACCTTGAGCGCGAAGCCCAACGTCGTGCGCGTGGCGGCGCTGGCGGTCTCCTCCGTTTCCGCTGTTTCGGACGCTTCATCAGGGTAGTCGACGGCGATCGGGGGTACGGCGCCGTCGAGCTGGGCGGTATCGGCCGCCTGCACGGCGAGCGTTTCCAGCTGCCTAAGCGACAAGCCGGTTTGCGCGGCGCTGCCCGTGCCATACGCGGCGGCCACGTCCTCGGCCGCCAGGGCGAGCGCATGCTGGCGTATCAGCGAGAAGAACCCGTCGGCCTGCAGCGATCCGATGGAGCCGCGCGCCGACGTATAGCTGACCGTCGTATCGACCTTGGGGTACTCGACATCTCCCGAGCCGCCTTGGGCAGCCTGGGCGATGCCCTGCTCCAGCGCGTCGGCCAGGCGGTCCGCATATCCGGAAGGGATGACGACGAGCGCGTCGACGTAGTTCGAGGCGACGGCCTGCTGCAGCGCGATGGCGCCGTCCTCGATGTCCTCCAGGTCGCAGCTGGCCGACAGGTAGCGCTTGAGCTGCGTCGACAGGCCTGCCGCGTCGCCGTCGCGGTCGATGACGGCGACGGCCGGGCGTTCGGGCTCGTAGACGGCGATCCGCTCGCCGTCGGACGACGTGAACGAGCTCCAGGACAGGAACGACATCATGAGCCCCAGCCACACGAGGTAGATGATGATGTAGAGCTTCTTGGCGCGCAGGACCTTGAGTGCGGCCTTACAGGTGTTCATAGCGCTGCCTCCTTAGCAGTGCGGCCGCCCCGATGATGCAGGCAGCCGCCATCGCGGCGAGCACGCCGAGGGTCTTGAGGAACGGAACGTAGGAATCGAAGTACATCAACCGGTAGAACAGGTTGGTGATCTGCTGCGCCGGGTTGATCGTGGCAAACCATGGCATGTGCTGCTGGATCCAGTCGCTCAGCGCCATCGCGCTCTGCCCGTACAGGCCGGAGAACAGCGACAGCAGGCAGGCGATGAACGTCGCCATGCTTTCCCTCAGGGGGCGAGGCATGCCGGGGATGCAGCCAATCAGCGTGCCCAGCGCCGTGGCGAAGAACGTCGCCGCCGCACAGGCGCCGACGCCTGCCAGTTCGCGGCCTCCCAGCGAAACGCCGCAGCCGAAGCGGATATAGAGCATCGCCAGCGTCATGCAGCACCAGGTGATCAGCCACGACGCCAGGAACGTCGCGCACACCTGGCGGATCTTCGGCACCGGCGCGAGGGCGCAGCGGGCGCCAAGGTCGGAAATCGTCGGCTGGATGCGCATGACGGCGGTGACGGCCACGCCAAGCGACATCAGGGCCGCCATGCCGAGCAGCGCGTAGAAGTAGCGCGCGGCTTCATCGGGCTGGAAATGCGTCAGCTGCACCTGCCGGGTGAACGCCGGAGACGACGTGTCGCTGGCGGATATCCGCCCGTACGCGGCCTTCGCAAGGTCCGGCAATTGCGCGACGATCTCCTCGCCGGTCAGCGCCTGCTTGTTGTACAGGCCAAGGACCGCGTCGAGCACGCTGATGGAGACGGTGATGCCGATCGAGTTGTTGTAGTCGTTGATGGCGTTGAGTGTATGCTGGCTGATCGCCATGCTCAGCAGCCCGTCCTCGCCGACTGTCACCATCGCGTCGTAGGAGCCGTCGTCCACCAGCAGCTGCCGGGCTTCGCTGGCCGAATCGGCGGCCGTGACGTGCAGCATGCCGGCGGCCGGCGACTGCGAGGCCGAATCCGTTGGCGAAGACTGCCCGAGGTCCTTCGCCCACGCTTCGTCGGCGTTGTCGGAGAGCGCCGCGATGAAGCGCCCCGCGGACGGATGGCCGCTCCAGCCGGCGTCGGTGGCCACGACGACCTCCAGCCGCTGCATCGTGTAGGCTTCCGACAGGTTGCCGAACATCGCGTTGAACAGCGTCGAGAGGATGATCGGGAACACGAGCACCCAGAAGATTCCGGAGAAGTTGCGCAGCTGCATCTTCAGCGACGCAAGGAACGTGGAAAGCATCACGCACCCCCTTCAGTCGCGCAGCTGCGTGCCGGTGAGCTCGAGGAAGACGTCGTTGAGCGTGGGCTGGCGGCTGGTGACGTGGCCGAACGGCACGCCGAGTCCGCCGAGCTTCTGCAGCACGTCCACGAGATTATGCTCGCCCTGCCGGCACTGGACGTCCAGCTCCTGTCCTTCGAACGAGGCGTCGGCGACGTTCGGCAGCGCGCGCAGCTCGCCTAGGATGGCTTCGCGGCGCCCGGCGGCCCCGTCTGCGCCGAGCGCCAGGTCGAGCGTTTCGATGGCAATCAGCTCGCCGCCGGCCACCATGCGCTTGAGCTCGTCGGCGGTGCCCAGCGCGATCTTGTGGCCGTGGTCGATGATTTCGATGCGTCCGCAGATCTGCTCGACTTCCTCCATATAGTGGCTCGTATACACGATCGTCGAACCGGCTTCGTTGAGCTGCCTGATGCCGTCGAGTATCGCGTTGCGGCTCTGCGGGTCGACGGCGACGGTCGGCTCGTCGAAGAACACCAGGTCCGGCTGGTGTGCGATGCCGCAGGCGATGTTCAGGCGCCGCTTGAGGCCTCCGGACAGCGCCTTGGGCCGGTATTTGGCATAGTCGCCCAGGCCTGCGAACTCGATCGCTTCGGCGACCAGCCGCCTGCGTTCGGTCTTGCCGTCCACGTACAGCGAGCAGAAGTACGTGATGTTCTCCTGCACGCTCAGTTCGTTGAACACGGCCACTTCCTGCGGCACGACGCCGATGCGCCGCTTGAGTTCGTAGGAGGACGGCTTGAGTTCCTGCCCGAATACGCGGATGTTGCCGCTCGAATAGGTCAGCAGCCCGAGGATGCAGTTGATCGCCGTCGTCTTGCCGCTGCCGTTGGGGCCGAGCAGCCCGAAGATTTCGCCGGGCTTGATGTCGATGTCAAGGTAATCCAGGGCCAGGGCGTCGCCGTAGCGCTTGACCAGCCTGCCAACATGCACGGCGGACGCGGGGCCATGGGCTTCTGTGTGCTCTCTCATGGCTCCAGTCTGGCATGGCGCGGCCGGGAAAAACGGTATCGTCCATCACCGGTGACATTTGTCACTGGTCCGGGCGCCTGCGGACGGCCGGTTTGCGGCGCACCGCGCTTGCGGCTACCGTGGAGCGCATGCATGAGCGTGAAACACTGGCCCTGTCGCTGGCGCCGCCGGCGGCATTGCTGTGCGCCGCCGCGGCCCTGTCCGCCTTTTTCGGCGCGCCGGCGCCGTTCCTGGTGGCCGTGACGCTTGCGGTGCTGACGCTGGCATGCCTGTCCGTCCTTCCCTCGGCCGCCTGCGCCATCGCGCCGGCGACGCTGGCGCTGTGCGCGGCGACGGCGCTGGAACCGCTGCGGGATGCCGTGCCGTTCGCGATGCCGCTGGCGTTCATCGGCGCGCTGACGCTGGCCGCCGTACGCTGTCCGGGCTGGGTGGCGTGGCCATATGCCGCGCTGATGGGCGCGCCGGCAGCCTTCATGGGAACCGAGATTCTTCCGCAGCGGCGCTGGGCGTTGCTGGCGGTGGGCGCCGTCGCGTTCGCTGCGGCGCTGGCCGCCTACGGATTCGGCGCGATGCGCCGAATGGCGGCTGCGCTGGAAGGCGCGGGGGACGACCGGCGCAACGGCATGCGCAATCTCAATGAACGCATCGCCACGATGGAGGAGCGCGAAGCCCAGCAGGCCCGCAACGCGCAGCTGGCCGAACGCACCCGCATCGCCCGCGAAATCCACGACAACGTCGGCCACCTGCTGACCCGCGCGATCATGCAGGCGCAGGCCGCGCACGTCGTCGCCTGCGCCGCCCATGAAGACGCGAGCGCCGCGCAACTCGAGCAGATCAAGGCGACGCTGGACGAAGCGATGACGATGGTGCGCGCCTCGGTCCACGACCTCAACGAACGCGGCACCGATTTCCGTGCGCAGATCGAGCAGGCGGCCTCGCTGCCCGCGGGGGCGGCGCGGGTCCATCTGGACAACCGCATCGCCTCGGTACCGGCGCCGGTCGCCCACTTCCTGGCCACGGCGATCCGCGAGGCGCTGACGAACGTCGGGCGCCATAGCGACGCCACCGACGTGACGGTGACCCTGCGCGAGCTGCCGTCGATCTGGCAGCTGGCCGTGTGCGACAACGGCACGCAATGCCGCCGTGCGGCGCCGAAGCCCGGTTCCCATGACGGCATCGGGCTGCTCGGCATCGAGCAGCGCGCCCGGCAGCTGGGCGGCGCCGCATCCTGCGGGCCCACCGGGGACGGCTGGCGCGTATTCGCCGCCATACCCAAGCCGGAACGCCCCGAGGAATCGGGGGTAGGGTAAAAGTCGGAATGCCGCCAAGCCGCTGGGGCGGCGCGACAAGCCAAGGAGGGGAACCATGAAAGTCGCCATCGCCGACGACGACCCGATCGTCGCCTCGTCGCTGGAAACGATCCTGACGGCCACCGGCACCGCCGAAGTGCCGTGGAAGGCCGCCAGCGGCGTCGAAGCCGTCGAGCGCTACCGCCAGGAGCGTCCCGACGTCCTGCTCATCGACGTGCAGATGCCGGGCATGGACGGGCTGGAAGCCTCGCGGCGCATCCTCAACGAGGACGCCGGCGCCCGCATCCTCGTGCTCACGACGTTCTGCGACCCCGGCTACATCGGGCAGGCTGTGCGCATCGGCACGAAGGGGTACCTGATCAAGCAGGACGTCGCCTCGGTCGTCCCCGCCGTCCAGGCCGTGATGGCGGGGCAGGTGGTGCTGGGGGCGCAGGCGATGGACGCGATGGTCGGGGGCGGCCCCGCCCGGCAGGTCCAGGGCGGCGCCGGCGTGGAGCAGGGCGCCCCGGCGTTCCGTGAAGGCTCGCGCTTCGCCTCGTTGACGCCGCGCGAGCGCGACGTGGCCGCGCTGGTGGCCGACGGCTACGAGAACCGCGCCATCGCCGCCGCGCTGGGCTTAAGCGAGGGGAGCGTGCGCAACAAGGTCAGCGCGATCCTGGCGAAGACGAACCTGCGCTCGCGCACGCAGCTGGCGCTCGAATGGAACGCCCGGGAAGGTTCCTAGCGCTTTTTCAGTTTCATCTCCCAAGATAAACCGATGAAGGGCCCGCACGGCGCCTAGAATGGGTGGCGTCTTACAACCAAGAAGGAATGCACGATCATGTCATACGGACAGCAGCCGGGGGGCAACGGCCAGTACCCGGGCAATGGCTACAACAACGGCTACAACTACCAGCAGCAGGGGTATGGCGCCCCGTACAACCCGCAGTACTCCAACGGCGCGGCTACCGTCAACACGAACGCGTCCTATTCGTACGAACGGGCTGAACACGTCAGCGTCACGAAGGCCTATGGCGAAATGACCATCGGCCTGCTCGTCACCGCCGTCGTCGCCATCCTCACGCAGATGACCGGCCTGTACCTGAAGCTCATCGCGGC
The DNA here is from genome assembly GCF_056356715.1 of Bifidobacterium sp. LH_450. NCBI lineage: Bacteria > Bacillati > Actinomycetota > Actinomycetes > Bifidobacteriales > Bifidobacteriaceae > Bifidobacterium > Bifidobacterium sp. LH_450. The sequence continues at coordinate 408,385 of NZ_JBKEUU010000001.1, read as the reverse complement.
GACCGGCGTCATCGGCGTATGGCTGCCGGCCATCGTCGAGGTGGTCCTCGTGTTCGTTCTGGCGGCGCGCATCATGAAGATGCAAACCAGCACCGCGCGGGCGCTGTTCTACATCTATGCGGCGCTGAACGGCTTCTCGATGAGCATCATCTTCGCCGCCTACGATATCAGCACGATCGGCATCGCGTTCGGCATCTGCGCTGTCTATTTCCTCGCGCTGACGATGTTCGGCCTGACGACGAAGGGCAACATGCTCAAGGCGGGTCCGATCCTCATGATCGGCCTGATCGTGCTCATCGTCGCGGAGCTGGTCATCTACATCTTCTTCCCCACGCAGACCGCGCTGATGTGGATCGCCGCCATCGGCCTGATCCTCTTCTCCGGCCTGACCGTCTACGACGCGCAGTTTACGAAGCGCGCGTTCGCCTCGTACGCCAACCAGGGCCCGCAGATGATCGAGCGCATCTCGATCCTGTGCGCGCTGAACCTCTACCTCGACTTCATCAACATCTTCCTGTACATCCTGCAGCTGTTCGGCAACAGCCGCGACTAGCGCAGGAACCCTGCGTCCCCATCCGCCGGCGCAGGCATGCAGGCAATCAGGAAAGGGCACCTCGCAAGAGGGGCCCTTTCCTTGCTTCTTTACGCGATTACCATGCCGGCATGGCATTGCGCCCATGCCGGCATGGACTGGCCGGCTAGCGCAGCGCCAGATCGGCCGGGGCGTGCTCGTGTGGCGCCTCTCCGACCTGCGGGGCGCCGTTGATGTCGCGGTGGATCGACTGCATCTGCGTCTCGACGTTCTGCAGGCTGCGGGCGCAGTCGAGCAGCGTCTGGGCATGCTCGGCGTACTTGTCGTCTTCGAGGTCGGTCTTGTAGCGCAGCGCATGCTCGAGGGACGCCCAGTAGTCCATCGCGATCGTGCGGAACTGCACTTCGACCGGCGTATAGTGCGCGCCGCTCGACAGGAACACCGGCACCGCGTAGATGACATGCAGCGAACGGTATCCGTTCTGCTTGGGGTTCTTGATGTAGTCCTTGACGCGCAGCACCTGGATGTCGCTTTGCGCCGACAGGTAGTTCGACACCGAATAGACGTCGTCTCGGTAGTTGCAGATAACGCGGATGCCGGCGACGTCGAACAGGTTGTCGCGGATGGAGGCGATCGACACGGGCAGCCCCTTGCGCTGCAGCTTCTCGAGAATCGAGTCGACGGATTTGAGACGGCGTTCCAGATGGTGGATAGGATCGTGGGAGAAGCGCACCTGGAATTCGGAGTCGAGGATCTCGAGCTTCGTGCTCAGCTCGTACATCGCCCCCTCGTACACTTGCATCTGGTTGACGAACTCGGCGACCTCGTCCCCGGGCGTTTCGCTGGCGTCGGGCGCAAACCGGTTCACGACCTCGTTGAGTCGCGCACGCAGCTCGGCGCTGTTGATGCGGCTTTGTCGATCTAATATCACGTTCCCCATTGTACGGAAACGTCCCAAAAAGCAAGCCGGAAGACCAGTGGGGAGGTGTTTGTAGCATGGTCCCTTATGGATGAAGCGATGATGACCGAAAGCGAGCGCACGCTCGCCGCAACCGAACCTGCCGGCGCGGGGGAGCGCGGCCGTGGCCTGTTCTACGTGCATACGCTGGGATGCCAGATGAACGTGCACGATTCCGAGCGCATTGCCGGCGTCCTCGAGCAGGCCGGCTGGGTCGAGGCGACGGAAAGCCAGTTCCTCGACGGCGACATCGACCTCATCGTCATGAACACCTGCGCGGTGCGCGAGAACGCCGCCGAACGCATGTACGGCACGATCGGCCTGTGGGCGCGCAGGAAGCGCGAGCGGCCGAACCTGCAGATCGCCATCGGCGGCTGCATGGCGCAGCTGGACCGCGAACGCATCGCGAAGAGGGCGCCGTGGGTCGACGCCGTCTTCGGCACGAAGAACATCGCCGCCCTGCCGCGCCTGCTCGACCAGGCGAAGGCCACCGGCGAGCCGCAGACGGAAATCAAGGACGACCTCGAGGTGTTTCCCAGCGACCTGCCGGCCGACCGCGCTTCGAAGGTGTCGGGCTGGGTGGCCATTTCGGTGGGCTGCAACAACACCTGCACGTTCTGCATCGTGCCGACGACGCGAGGGCGCGAAAAGGACCGGCGCCCGGGCGATATCCTCGCCGAAATCCGCGCCTGCGTCGACGGGGGCGCCAAGGAGGTGACGCTGCTGGGGCAGAACGTCAATTCGTTCGGCTTCGGCATCGGCGACCGCTATGCGTTCTCGAAGCTGCTGCGCGCCTGCGGCACGATCGAGGGGCTCGAGCGCGTGCGCTTCACGTCGCCGCATCCGGCAGCGTTCACCGACGACGTCATCGCCGCGATGGCCGAAACGCCGAACGTCATGCACCAGCTGCATTTCCCGCTGCAGTCCGGTTCGGACCGCATCCTGCGCGCGATGCGCCGCTCCTACCGCACCGAAAAGTTCATGGGCATCCTCGAGCGGATCCGCGCGGCGATGCCCGACGCCCAGATTTCGACCGACATCATCGTCGGCTTCCCCGGCGAGACGGAGGAGGATTTCCAGCAGACGCTGGACATCGTGCGCCGCGCGCGCTTTTCGTCGGCGTTTACGTTCATCTATTCGCCGCGCCCGGGCACCCCGGCGGCGGCGATGGAGCAGATTCCCCACGACGTCGCGCAGGACCGGCTCGAGCGGCTCGTCGCGCTGCAGGAGCAGATCACGGCCGAAGAGCTCGCGAAGTTTGAGGGACGCGACGTCGAGGTGCTCATCACCGGTTCCACCGGCAAGAAGGATGCCGATACGCACCGCTATACCGGACGCGAACGCACCGGCCAGCTCGTGCATGTCGGCGTGCCCGAAGGCTGCGAAGCGCCGCGGATCGGCGATTTCGTGACGGCGACGGTAACGCACGCCGGGCGGCACAATCTCATTGCCGATCCGGACCTGGCGGCAGGGCATGCCTATGCCATCCGCCACTGAGCCGGCGATGCCATCCACGCGGCGGAAAGGCGCATGATTCCATGGAACAGCAGCAATCGCAACGGGTCGTCTCAATCGTCGGGCCGACCGCTTCGGGCAAGACGGGGCTCGGCATCGCCATCTGCCGCGAACTGGGGCGCCGGGGCGAGCGCGCCGAAATCGTCAACGCCGACGCCTACCAGATGTACCGCGGCATGGATATCGGCACCGCCAAGGCGAGCGCCGAGGAACGCGCCGCGGTGCCGCACCACCTGCTCGACATCATCGAGCCGGGCGACACGATGACCGTCGCGCGGTTCCAGCGCATCGTGCGCGAGGAAATCGCCGCGTTGCAGGCCGACGGCATCCGTCCGGTGCTGGTCGGCGGCTCGGGGCTGTATGCCCGCGCCGCCATCGACGACATCTCGTTTCCCGGCACCGATCCGGACGTGCGTGCCCGGCTTGAAGAACGCGAACGCACCGAAGGCGCCGGCGCGCTGTTCGCCGAACTGGCCGCCAAGGACCCGCAGGCGGCCGCCCATATGGATCCACGCAACCCGCGGCGCACGATCCGCGCGCTCGAGGTCATCGAAGTGACCGGCCAGCCGTATTCGTCGACGCTGCCGCGGTACCGCTACGTCATCCCGTCGGTGCAGATCGGCCTGGACGCGCCGCGCGAAGAGCTGGACCGACGCATCGGCGAACGCACCGCCGCGATGTTCGCCAGCGGGTTCGTCGAGGAAGTGGAGCGCGTGCGCGCCTCGCTGGGGCCCACGGCGGCGCGGGCGCTCGGCTACCAGCAGGTCATCGACTACCTGGACGGCATGCTCACGCTGGAAGAGGCGCAGGCGCAGGTCGCGCAGAAGACGCGGCGCCTGGCGCGCAAGCAGATGGGCTGGTTCGGCCGCGATCCGCGCATCCACTGGCTCAATGCGCTCAACCCCGCGCTTGTCGGCAACGCGATGGCCGTCATCGCGCACGCCGATGCCGGCGACTACGACGCCATCGACGCGCAGGCCGACGAGTACGTCCAGCATCATCTCGGCGAGCTGTCCTGAACGGCGGCCGCCGCGCCGGGAGCGGGGGGTGTTGCCGGTGCAAGCGGTGAAGTAGAATCGGTTGCGTTATGGCACGAACTTCTTCTTCCGACCCCAAGCCCACGCGCAGCGCCCGGTCCGGCGCCAAGGCGAGCGCACACGACGAGCAGGAGCCCGAGTCGCTCGGCAAGCGCATCCTGCTGGCGGTCCCGCGCGCCTTCGGATCGGCCGTGCGCCGCCTGAGCGTAGGCGAATACGACCCGGCCTACCGTCGTGACGGGCTGTGCTTCGTGCTGCTGATCCTGGCCGTGTTCTTCATCGGGTCGGAATGGTTCCGCGTGTCGGGGCCGCTCGGCGTGGCGCTGCACTCCTTCGCGTCGGCCCTGCTGGGCGTCATGAGCGTCGTGCTGCCGGTGTTCCTGGTTATCGTCGCGCTGCGGCTCATCCGCAATTCGGGCCGTTCGTCCGACAATCCGCGCGTCATCATCGGCTGGACGATGCTGCTGTGGTCGGTGTGCTCGATCATCGACGTCGTCATGGCCGCCGACACGAAGGCGTTCAGCTGGGACAACATCAAGGCCGCCGGCGGCCTGCTCGGCTTCATCATCGGCTCCCCGCTGGCGTGGGGCCTCTCCCAGACGTTTGCCATCATCGTCTTCGTCATCGCCGCGCTGTTCTCCATATTGCTGCTGACGCGCACGCATGTCACCGAGATTCCCGACAAGATCGGCCGGCTGCGCAAGGGGGAGCCCGAGAGCCAGGAGGACGAGGAGTTCCCCAACGAAGTGAAGGTCGGCGACTCGACGCTTTCCTTCGCGCAGGGCGTTCCGTCGCATGACGGCACCGACAGCGACGGGGACGACGGCAAGCGGCCGTCGCTGTTCGCGCGCATCGGCGCGTTCTTCCACCGCAAGCCCGCGGACGGCGACGGTTCGCGGCTGGAGCGCTATGCCGGCGACGAGGCGTTCCTCAACGCGGCCACCCGTCACGGCCAGGCGGCCGAGACGACGCTGCAGACGGCGCCCCGGCGCGCCAGCAGCCTCGGGGCCGAAACGACCGCGTACCTGGGCCAGCCTGGACGCGACGGGCACACGACGGCGATGCCGAACGACCCCTGGGCCAATCTCGGGCAAGACTCGTCGATGCTGGTCAATCCGGTGACCGGCGAAATCGTTGAATCCGGCTCCGTGCCGCTGCCCGGGCGCGAACCGGCGCGGCTCGCAGGCGCCCCCTCCACGCCGCAGGGGGCGGCCGCGGGCGCGGCGAAGGGCGATGCCGCGCGGACGGTTGCCTCTGCCGCGTCTGCGTCTGCGGCGCCGGCGGCAAACGGCTCCGCCCCGACCTCGCAGAGCGCTGGGGTGCCGGCGGCCGGAACAACGGCGCCCGAAGCCGGCAGCGCGGACGAGGGGACGGACGCCCCCTACCAGCTGCCGGACCTGAACCTGCTGGCCAAGGGCAAGCCCCATGCGATGCGCACGCCCGCAAACGACCATGTCATCGCGGCGCTGACAAACACGTTCAGCCAGTTCAACGTCGACGCGAAGGTCGTCGGCTTCCTGCGCGGGCCTTCCGTCACGCAGTACGAAGTGGAGCTGGGTCCGGGCGTGAAGGTGGAGAAGGTCACGAACCTGCAGAAGAACATCGCCTATGCGGTGGCCAGCTCCGACGTACGCATCCTCTCGCCGATTCCGGGCAAGTCGGCCATCGGCATCGAGATTCCGAACGTCGACCGCGAGATCGTCCATCTGGGCGACGTGCTGCGTTCCCAGGAGGCGATGGGCGACCCCAACCCGATGCTTACCGGCGTCGGCAAGGACGTCGAAGGGCATTTCGTGACCGCCGACCTGACGAAGATGCCGCATCTGCTGGTGGCCGGCGCGACCGGTTCGGGCAAGTCGAGCTTCATCAACTCGATGCTCACGTCGATCATCATGCGCGCCACGCCCGACCAGGTGCGCATGATCATGGTCGACCCCAAGCGCGTCGAGCTGTCCGCATACGCCGGCATCCCGCACCTGCTGACGCCGATCATCACCGATCCGAAGAAGGCCGCCCAGGCGCTCGAATGGGTCGTCAAGGAAATGGACGCGCGCTACTCGGACCTCGAGTTCTTCGGCTTCCGCCATGTCAAGGACTTCAACGAAGCCGTGCGCGCCGGCAAGGTCCACGCCCCCGCCGGCTCGAACCGCAAGGTGGCGCCGTACCCCTATCTGCTCGTCGTCGTCGACGAAATGGCCGACCTGATGATGGTCGCCAAGAACGACGTGGAAAGCTCGATCCAGCGCATCACGCAGCTGGCCCGCGCCGCCGGCGTGCACCTAGTGCTCGCCACGCAGCGGCCTTCCGTCGACGTCGTCACGGGCCTGATCAAGGCGAACATCCCCTCGCGTCTCGCCTTCGCGACCTCCTCGGCCACCGACTCGCGCGTCATCCTCGACACGACCGGCGCCGAAACGCTGATCGGCCAGGGCGACGCCCTGTTCCTGCCGATGGGCTCGGCCAAGCCGCTGCGCGTGCAGGGGGCGTGGGTCAATGAATCGGAAATCCGCGACGCCGTCGATTTCGTGCGCACGCAGCGCAAGCCGCATTACCGCGAGGACATCGAGCAGATGGCCGCCGAAGAGGACAAGCACGCCATCGACCCGGCCGAGGACATCGGCGGCGACATGGATGTACTGCTCCAGGCTGCCGAACTCGTCGTGTCGAGCCAGTTCGGTTCGACGTCGATGCTGCAACGCAAGCTGCGCGTGGGGTTCGCCAAGGCCGGCCGCCTGATGGACCTGCTGGAGTCGCGCGGCGTCGTCGGCCCCTCGGAAGGCTCGAAGGCGCGCGAAGTGCTCGTGCAGCCGCAGGACCTGCCGGCCGTGCTCGCGTTCATCAAGGGGGACGCGCCGTCGCTGGACGCGAACGCCCCGGGAGCGGACGCGTCGAATGCGGCGGAAACCGTCAATATGGCGGATTAAGCTACTGTTGCAGCCTGCGACGCATGGGCGCCGCTGCGCAAGGAAGTGTTGTCAGGACGAACGACGGAGACCGTGAAGCCAATGACTGAAGAAAAGAAACGCTCGAGCCTGTGGGATGGATGGAACGCTCCGCCGAATCTGGTGACCTTCTCCCGCATCATCCTGGTAGTGGTGTTCCTGTGCCTGTATATCGGCGCCGGCCCCTGGGGCCGCAACAACGTCGGCATGCGCTGGGCGGCCGCCATCATCTTCATCATCGCCGCCTCGACCGATAAGATCGACGGCTGGATGGCCCGCAAATACAACCAGGTCACCGAACTGGGCAAGCTGATGGACCCGATCGCCGACAAGCTGCTGACGCTGGGCACGCTCGTCGTCGCCGCATGCTTCAACGAGTTCGGCCATGTCGTGCTCGGCTGGGTGGTCACGGGCCTGTTCCTGATCCGCGAAATCGGCATCACCGTCATGCGCTTCTTCGTGCTCGAGCATCCCGGCGGCAAGGTCATCGCCGCATCGCAGGCCGGCAAGTACAAGACGCTGACCCAGTGCATCGGCCTGGGCATGCTGATGCTTCCGGTATGGACGATCGACCCGAGCGGCAACGCGGTGTGGCTCAGCGTCTATTTCGTCATCACCTACGCCCTGATCTACTTCTCGCTGATCCTGTGCCTGTATTCCGGCTGGGAATACCTCGTCAACACCTTCGGTCACCGCAAGGCGCCGGCCGGCGACGGCCAGCAGGGCCGCTAGGGGCGCGCGATGGACGAGAGGCGGCTGCTGCGCGACATGCAGGATGAGTGCGACGGGCTCGCCGCCTCGTTGCTGGCATGGTGCGCTGAGCGCGACGTGAAGATCGCCTGCGCCGAATCGCTCACCGGCGGCCTGCTGGCCGACGCGTTCGTGCGCATTCCCGGGGCGTCGAAAACGTTCCTCGGCTCGGCCGTCACCTACGACATCGCCGCCAAGGCATCGGTGCTGGGCGTCGACCGCGCCCTGCTGGCAGCCCGGGGCGCCGTGGACCCGCAGGTCGCCGAGCAGATGGCGACGGGCGCCGCCGCGTTGTTTGACCAGACGGAATATAATGGAAGAATCATCGGATTGAGCACCACCGGTGTCGCAGGGCCCGGTCCAGACGGCGACAAACCGGCGGGATTGGTCTATTCGGGCGTGTCGTTTCCGACTATTTTCCGCGGCCTAGCCCCCCGGCTGAATTTCTCCATCAGGCTGGAATTGCAAGGCTCGCGGGAGATGATCCGGGCGACGACGGTCCGCGATGTTCTGAGAAACGCAAGAAGGTTTTCAGGTTCCTTAAAGATTTGAAAACTGTAGTTAAGAATGTAAGCAGTTATTGGATTTTCGTCGATTATGAAAGGGGTGGCGAAAATGGCATCCATTGCTCTTGCCAATATTGAAACAACTACCGAGGTCAAGAAGGTTGGGACCGAAACGACTTCAGTGCGCTCTGCCGGCGCCCGCATGCGGGAACTGACTCCGGCGCAGCGCAGGGCCGTGATGTTCGCCCAGCAGCAGGTGCTTCGCGCACGTGCCGCCAAGAAGGCCAAGGACGAGCGCCAGGCGGCGCTGGCGCGCCTGTGGCAGGAAGAGGACAGCGAAAGCGTCCGTCCTCGTTCCATCATCCGCAAGCGCGAGGCGCTTGGCGAAGTGCATGAGGCGTCGCTGCGCGAAGCGATCGGCCATGTGCTGCGCGAACTGCGCACCCGCGACCACAAGACGCTGCGCGAGGTCAGCGAAAAGGCCGGCGTCTCCCTCGGCTACCTGTCCGAGGTCGAGCGTGGCCAGAAGGAAGCGAGCTCCGAGCTGCTCGCCTCCATCTCCGAGGCGCTGGGGCTGACGACGTCCCAGATGCTGCGCCTCGTGGCCGACTACCTCGACTCGATGGAAGTCTGAGTCTTTCAGGAGCGCATAACAGCATAACGACTCCGGTCATGAAGCCCGCCGCTAGGGGAACGGCGGGCTTCATGCGTTTCGGCCCTGCGGCGCGTTGGCGTTTTCGCGTGGGGGCGATGGCGGCTACTATGGCCGGTATGCGTGAACGGGAATTCTGGCAATTGCTTGAAGAGGTGTTCGGCCGCAGCTATGGCCGCGCCCTGGCCCATGACCAGAAGCTGGTCAAGCTTTCGGGACGCACCGTCGTCGAAGCGCTGGAAGCGGGGGAGGAGCCCCGCACCGTCTGGAACGTGCTGTGCGACCAGATGGAGGTGACCGATGCCGCACGGTGGGGCAAGGACCATGCGGCTCCGCCGCTGCCGGTCGATTTCCATTGACGCGCCCCATGTGGGCATTGGGTGTTGAATCGCCATATTCGAACAAATGTTCGCACAAAGCGGCTATACTGAAACGAGCTAGCCTGAACCCGGCGCCACTGGGCGGCGGTCCGCCACGCATGGCCGGGGATGATTGTGGATGACACGCCTTGCCATCCACACCAGTGCCGTGCGCTTGGCTGCGGTACGCGTGGCGGCATAGCGTGGAGCCTTAGGAATGCAAGCGGCGCAAGGCGCAGGAATGATGTTTTTATGAAAGGAGCAGCCGATGGCGGCAGCGAAGGCAGGCGCAAAGGGCGCCAAGAAGGACAGCCAGGAAGCCAGGAAACTCGACGCGGGCCGCAAGGCCGCGCTGGATTCGGCATTGGCGCAGGTGGAGAAGAACTTCGGCAAGGGGTCGGCGATGCGCCTGGGCGACAAGCCGGAGCAGGACGTCGAGGTCATCCCGACCGGTGCGCTGGCGCTGGACATGGCGCTCGGCATCGGCGGCCTGCCGCGCGGCCGCGTCGTGGAGATCTACGGGCCCGAATCGTCGGGCAAGACGACGCTGGCGCTCCACGTGGTCGCCAATGCGCAGAAGAACGGCGGCGTGGCGGCATTCATCGACGCCGAGCATGCGCTCGACCCGGTCTATGCCCGCAAGCTGGGCGTCGATACCGATTCGCTGATCGTCTCGCAGCCCGACAACGGCGAACAGGCGCTGGAAATCGCCGACATGCTCATCCGCTCGGGCGCGCTGGACGTCGTCGTCATCGATTCGGTGGCGGCCCTGGTGCCGAAGGCGGAAATCGAAGGCGACATGGGCGACAGCCATGTCGGCCTGCAGGCGAGGCTGATGAGCCAGGCGCTGCGCAAGATGACCGGCGCATTGGCGCAGGCCAACACGACGGCGATCTTCATCAACCAGCTGCGTGAGAAGATCGGCGTGTTCTTCGGCAACCCCGAAACCACTACCGGCGGCAACGCGCTGAAGTTCTATTCGACGATCCGCCTGGACATCCGCCGTGGCACGACGATCAAGAACGGCGACGAAGCGGTCGGCAGCCGCACGAAGGTGAAGGTCGTCAAGAACAAGATGGCGCCGCCGTTCCGCACCGCCGAGTTCGACACGCTGTATGGCGAGGGCATTTCGAAGGAAGGCTCCGTGCTTGACATGGCGCTGCAGACCGACGTCGTCAAGAAGTCGGGGTCGTGGTTCACCTATGAAGGCGACCAGCTGGGGCAGGGCCGCGAGAACGTGCGCCAGTTCATGAAGGACAATCCGGACCTGACGGCCGAAATCGAAATGAAGGTCAAGCAGAAGTTCGGCCTCATCGAAGGCGCGGACCAGTTCGCCGATTCCGGAGTGGAAGAGGCGAAGGAAGCCCGCGAAGCCGGCGTCCAGCCCGATAGCGCCGCCGACGGCGCGGACGGCGCTGCGGATCAGGCGTAGCCGGAGGCCGCAATGATCAGCGCCGAGGAATTCCTCCGGGGACGCGGCATGGCCGTCCCCCCGGAGCGCGAGGCGGCCGAGGACGATGGAGTGCAGGACGATGCGCGTGCGGCCAATGCGTGCTCGGACAATGCATGCTCGGACAAAGCGTGCTCGGCCGATGCGCGGCGCAAGCCGTCCCGGCGTGCGCGCGGTCGCCGGCAGGGCGCGGATGCCTCTTCGCGGCCGGCGCAGGGATTCGCGCGGCGCGGCAGCTTCCGCTGCGCGCAGGCCGACGACCCCCATGATGCCGAAGCCTGCAAGGAAGCGGCGCTGCGTTTGCTGGATGCAGCCGACCGCCCCAGCGGCATGCTGCGCACGAAGCTCGAGGAACGGGGCTATGCGCAGGATGCGATCGAGCCGACGCTGCAGCGGCTGGCCGAGCTGCGCCTTATCGACGATGAAGGCTATGCAAGCCGGCTGCTCCGTTCGCTTGCGGCGCGGCAATACGGCCGCCGCGGCGCGATGCGCGAAATGCGGCGCAAGGGGGTATCGGCGGACGTGGCCGCGCGCGTGGCCGACAAAGCCGCCCGCGAAGGCGTGTTCGTCGACGCGGCATGGGAGCTGGGACGCAAGGTCGCCGCAAAGACGCGAGGGATGGAACGGCAGGCCAGGCTGCGCAGGTTCTGGAGCGCGGGAGGGCGCAAGGGCCATGACGGCGCCGATTTGCGCGAGGTAGCCGAAACCCTGTTCGCCGACGATGAATGATGAACGGGAAATGAAGCGAGACCCCTCATACCCCGGGTTCTGTCACGCCCCGCTGACGGGGCGCGGATGGCCATCCATCTCGACCTGGCGTCGCCGCCAGGCTCTAGCAGCCTACCCGAAGGCTTTGGACGAGCAGCCCGTAACGCCTTCTGCTTGGCCTTGCTCCCGATGAGGCTTGCCATGCGGCCGTCTGTTGCCAGCGGCCCGGTGGTCTCTTACACCGCCGTTTCACCCTTGCCTCGCAACCAGGCGAAAAGCCCGGAAGGGAGGCGGTCTGTTCTCTGTTGCGCTATCTCTCAGGTCGCCCTGGGCGGACGTTATCCGCCATCGTGCTCTGCGGAGCCCGGAAGTTCCTCAGCCTAAACCTTCCTAACAAGAAAGGGCCGGCCGCGGCCATCGAGGGGTCTCAAGCGTTCCATCATAGCAGGTTGCCCGTCCGAAACGCCAATGGAATGAACGTTTTTCCGGATTGCGCTCACTGTGTAGCCCGCGTGTTCCGCAAACCGCCAAGGTCGGTTACAATGTAGGTACTCGAACGGGGGAGAGCCCCCTTCGATCCGTCATATAGCGGGTAGCACCGCTTGAGTCTAGGGAGGTCCACATGGAGATCGTCATTACCGGACGCCACACGCAGATTAAGCAAAGGTTCCGTGACGTCGTTGAAAGCAAGATGAATCGTGTGACCGCTATCGCCCCCGACACGCAGCGCATTACCGTCGTCGTGTCGCATGAGGGCAACCCGCGCATGGCCGATACCGCCCAGCGCGTGGAAATCACCGTCGTTGCCGGGAGCACCGTCGTGCGCGCCGAAGCCGCCAGCGCCGACATGTTCACGGCCCTCGACCTGGCGCTCGACAAGCTGACGCTGCGCCTGCGCCGCGCCCGCGATCGCCGCAAGGACCATCGCAAGGGCTATGCGCCCGTGTTCGACGAGGGCAAGGTCGTCCCGCCGGCAGAGGAGCGCGCCGACATCGAGGACGAGCCGATGGACAGCCCGCAGGCTGCCGTGGCCTCCGACCTCGCGCCGGGCGAATCGGTCGAGGTGCAGGTCGGCGACACGCCGATCGTCATCCGCCGCAAGCTGCATCTGGCCGAGCCGATGAGCATCGACGAGGCGCTCTATGAAATGGAGCTGATCGGGCACGACTTCTTCCTGTTCGTCAACAAGGAAACGAACCGCCCGTCCGTCGTCTACCATCGCCATGGCTGGAGCTACGGCGTCTTCGAAATCGAAACGCCTGAGAACGCCAAGAAGCTTGAGGACTGAGCCGCACCGGGCAGTCCGACAGGGCCAGTGAAGGGGCCCGCGCCAGTTGGGTGGCGCGGGCCCCTTTCCGTTGCTGCAGGAGCTGCCGGAATGTGAAGGTTCTGCCCGCTTTTTGGAAACTTTCGTAAAAAGGAAGAGATTTGAGGCTTCGCGCCGTGGCTTTCCGGTATGCTGGGCCGTGGATTGCACCGATTGAACACACCCAAGGGAGTGAATGTGGTAGATATCGTAGACAAGGCCCTGCGTATTGGCGAAGGCCACCAGATCAAGAAGCTGGAAGGCGTCGCCAAGGCGGTCAACGCGCTCGAAGACGAGATTGCTGCGCTGTCCGACGAAGAGCTCAGGGGCCAGACCGCCAAGTTCAAGACGAAGCTCGACAACGGGGCGTCGCTCGACGACATCATGGCCGAGGCGTTCGCCACGGTCCGCGAGGTGTCGAAGCGTACGCTCGGCCAGCGCCACTTCGACGTCCAGCTCATGGGCGGCGCCGCGCTGCACTGGGGCAACATCGCCGAAATGAAGACCGGCGAAGGCAAGACGCTCGTGGCCACGCTGCCGAGCTACCTCAACGCCCTCGAAGGCAAGGGCGTGCACGTCATCACCGTCAACGACTACCTGGCCAGCTACCAGAGCGAGCTGATGGGCCGCATCTACCGCTTCCTCAACATGAGCGTCGGATGCATCATCACTGAGCAGAAGCCGGCCGAACGCCGCAAGCAGTACAACGCCGACATCACCTACGGCACGAACAACGAATTCGGCTTCGACTACCTGCGCGACAACATGGCGTGGGAGAAGGGCGAGCTCGTCCAGCGCGGACACCACTACGCCATCGTCGACGAAGTCGATTCCATCCTGATCGACGAGGCCCGTACGCCGCTGATCATTTCCGGCCCCGCCGAAGGCGACGTCACCCGCTGGTACCGCCAGTTCGCCAAGCTCGTCACGAAGCTCACCCGCGACGAGGACTACGACGTCGACGAGAAGAAGAAGGTCGTCGGCATCCTCGACCCGGGCATCACGAAGATCGAGGACTACCTGGGCATCGACAACCTCTACGAGCCGAACAACACGGCGCTGATCGGCTACCTCAACAACGCCATCAAGGCCAAGGAGCTCTTCCTCAAGGACAAGGACTACGTCGTCACGCATGGCGAGGTGCTCATCGTCGACGAGCACACGGGCCGCATCCTTCCCGGGCGCCGCTACAACGAAGGGCTGCACCAGGCCATCGAGGCGAAGGAAAACGTCGAGGTCAAGGCCGAGAACCAGACCTTCGCGACGATCACGCTGCAGAACTACTTCCGCATGTACGACAAGCTGGCCGGCATGACCGGCACCGCTGAAACGGAAGCCGCCGAATTCATGGGCACCTACAAGCTCGGCGTGCTGCCCATCCCGACGAACAAGCCGATGATCCGCCAGGACAAGGACGACCTGATCTACCGTACGAAGAAGGAGAAGCTGGCCGCCATCATCCGCGACGTCGCGCAGCGCCACAAGAAGGGCCAGCCGGTCCTGCTGGGCACCGCCTCCGTCGAATCCTCCGAAGTGGTCTCGTCGCTGCTCGACGTGGCCGGCATCCCGCACAAGGTGCTCAACGCCAAGCAGCATGAGCAGGAAGCCGCCGTCGTCGCCGTCGCCGGCCGCAAGGGCGCCGTCACCGTCGCCACCAACATGGCAGGCCGAGGCACCGACATCATGCTCGGCGGCAACGTCGAGTTCCTCGCCGACGCCAAGCTCAAGCGCGAAGGCTATTCCCCGGAAGACACGCCGGAGGAGTACGAGAAGCTGTGGCCCTCCACCCTCGAGGAAATCAAGGAGCAGGTCAAGGACGAGCACGAAGAGGTCGTCAAGCTCGGCGGCCTGTACGTGCTGGGCACCGAACGCCATGAATCGCGCCGCATCGATAACCAGCTGCGCGGCCGTTCGGGCCGTCAGGGCGATCCGGGCGAATCCCGCTTCTACCTGAGCCTCGAAGACGACCTGATGCGCCTGTTCAACACGCAGCTCGTCGCCCGCGTCATGGCCAAGGGCATGCCGGAAGGCGAGCCTATCGAGGCCAAGAGCGTGTCGAAGGGCGTGCGCACGGCGCAGAAGTCCGTCGAGTCGCGCAACTTCGAAATCCGCAAGAACGTCCTCAAGTACGACGACGTCATGAACAAGCAGCGCACCGTCATCTACGCGGAGCGCCAGGCGGTGCTCAAGGGCGAAGACATCCACGACGACGTCATGCGCTTCATGGACGACACGATCGTCAGCTACATCCACGGCGCCACCCGTTCCTCCGACAAGCCGCGCGACTGGGACTGGGACGGCCTGTTCAAGGCCGTCAAGGCCCTGTACCCGATGTCGGTGTCCGAAGACGACGTCAAGCGGGCGACGAAGGGGCTCAAGGGCGACAAGGCGATGGACGCCGTGCGCGCCGTGCTCGTCGAGGACGCGCAGGACCAGTACGACGAGTACTTCGCCAAGCTCAGCGACGACGACCTCAAGACGCTCGAACGCCGCGTCGTGCTCGCCGTGCTCGACCGCAAGTGGCGCGAGCACCTCTATGAAATGGACTACCTCAAGGACGGCATCGGCCTGCGCGGCATGGGCCAGCGCGATCCGCTGGTGGAATACCAGCGCGAAGGCTACCAGATGTACAACTCCATGATCGAGGCGATCAAGGAGGAGACCATCCAGCTGCTGTTCAACATCGAGGTCAGCCACGTCGGCCACACCGAGGACCCCAACGCGGTCGAGGAGGACATCGCCGAAGTCGATGCCGCCGAAATCAAGATGGGCGAAACGATCGGCGACCAGGATCCCGACAAGGACGCGGCGCTGAGCGCGACCGGCCCGGTAGCTCCCTCCGAAGGCAACGAACCGCTCGATGAAGCGGCTGCGGCCCTTGAACTCGACGAGAAGGATGCCGAGCGCCTCCATGTCTCCGCCAAGCGCAAGGCGGCCGATAAGGCCAGCGAGCAGGCTGCCGGCGAAATCTCGGCCGAGGCCGAAGCCGTCGATGGCGGCGTGCGCCATGTGCCGGCCGGCCCCAAGCCGCTGACGCATGCCGAAGGCAAGGTCCCGGCTTCGCGCCGCCCCAAGAGCAACGAGCTCAAGAGCCCGTGGGCCGATGGGCGCACGTTCCCCGGCACCGGCCGCAACGCCCAGTGCCCGTGCGGTTCGGGACGCAAGTACAAGCTGTGCCACGGACAGAACGAACAGAAGGCGGCTTGACGGACCCTGCAGGTTCCTGATGGCCTGAAGCCCGGAACGCATCGGATGCGTTCCGGGCTTTTCGATGCCTTTTGCATTCTGGAATCCGCGCGATGGCGCGCAAACGCGACGATACAATGGGACGTTGAATGCAACAAACCCATGCGTTATGTCATCCAAAGGAGGGATTCATGGCGGAAATCATGTGGAAATCGATTCTGACCAAGCTCGTCAGCGGGCAGCATCTCAATGCGGATGAAGCGGAATGGTTCGTCGACGAGCTCATGCAGGGCAATGCGAACCCGGTGACGGTGGGCGCGGTGCTCGCCACCGAACAGCAGCTGGGGCTGACGGCCGACGAAATCGCCGGCGCGTCCAAGGCGATGCGCGCCCATGCGGTGCCGCTCGCCATCGACGGCGAGACCACGGACATCGTCGGCACCGGCGGCGACGGCGCCCATACCGTCAACCTGTCGACGATGGGCTCGATCGTGGCGGCCGCGGCCGGCATCAAGATCGTCAAGCACGGCAACCGCGCCGCCTCCTCGAAGTGCGGCGCCGCCGACGTGCTCGAAGCGCTCGGGCTGCCGCTTGACCTCGACCCGGACGCCGTGGCGGCCGTCGCCGATGAAGTGGGCATTACGTTCGCGTTCGCCAAGACCTTCCACCCCGCCATGCGCTATGTCGGCCCGGTGCGCGCCGCCATCGGCGTGCCGTGCGTGTTCAACGTGCTGGGACCGCTGACCAACCCGGCGCATCCCAAGCACGTGGCCATCGGCTGCGCCGACCGCCGCCTGAGCCCGCTGATGGCGCAGGTGTATGCCGCCAACGGCCAGACCGGCATGGTCTATACGTCCCACGAGGGCCTTGACGAGATGGCGCCGACCGGCCCGATCTCCGTCTGGGAATTCCGCGACGGCACCGTCACGGAAACCGAATTCGACCCCACCACCGAACTCGATCTGCTGCCGGTCACCGTCGACGACCTGCGCGGTGGCGAGCCCGAGCAGAACGCGCAGGCGGTGCGCGACTTCCTGGCCGGCGAAGAGGTGCCGTTCCGCAGCACGGCGCTGCTCAACGCCGCCTCGGCCATCGTTGCCGAGGGCACCCATGTCGATGCCGGCGCGGCGCTGCCCGAACGCTTCCGCGACGCCTATCTGCAGGCGCAGGAAGCCGTCGACTCGGGGCGCGCCGCGGACCTGCTCGACCGCTGGATCGCCTCGGCCAAGGCGCATGTGAACTGACTAGACGCGCGCCCCGTCGTCGTCGAAGCCGTCCTTGGACTCGTCGTGGCCGCGGTGGGTGGCCAGCAGCCCGCCCGCGCCGATGAGCAGCATCAGGCCGAAGACGACCCCGAGGATGGCCGCCACCGCCGGGAACAGGCACGTGGCGATCAGCCCCAGCGCGCCGAGAATGAACAACGCCCACAGCACGGCGCGCCCGGGGGAGGGCGTGCCCAGCTGCGGGTTCGGCGGCACGAAGTCGTCGCCATAGCGGTCCATCACGTCGTCGGTATCGAGCCAGCTGGTGCCGGTATGGTCGCGCGGGCCCGGCTGGGCATACCGGTCGCCCGACACGAAGGCGTTCTTCTTCAGGTCCGTCACGGACAGCAGTGCCTTCTTCTCCTCGCGTTCGGCATGCTTGCTGAAGCGTTTCGCCGTGCGCGAATGCTCGACGTCTTCAAGGTCGTCGGCATGGGCCGCCAGGAAGTCCTCCCAGGATTCGCCGCCCATAGGCTGATCATGCGCAGGAACGTCCGAAGGGGCGCCGGACGGCGCCTTTGCGCCCGGCTCTTCTTCGCTGCCGTTGGTATTGTTGTGGTCAGTCATACCACACTACTGTAATCGCGCGGGCCACCAACCGCCGGGAGGGTTTCCATCATGCTGTATTGGTTTTTCGTTAAGGCGTTCGGCCCCATCGCCCAGCGCCGCATGAACCCGACGGTGGAAGGCCTGGAAAACATCCCGCAGCACGGGGGCGGCATCATCGCGGCCAACCATCTGGCCGTCATCGACGACGCGCTGCTGCCGATGACATGCCCGCGCATGATCCATTTCATGGGCAAGGCCGAATACTTCGAAGGCAAGGGGATCAAGGGCCGGATCAAGAAGTGGTTCTTCACGTCGGCCGGCGTGTTCCCCGTCGACCGTTCGGGCGGCTCGAAGTCGCTGGGGGCGCTCGAGCATGCCCGCGAAATCATCGACGAAGGCCATCTGTTCGGCATCCACGTCGAAGGGACGCGCAGCCCCGACGGCCGCCTGTACAAGGGGCACACCGGCGCCGCCCGGCTGGCGCTGGAAACCGGCTGCCCGATCATCCCGACCGGCATCATCGGCTCGCGCGAGCTGCAGAAGCCCGGCCAGGTCATCCCCAGCCACGGCCATTCGCGGGTCGTGTACGGCAAGCCGATCGAAGTCGAAGCCGTTCCCGCCGAAGCGGTCACTCATGACATGCTGCGGGAGCTGACCGACCGCATCGTCAGGGAAATCCAGCAGCTGACGGGCCAGGAATACGTCGACGAATACGCCCAGGTCGTCAAGGCGCAGCTCAAGGCCGACGAGGAGGCCCGGAAGGCCGAAGCGGCCGCCAAGGGCGAGGAAAGCAACGAATTCGCCAACGAGTAGGCCCCGTCAGACGACGGTGAGCGTCACGACCGTCGCGTTGCCGTCGGCGTCGCGCAGCCGCACGCTGTCGCCGGCCGACGGCGACATGATGCGCACCGTATGCGTCAGGTCGCCCAGCGGGGCGCTCACCTTGACTTTCAGGCCCAGCGCTTCCAGCGTGCTGGTCGCCTCGGAGGTGCTCATGCCCACCACGTCCGGCAGCGTCACCATCTGGGGCCCCTTCGACACGACGACGTCGACGTCGTCGCCCCAATGCAGCGTCGTGCCGGCCGCTACCGACGACGAGATGACCGTCCCGGCCTCGACCGTGTCGCTGTACTGCTCGCTATAGGTGGCGTTGAGCTTGGCGGCCTCCAGCAGCGTCGCCGCCTCGGACTTCGCCTTGCCGGCGATGTCCGGCATCGACACCGGCATCGGCCCCTTCGATAGCGTGACGGTGACGGCGGCGTTGTGGTCGAGCGTCGTGCCCGGGTCGGGGCTGACGGCGATGGCCGCCCCATCGGGCACCGTCAACGAGTACTGGTCGTCGGAAGCGTTGTGGACGATGTTGGTGAAGCCCGCATCCTGCAGCGCGCGGATCGGGTCCTTGCCGGCATCGCTGGAGGCGTCGAGGATATCGGACGGTACCGTGGCCTGCTTGACGCCTTTCGAAACGGCGACGGCCAGCGTCTGGTTCGTGCGCTTGCTCAGGTGCGCCCCCGCCGTGGCCGGCGACGTCGAGATGATCCTGCCGCTGGCCACCGAATCGCTGTATTCCTCGGTGACGGCGTAGGGAATGCCCTGTGCGTCAAGCTCCTTGGCATAGCTGGACCATTCGACGCCGGCGATGGGGCATTCCTCGCCCTCGGCGCAGTCGCTGCCTTCCGGGACGGGCAGCGACCAGTAGCTTCCCGGGCCGATGTAGTACCACGCGGCGAAACCGCCGCCGCCAGCGAGCGCCACGACGAGGACGGCGATCAGCACGGCCAGCGGCCAGCGCCTCGAGCGTTTGCCGCCGTGTCCGTCTTTCGCGCCGTCGCCGTCTGCCGGCGCATCATCCTGTGGGCCTTCGGGCGTCTGCGGCGGGGTCGCCGCGCCGGCGCCCTTGCGCTTCAGCAGGCGCGTGCGGGGCTCTCCTGCGTCGTGCTGCGCCATCGTGCGCGTGCGTTCGGGGTCGTCGATGACGGCCGTGGCGTTCGGGTCCTGCGTGGCTTCGCCTTCCTTTGCGCCATCCGCAGGGGCGGCACCGTCCAATCCGGCGGCGCCCCCAGCCGTGCCATCTGTTGTGGATGCGTTGGGGGCCCCGGAGCCGCGGGGGGATCCTGCACCGCTTCCTGCCGTGCCGGTGGCCGCTGCATGGCCGGCTTGCTCTTGACGGTCCTTTTCCTCCTGCATCTGCCTGGCGCTGCCGGCCCACATTTCCCCGACCTGCGCGCTGGTGGCGTCGCTGGTCGCGAAATGGGCGGTCAGGCCCATGGCGCTGACATCGCCCAGTGCGTCGATTGTCGGGGCATTGGGGTCATAACGGTAGTCCAGCGCCTTCGGGTCGAGCTGCGCGACGAGCTCCTTGAGCCGGATGAGCGCGGCCGCGGCGTCCTCGGGGCGCTTGCCCACTTCCCTGGCCGTGAGGAACGCGATGAAGGCGGCCACCTGCGGGTCGATGCCCCGGCAGATGGTGGCGATGGAGGGGACGTTTTCATTGACGTGCTTGAACACGAGCGTGACCGGATTGTCCGACTGGAACGGCACCTGCCCGGCGAGCATCTCCCACGCCATGATGCCGACGGAATAGCAGTCGCCCTGTGCCGTGGCGAGGTTCTGCTCGATCATTTCCGGCGCCAGATAGGCGGCAGTCCCCAGCAGCATGCCGGTGGTGGACAGCGTGGCCTGCGAAACGGCCTTCGCCAGGCCGAAATCGGTGATCTGCACGCGTCCGCGGCTATTGAGCAGGATGTTTTCCGGCTTGATGTCGCGGTGGACGACGCCGGCACGGTGGGCGGCCGACAGGCCATCGAGCGTTTCGGCCACGATCCGCAGCGTTTCCCGCACGCTGAACGTGCCGTTCGCGTTCATGCTCTGGCGCAGGTTCACGCCGCGCACGTATTCCATGACCAGATAGTCGCGGCCGTTCACCTCGCCGCTGTCATAGACCTGCACGATATGGGGATTGGCAATCGACGCCGCGGATTTCGCTTCGCGCCGGAACCGCTCGACGAACTGGGCGCGATGGGGGCCCTGCGCAAGCTGGATATGCATGACCTTGATGGCGACCGTGCGGCCGAGCCGTTCATCGTCGGCCAGATAGACGGTGGCCATGCCGCCGTCGGCTATCTTGCGCTTGATGCGGTAACGCGAGTCGATGACCGTGCCGTGCATGATGCTGCCATCGTCGTTCATGGTGCCGGGCCGTTCCCTTCATGTCCGTTGCGAATGCCGCCGAAAGCGGCAGGGGAGAAACGAACAACATTCTACCCGTTGGCCTGCAGCTGCCAAGACGCTGCATCCGATAGCGGGACGGCGTGCCGTTCAGCGGCCGATGCCCGGCACGAACATGGCGCACAGCGACGCCAGCTGTGCACGCTGGGCATCGGGCAACCCGAGGGCGTCGATGGCGCGGACGGTGTCCTGCCAGAGCGATTCGATGCGACTGCGGGATGCATGCAGCGCGCCGCTGGATGCGAAGATGGCGATGGCCGCATCGACGTCGTCGCTGTCGCGTGCATCCTTGGCGTATATGGCGCCGAGGGCTTCGCGCTGTGCCGGCCGGGATCCCTCGAGCGCGTCGGCCAGCAGCACCGTGCGCTTGCCTTCGCGGATGTCGCCGCCCACGGGCTTGCCCGTACGTTGCGGGTCGCCGGCGACGTCCAGCAGGTCGTCGGCGAGCTGGAACGCCACTCCGAGCGGGGCGCCGATGGCCAGCGCATGCGCATGGGCCTTGGGGGCATCGAAGCCGCCTGCGAGAAACGCCAGCTCCAGCGGCGCGATCGTCGTATAGCTGGCCGTCTTCCATCGGAACACCTCCAACGAAGCCCCGGCGAGGGCCTTGGGATCGTCCAGCGGCATCGCCTCGATGGCCAGGTCGAGCACCTGCCCGGTCTCCACTTCGCGCTGCATCGCCAGGAATACCGGCAGGAACCGCGGGGCGCAGTCCGCCGGCATGCGCCGCTGGGCTTCGTCGACGATGCCGATGCAGGCGGTGGCGAGCAGGTCGCCGAGCATGATGCCCAGGCCCTGGCCGAGGGCGTCGTCGCCTGCGGCGGCCGCCAGGGCCTTGTGCGCGCTGGGCTTGCCGCGCCGCAGGTCGGAGTCGTCGATGATATCGTCGTGGACCAGCGCGGCCGTCTGGAACACCTCGATGGCGCAGGCCATGTCCAGCAACGCATCGCGCCGGGGCTGCGGACGGCCGGGGCATACGGCGTCGAATGCGCCCATCGCCAGCAATGCGCGCAGCCGCTTGCCGCCCTGGCTGGAAGCGAGCGCCTGCGCCTGCACGGCCTGCACGACGTCGCGCAATGCCTCGTTGACCTGGGGTACCTGTGCGTGCCGCGCCACCAAGGCGGCAATGCGTGGTTCGATCTGCTGCAAATCCCCGTCAACGCTCATGGTGCCATTCACCCACAGCCGCCCGACATCGCCGCGGTACCGGGAGGGGCCATTCCGTCCGGGAACCGCGTGGCGTTTTGCGCCGGCATCGCCCTGGTACGGGGAGGGCTGCCAGCTGCTGGCTTTGCCATTTGTTTTCGTCTGTTTTCCGTTGGCGTTGCCTGGCGTTGCCTGCCGTGCTGGCGTGTTTGCAGCCCAACGTCTTCTATACTGGAGCATGTTAGAACATTTGTTCGAATGCTGGGAGGTGACGGGGCCATGCGGTTGGCGTATCGCGTTTTGCAGGACCGTCGTGCTTTCCGGTTTTCGTTGGGGGTGGCCTGATGTTGCGGGCGGTGCGGGTGCGCCTGGACCCGTCCCCGGCGCAGGGGCGGTTGCTGCGTGCGCATGCGGGGGCTGCCCGGTTTGCCTATAATTTCATGCTCACCCTGGTCAAAAGGGCCATTGAAGGGCATATCGGCTGGGTGGGCTGGTCGCGCGCCGAACTGCGCAAGACATGGAACTCATGGAAAGACGAGGTTGCCCCCTGGTGGCGGGAGAACTCGAAGGAAGCGTACTCCTACGGTGTCGAATGCCTCGCGAACGCGCTGAAGAACTGGACGGACTCCAGGCACGGCAAGCGCAAGGGCCGCAAGATAAGGTTCCCGAAGTACAGGACGCGTGCCAGGCACATGAAGTTCGCGTACACCACCGGCAGCTTCGGGCTTATCAAAGGGGACCCGAAGGCATTGAAGCTGCCGCGGATCGGGCGCGTGCACTGCTTCGAGAACGTGGAGAAACGCGTCGGCGCCGGGCGCGTGGTGCGCATGACCGTCTCATATCATGCGGGCGCATGGTATGCGTCGCTGACCGTCGAATACCCCGACCATCTAATCGCCCCTAAAAATGGGGGCAGGAGGGTCGGCGTGGACCTTGGCGTCAAAACCCTGGCCACCTTGTCGGACGGCACCGTCATTGCCAACCCAAAGCATTGCCAGCGGGGCGAGCGGAAGCTGCGCCGCGCCAGCAAGCGGCTTTCTAGGCGCGTGCTTGGTTCGAACCGTTGGAAGAAGGCGCGTCTGGCGTTACAGAAACAGCACGCGAGAATCGCCGCCCGGCGCCGGGACGCCATCGACAAGGCGACGGCGATGATTGCCCGCGACTACGACGTGGTTGTCATTGAGGATTTGAACGTGGACGGCATGAAGCGCGGCCACTGTCTTGCCAAGGCCATATCGGACGCGGGGCTCGGCGAGTTCCGCCGCCACCTGGCCTACAAGTGCTTGGAGACCGGTGCGACGCTGATCGTGGCCGACCGCTGGTATCCATCCTCCAGGACATGCTCGAAGTGCGGGACGGTGAAAGCCAAGCTGTCCCTCACGGACCGCGTGTTCGTCTGCGACAACCCGTCATGCGACTACGCCCGTGAGGGCGTGGACCGCGACTGGAATGCCGCCGTGAATCTTGAACGCTACGTCGCCCCGAGTGCCGTGGGAGACGCTAAACGCGCGCGGAGGAACCGTAAGACGACCGGCCCCAGGATGGGCGGCAACGCAGGACCCGTTGAAACGCGAACCAAGCAGAACAGCCTCATAGCTGTTTCGTGAGTCTTGGAGCCTCCCCACCGCAAGGCGCAGGAGTGCAGCTGCCTTCGTGCTCGTCCAGCAAACGAAAACAAAGCCGGTTGCAACGGGAATGTGGATAGCCGTGGACGACACGGGTTGCCATCCACAATGCCGTCCCGCGCTGGGACGCCCCCGTGCGCTGGCGGCACAGTGGAAGCAACGCGGCTGCCGGCGGGGCGGCGCATACCCAAGGAGGCGAACGGCATATGGCGGACATGACGAACGAGTCCCTGCACAATGGAGCGGCGTGCAAAGGCGCAGGGCCCGATGGCGGCGTGAACGGGTGCGCAGCCGATGGCTGCCATGCATGCGGATGTGCGCGGCATGCAGCGCACGCTGGCGGCGCGGCCGATGACGGCTGCGCCGCCGAAGCCGCGCAGCTGCAGGAGATGCGCGAACAGCTGGGGGACAGGCAGGCTGTGCGCGAATGGTTCGCCAGCCCCCTGCGCCTGTGGCTTGAATACCTTGACGGCAACGATGCGCGGCTGACGCCCGCGGTCGCGGTAGCCGCTGCCTGCGCGCCGATGCGCGACGCGATGGTGATCTCGATGGTCGTGCCGCCTTCGCGATGGTCGCCGCCCCTGTTGCTGGACGTGGCGGCCGACCCTGCGTCGAAGCGCGCGACGCGTTTCTATGCATCCGTGCTGGCACAGGCCTTCGAGGCCCGTCAGGCGCAGGCGGAGCGTGCGCGCTGCGTGCGCGGCATGGCGGGATTCAGGCAGCTGGCCGAAGCCGTTGGAGGACGGTATCGGGGCGGCGCCCTGGTGATGGTCGCCTATCTGTCGTGGTGGCTTGGCGAGCCGTCGACGCCGCAGGCGCTGCGCCAGGCGCGGCAGGAGGCGCCAGACAACCGGTTGCTGGCAATCGTGTCCCATGCCATGGCGGCCGGCGCGTTTCCGGCATCCGCGGGAACCAGCAGGGCAGCGGACGGCAAGGGCGGCGGCGAAGCCATCCAGACGGAATAATAGTCCCGGTTTTATGGTTTACTCACGTAGTTGACGGACCTCATGATTCCCCGGTTTTGCGTTGCCTGAAGGGGATGGGTCCGTGCCAGTGCCATGAATCAGGAGGGTGAGTTTGGCCACTAAGGAAACCACGGCAGCCGCGAAGGATACGTCCGCCAAGGAGGCTCCGGCAACCGGCGCCGAAGGCGAGGACGCTGCCGCAACCCCCGCCAAGGCCGCGCCTAAGCGCAAGCCGGCCGCGAAGAAGTCCGCCGCCAAGAAGGGCGCCAAGGGCGCCGGCAGCGCATCCGCACGCCGTTCGCCGGCGAAGAAGACGTCCAAGAAGGCGGAAAGCCATGCCGCCGACGACGAGCAGCCCGAGCTGGACGACGAGCAGCTCGACGACGAGGACATCGACCTGGAAGCCGACCTCGAAGACGACGGCGAAGCGGACGACGAGGACGATTTGGGTATCGACCGCGAATCGGAGCCCGAAGAGGACGATGACGACGAGGACGAGGCCGACGCCAAGGCCGCCGAGCCCCAGCAGAAGGGCGCGTTCGTCGTGCGCGACGATGACGACGATGACGACGACGTCCTGTCCAATGTGCCTGAAACGCCGCGCAAGCCCGGAACCAACCCCAAGCGCCGCGTGGTGACCACCGGCGCGACCGCCGACCCCGTCAAGGACTACCTCAAGCAGATTGGCCGCGTGAGCCTGCTGAATGCCGAGCAGGAAGTCGACCTGTCCGAGCGCATCGAGGCCGGCCTGTATGCCCAGCACCTGCTGGACACCCAGGGCGACACGATGGACTTCAAGCGCAAGCGCGAACTCAAGTGGGCGGCCAACGACGGCAAGAAAGCCAAGGACCATCTGCTGGAAGCCAACCTGCGCCTCGTCGTGTCGCTCGCCAAGCGCTACACGGGCCGCGGCATGCTCTTCCTCGACCTGATCCAGGAAGGCAACCTGGGCCTGATCCGCGCCGTCGAGAAGTTCGACTGGAAGAAGGGCTTCAAGTTCTCCACCTACGCCACGTGGTGGATTCGCCAGGCGATCACGAGGGCCATGGCCGACCAGGCGCGCACGATCCGCGTGCCCGTGCACATGGTGGAGGTCATCAACAAGCTGTCCCGCGTGCAGCGCCAGATGCTGCAGGACCTGGGCCGCGAGCCCACCCCGGACGAGCTGGCGCGCGAGCTCGACATGCCCGTCGAGAAGGTCCAGGAAGTGCAGAAGTACGGCCGCGAGCCGATTTCGCTGCACACGCCGCTGGGCGAGGACGGCGATTCGGAATTCGGCGACCTCATCGAGGATACCGATGCCATCGCGCCGTCCGACGCCGTCGCCTTCTCGCTGCTGCAGGAGCAGTTCAAGCAGGTGCTGGAAACGCTCAGCCCGCGCGAGGCCGGCGTCATCAAGATGCGCTACGGCCTCGAAGACGGCCAGCCTAAGACGCTCGACGACATCGGCCGCGTCTATGGCGTGACGCGTGAACGCATCAGGCAGATCGAGTCGAAGACGATGTCCAAGCTGAGGCATCCTTCGCGCTCGCAGACGCTGCGCGACTTCCTCGACCAGTGATCGATTGATCGGCGTTCGGGCCCCCTCCTTCGAGGGGGCTCCTTTATGCGTTGGGTAGGATGGACAACGATGGTGAAGAAAGCGAACGATGGCGCCGACGCGTACGGCGCGAAGAACCTTACCGTGCTCGAAGGCCTCGATGCCGTGCGCAAGCGGCCCGGCATGTATATCGGCACGACCGATTCGCAGGGCCTCATGCACTGCCTGTGGGAAATCATCGACAATTCGGTCGATGAGGCGCTGGCCGGCGTATGCAACCACATCACGGTGACGCTGCATGATGACGGCTCCATTGAAGTCGAGGACAACGGCCGTGGCATTCCGGTCGACATCGAGCCGAAAACGAAGATGACCGGCGTCGAGGTCGTGCTGACGAAGCTGCATGCCGGAGCGAAGTTCGGCAACTCGTCGTATGGCGCATCCGGCGGCCTGCACGGCGTGGGGTCGTCGGTCGTCAATGCCTTAAGCTCGCGCCTCGACGTCGAGGTCGACCGCGATGGCAAGACGCATCGCATGACGTTCCATCAGGGCCATCCCGGCGTCTATGCGGACGCCGATCCGGACCATCCGTCGCCGTCGTCGCCCTTCAAGAAGACGCGCAAGAACAAGCCTACCGAGCTGGAAATCACCGGCACCGTGCCGAAGAGGAAGACCGGCACGCGCATCAGGTACTGGGCCGATCCGGAAATCTTCAACGATACGGCGCGGTTCAGCTACGAGCAGCTGATCGAGCGCGTCCGGCAGACGACCTTCCTCGTGCCGGGTCTGACGATCACCGTCATCGACGAGAACATCGCCGAAACCGGCGACAAGGAGCGCGACGAACTCGTCGAGACCGACGTCGTGGAAGCCAAGGCCGACGACAGCGAGCTCGCCGAGGCCGCCGCGGAATCCCAGGATGGCACCGAATCCCGGGAGGCCGGCGAGCCCCCCCGGGAGGAGGCTGCCGGCGTGCAGGAGGGCGCCGAAAGCCCCGGCCATCGCCGCGTCGAGGAATTCTGCCACACCGGGGGCGTCGTGGACTTCGTCGACTTCCTGTCCGCAGGACAGCCCGTGTCGAACGTGTGGCGCATCACCGGCGAGGGGACCTATACCGAAGAGACGCAGGCCGTGGACGCCAACGGCGACCTGCATGCCGAAAAGATCACCCGCACCTGCGGCGTCGACATCGCGTTGCGCTGGGTCGACAACTACGACACGACGATTCGCTCGTTCGTCAACGTCGTCGAGACCCCCGGCGGCGGCAGCCACGTCGACGGCTTCCTGGCGGCCATCACCAAGCAGATCCGCAAGGCCGTCGAAGACAACGCGCGCAAGCTCAAGGTGAATCTCAAGGACGCGAAGATGAAGGTCGAGCGCGACGATATCCTCACCGGGTTCGTCGCCGTCGTGACGGTGCGCATCGCCGAACCGCAGTTCCAGGGGCAGACCAAGGACGTGCTGGGCACCGCCCCGGTGCGCGGCGTCGTCTCGCGGTTGACCGACCAGCAGTTCGGCGAGATGATCAGCGGCTCCAAACGCGGCTTCAAGGACCAGTCGGGCCGCGTGCTGGAGAAGATCGTCGGCGAAATGCATGCCCGCATCCAGGCGCGCAAGACGAAGGAAGTCACCCGCCGCAAGAACGCGCTGGAATCCGCGTCGATGCCGCCCAAGCTGTCCGATTGCCAGCCGGGCAACGACGACGTGGCCGAACTGTTCATCGTCGAGGGCGATTCGGCGCTCGGCACCGCGAAGGCGGCCCGCAACTCGGCGTTCCAGGCGCTGCTGCCGATCCGCGGCAAGATCCTCAACGTGCAGAAGGCCTCGCTGGCGCAGATGCTGGGCAACAAGGAATGCGCGGCCATCATCCAGGTCGTCGGCGCTGGCTCCGGCGCTTCGTTCGACATCAGCCAGGCGCGCTACGACAAGATCATCATGATGACCGACGCCGACGTCGACGGCGCGCATATCCGCACGCTGCTGCTGACGCTGTTCTACCGCTACATGCGCCCCCTCATCGAGGAAGGGCATGTATATGCCGCCGTGCCGCCGCTGCACCGCATCGCGCTGTCGGGGACGAAGAAGGGGCAGTTCATCTACACGTATTCCGACGACGAGCTCGCCGGCAAGCTGGCCGAACTCGACGCAGCCGGCATCGGCTACAACCCCGACATCCAGCGCTACAAGGGGCTGGGCGAAATGGACGCCGACCAGCTGGCGGACACGACGATGGACCCGCGCACGCGCATGCTGCGCCGCATCCGCATGATCGAAGCGGAGCAGGCCAACGAGATCTTCAGCCTGCTGATGGGCGACGAAGTGCCGCCGCGCCGGCAGTTCATCGTCGACAACGCCAACGACTTCGACCGTTCGAAGATCGATACCTGACCGTCATCGCGCCGGCGCGGAGCGCGTGGCAGCGCACTGTGCGTCACTGCGCACCGCGCCGGCGGCCCAATGCGCGCCGGTATACCGCTTCGACCTGGTCGGCCACCGTCGACACGTCGTAGCGGGCAAGCAGCCGCTGCTGGCGGGCGTGCACGTCCCGCGCCCAGCCGGCATCCGTCAGCGCCTTCGCGATTTTCCCCGCCAGAGCCTGGGCATGGCCTTCAGGCGTGACATCGAACAGCATGTCCTCATCGCCCCGGAACGTCGAACGGTAGCCGGGGTTATCGCCGCCCAGCGTCACGCCGGCGCCCGAAGCGATCGCCTCCAGCAGCACGATGCCGAAGCTTTCGCCGCCGGTCGACGGGAATACGGCCACGTCCGCGCTGGCGAGCAGGGCCGGCTTGTCGCGCTCCTGTACGAAGCCAAGGAATTCCACCGGCGTGGCCAGCGCCTTCGCCCGCGCCTTGCATTCCTCGAGCAGCGGGCCCTTGCCGGCAAAGGAGACATGCGTGCCATAGGGCAGCATGCCGTGCCGTTCGGCATAGGCCAGCGCGTCGATCAGCAACGATGCGCCCTTGCGCTCCACGAAACGGCCGAGGAACACGATGTGGTTGCCATGGGCCGGCATCGGGGCTGCCTGATTGGCCGGCGCATGCTGGCGCGGACGGCGCCCAGGCAGCAGCGAGCCGAGCGTGACCGATTCAAGGAACGGCACCTTCAGGTTCATGATCGCGTCGATGGGGCCCGGCGCCCCGGCGCTGGCCGCCTGGCGGAACCTGTCCACGTTCACCGGGTTGGGGATGACGGTGCCGCGCACATGCGCCGTGGCGGTGGCGTATTGGGCCGCCACCTGGGAGACGGCGATGACCTCGTCGACGCGGCGATGCGTGAAGCCGTTGATCAGGCCGAGGGCGGCGCCTCCGGCCTGCGCCAGCGGATTGGCCGATGCGATATGGTAGGTCGCCACGACGCCGGTCGACGGATCGGCGTTCGACAGCACGACGCCGCCCATGAACGGGCTGTAGGGTGCCTGGATATGCAGGATGTCGAAATGGTTGGCGTCCAGCACGCGCCGGATCGCCCGCGGGTCGGCAGGCCTCGGGATGCGCATCTGGTTGCCGTTGAACGTCACCTTGACGTTGCGCGCCAGCGAATGCGTGTTCGGCACCGGCGAGTCATGCGTTTCCCCGACCAGGTAGTGCACGGTGTGTCCGCGACGGGATAGCTCCTCGCCGAGCGTGACGATGTGCTGCTGCACGCCGTCGAGCACATCCAGCGTATCGTCGAAAACGAATCCGATTGTCAGCGGTTCCCGTTCGTTAGCAAAGCCCATGCGTCCCAGCTTACGCGCCGCACATGCCACGGCCCTTTTTCCCTGTGCTGGCGCCCGGCTGCGCATGCCAGGCAGTGCACTGTCAACATCGTGCGCGATTGTATCGCGATAATGCAACGGGGCGGATGCGGATGCACGGGGGAACTCTATAATCTAAGGCAATCCCCGTCGTCATGTCCATTGGAGGCGCCATGGCCAGCCTGCTGCTCGCTGTCATCTACCTTGCGTTCATTTCGCTGGGACTGCCGGATTCGCTGCTCGGCGCTGCGTGGCCTACGATGAGCGTGTCGCTGGACGCCCCGCTGAGCTGGGCAGGCGGCATCTCGATGACGATAGCCGCCGGCACGATCGTGTCGGCGCTGCTGTCCGACCGCATGACGCTGCGGTTCGGCGCCGGCAAGGTCACCGCATGCTCCGTCGCGCTGACCTGCGCCGCGCTCTTCGGGTTCTCGTTCGCGCCGAATTACTGGGCCCTGATCGCGCTCGCCGTTCCCTACGGCCTGGGCGCCGGCGGCGTCGATGCGGCGCTGAACAACTACGTCGCCGTGCACTACGCCAGCCGGCACATGAGCTGGCTGCATTGCATGTGGGGAGTGGGAGCGCTGGCCGGACCGTACATCATGAGCTTCGCCATCGAAGCGCAGCGCGGATGGCAGGGTGGCTACCGGACCATCGGGTTCATCCAGCTGGCGCTGACGGCGGTGCTGGCGTTGTCGCTGCCGCTGTGGAAAAACCGGGGCCGGTCGGCGCCGCAGGCCGTGCGCGCGTCGACGCAGCCGCAGATGAGCGACGACGCAGGCGCCATCGCGCCGGCCGGCAATGCCGCGGGAGCCGCCCGCGCCGAAGAGGCGGACGCGCCCCGGCCGCTGGGGCTGCTGGGCGTCTTGAAGCTCGCCGGAGCGCCCCAGATCCTGACGATGTTCTTCTGCTATTGCGCCATCGAGCAGACCTGCATCCTGTGGGCGTCGAGCTATATGCACCAGGTGGACGGCTTTTCCGCCGCGAAAGCCGCCGAATACGCGAGCCTGTTCTTCATCGGCATCACCGCCGGACGGTTCCTGAGCGGCTTCGTGACGATGAAGCTGCCTGATCCGGCCATGATCCGGCTCGGGCAGGCTTTGCTGGCCGTCGGCGTGCTCATCCTGCTGCTTGGCGGTTCCAATCCGGCCGCCTCGCTCATTGCATTCGTCGTGCTGGGCCTGGGCTGCGCGCCGATCTACCCATGCGTCATCCATTCGACGCCGTCCTATTTCGGGGCCGACAAATCGCAGGCCATCGTCGGCGTGCAGATGGCGTTCGCCTATGTCGGCACGCTGGCGATGCCGGCGCTGTTCGGCGTGCTGGCGCAGCATGTGTCGATCCGGCTGCTGCCTTGGTATGTATTGGCGCTGCTTGCGCTGATGGTGGCGATGCATGAGGCGCTGCGGCGCCGCGTGCGCCGCTGAGGGCGCAATGCAAGCGGCCGGCGCGCGAAGTCCCGCGCCGGCCGTTCCTGCTCTCTGGATGTCCGTTTGCCTTAACGGCGGCGCATCGGGATCCGGGGTGTCCGGACTGCTCGGCGCCGTCCTGGGATCGTCCGGGGGTCGGGGGTGTCAGGCGTCGTGGCGCGCAGCCGGTCACGCTGTGCGGGGAACGGCGACGGCGGCGCGGCATGGGCATGTGTCCAAAGGAGTAGGGTAGAACATATGTTCGATGGTCTTGAGGGCTTCAGCGAGCCTACCCGCGAATGGTTCGCGGGCGCATTCGGCGCGCCCACGCAGGCGCAGGCGCAGGCGTGGCCCGCAATCCAGCGGCGCGACGATGTGCTGGTCATTGCGCCGACCGGATCGGGCAAGACGCTCGCGGCGTTCCTCGCCGCAATCGACCGCCTGCTCGCCGCCAAGGCGCAGACGGCAGGCACTGTGCAGGCGGACGGCAACGCGCGGGCGAAACGGGGCAGGCGCAGGAACAAAGGCGTCAAGGTCCTCTACATATCGCCGTTGAAGGCGCTCGGCGTCGACGTCGCGAAGAACCTGGAAACGCCGCTGGCCGGCATCGGCGCGCAGTACGAAGCCGACGGGCTCCAGGCGCCTGAAATCCGCATCGCGATGCGCAGCGGCGATACGAGCGCCCAGGAACGGGCCGCCATTGCGCGCAACCCTCCCGACATCCTCGTCACGACCCCCGAGTCGCTGTACCTGATGCTGACATCGAAGGCGCGCGACGTGCTGAAAACCGTCGATACCGTCATCATCGACGAAGTCCATGCCGTCGCGCCCAGCAAGCGCGGCGCGCATCTGGCGCTGAGCCTTGAACGGCTCGACGCGCTGCTGGAGGCCAAGGCGCAGCGCATCGGCCTGTCGGCGACGGTCAATCCGGTCGACCAGATCGCGAAGTTCCTTGGCGGCCCGCATGACGTCACCGTTGTCAACGCCGCGGCGCCCCCGCATCTCAAGCTCGAAGTCGTCGATGCGGCGGGGCGCATGCCCGACGGGGGCCGGCTGAAAAGCCCGTGCGCCGCGGATGCCGCCGCGCCGCGGATTTCCGGGGTGACGCCGGCGATGCGCCGGGCGGCCGAACGGCGCGAAGGAAGCGCCGGCAGCCAGGAAGGCGGCAACGCGCCGGGACCCGGGCTGCCGCCGGCTCCCACGGCAGCCCGGGGTGAGCAGAAGACGTTCTCGATCTGGCCGCAGGTGCAGGCGAGCGTGCTCGACCAGATCCTGGCGCACAGGACGACGCTCGTATTCGTCAATTCGCGCGGCGTCGCCGAACGGCTGACGGCGCAGATCAACGACCTGTATGCGCAGCGCATGCACCCTGAACGCGAGTTCGAGGCGTGGGGCCAGAAAGGCGACGGTCCGGACGAGCCGGCGCACCGGCGCAGTTCGTATGGCTCGACGTCGATGCTGGTCGGCTCGCCCGATCCGGACGACGTCATCGCGATGGCGCACCATGGCTCGGTATCGAAGGACCGGCGCAAGCAGATCGAAGACGATTTGAAGCGCGGCAAGCTGCGCTGCGTCGTCGCGACCAGCAGCCTCGAACTGGGCATCGATATGGGATCGGTCGACCTGGTCATCCAGATCGCGCCGCCGCTGTCGGTATCGTCGGGGCTGCAGCGCGTCGGGCGCGCCGACCACAAGGTCGGGGGCACCAGCCATGCGCTGATCTACCCGCTGACACGGCGCGAACTGACCGAAGCGGGCGCCGCGGTGGAGGCGATGAACGCCGGGGCGCTGGAGCCGATGCATATGACGGCGAACGCGCTCGACGTGCTCGCGCAACACACCGTCGCGGCAGCCAGCATCGAGCCGATCAACGCCGACGAATGGTTCGCGCTCGTGCGACGGGCAGCCCCGTATGCCACGTTGCCGCGCGAGCTGTTCGACGGGGTCGTCGGGATGCTGACCGGCGCCTATGCATCCGAGGACTTCTCGGCGTTCAAGCCGCCGCTCATGCTCGACGCGGATTCCGGCATGATTTCCCCGCGTCCCGGCGCGCAGCGCCTTGCCGTGACCAGCGGCGGCACGATTCCGGACCGCGGCATGTATACCGTCGTGCTTCCCCAGGCGGACGGCGGCAAGGGACCGAGGCGCGTCGGCGAGCTCGACGAGGAAATGGTATACGAAACGCGCGTGGGCGACATCATCACGCTGGGCACGTCGACCTGGCAGGTGCAGGAAATCACCAACGACCGCGTCATCGTCATCCCCGCTCCGGGCCGCAGCGCAAGGCTGCCGTTCTGGCACGGCGACCAGGCCGGCCGCAGCTTCGCGTTCGGGCAGGCGCAGGGGCAGTGGATCGGCGACATGACGGCGGCGCTGGGCGACGAAACCCCCTTCAACGAGGAGACGATGGAACGCCTGAAGCGCGACGGGTTCGACGGGGGCGCCATCGAGAATCTCGCCCAGTTCCTGTCCCAGCAGCAGGCGGCTACCGGCAACGTGCCGGACGGCGCGCACATCGTCGTCGAACGCACGCAGGACGAAGAGAGCGACTGGACGGTGCTGGTCCATTCGCCGTATGGACGGCAGGTGCATGAGCCATGGGCGCTGGCCATCAACGCGAGATTGCAGCAGCGCTACGGTTTCTCCGGGCAGATCTTCGCCGCCGACAACGGCATCGTCATCAAGCTGCCCGACGGCGACGGCGCAATCGACATCCCGTCGATCATCCGCTTCGATGCCGACGAAGCGGCGCGCATCGTCGCCGAACAGGTCGGTTCAAGCGTGCTGTTCGCCTCGCGGTTCCGCGAAGTGGCCGCCCGTTCCCTGTATATGCCGCGCATGAATCCGGGCAAGCGCGTGCCGCTATGGCAGCAGCGCCTGCGCGCCTCGCAGCTGCTGGCCGCAGCGCGTCCGATTCCCAATTTCCCGCTGATCGTCGAAACGACGCGTGAATGCCTGCAGGACGTCTACGACCTGCCGTCGTTCAGGACGCTGATGGAGCGGATCAATGCCGGCCTGATCGCCGTCAGCGACGTCACGACGCCGTTTCCGTCGCCGATGGCCGAGCAGCTCATGTTCGGCTTCGTCGGTTCGGTGATGTACAACGACGATACGCCGCTTGCCGAGCGCAATTCGCAGCTGCTCAGCCTTGATCCGGCCGTGCTGGAGCAGCTGCTGGGCTCGTCGGACTATGCGTCGGTGCTGAGCGAGGCGGCCATCGACGACGTGGCTGCCGCGTTGGCGGATCGCACGTTCTGGAACGAGCTCGACGAACGGGACGTTACAGGGCGCGTCAACCGCTACGCCAAAACGCATGGGCCGTTCATCGCTTCGACGATGATCGATGAATGCGGCTTCGATGCCGAAACGGCGGTGCGTGCGCTTGACGAGCTCAAGGCGCGCGGCGAGCTCATGTCCGGCCGCTTCGACGGGCGGCTGCCCGACGGCGTAGGCCAATGGGTGCACCGCGACGTGTTCCAGCGCATCCGCGCCCAGTCGCTGCGGGCGGCGCGCAAGGCCATCCGGCCAGTCACGCCGGCGGACTACCAGCGGTTCCTGCTCGGGCTGCAAGGCGTAGGCGCGGTCGGCGCCGAACGCTATGAAGGGGCCGACGGGCTGCTGCGCGTCATTGAGCAGCTCGAAGGCGTCGCGTTGCCGTTGCGGGCATGGGAGGAAAGCGTCTTCCCGGCCCGCGTACGCGACTATGCGCCCGCGTTGCTGGACGAGCTCGTCATGTCCGGCGCCGTCGTATGGGTAGGCGATGCCGACGGCAAGACGGCCTTCTATCCGTCCGATTCGCTGCAGCTCGAACGGCTGTCGGCTTCCATGGCGCCTGGCCCGGCGCGTCCGGCGGATGCCGGTGGCGAGCCGAACGGGGGGATGACGCTGGAACAGGCCATCGAGCATGTGCTCGCCGGGGGAGGCGCCTACCCGGCGCCGCAGCTGATGGAACTGGCAAAAGCCTATTGGGCGCAGCATGCCGAACCGTATGTCGACGACGCCACCGGAGAGCTGGTATTGCCGGACGTGACATCGCAGGGGTTCGCGGCGGCCCTATGGAATCTGGTGGAGCAGGGGAAGCTGACGAACAGCACCGTCGCCGTCATGCGCGCCAGGCAAGCCGGCGCGGCGGCGAAGGGGAGGCAGGGGGCCGCCCACTCCAAAGCATTGCAGCCCCGCGGCATCGGGCGTTCGCTGACACGCCGCCGCATGCATGCGCGCACGGCGTTGCCGCCGTCGATGGGCGGCCTGTGGCGCCATGTGTCGGCGGCGATGTCCGGCAGCGAGGCGGCTTCCGTGGCCCCTGAGCAGTACCGCATCGACGAAGTGGAGGGGTTGCTCGACCGCTATGGCGTCGTCGCGCCGCCCATCGTCGAGCAGGCCGGCATCGCGGGGGGATTCAGCGCCATATACCCCGTGCTCAAGCGCATGGAGGACAAGGGGCTGCTGATACGCGGCATGTTCGTTGAGGGATTCGGGGCGGCCCAGTTCGCCACCCGCGATACCGTCGATGCGCTGCGCGCGGTGCCGGCGACGTCGTCCGCGGCATCGGTGACGCTGAGCGCCATCGATCCGGCGGTCATCTATGGCGGCGCCGCTTCGTGGCCGCCGGTGGCATCTGCAGGAGCCGACGGCGGCCAATCCGGCCGGACGGCCCCCAAGCCCGTGCGCAGGGAGGGTTCATTCGTGGCGCTGCGCGATGGCGTGCCGGTGCTGTTCGCCAACACGAAGGGCCGGAAGCTGATGGCCTTCACCGACGTGGAGAGCCTGCTGGGGTCCGCCTGCCATGAACTGGCCTACACGCTGCAGCGCGACCATGGCGCCCCGGTCGCCTTTGCCGAAGCCAACGGGGAAGCGCTGACGCAGCGTTCGCCGTTGTTCTTCGCGCTGCGCGGCGCAGGCTTCACGCCGACGCCGCAAGGGCTCAAGCTCTACCGCTAGGCGCCTGCCGCCATGCAGCGGCTCGCGGCGGACCGGCAGCGCTGGCCACGCCGCCAATGCGCCGGGAAGCTGTCGGACGCGTCGATTCCGTACAGTCACCCTGCCATTGCGATGGGGGCGTCCAGGCCGGTCCCCGAGCCGTCGCGGCGCATGTCGACGGCAGGCAGCGCAACGGGATGGCCGGATTCGGAGGAGGCGACCATCGGATAGGGGCCGACGGCGGCGAACAGCAGCGCATTCTGCCCCTTGAGGAATCGCTGGGAGCGCACGCCGCCGGTTCCGCGGCCCTTCGTGGGATACAGTTCCAGCGGGGTGAGCTTTGCCGCGCCGTTGTCGGTGCCGGCCAGCGCGTCGGCATCCCCGGCCACCGTCAGCACCACGGCGCCGGACGCTTCATACGGCGTGACGACGTTGCCATCGTCATCGGTCTGCGCAGGTGTGAACGACCATGCCACGTCCTGCGCCTCCACGACCCCGAACGCCTTGGCCTGGCAGCCCTCGGCGAGGCGGATGCCGGCCATGCCCGCGGAATTGCGCCCCTGGGGGCGCACGTTCTTCGCGTCGAAGGCCAGCAGCGAGGCGTCGGAGGAGATGAACACGATCCGGTCGCCGTCTTCGGCTTCGGCGGCGCCGAGCACTTCGTCGCCGTCCTTCAAGTCGATGACGCTCCAGGAATCCATCGTCGTCGGCGCCTCGCGGTTCCAGCGCTTGACCACGCCGTGCTTCGTGCCGATCGCCAGCGGCGCCGGCGGAAGCTTCCCGGCATCGCCGTCGCCGCCCGATTCCAGCGGTACGATGGCGACGACGTGCTCGCCGGCAACCGGTTTGGTGCTTTGCGTGGCGCGCAGCAGCTCGTCGGCGCGGATGCCGCCCTGGACGGATACGGCGCCCCCGGCATCGAGAGGCAGGCTCGGCAATTCCACCGTATGCGCCAGCACGAGCCGGCCGGCGGACGTGATGAGCGCATACTGCGTCCTCGTCGTCGTCAGCGCCATCGACATGATGCAGTCGCCCTGGGCGCGGGGCGTGCGGGCCGTGCGCTTGCGGTAGGCGCCATAAGCAGCCGCCGGCATGCGGGCCACAAGGCCGTTGGCGCCAAGCGCGATCGCGCAGGGCTCGTCGTCGATCTGGAGGGCCTGGGCGACGGCGCCTTCGCCGTCGCCCCTGGCGGCCGCTTTCTTCGCGGCGGCCACGTCGGCGGCCGTCGACGCCAGCGACGTGGCGTTCGCGGCCAGGGCCGCCGCCTCGCCGGCGAGCGAATCGTCGCCATGCGGGAGCACCGGGCGCAGCGCCCCGCTTTCGTCGGGGTCGAGGATGACGGTCCGGCGCGGCGTGCCGTACTCCTTGACGGCGGCATCCATTTCATGCACGACGACGCGGTCAAGCTGCGCATCGGAGGAGAGCACCTTATCGAGCTCCTCAAGCCTGGCGCGCAGGTCGTCGCGTTCGGCTTCAAGCTCGATGCGGCTCATTCTCGTCAGCCTGCGCAGCCGCAGCTCGAGGATGTACTGGGCCTGGATGTCGTCGAGGTCGAAGGCCTCGATCAGCCGGCGGCGCGCAGCTTCCGCGTCGTCGGAGGAACGGATGACGCGGATGACCTCGTCGATGTCGACCATGGCCAGCAGCAGGCCATCCACCAGATGCAGGCGTTCCAGCGCCTTCTTCCTGCGGTATTTGCTGCGGCGCCGGATCACCGAACGGCGGTGGGCGATCCATACGTCCAGCATTTCACGCAGCCCCATCGTATGGGGGCGCCCGTCGACGAGCGCCACGTTGTTGATGGTGAAGTTCTCCTGCAGCGGTGTGTGCTTGAGCAGCTGCACCAGCACGGCGTTGGGGTCGAAGCCGGTCTTGACCTCGATGACCAGCCGCGTGCCGTTATGGCGGTCCGTCAGGTCGATGGCGCTGGTGATGCCCTCGAGCTTGCGGGATTTGACGCCTTCCGAAATGCGCTCGAGCACGCGCTCGGGGCCCACCATGTACGGCAGCTCCGTGACGACGATTGCCTTCTTGCGCGCCGTCACGTTCTCGACATGGCTCTTGGCGCGCGTCGTGACGGTGCCGCGCCCGGTGGCATAGGCGTCGCGGATGCCACCTTGGCCGATGATCGTGCCGCCCGACGGCCAGTCGGGGCCCGGCACGAACCGCATCAGGTCCTCCAGCGTGGCGTCCGGGTGCTTCATGACGTATTTGGCGGCCGCGACCACCTCCGCGAGATTATGCGTGGCCATGTTCGTGGCCATGCCGACGGCGATGCCGGAGGCGCCGTTGACCAGCAGGTTGGGGATGGCGGCAGGCAGCACGGACGGTTCGCGCAGCTTGTTGTCGTAGTTCGGCACGAAATCGACGGTATCCTCATCGATGTCGGCGTTCATGCCCAGCGCGGCCGGGGCAAGCCGCGCCTCGGTATAGCGCGAGGCGGCCGGACCATCGTCCAGCGAGCCGAAATTGCCGTGGCCATCGACCAGCGGCAGCCGCATCGCGAAGGGCTGCGCGAGGCGCACCATTGCCTCGTAGATCGCGGAATCGCCGTGCGGATGCAGCTTGCCCATCACCTCGCCGACGACGCGGGCCGACTTCATATACGGCCGCGTCGGCAACAGGTTCATTTCGCCCATCTGGTAGACGATGCGCCGCTGGACCGGCTTCATGCCGTCACGGGCGTCGGGCAGCGCGCGGGCGTAGATCACCGAATACGCGTATTCGAGGAACGACTTGCTCATCTCCTCGTTCAGCGGGGTTTCGACGATGTGCTCCTTGACCGTACGGGGGTCGTAGGAGGCCGATTGTGTTTTGCGACGCGACGCCATAGAATACTGCTCCCAAAAATCCAGCGTGCCGGAGCGGTTGCCCGGAACGGGCCCATTTTACCAGTCTGGAGGAGAAGATTGAATGAGGGGTATGAGCATCGACGTCCCGTCCCCTGGAGAGCTTCTTGAATTCGTCCCGTTCGCAGCCTATGGCGATGCGGACGGACCCAGGGGAGGGGCGCGCCACCTGTCGGCGGTGCTGCCAGCCGTCTCGTCGGCCATCGGCGCACCGGTCCCCACCGCCGTGCATGCCGATCCGCGCGCCTTGCAGGAGGCGCTCGGCTTTCCCGACGCGCGCAGCGCCATCGTCGTGCTCGTCGACGGCATGGGGTTCTGGAACGTGGCGCAGCGCCTGGCGCACGCGCCGTATCTGCGCGCGCTGATGAAGGAGCCAGCCAACCAGCAACCGATTTCGACCTGCGCGCCGAGCACCACCGTCGCCGCGCTCGCCACCTTCGGCACCGGCACCTGCCCGGGGCTGACGGCCATGGCCGGCTATACCCAGCTCAATCCGGCGACTGGCCGCGCCTGCCAGCTTATCGGCTTCCGCGATGCGCCGGCTCCCGAAGACCTGCAGCGCGAGCCTACCGTCTTCGAATCCCTCGCCGCGCAGGGAATGCGCGCCACCAGCGTGGGCCTGAGGAAATTCGCCGGCTCCCCGCTGACGAAGGCGGCGTTGCGGGGCGCTTCCTATATCGGCGACGAACGTCCGATGCAGCGCGTGCGCAAGGCCGCCGAATCGGCACGCGAACCAGGCCTGACCTACCTGTACATGCGCGAAGCCGACAAGGTCGGCCATGCCAGCGGCTGGGACGGCGTGGAATGGGCGACTGCGCTGGAGAAAGTCGACGGGCAGCTTGCGGCGTTGCGGCGCATGGCGCCCCGGGGCACGCTGATCGTCATCGTGGCCGACCATGGCATGGTCCGCGCCGATCCAGGCAAGCGCATCGACATCGCGGGGGACGCCGAATTGAATGAAGGGGTCGCCTTGGCGGCAGGGGAGCCCCGCTGCGTCATGCTGTATGCGAAGCCCGGCTGCGAGCCCGACGACATCCGCAGGCGCTGGGCCCGCAGGCTGGGCGACGATGCCTGGGTAGCGACGAAGCGCGAGCTGGCCGATGCGGGATTCTACGGACCGCTCGCCCCCCATGCGATGCCGGTCATCGGCGACGTCGTGGCCTGCGCGACAGGGGAAGCGACGATCGTCGACAGCGCGACCCAGACGGACGGGGCTACGAGATTGCCGGGGGTCCACGGTTCGCGCACGCGCATGGAGATGGACATCCCCTGCTTCATCGACGTCGCCTGATCAGCCGAACAGGATCTCGTCCCAGCTCGGCACCGCGCTGCGTCCTGAATGGCGGCGCTGTTTCGTGGCCTTTTCCGTCGCGGCGCCAGCCTGCCCATCGGCATCGGAAGGGGCGCCATCCGCCTCGCCAGCCAGGGAAACGGCTTCCTGCGCGGCTGGCGTATTGACGGCCGTTTCCTCTTGCCGGGCTGCGGCAGGCTGCTGCGCGCCGGTGGCGGGGCTGTCACCCTGCGCCGGAGCGCCTGCGCCGGCCCCGGCCGCTTCCCCGGGTGACGGCATGCCGTCTGCTGAAGATTCCGGGGCGGATGGCTGGTCCGGCTTGCTGGCCTTCATCCGCTCGTCGTCGCGCTGGGAGGCGCTCCTGGCGTCCTCGTCGCGCCGCCATGAGGAGACCGTCATCTCGATGCGGGCCGACCGGGCTGAATCGCCAGGCAGGTCAAGCGCCACGGGGAACGGCACGTCGGGCTGGGCGTTCTTCTTCGCCGCGGTCTCTTCGGCGGGGATGCGCTCTCCCAGCAGCGTGCTGGCGGCGTTGTTTTCGCAGGTCACGGCGTTGTCATGCATGTTCCAGGACCAATGGGCCACGACGTCGTGGCCGCCGGACTGGAACGTGGCGCTGATCTGCCATGGCTCGTGGCCGCGGCGCGTGGCCTTCCACTTGACCGAGCCGGGCAGCACGCGCGCGGCCGCCAGCGTGCGGTCGATCAGGTCGGAGATGGTGCGCATGCGGCTTTCGCGCGGCGCGGGGACGCACAGGAACTGCTCGATGGCGTTCTTCTTCTCCGCTTCGACGGATGCGGAGAACCGGCGGACCAGCGCGGCGGACAGCGCGTAGCGCTGGGCGACCTGGTCGGGATCCGCGCCGGCGCGGATCAGCGACTGGATCTGCGATATCGGCAGCGTCGGCGCATGCGGCGCCGGCTTCTCCTCAAGCTGTTCGGACAGGATCTGCTTGGCTTCGAGCAGGGCGCGTTCCAACGTGTCGTCGACTTCGACGAGAAACTCGCGGCCCCCGGCCGTGAAGGCCAGCGCGCCGCTTGGCGTCACATGGTCGAACCGGGCCACTGCATCAGGAACGTCTGCCATTGCTCCCCCTGCTTTCATGTCAACAATATGGAACATATTACACGCGCGGTGCCGTGTCGGGCTTTACGTATGTTATAAATCGTGTATTCTATGCGGGGAAAACGCTGTTGCGCCGTCAGGTCGCGGCGTTCTCCAGCCGCAGACAGCAAACGAGACGACGAAAGGAGTCGCCATGGCACAGGATTATGATTCCCCGCGCAACGCGGATGAGGATGAGGAGTCGCTGCAGGCGCTCTCGAAGGGGTCGCAGGACGCCAGCAACGGAATGGACGATGACGAGAACGCCATCGCCGAAGACTACGAGCTGCCCGGCGCCGACCTGAGCAACGAGGACGCTTCGGTGACCGTCGTGCCGATGCAGGGCGACGAGTTCATCTGTTCGGAATGCTTCCTGGTCAAGCATCGCAGCCAGCTTGCCTACACCGACGAAGACGGCCAGCCGGTATGCGAGGAGTGCGCAGCCTGATGACCTTCGATCCCGCATACAACGAGCCGGAACGCACCGAGGTGCTGGTGCGCTCGCTCGATCCGGACCATCCGGTCACGCTGCGCTACGCCCATGCGGGCGACGCGGGCGCCGACCTGAGCGCCAGCGAGGAAGTGACGCTCAGGCCGTTCGAGCGCAAGCTGGTGCCCACCGGCGTGGCGATAGCGCTGCCGGCCGGCTACGTCGGGCTGGTCCATCCGCGTTCGGGCCTCGCATCGAAGCAGGGGGTGACGGTCGTCAACGCGCCCGGCACGATCGATGCGGGCTACCGGGGGGAAATCAAGGTGGCCTTGGTCAACCTCGATCCGGAGCATACCGCCGTGTTCCATCCGGGGGACCGCATTGCGCAGCTGGTCATCCAGCGCTATGTGCAAGCCGTCTTCGTGCCTGCCGACCGGCTTCCGGGCTCCGACAGGGCCGAGCGCGGATTCGGCTCGACCGGAATTGAGTCGGCCGTGGCCTAGAATGGGCCTACACGACGAGACGGAGGTGCACCTGATGGCCCAGGGGGAACGCGAAATGCAGCCGGCGAGCATGCTTGGGTGCGAAATCAGCGAGAACGCGCTCGACCCGTTGCTGCCGATTCTCAAGACATGCCAGCAGCATCATCCCGGCGAGGACATGTCGATCCTTTCCCGGGCATACCGCCGCGCAGTCGCCCAGCATGCCACGC
Source organism: Bifidobacterium sp. LH_450 (assembly GCF_056356715.1). Lineage (NCBI taxonomy): Bacteria > Bacillati > Actinomycetota > Actinomycetes > Bifidobacteriales > Bifidobacteriaceae > Bifidobacterium > Bifidobacterium sp. LH_450. Next base: position 365,715 of record NZ_JBKEUU010000001.1, on the reverse strand, counting down.
AGCGCCGCAAATCCGGGGAGCCGTACATCATCCATCCCCTTGCCGTCGCCCAGATCCTGGCCGACCTTGGCATGGGTCCGCTGGTGGTGGCGGCCGGGCTGCTGCACGACACCGTGGAGGACACCGACTATACGCTCGAGGAGTGCCGGGCCGAGTTCGGCGATACCGTTACCGGGCTCGTCGACGGCGTCACGAAGCTTTCGAAGATGGAGTACGGCGATTCCGCCCAGGCCGAGACCATCCGCAAGATGGTCGTGGCGATGAGCCGCGACGTGCGCGTGCTCGTCGTCAAGCTCGCCGACCGCGTCCACAACGCGCGCACCTGGCGCTACGTCAAGCCGTCCAGCGCGCAGAAAAAGGCCCGCGAAACGCTGGACGTCTACGCGCCGCTGGCGAACCGGCTGGGCATGAACGCCATCAAGACGGAGCTCGAGGAACTGAGCTTCAAGGTGCTCTATCCGAAGATCTACAACGAGATCGTCGTGCTCGTATCGCGCCGTGCGGGCCAGCGCGACGTCTACCTCAAGCAGATCATCGCCGAGATCAACGAGGACCTCAAGGAGCAGCATATCGAGGCGACCGTGACCGGACGCCCGAAGGACTACTTCTCCATCTACCAGAAGATGATCGTGCGCGGCCATGATTTCTCCGACATCTATGATCTGGTGGGCGTGCGCATCATCGTCGACTCCATCCGCGACTGCTACGCGGTCCTGGGCGCCGTGCATGCGCGCTGGAGCCCGGTGCCGGGACGGTTCAAGGACTACATCGCGATGCCGAAGCTCAACATGTACCAGAGCCTGCACACCACCGTCGTCGGCCCCGGCGGCAAGCCGGTGGAAATCCAGATCCGCACGTGGGACATGCACCGCCGGGCCGAATTCGGCATCGCGGCGCACTGGAAGTACAAGGCGAACGGGCAGGCAGGGCGCGAACTGTCGGCGCCCGACGACGCAGACCGCAGGCGCGGCGAAAGCGAGGAGCTGTCGGCGTCCGACAATCTCAAATGGATCCAGCAGCTGGCCGACTGGACCAGCGAGACGCCCGATTCCGACGAATTCCTCGGCTCGCTCAAGGAAGACCTGGGGTCGAAGGAAGTCTATGTCTTCACCCCGAAAGGCAAGATCGTCTCGCTGCCGAAGGCGGCCACGCCGGTCGATTTCGCCTATGCGGTGCATACCGAAGTGGGCCATCGCACGATGGGCGCGCGCGTCAACGGCAGGCTGGTGCCGCTCGACACGAAGCTGGAGAATGGCGATACCGTCGAGGTGCTGACCAGCAAATCCGAAACGGCCGGCCCGTCGCGCGACTGGATGAGCTTCGTCAAGAGCCAGAAGGCCCGCAATAAGATCCGCCAGTGGTTCAGCAAGGAGCGCCGCAGCGAGGCCATCGACGAAGGCCGCGACGAGCTGACGCGCGCCATGCGCAAGCGCAACCTGCCGATCTCGACGCTGCTGACGCCTGAAGCGATGGTCGGCGTGGCCGAGGACATCGGCTTCACCACGCCGGACGCCGTGCTGGCGGCCATCGGCGAGGGGCAGGTGTCGACGCAGAACGTCATCACCCATCTGGTCAAGGATGCGGGCACCGACGAGGTCAGCGAAGAAGTCGAGCAGGAAGTGCTGCCGCTGCGTACCGGGCAGCCCAAGACGGGCGCGGGCAATGCCGGCGTATCCGTCAAGGGCGTCAAGGACGTATGGATCAAGCTCGCGCACTGCTGCATGCCGGTGCCCGGCGACAGCATCATCGGGTTCGTGACGCGCAATGAAGGCGTTTCCGTCCACCGCGTCGACTGCGTCAACATGATCTACCTGCGCCAGCAGCAGCCGGAACGCGTCGTGGAGGTCGAATGGACCGGCGGCCGGGGCGTGTTCATGGTCCGCATCCAGGTCGAGGCGCTCGACCGGCCGCACCTGCTTAGCGACGTGACGCGCGTGCTGTCCGACCACGGGGTCAATATCCTTTCCGGCACGATCTCCACCGGTTCGGACCGCGTCGCCACGAGCCAGTTCGCCTTCGAAATGGCCGATCCGCAGCATCTGAACTCGCTGCTGGCCGCCATCAGGCGCATCGACGGAGTCTACGACGTCTACCGCCTGACCGGGGCGAAGGAGCAGGCCGAGCCGCGCATGCGCGCGATGCGCGGGCGCGACGACGAAGACAGGCACTGAACGGGCATGGAAAAGGCCCCTCCCGCCGGGAGGGGCCTTCGTGGCGCGATGACGGGGCGCCGGCTATTCGACGATTTCGATTTCGGTGATGACGACGGGTTCCAGCGGCACGTCCCCGCGGCCGGTGGCCACGGAGTCGATGATGTCGACGACCTTCCTGGACTCTTCATCGGCGACTTCGCCGAAAATCGTGTGGTGGCCATTGAGCCACGGCGTCGGCACCGTCGTGATGAAGAACTGGGAGCCGTTGGTGCCATGGGGCTTGCCATCGGCGCCGCGGCGCAGGCCGGCATTCGCCATGGCCAGCAGGTACGGGCGGTCGAAGGACAGCGAGGGGTCGATTTCGTCGTCGAAATCGTAGCCCGGGCCGCCGGTGCCGGTGCCCAGCGGGCAGCCGCCCTGGATCATGAAGTCCTTGATGACGCGGTGGAACGTCAGGCCGTCGTAGAACGCCTTGTTCGACTTCTTGCCGGTGAACGGATCGGTCCATTCCTTCTTGCCGGTGGCCAGGCCAAGGAAGTTCTCGACGGTGTTCGGGGCCTTGTCGTCGAACAGGTCGAGCTTGATATCACCTTCGGAGGTGTGCATGATAATAGTGCTCATGGAGGGAAGCCTAGCATACCGATGCGCCCTGATGCGGCGCGCTCACCCGAAGCGATAAGCGGCTATAACGAACGTGAATAATGGTTTTCCGCAAATGCGCCGTGTACGGTCAGCGCAACCGGTATCGTGGAATGCGCTTCGCCGGGCCCGTAGGCAAGAGGCGGCCGGCGCGCACAAGGCCTGGAGACGGCCACGAACCCCCGTGAAAGGAAAGAAGGAAGATGACCACCCCGAACAGCAGCACCCCGGAACCGAACAAGAACGGCGCCGACGGCATCGATACCGATGCGCCGGTGCGCGTCAACCACACGCCGCGCAACATCCTCATCGCCGTCATCGTCGTCGCCGTCGTGGCGCTGGCCGTCTTCTTCGGCATGCGCGCCGTCAACAAGCAGGACGACGCGCCCAAGGGCAGCGAGAACAATCCGGTGGTCATCGGCGTCGTCGGCGCGACCGACCCGCAATGGGTCGAATTCGAGAAGGAGGCGAAGGAACAGGGCATCTACGTGCAGATCAAGGACTTCCAGGACTACACCAGCGAGAACCCGGCCCTGTCCGACGGCAGCCTTGACATGAACGAATTCCAGCATCTGCTCTATCTGGCCAACTACAACGTCAAGAACAACGACGACCTGCAGCCGATCGGCGGCGTGGCGATCTACCCGCTCGGCGTCTATTCCGGCGTCGACGACAGCGGGAAGCTCAAGTACACCGACATCTCGCAGATCCCGGCCGGCTCGACGGTGGCCATCCCCAACGACGAGACCAACCAGGCACGTGCCCTGGGCGTCCTCAAGGCCGCCGGCCTGATCACGCTCAAGGGCGACTGGACCGCCTTCACGATTCCCCAGGACGTCGACACGGCGGCATCCAAGGTCAAGGTCGTGCCGATGAAGGCCGAGCAGATCGCCAATTCGCTCAAGTCCGACCCCTCCATCGCCGCCGGCGTCATCAACAACGACTACGTCGCCGACGCCGGGCTCAAGGCGACCGACGCCATCTACCAGGACGACGCCGAATCGGAGGAAAGCCGTCCGTACATCAACGTCTTCGTCGTACGCAAGGACGACGTGGACGTGGACGTCTACAAGAAGTGCGTGGAGATCTTCCAGAGCAAGGCGGTGCTCGACAAGCTTTCCGAGAACTCCGACGGCACCGCCGTCTTCGCCGACGACTTCACGGCCAAGCAGCTGCAGGGGTATCTGGCGGACATCGAGCAGGACGTCAAGGACAACGAGTAGCGCCATGGCATGGCAAAGCGCGCCCATTGAGTACAATGGGCGTGTTTTGCACCGGACAGGAAGAAATGGATGGTTGATTGATGAGCGAAGCGGAACCCATCATCGTGTTTGACCATGTGGTCAAGGAATTCCGCGCCAGGGGCGCATCGCGGGGCGCGGAGGCGACGAGGGCCGTGGACGACGTCAGCCTGACCATCAACCAGGGCGACATCTTCGGCATCATCGGGTATTCCGGAGCGGGCAAGTCGACGCTGGTGCGGCTGATCAACGCGCTGGAAAAACCCACCAGCGGCACCGTGACGGTGATGGGGACGGACGTGACGAAGCTGTCCGAATCGAAGCTGCGCCCGCTGCGCCAGAAGATCGGCATGATCTTCCAGCAGTTCAACCTCTTCTCTACGAAGACGGTGGCCCAGAACATCGCCTATCCGCTGCAGCTCGACCATTGGCGCAAGGACTACCAGGACAAGCGCGTGCGCGAGCTGCTGGAATTCGTCGGCCTCGAGGACCATGCGGACAAGTACCCTTCGCAGCTGTCCGGGGGCCAGAAGCAGCGCGTGGGCATCGCCCGCGCACTGGCGACCAACCCCAAGATCCTGCTGGCCGACGAGGCCACCAGCGCGCTCGATCCGGAGACCACCACGGAGGTGCTCGAGCTGCTGCAGCGCGTCAATGAGCGCTTCGGCATCACCATCGTGCTGATCACCCACCAGATGAACGTCGTCCAGCAGATCGCCAACCGCGTCGCCGTCATGTCGGCGGGGCGCGTCGTCGAAGGCGGCGACGTCTACGACGTGTTCGCCGCGCCGCAGCAGCCCGTCACGAAGCGGTTCATCGCCACCGCGATGAACGGGCTGCCGGACGAGGCACGCGTCGCGCTCATGCGCGAGCAGTGGCCCGGACGCCTCGTGACGGTCGTGGTGCGCCAGCATGACATCACCGACGGGCAGGGCAATCCCATCATCACCGCGTCTGGCCAGAACGTTTCCGAACTCATCGCGCGCTACGGCATCGCGTCCAGCCTGCTGTACGGAGGCATCGACACGGTGCGCGGCATGGCCATCGGCGCCCTTACCTACGAATTCGGGGGAGAAGGCCCGGCGCTGGAGTCCTTCCTCGCCGAGCTCAAACGCAACAGCGACGTGGTGGATTTCGGCACGAAGGATCACCCCGTGCCATACGGCCAGGCCGTGGCGGCCGCGAACATCGCGCAGGGTGTCGCGCAGGCATCCGCCGTGTCCGCGGCCCCCGGGGCGGCCGATGCCGAGCCTGCCGGCAGCTCGCTTGAACAAGTAGACGACGTCGTCGATGTTGCGCCCAAGGAGGAACGCCAGTGAATGCACTGAACATGGAGACGCAGGCCGCCACGCTTGCTTCGCGCACCGATTGGGAGGTGCTCAAGCCGCTGCTGTGGCAGTCCATCGGGCAGACGCTGCAGATGGTGCTCGTCACGCTCGTCGTCGGAGGCGCCCTCGGGCTGGTTCTTGGCGTAGTGCTCTACGGCACGCGTCCCGGCAACCTGTTCGAGAACCGCGTGGTCTACCGCGTTCTGGACATCCTCGTCAACATCGTGCGCCCCATTCCGTTCATCATCTTCCTGGCGGCCATGCAGCCGGTGACCATCGCCGTCATCGGCACGTCCATCGGCACCGCCGCAGCCATTTTCCCGATGTGCGTGATGTGCACGTTCGCCACGAGCCGACTGGTCGAGCAGAACCTCGTGCCCGTCGATCCGGGCGTCATCGAGGCCGCCCGCGCAATGGGGGCATCCAAGCTGACGATCATCCGCACGGTGCTGATTCCCGAGGCGCTGGCCCCGCTGATCCTCGCGTACGCCTTCCTGTTCATCGGCGTGCTCGACATGAGCGCGATGGCGGGCTATATCGGCGGAGGCGGCCTGGGCAATTTCGCCATCGCCTATGGCTACCAGAAGTTCGACCAGACGGTGACGTGGACCGCCGTCATCATCATGATCGTGCTCGTCCAGGTCGTGCAGGGCATCGCCAACGCCATCGCCAAGCGGCTGCTGAGGCGATAGGGCCATCCAGCCGGTTGTGCCGTCCCCAGCCCCGTCCACTGGACGGGGCTTCTTCATGCCCAGGCAGCTTGTGCCCGCGGGGCTGGGAGCGACTTCGTTGGGATGGCAGCCGTTCAGCAACAAGGCGGTCTGCGTCCGCTGGGAGGGATCCGAGCCTGGAGTGCATCGGGAGGTTGGGCGCCCGTCTGCGTCCGCTGGTCCGCCGGAAGCCGGGCCTTGCGAGATGCTGTGCCATGGCCGTGCGCCTCAGGCGGTATTTTGGTGGTATGACCGTCAACATCGAATTCACCCCGCAGCTGCGGGCCATACGCCATTACCTCCATGAACACCCCGAGCGCGGCTTCCAGGAGCGGCAGACCACCGCGTACCTGCGGCGCCTGCTTGGCGAATACGAACGCGTTGAGTTCCTCGAGGACTCGATGGAAACAGGGCTGGCCGCCCAGATTCGCGGTGCCGCGCCCGGCGCCGATGGAGGGCCGTGCATCGCATTGCGCGCCGACATCGACGCTCTGCCGGTCACCGAGCGCACCGGACTGCCCTTCGCATCGGCCAACCCCGGAACGATGCACGCGTGCGGCCATGACATCCATATGGCATCGCTGCTGGGCGCCGCGTTCTGGCTTGCCGAACATCCGCAGGCCTTTTGCGGGAACGTGCGGCTGCTGTTCCAGCCGGCCGAGGAAACGGGGCTGGGTGCCAAGGCCGTCATGAAGGCCGGGCTGCTCGATGGCGTCGACGCCATCGTCGGCACCCACAACAACCCGCTCTACAAGGTCGGGCAGATCGCCGTCGGAACCGAACCCATGATGGCCGGCTGCGTGAAGTTCTCCGTGGCGCTGCACGCCGAAGGCACGCACGCCGGCTACCCGGAGCGGGGAACGGGCCCAATCGAGGCGATGGCTGCGATGGTGCAGTCGCTGCAGACGATCGTCAGCCGCAACGTATCGGCCTTCAGCCCGCTGGTGGTGTCCGTCACCGAAGTGCATGGCGGCGATGTATGGAACGTCGTGCCTGCCGAAGCCGGATTCCAGGGCACCGTACGGTACTTCACGCCGGCTGACGGGCGGCTGGCGCACGAAAGGTTCGCGCGGATCGTATCGTCAACGGCCAGCGCCTACGGCATCGACGCCGACATCGAGTGGGACGACATCCAGGTGCCGCTTGCCAGCGACGCGCGACTGGCGGCCATCGCGGCGCGGCGCGTTCCCGAATACGCGTCGCTGCGCCCGATCATCCCGTCGATGGCGGGCGAAGACTTCGCCGAATACGGAAAGCGCACGCGCCTGCTCTTCGCCTTCATCGGCTCCAATGGCGCGCCGGGATGCGCTGGATGGCATTCGCCGGAATTCAACGCGCTGGACGAGGCGGTCGCCACGGGCGCCAGCTTCTATGCGAACGCCGCGCTCGACCTGGCGGTGCCGGGCGCGCTTGCGGAGTAAAGTTGCCTTCCATGAGCACGATTCGTTTTGCGCTTGCCCAGATCGATACCTGCGTAGGGGATCTGGAAGGCAACGCCGACAAGATCCTTTCCTATGCGCAGCAGGCTGCGGCCCAGGGGGCGCAGGTCGTCGCGTTCCCCGAAATGACGCTGACCGGCTACCCGATCGAGGACCTCGCCCTGCGCGCGACGTTCCGCCGTGCGGCGTGGACGGCAGCCCAGGAAATCGCGCGCCGGCTGGCAGGCGACGGCCTCGCGTCGCTGTACGTCGTCGTCGGCACCATCGGCACCGACCATGAAACCGGCAAGCCGCGCAACCGGCTTGTCGTGCTGCACGGCGGCGTCGTCTGGGCGGCCTACGACAAGCACTTCCTGCCTAATTACGGGGTGTTCGACGAATTCCGCATCTTCTCGCCGGGGGAGCGCTCGGTGGTCCTCGACATCGAAGGCGTGCGCGTAGGCGTGGCGATCTGCGAGGACATCTGGCAGGATGGCGGCCCGGTCGCCGAATTGGCCGGCAACGGCATCGACGTGCTGCTCACGCTCAACGGATCGCCCTATGAGGAAGGCAAGTCGGGCGTGCGCTATGAACTGGCCCGGCGCCGCGCGGCGCAGGTGGATGCGCCGCTGATATACGTCAACCAGGTCGGCGGCCAGGACGACCTGGTCTTCGACGGCGCCAGCTTCGCCGTCGACGCCGATGGCACGCTGCTCGTGCAGGCGCCGATGTTCCGCGAGCACCTGAGCCTGCTCGACATCGATCCGCAGGCCGCCCGCCAGCGGCCCGGCGACATCGCCGAGCCAATGGGACCCGATGAAGAGGTCTACTGCGCCTGCGTGCTCGGCCTGAAGGACTACATGGCCAAGAACGGCTTCACGGGCGTGACGCTGGGGCTGTCCGGCGGCATCGATTCGGCGCTGGTGGCGGCCATGGCGGCCGATGCCTGCGGCGGCGCAAACGTATGGGGCATCTCGATGCCCAGCATGTATTCGTCGGACGGTTCGAAGGACGATGCGGCGCAGCTGGCCGCCAATATCGGCGCGCACTATGAGATCCAGCCCATCGAGCCGCTGTTCGAGGCGTTCCAGCGCCAGCTTGCCCTCCAAGGGGTGGCGGCGGAGAACCTGCAGGCGCGCATCCGCGGCGTCATCGTCATGGCCTCGTCGAATTCCCGCGGCGTCCTGGCGCTGGCGACCGGCAACAAGAGCGAGCTGGCCTGCGGGTACTCGACGATCTACGGCGACGCGGTCGGCGGCTACGCCCCCATCAAGGACCTGTTCAAAACGAGGGTCTGGCAGCTGGCGCGCTGGCGCAACGAGGCGGCCCGGAACGGCATCGGCATCGGCGGCCTGCCCATCGTCGGCAACGAATCCGGCTGGACCGGCATCCCGGTCGACGGCGACGTCATTCCGGTCAGCTCGATCGAGAAGCCGCCGAGCGCGGAGCTGCGGCCCGGGCAGAAGGATTCCGATTCGCTGCCCGAATACGGCCTGCTCGACCAGGTGCTCGAAGCGTATATTGAACATGCGCACGGCCGCGCCGACCTGCTTGCCGATGGCTTCGACGAGGCAACCGTCGACACCGTCATGCGCCTGGTGGACCGGGCTGAATGGAAGCGGCGCCAGTATCCGCTGGGGCCGAAGGTCAGCGCGCTGGCGTTCGGCCGCGACCGGCGCCTGCCGGTCACCAGCCGGTTCCGCGAATAGCGGCGCGCCCGCGCCGCCGCAACGACAATGCCGCATCAGGAAGGAAACGCAATGGACAAGCAGGAATGGTACTTCAATACGGCCACAGGCAAGGTGGAGCTCGGGCCGCAATCGCCGATGGAAAACCGCCTCGGCCCCTATCCGACGCGCCAGGAGGCCGAGCAGGCGCTCCAGACGGCGAAGGAGCGCAACCGCAAATGGGACGAGGAGAACCGCGAATGGAACGCATGGCCCGACGCCGCCGGCAAGTAGCTCCAGTGGCTGGCCGCCGGCGAAGGCGCCCCTATCAGGGACGGACGGTTCGCGCGTCCGTCCTGTAGCGGCTGGCCTTGCGCAATGAGGCCCTATCGGGGCGGACGGTTCGTACGGGAATCGGCCGCCCCGGTCCGTTTCGGGGCAAATGTGACGAAGCTCACGCCCTAACTGGCTGTTTTCCGGGCCCTTTTTCGTTACACTTGGATGTCAGGCAACGACACGAAGGCGCGTCGTTATTGATCCCCAAAGAAGGAGTGGAAATGGCAGCAGTTGATGCGACCCCGGTCTCCCCGGAAGCGCTGAAGGAGGAAGCCTGGGAAGGCTTCGTTCCCGGCCACTGGGAAGAGGACATCGACGTACGCGACTTCATCCAGAAGAACTACACGCCGTATGAAGGCGACGAATCGTTCCTCGCCGACGCCACGGACAAGACGAAGCACCTGTGGGAATACCTCGACGACAACTACCTCGCCGTCGAGCGCAAGCAGCGCGTGTACGACGTCGATACCCACACCCCGGCCGATATCGACGCGTTCAAGGCCGGCTACATCGAGTCCCCGGAAGTCGACGACGTCATCGTCGGCCTGCAGACCGACGAGCCCTGCAAGCGCGCCATGATGCCGAACGGCGGCTGGCGCATGGTCGAGCAGGCCATCAAGGAAGCCGGCAAGGAAGTCGACCCGGACGTCAAGAAGATCTTCACCAAGTACCGCAAGACCCACAACGACGGCGTGTTCGGCGTCTACACGAAGAACATCAAGCTCGCCCGCCACAACAAGATCCTCACGGGGCTGCCGGATGCCTACGGCCGTGGCCGCATCATCGGCGACTACCGCCGCGTCGCCCTCTACGGCGTCGACCAGCTGATCAAGTTCAAGCAGCGCGACAAGGACGCGGTGCCGTACCGCAACGACTTCACCGAGCCGGAAATCGAGCACTGGATCCGCTACCGCGAAGAGCACGACGAGCAGATCAAGGCGCTCAAGAAGCTCATCGCCCTCGGCAACGAATACGGCCTGGACCTGTCGCGTCCGGCCATGAACGCCAAGGAAGCGGTGCAGTGGACCTACATGGGCTACCTTGCCTCCATCAAGAGCCAGGACGGCGCCGCCATGAGCTTCGGCCGCGTGTCCGCGTTCTTCGACTGCTACTTCGAGCGCGATTTCAAGCGCGGCATCCTCACCGAGGAAGAGGCGCAGGAAATCATCGACAACCTCGTCATGAAGCTGCGCATCGTACGCTTCCTGCGCACGAAGGACTACGACGCGATCTTCTCCGGCGACCCCTACTGGGCGACCTGGTCTGACGCCGGCTTCGGCGACGACGGCCGCACGATGGTCACGAAGACCTCGTTCCGCCTGCTCAACACGCTGACGCTCGAGCACCTCGGCCCGGGCCCGGAACCGAACATCACGATCTTCTGGGATCCGAAGCTGCCGGAGGGCTACAAGCGCTTCTGCGCGAAGACGTCGATCGACACGTCCGCCATCCAGTACGAATCCGACAAGGAAATCCGCTCGCACTGGGGCGACGACGCAGCCATCGCATGCTGCGTGTCCCCGATGCGCGTCGGCAAGCAGATGCAGTTCTTCGCCGCGCGAGTGAACTCCGCGAAGGCGCTGCTGTACGCCATCAACGGCGGCCGCGATGAAATGACCGGCATGCAGGTCATCGACAAGGGCATCATCGACCCGATCAAGCCGGAAGCCGACGGCTCGCTGGACTACGAGAAGGTCAAGGCCAACTACGAGAAGGCCCTCGAATGGCTCTCGGAAACCTACGTCGAGGCGCTGAACATCATCCACTACATGCACGATAAGTACGCGTATGAATCGATCGAGATGGCGCTGCACGACCGCGAGGTCTACCGCACCCTCGGCTGCGGCATGTCCGGCCTGTCCATCGCCGCCGATTCGCTGTCGGCCTGCAAGTACGCCAAGGTGTACCCGATCTACAACAAGGACGCCAAGGACATGCCGGGCCACGAGTACGAGTACGTCGAAGGCGCCGACGACGACCTGATCGTCGGCTACCGCACCGAGGGCGAGTTCCCGGTCTACGGCAACGACGACGACCGCGCCGACGACATCGCCAAGTGGGTCGTGAGCACGGTCATGGGCCAGGTCAAGCGCCTTCCGGTCTACCGCGGCGCCGTCCCGACGCAGTCGATCCTGACGATCACCTCGAACGTGGAGTACGGCAAGAACACCGGTTCCTTCCCGTCGGGCCACCACAAGGGCACGCCGTATGCTCCGGGCGCCAACCCGGAGAACGGCATGGACTCCCACGGCATGCTGCCGAGCATGTTCTCGGTCGGCAAGATCGACTACAACGACGCCCTCGACGGCATCTCGCTGACCAACACCATCACGCCTGATGGCCTGGGCCGCGACGAAGACGAGCGCATCGCCAACCTCGTGGGCATCCTCGACGCCGGCAACGGCCATGGCCTGTACCACGCGAACATCAACGTGCTGCGCAAGGAGCAGCTCGAGGACGCCGTCGAGCACCCCGAGAAGTACCCGCACCTGACCGTGCGCGTTTCGGGCTACGCCGTGAACTTCGTCAAGCTGACGAAGGAACAGCAGCTGGACGTCATTTCGCGTACGTTCCACCAGGGCGCCGTCACCGACTGATAGCGCGCCATTGACCGGCCAGCGTGCCGGCCGGAGGCGGGAGGCTGCGGCCTTCCGCCTCCTTTTCGTTGCGGCCTGCGCATTGCCGGCCGCCCGTACCTGAACCGATTGCCCGAGAAAGGGGCCCGCCATGGAACAGAGTGCCCAGTTCCGCTCAACGAAACGGCACATGCTGCGCGAATCGAAGGAATACCGCAGCCAGACGCTGATGGGAGGCCTGTCGGGCTTCGAATCGCCGATCGGCCTGGACCGGCGCGACCGGATCGCCGCCCTCAAGAGCGGCGATATCGGCTTCGTGCATTCCTGGGACATCAACACGTCCGTTGACGGGCCCGGCACGCGCATGACGGTGTTCATGAGCGGCTGCCCGCTGCGCTGCCAGTATTGCCAGAACCCCGACACGTGGAAGATGCGCGACGGCAAGCCGGTGACGCTCGACGCCATGATCGCCAAGGTCGAACGGTACAAGGACCTGTTCCAGGCGACCCGCGGCGGCATCACCTTTTCCGGCGGCGAATCGATGATGCAAGGCAAGTTCGTCTCGCGGGTCTTCCACGCCGCCAGGCAGATGGGCGTGCATACCTGCCTGGATACCTCCGGATTCCTAAACAAGGACTATACCGACGACATGATCGAGGATATCGACCTGTGCCTGCTGGATGTCAAGTCCGGCGACGAGGAGACCTACCGCAGGGTCACCGGCGGCGTGCTGCAGCCGACCATCGATTTCGGCGAACGGCTTGCGAAGGCCGGCAAGAAGATCTGGGTGCGCTTCGTGCTGGTGCCCGGACTGACCAGCTCGGAGGAGAACGTGGAGAACGTGGCCCGCATCTGCGAGCGGTTCGGCGATGCCGTCGAGCACATCGACGTGCTGCCCTTCCACCAGCTGGGGCGCCCCAAGTGGCATGAGCTGCGCATTCCCTATCCGCTGGAGGACCAGAAAGGCCCGAGCGCGGCGCTCAAGGCCCGCGTCAAGGAGCAGTTCGAATCGCACGGGTTCAAGGTGTACTGACGCTGTCGGGGAGTGGGGCCATCATCCAGTAAGTGAGGATTGTCCTTAACGTCGTGGGCGGGAGGTGCCGTGGAGGACGCGCCGGTATTGCAGACCGAACCCCAGGAGGGGGTTCCCGACGTCATCGATACGCTGGAAGGGTTCGAGGCGATGTGCGAGCGGTTCGCGCAGGGCTCGGGTTCCCTGGCGGCCGATGCCGAGCGCGCCTCCGGCTACCGGTACGGCCATGAAGACTGGCTCGTGCAGTTCAAGCGCGAAGGCGCCGGCATAGCGCTGGCCGATCCGGTGGCGCTGGGGAATGCGGGCGCCGACTGGGGGCGTTTCAACGATGCGATCGGGGACGCCACCTGGATCCTGCACGATTCCCCGCAGGACCTGCCGGGCTTCTTCGCGCTCGGCATGGAGCCCCAGCGCCTGTTCGACACCGAGATGGCCGCCAGGCTTCTCGGGCTGCGCCGTTTCGGGCTGGCGTACGTCACCGAGCACTATCTGGGCGTGCGGCTGGCCAAGGAGCATTCCGCTGCCGACTGGAGCTACCGTCCGCTGCCGCGCGACTGGCGCAGCTATGCCGCGCTGGACGTCGAGCTGCTCATCGAGCTGGAAGACATCATGACCGCCGAGCTGAAGGCCGCCGGGAAATACGAGTGGGCCCTGCAGGAATTCAGCTACATGCTTGCGCAGGGCAGGCAAGGGCCTCGCAGGCATGCGGTGCCGTGGATGCATGTCTCGCATATCACCGCCCTGCATAAGGACGGCCAGGGGCTTGCGGTCGTCAAGGCGCTGTGGACGAAGCGCGACGAACTCGCGCGGCGCTACGACATCTCGCCGTCGCTGCTCCTGAGCGACAGGGCCATCATCGAGGCCGCCCAGAAGAAGCCGCGCAATGCGCGCGCCTTCCGCGCCATCCGCTCCCTCAATGAACGCGTGCGCATGCAGCTGGGCACCGAGCAGGACAAGATGTACGAACGCTATGCGCCGATCCAGCGCCAGGTCAAGCCCTCCGTGTGGAAGGAGACCATCCAGGAGGCGCTGGCGCTTCCTCGCAGCGAGTGGCCCGAACTGCCCTCCAACGGCGGCGATGACGATGCGCATGCCAATGCGCCCAAGAACATGCGCATCTGGAAGACGCACCATCCCCGGCGCTACGAGCGGCTCCAGAGGGCGCGCAAGGAAGTCGCGTCCATTGCGCAGGACGTGCAGATCGCGCCCGACGTGCTGCTCAAGCCGGCGATCCTGCGCAATCTGTGCTGGGCGAATCCCTCGCATCTGGACGTGCCCGCATTCCTTGCGGACCAGGGGGCCCGGCCGTGGCAGATCGAGCTCGTTTCAGCGTCGTTGAGTCGCGTTATCATGTAGCAGTTGCCCTCGGGCAGAAGAATACGACATAAGCTAATCGTGAGGAGCGAAAAGCGTGAAAATCAGCGTTAGGAACCTCGAGCCGACCAAGGCCAAGCTCACCATCACCGTTGACCAGGAAGAGTTCGAGCCTTTCCTCGACCAGGCCCGCAAGGACATCGCCGGCCAGATCACCGTTCCCGGCTTCCGCAAGGGCCACGTGCCCGCCAAGATCGTCGACCAGCGCGTCGGCTTCGGCGCCGTCGCCGGCGAGGCCCTGAACAAGGCCGTTCCTGAATTCTATTCGCAGGCCATCGAGACCAAGAAGATCCATCCGATGGACCGTCCGGAGATCGAGGTCGTCGAGGTGCCCCAGTCGGCTGACGACGATACGAAGCTCAAGTTCACGGCGACGCTGGAACGCCGTCCCGACTTCGAGCTGCCGAGCCTGGACGACATGGTCGTCGAGGTCGAGAAGGTCGAGGTTTCCGACGAAGACGTCAACGCGCGCCTCCAGGCGCTGCGCCAGCGCTTCGGCACGCTCGTCGGCGTGGACCGCCCGGCTGCCAAGGGCGACTACGTGAACATCGACCTCGACGCCCAGATCGACGGCGAAAGCGTGGATGCCCAGGAAGGCGTCAGCTACGAAATCGGTTCCGGCACGATGCTGGACGGCATCGACGAGGCCCTCGAAGGCCTGTCCGCCGGCGAGGAGACGACGTTCGAATCCACGCTGGAGGCCGGCGAGCACGAAGGCCAGAAGGCGCAGGTCAAGGTCAAGGTCAACTCCGTCAAGGCCGAGGAACTGCCTGAACTGGACGACGAGTTCGCCCAGGAAGCCTCTGAGTTCGATACGCTCGACGAGCTCAAGGAAGACCTGAGGAAGTCGGCCGCCGAAATGGCCAAGGGCCGCCAGTTCACGGCCGCGCGCGACGCGTTCATCGCCAAGCTCGAGGACGGCCTCGACATCCCGGTGCCGAAGGGCATCAAGGAGAACATGGTCGAGCAGCAGCTCAAGCAGGTGTCCGGCGATCCGGCCGAAGCCAGCGAAGAGGCCAAGAAGGACGCCGAGGAAGCCGTCGACAAGGACATCAAGACCCAGATGGTCCTCGACCAGCTCGCCGAGCAGATGGACGTCCAGGTCGCCCAGAGCGATGTCTTCCAGTTCCTGGCGTCGATCGCCCAGCAGTACGGCATGGACCCGAACATGTTCATCCAGGCCATCATCAAGAACGGCCAGATCGGTTCCGCGGTCGAGGAAGTCGCCCGTTCCAAGGGCATGGTCGCCGGCATGCGCAAGGTGAAGTTCACGATCGACGGCGAAGACTACGACGTCACCGAGTTCCTGGGCTCCGAGGAAGCCCAGGCTCCGGAAGAGGACGAAACGGTCGCCGCTGCCGCCGCAGCCGCCGCTGTCGCCGACGAACTGGCGAACACCGAGGAAGCCCCGGCCGACGCCGAGTGATTCCGCGCCCACTAGGGCTTTGCCAGGCGCCCTCCCTGCACGCAACGCGCAGGGAGGGCGCCCGCGTATATGCTGGGGAATGGCATAAGCGACTTCCAAGGAGGCATCCGGCATGGGGGAACCACTCGGCAGCGGGCATTTCGACAACGATTTCGCCGTCCCCTCCCGGCTGGGAAGCGACGGCGAGGCCGCCGGCGCCAAGCCTCCGGTCGTGTCGCGGGGCTTTGCCCTGGCCACGGCGGTGCTTGCCCTCGGCGCGGGCGTGGGGGCGTGCGCGGGACTGCTGACGCTGCTGCTCTACGGGATCGAGCATGCCGCGCTGGGCTTCGTGGAATCGCCGCAGCTGCCCGGCCCGTTCGAAACGGACTGGCGCAGACGCCTGGTGTCCTGCACGCTTGGCGCCGTGATAGCGGCGATCTCCTGGTTCCTGCTGCGCGGGCATGCGAAGCGGGTGCCGTCGGTGGCCCAGGCGGTGCGCGGCGTCGAAATGCCCTGGTGGCAGACCCTGGCGCACGCGGGCCTGCAGATCTTCATCGTCGGCACCGGGCTGTCGGTAGGGCGCGAGGTTGCGCCGAGGGAGGTAGGCGCGATGCTCGGGCAGCGCGCCGGGCGCCTGCTGAGGCTCGACGACCGCGACATCGCCACCGTCGTGGCGGTGGCGGCCGGCGCGGGGCTGGCGGGCGTCTATAACGCGCCGCTGGCCGGCGCGTTCTTCACGCTGGAGATCCTGCTGGCCGACATCACCGTCCGGAAGGCAGTGCTGGCGCTGGCCTGCTCCTCGCTTGCCGCATGGGTCGCGTCCCTGGTCAAGGGCGCCCACGCGTTCTATGAGCTCGGCGCCGTCAACGCCGATTTCAGCCCCGACCTGATGCTGTTCGCGCTGCCTGCCGGCATCGTGCTCGGCGCACTGGGGGCCTGGTTCCGGCGCGGTTCGCGATGGGCGGAACGGAGCAAGGCGTCTGGGCGCGCCATACTGTGGATGCTGCCGGTGGCGGGCATCGCCACCGGCATCGTGGCGATATGGGTGCCCCAGGTCATGGGCAATGGGCGCGCCACGGCGCAGATGGGCTTTTCCGGTACGCCGTCGATGGCGCTCATAGGATTGCTGCTCCTGTCCTTCGCGGCGAAATGGGCCATGACGCTGGCGACGATCCGCGCCGGCGCTTCCGGCGGCGTGCTGACGCCGGCAATCGCGCTGGGGTCGTCGATGGGATGCGTACTGGGAATCCTGTGGATGCAGCTGGCCGGCACCAATTCCATCGGGGTCTATGCCATGCTGGGGGCCTGCGCGCTGCTCGCGGCGTCGCAGAACGCGCCGCTGATGGCGATGAGCCTGGTCATGGAACTGACCGATGCGCCGATGAACCTGTTCGTACCGGCGGCGTTCATCTGCGCGGTTGCCGCCGCTACCGCGCGTGCCATGGAGCGGGGAAGGGCGGCGCAAGGGACCCGGCCGGTGGAATAACGCCGTAGGCGAGTCGCTTGAAAGTTGTAGTCTTTTGACACGGATAAAGCAAAGGAGACAAGGTGAACAATCTCATGACACCGTCGCCGCGAATGGAAGGCGACGAGGTGCCCGCGGGACCTGTCGACCCGATTTTCAACCGGCTGCTCAAGGACCGCATCATTTGGATGGGCGAAGAGGTCAAGGACGAGATGGCCAACCGCATCTGCGCGCAGATGCTGATGCTGGCAGCCGAGGATCCCAAGAAGGACATCTGGCTGTACATCAACTCGCCTGGCGGCTCGATCACCGCCGGCATGGCCATCTACGATACGATGCAGCTCATCGAGCCCGACGTGGCCACCGTGGGCATCGGCATGTGCGCCTCGATGGGGCAGTTCCTGCTGAGCTCCGGCACGAAGGGCAAGCGTTTCCTGACCAGCCATGCGCGCGTGCTGATGCACCAGCCTTCCGGCGGCATCGGGGGCACGTCCACGGATGTGCGCATCAGCGCCGAACTGATCATGGACATGAAGAAGACGCTCGCCGAGCTGACGGCCGAACAGACCGGGCATACCGTCGAGGAAATCTACCGCGACAACGAATACGACCACTGGTTCACCGCCAAGGAGGCGCTGGACTACGGGTTCGTCGACAAGCTCGTCTCGACTCACGACACGATGAACGAAAGCAAGGGGGAGTAGCGCAATGGCAAGCGAAGAAGCGCGTTTTGCAGCCCGTGCCGCCCGTCTCGCCGGACCTGCCGGCATCGCGGGCTTCCAGCCGTCCTGGCGCCGCGACGAGGCGCTGGCCCCGGCCGACCGCTATGTCGTGCCGGAATTCGAGGAGAAGACGCCCTACGGATTCAAGCGCCAGAACCCGTATACGCGCCTGTTCGAGGACCGCATCATCTGGCTTGGGGTGCAGGTGGACGATACGTCCGCCGACGACATCATGGCGCAGCTGCTGGTGCTGGAAAGCATGGATCCGCAGCGCGATGTCATGATGTACATCAATTCCCCGGGCGGCTCGATGACGGCGATGACGGCGATCTACGACACGATGCAGTACATCAAGCCCGACGTGCAGACCGTCTGCCTTGGCCAGGCCGCTTCCGCGGCCGCGATCCTGCTGGCTGCCGGCACGAAGGGCAAGCGCCTGATCCTGCCGAATGCGCGCGTGCTGATCCACCAGCCCGCCATCGACCAGGGGTTCGGCAAGGCTACCGAAATCGAAATCCAGGCCAAGGAAATGCTGCGCATGCGCGACTGGCTGGAGAAGACGCTGGCCAAGCATACCGGGCAGCCCATCGAACGCATCCGCAAGGACATCGAGGTCGACACGTTCCTGACGGCCCAGGAAGCCAAGGAGTACGGCATCGTCGACGAGGTGCTCGAGCACCGGTAGGGAAGTCGCCATGGGGAGGGTCATCAGCTACGACGACGGCGTGAAGCGCTGCGCGTTCTGCGGCAAATCGGAGCGCGACGTCCATAAGCTCGTCGCCGGCGCCGGCGTCGCCATCTGCGACGAATGCATCGCGCTGTGCGTCGACATCATAGCCGAAGACCCTCCGTTCGAGGAACGCGAAGAGGCCCCGTTGCCTTCCCCGGACCAGATCCGCCGGTATCTTGACCGGTACGTCATCGGCCAGGATGCGGCGAAGCGCACGCTGGCCGTTGCCGTAACCAACCATTTCAAGCGCATCCGCATCGAAGAGGAGCAGTCCGACGCCGTGCGTTACGGTCCGTTGCGCGACCGGCTGGCGCAGGGACGCGACACGGCTGCACGCCAGGATGCGGCAGGCGCGCGGCTCGGCGATGTGCATGTCGCCAAATCGAATGTGCTGCTGCTGGGGCCGACCGGCGTGGGCAAGACGTACCTTGCCCAGACGCTGGCGCAGGCCATGGAGGTGCCCTTCGCGATAGCGGACGCCACGTCGCTGACCGAAGCCGGCTATGCTGGCGACGACGTTGAAACGCTGCTGCAGCGGCTGGTGGAGGCTGCGGATGGCGATGTGCGCCGCGCAAGCCACGGCATCGTCTACATCGATGAAATCGACAAGATCTCACGCCGGGGCGCCGGCGAGAACGCCGCGGTGGCCCGCGACGTTTCCGGCGAAGGCGTGCAGCAGTCGCTGCTCAAGATCCTCGAAGGCACCGTGGCGAACGTGCCCGTCGAACCCGCGCGCCGCGGCCGCGAGCCGGAAACGGTGCGCCTCGATACGCGCGGCATCCTGTTCATCTGCGGAGGCGCGTTCGTCGGCCTCGACGATATCGTCGCCCGGCGCCTCGGGCAGCGCGAAAGCGGCTTCGCGACGGCGTGGCATGACCGGCAGGTGCCGCCAGAGGACCTGCTGGCGCAGACGACGCCCGACGATCTCGCCCGGTTCGGGCTGCTGCCGGAATTCATCGGGCGCCTTCCCATTGTCACGGCCCTTGACGGGCTGGTGCGCGAAGACCTGATGCGCATCCTGACGGAGCCGGCCGATGCGCTGGTGCGCCAATACCAGCGCCTGTTCGCCGTGGACGACGTGAGGCTGTCCTTTACCGAAGGCGCCATCGGCGCCATCGCGGACAAGGCGATTGCGCAGGGGACCGGCGCACGCGGGCTGCGCGCCATCCTCGAGAAAACGCTGGAAGGCGCGATGTATGATCTGGGGGAGTGGAACGACGTGGCCGAAGTCGTGGTCACCGAGGATACGGTCGCCGGAGGCGTGCCGTTGCTGATGCATGAGCCGCAGGGCGCCCGCGCCCGCGGGCTGAATATCGTCCGGGGAGGCGTGGCCCGCAGCGCAATGCGCGAATAGGGCGCCTCTGGCCACGCTTCCGCCTGGGTTGTCAATATGCGACACGCCGTGATTTGGCGTTTTGCTCAAACGGTTGTAGATTAAACGAGTTGCCTGAAGCAAGCAAGAGATTGCAGCTCAGGGCGATGTTGCGCGAGTAGCCCAGCGGATTAGAGCAGCTGACTACGGATCAGCAGGTCGCAGGTTCGAATCCTGTCTCGCGCACGGAGCTGGAACGTTCATTGCGGATGTGCCGGCTTGGTCATAGAAATGAATATGGCGTTGCGCGAGTAGCCCAGCGGATTAGAGCAGCTGACTACGGATCAGCAGGTCGCAGGTTCGAATCCTGTCTCGCGCACGACAAGCCCTTGCGAGCGCATGCACGCAAGGGCTTTTCCAATTTGTTTGCGATTGGGGAGTTCTGGTCAAGGAACGGGCCGTTCCCTGCCATAGGACGCGCGGCGCGGCATAATGGAAAGGCTGGCCGTTTGCGCGGCCTTTCGTTTTGCGAAGCCTAGGGGCCGCATGGCCTGACTGGAGGGACCGATGGAATCCACGCACGGCGTATGGGCGAAAATCAGGCATATAGCCGCATCCGACAGGATTTCCGGCCTGATCATGCTGGGGTTCGCCCTTGCCGGCCTGTTGCTGGCCAACATCCCGGCTACCGCGCACTGGTTCGAGGAACTGGCGGAATTCCACATCGGCATTCCCGGCACCAATATCGACATGGGGCTGGGGCACTGGGCCCAGGACGGCCTGCTGACGATCTTCTTCCTCGTGGTCGGGCTGGAGCTGCGCCAGGAGCTGTCGACCGGCTCGCTGGCCAATCCGAAGGCGGCCGCCGTGCCGATGCTGTGCGCGGTAGGGGGCATGATCGTGCCGCCGGTGCTGTTCCTGGCCGTCATCGCGCTGTTCTGCCACGCAGGCGCCGGCGATCCCGGCAGCCTGCTCATCGCCAACGGCTCGATGTTCACCTTCGGGCAGACGGCCCATGGCTGGGCCATCCCGACGGCCACCGACATCGCGTTCTCGCTGGCAGTGCTGGCGCTCTTCGCCAAAGCGCTGCCCGGCTCCATCCGCGCCTTCCTGATGACGCTGGCCACCGTCGACGACCTGTTGGCCATCATCCTCATCGCCGTGTTCTTCTCGTCGCTGAACGCATGGTACTGGTTCCTCGGCATCGCCGTGTGCGGCGTGGCGTGGTATTTCCTCGTGCGCATGAAGAAGGTGCCGTGGTTCGGCGTGGCCGTCATCGGCATCCTCGCCTGGGTGATGATGTATGAAGCCGGCGTCCATCCGACGCTTGCCGGCGTGCTGGTCGGCTTGCTCACCCCCGCGCGCGCCGTGTACGGCGAACGCAGCCCGCGCGCCGAACGCTATGCGGAGAAGCTGCAGCCGTTCTCGGCGCTGCTGGCGCTGCCGATCTTCGCCTTCTTCGCCACGGGAGTCCACTTCGATTCCATTACGCCGAGGCTGCTCGTGTCGCCGGTCGTCATCGCCATCGTCGTCGCGCTGGTCGTCGGCAAGCCGCTGGGCATCATGATTACGGCATGGCTCTCTACGCATGCAGGCGGCCTGAAGATGCCCAAGGGCCTGCGCGTGCGCGACATGTTCCCGGCCGCCTGCGCCTGCGGCATCGGCTTCACCGTATCGTTCCTGATCGCCTCGCTGGCCTATTCGGACGCCGAGCTGTCGGCGGAAGGGCGTTTCGGCGTGCTGATGGCATCGCTGATCGCCGCCGCCGTCTCCGGCGTGCTCCTGAGCCGCCAGTCCGCCCGCTTCGCCAAGGCGCATCCGGCGCTCGAGGCACAGGAGGAAGCCCTGGAATCCACTGCCGGCGAAGTCGTCAGCACCCTTGCCGATGGTACTGTGGTGGTCAGTCAGAAAATGGGCAAGGGAAGTGGTTCGCATGGCACCTCAGATCAACAAGGGGAGCGCCCGTCAGGCGCTTCGCGATGAAGCAGGGCAGGGCGAAGGCGGCTCGCCGCTAGGGAAGGCATACCAGCAGGGACCCGTGATCCTGCGCGGCAACATGATTCCGCGCGAAAGCTCCACCGAAAGCCTGCTCAAGCAGGATGACGGCGACTGGCTGCACCACGATCCATGGCGCGTGCTGCGCATCCAGTCGGAATTCGTCGACGGCTTCGGCGCGCTGGCAGAGCTTGGGCCTGCGGTGTCGATTTTCGGTTCCGCCCGGGTGCAGCCGCATGAACGCATGTACCAGGAGGCCTATCGGATGGCCCACGACATCGCCAGCAACGGCATCGCCGTCATTACCGGCGGCGGCCCGGGCATCATGGAGGCGGCCAACAAAGGCGCCGCCGAAGCAGGGGGCGTCTCGGTCGGCCTGGGCATCGAGCTGCCGCACGAACAGGGCATCAACGAATGGGTCAATCTGGGGCTGAATTTCCGGTATTTCTTCGTGCGCAAGACGATGTTCGTCAAGTACGCGAGCGGCGTCATCATCTGCCCCGGCGGCTTCGGCACGCTTGACGAGACGTTCGAGCTGCTGACGCTGGTACAGACCCATAAGGTGGCCTCGATGCCGGTCGTGCTGTTCGACAAGGACTACTGGGCAGGACTGTTCGAATGGCTGAACGGCACCGTATCGGAGCATGGCATGATTTCGGAATTCGACCCGTCGCTGGTGACGATTACCGACGACGTCGAGGAAGCGGTGTCGATGGCGACCAGCGCCATCCGCCAGTGACGGAAAGGCTGCCCGGCGTAATCCTGGCATCCCCAGTGCCTCGCCATATCCCTGCTACGTCCTCCTGCAGCGCACACAGGATGGCCCCGCGGGCGCTGATCAGCGCATGACGGCGATGAGCAGCCCCGTGCCGGTGGCCGTCAGCGACGTGACGAAGCGTTCGTCGTCCTGCACCGTGCCGATGAGCTCGCGCATTGCCACGGCCTTCGGGCTGCGGTCGGCCGCGTTGAACAGCCCCGCATCGCCGTCGGCGCCACCCATGGCCAGCGCATCGGTGAAGACGATGGCGCCTCCACGGCGCAGCAGCCGCGGCGCCTGTTCGAAGGAGGCGGCATAGTTGCCGGGATCTCCGGATACGACGAGCAGGTCGTAGTCCTGCGCATTCAGACGAGTCAGGTAGACGGCGGGCGGCGCAGCCACGGCCCGCAGCGTCGCATCGGTCGCATCCGAGACGGCATTGAAGAACGACCTGATTTGCGCGATTCCCGCGCTTGAGGAATCCACGGCGGTAAGCTTGGCGGCCTTGCCGGCCGGGGCGAGCCCCTCGATAAGCTGGGCCGTTTCCACCAGCGCGCCCGTGCCGACGACGATGGCCGACGTGGCGCCGTTGAGCGTCGCCAGCGTGGCCAGCAGCCGTCCCTGGGCGGCCGAGCTTTGCGGCAGCCCGGCTTCGAGCGCCTGCGCGCGCGCCAGGGCGACCAGGCCCGTCTCCTGGTCCAGCTCATGGTCCTCGACGTATTGCCATGCCTTGGCATGGCCATTGAACGACTGCCTGTCCATTGCCCTGAGCTCCCTTACTCGCTTGTTCCTCATTCCCCGTCTCCCGCAGCTTCGTCCCGTTGCCGGACCTGGGCGATCAGCTGCCAGATTTCCTCGCCGACGTCGATGCCTTTCGGGCACGGGCGCGAACATGCACGCACCGACTGGCATGCCTGGACGCCATCGGCCGTATCGACCATTTCCAGGCGCCGCGCGGTGGCCAGGTCGCGCGAATCGTCCACGAAACGCGCCTCGTTGATCAGCGCAGCGGGCCCGGCAAAGGCGTCGCCGCCGGCATAGACCGGGCATGCGCCTTCGCACACGCCGCACATGATGCAGTTGGTCAGCGCCTCGTAGCGCTTGAGCTGCTCGGGGCGCTGGAGGTATTCGAAGACGTCCACCTTGCCGTCGACGGTAGTGGCCAGGATGCCGTCGTTCTGCAGGAAGGGCTGCAGCCGGCGGATCTGGTCGAGCATGGGGTCGATGTCGACGATGAGGTCGCGCAGGACCGGGAAGCCCGGCAGCGGCCCGATGGCGATGGAACCCAGATCGTCCGGCAGCGGCTGGGCGGCCTGGCTGTCGCCGTCCGACGGCTCGTCGGCGCCGGGTTCGCCCGTCTTGCGGAAGGAAGAGCCATGGGCCGGCTGCAGCGCGCTCGCGTAGTCGCGCACCTTCGCCGTGCACAGCAGCGTCGGGGCGCCATTGACGGCGACCGCATCGGAACCGCACATGCCATGCCCGCAGGAATAGCGGAACGACAGCGAGGGATCGGCGTTGCGCTTGATGTCCATCAGGCAGTCGAGCAGCGTGGCGTCGGGGGAGACATGCAGTTCGTAGGACTGCGTCCACTGCTTGCCGCGGGGGCGGCGCGAACCCGCGAATGGCGAGGAGGAACGCCGGGCAAAGGGGCTGCCGCCGCGGGCGCGCTCCTTCGCGGGTTTCGGCGCGAAACGCTCTATGTCCAGCGTTACCTTCACCATCGTCTGTTCCTGGCTCATCGAGCCCCTTTCTGCCGTTTCATTCCAGTGTGGCACAGCCCCTCGCCAGTGTTCAGGCCGCATCGCATGGGGAAAATCAATAGGACCGGCGTTCCGGCTTGAGCGGGCCGGGATGCACCGGCTCCCATGCCTGGACGCCGTCGATGCCGGTCATCGAATGCTTGAGGAAATGCTCGTCGTCGCGTTCGGGGTAGTCGCGGCGCGCGAGCGATCCGCGCGACTCATGGCGCGCCATGCTGGCATCCAGCACCGCCTTCGCCAGCGTCAGCAGGTTGCGCGCCTCCATGATCGCCGTGATCTGCTGGTTGTAGGCGGCGCTGTCCATCGTCGTGCGCAGCGCGGCCGCGGCAGGATCGAGTTCCGTTTCGATGGCTTCACGCGCCTTTTGGATGCTTGCGGCATCGCAGCGCACCGCCAGGTTGGCATCCATGATTTCCCCCAGCCGGGCCATGATGCGATAGGGGTTGGGGCTCGGGTCAGGCTCGGCGCCCGGTTCCGCGTCCTCGCCAGCCGGCGCCAGCAGCCCGTCGATCATGGCCTTGCGGGCGGCGGCCGCCTGCGACAGCGCGTCGTCGGGCGCCGTTTCGCCTTCGCAGGGCTCTTCCCTCGCGCCGACGGGGTCTTCGTAGACGCGCATGGCGACGCTTTGGCCGGCCCTCGTGCCGAACAGGCAGGCCTCGAGCAGCGAATTGCCGCCAAGCCGGTTGGCGCCATGCACCGAGACGCACGAGCATTCGCCGGCGGCATAGAGCCCCTCGACCATATGGCGCCCGTCGCCGTCCATCCAGTACGCGTTGCCGTCCAGCCCGATGGGGATGCCGCCCATCGTGTAGTGCGCGGTGGGCTTGACCGCGATCCACTCCTTCGCCGGATCGACCCCGCCATAGACGCGCGCCGTCTCCTCGACCTGGGGGAGCGCTTCATGGATGCGCGCGGGATCGATGGCCGTCATATCCAGCCAGACGCAGTCCTTCGGGCCCTGCGGGTCCTTGGGGTCGGCCACGCCGCGGCCGGCCTCCGTTTCGCTGCGGATCGCCCGGCTGACGACATCGCGGGCGGCGAGGTCGCCGTGATCGGGGGCATAGCGGCGCATGAACGCCTCGCCCTGCGCGTTGCGCAGCACGCCGCCCTCGGCGCGGCTGGCCTCCGACAGCAGGATGCCCGTATGGCCCAGTCCGGTGGGGTGGAACTGGATGAACTCGCTGTCCTCGAGCTGCAGGCCGGCGTTGAGCGCGAGCGCCATGCCGTCGCCGGTCAGGTCGTACGAGTTCGACGTGGTGTGGAACAGCCGGCCGGCGCCGCCGGTGGCGAGGATGACGTTGCGCGCCCGGAGCGCATGGACCGTGCCGGCATGCGTATCGAACGCCACGACGCCCAGGCACCGTTCGCGGCCCTCGTCGAGCACGAGGTCGGTGACGTACCATTCTTCGGCGAACTCGATGCGGTAGGCGACGCACTGCTGCCACAGCGTCGTCAGGATCTGGTGGCCTATGCGGTCGGCCGCATAGGCGGCGCGCTCCATCGGGCCCGCACCGCAATCACGGGTATGGCCTCCGAACCGCCGCTGCGCGATGTGGCCGTCCTCGGTGCGCGAGAACGCCACGCCCGAGCGTTCGAGATTGATGACGGTCATCGGCGCATCCTTGGCCAGGATTTCTGCGGCGTCCTGGTCGACGAGGTAGTCGCCGCCCTTTACCGTGTCGTAGAAATGCCATTGCCATTCATCCGGCTCGATGTTGCCCAGGCTGGCCGCTATGCCGCCTTCCGCGGAACCGGTATGCGAGCGCAGGGGCTGGAGCTTGGAAATGACGAGCACCTTCGGCTCGATGCCGCGTGCGGCCAGATCGGCGGCCGCCTCGCTGCGCGCGAATCCCAGGGCGGCGGACAGGCCGGCGGCGCCCGCTCCGATGATGACGGCATCGTACATTGTTTCGACGTTCTTCGGGCTCATAGGCTCGATTGTCGCACATCCCGCCGAATTCCCGGACTGCTGCTAGCCAGCCGTTCCATGGGTGCGGTATTGCCCGGCCTCGTAGCCGATGAGGCCGGCCATTTCCAGCTCGCCTGCCCGGGCGAACAGGTCGGACAGCGTCTGCGGCGCGCCGTCAAGCCCCATGCGGCGGCATTCGCCCAATACGGCGCCGGGGGTCGCGGGCACCGACCTGCGCCGGCACGATGCAATGGCTGCATAGACCGGGTCTGTGGCCGGATTGGGTGCATCCTGCGTGGTGATGGCCGGCAGCCCGGGCGCGTGCGCTGCATGGCATATCGCCTCGATGTCGTCCACGCTGGCCAGCAGCCGCGCCTTGCCGTCGGCGATCAGCGCGTTGCAGCCGGAGAAATCGGCATTGAGCGCGCCGCCGGCGCAGGCCAGCACGTCGCGTCCCATTTCGCCGGCCCAGGCAGCCGTGTTGAGCGCTCCGGAACGGCGCCTGGCCTGCACGACGACGATGGTGGACGCCAGCGCCGCGATCAGCCGGTTGCGCAGCAGGAACCGTCGCGGCTCCGGCGGCGTCCCCGGCGTCATCTCGCTGATGAGCGCTCCCGAGGCTTCCACGATTGCGTCGAAAGTCTTCGCGTTCGATGCCGGCCCCCGCGTATCGAGGCCGCCGGCGAATACGGCGACCGTGCGCCCGGCCCTGGAAGGCCCGGCGCAGCCATAGGCGTCCAGCGCCCCCTGATGGGCGCTGGCATCGGCGCCAATCGCCCCTCCCGAGACCACCAGATGCCCCTCCATGGCGGCGTTGCATGCCAGCTGCCGTCCTACGGCCCTGGCTTCCGGCGTCACCGCGCGCGAGCCGACGATGGCAATCGGCGCCGGGCAGCTGGCGAGCGCTTCGGGGCGCCCGACGCCCCACAGGCACAGCGGGGGCGCCCAGTCGGCCCGTACGGCCAGGTCGTCGAGCTGGGAAGGCCATTGCGGGCATGACGGGGCGGCGATCCACCATTCGCCTCCCTGCGTCGCCCAGGCCCATATGGACTGCTCATCGAGGCTGAAGGGGCGCGCAACGAAACGGGAACGCCATCGGCATACCGCCCGATGGAAGGCCTTCAGGCCCTGCGCGGTGAGCCGCTTGCCCCATCGGGCCAGCCCGGCGGCGAAATGGTCGTCGAGAGGCTGCAACGCGCCTGCGGGCGGCAGGCCGCCGCTGTCGGCGTCGCCAAGCAGCGCATGGACAAGGTCCGTGCACAGCGCCACCGCATCCCCATAGCCCTTCAGGGCGGCGTACATCAGCGCGTCGCAGCCGTCGGCGCATGAGGCGAGCACGGCGCGCGCCAGCGCATCGGCATCCGGGGGCGCCGTCGCGCCGTCTGCAGCGCCCTGCGCCTGCGTATTGGGTTCCATGGTCGTCTCCTTTCCCTATGTCCTGCGCATCGCGCTAGATCCGGGTGCGCAGGGCGATGGCTTCGAACACCTCGTCGCGGCCTGGACGCGGCTTGCCGCCCATGTCGGCGAGCGTCCACGCCAGCCGCAGCGTGCGGTCGGCGCCGCGCAGCGTCAGCCGCTGCTGGTCCACCGCCTCATTGACGATGCCGAGCGCGCTGTCGGGCGTGTGCGAACGCAGCCAGGAGCCCGGCGCCTGCGCATTGGATTTCCATCCTTCGGCCGCGAACCGTTCCTGGGCGCGCTGGCGTGCCTGGCATACGGTCTGCCGCAGCTGGGCCGACGAGGGGCCATGGCGTGACGTGCGCTGGGCGACGTGGGTGACCGGCAGCACGTCCGCCTGGATGTCGATGCGGTCGAGGATCGGGCCCGACAGGCGGTGGAAATAGCGGATCCGGTCGCGCTCGCGGCAGGTGCAGCGCGAACAGTCGCCGTAGCCGTAGCCGCATGGGCACGGGTTGGCCGCCATCACCAGCTGGAACCGGGCCGGGAAACACGTGGTCCCCCTGGACCGGGAAATCGTCGCGGTCCCCGATTCGAGCGGTTCGCGCAGCGTCTGGAGCGTGCGGGGGCTGAACTCGGGAGCCTCGTCCATGAACAGCACCCCGCAGTGCGCCTTGGTGACGGTGCCGGGCTCCGCGATGCCCGCGCCGCCCCCGATGAGGGAAGCGGTAGAGGCGGTGTGGTGCGGCGCTTCGAACGGCGGCACGTCGGTAATGCCGTAGGCGCCCAGCGTGCCGCACAGCGAGCGGATCGAAGCGACTTCGAACTGCTCGTCGGCATCCAGCGGGCTCATGATGCCCGGCATGCGCGAGGCCAGCATCGTCTTGCCGGTGCCGGGAGGGCCCACCATCAGCATGTGGTGGCCTCCTGCAGCCGCCACCGCCAGCGCCCATTTGGCCTGTTCCTGCCCTACGACTTCCTCCATGTCGCCGACCGGCGGCGCGGCCGACAGGGCGCCGCCCCTGGGGGCGCTCGCCGCTACGCAGGTAGGCTGGCAATGCCGGGCCTGGCCGCCCATCATCTCGATGAGCTCGCCTACGTGCGACACGCATCGCACGTCGAGGCCCGACACCAGGGCCGCCTCGTCTTCGTTGAGACGCGGCACGATGACCGACCGGATGCCCCGGTTGCGCGCGCCTAGCAGGATCGGCAGCATGCCGTTGACCGGCAGCACCGTGCCGTCCAGGTTGAGCTCCCCGATGACCACGGTGCGGGCAAGGCAGTCGGGAGGGATGGCGCCCGCGGCGCTCAGCACGCTGGCCGCGATGGCAAGGTCGTGCGCTGCGCCGCGCTTGGGCAGCGAAGCCGGCGACATGTTCACCGTCACCCGTGTCTGCGGCCAGCCGAACCCCGTCGCCACGCATGCCGACCGGACGCGTTCCCTGGCTTCGGCCAGCGAAGCGTCGGGCAGCCCGATGATGGAGAAGAAGGGCAATCCGGGCGACACGAACGCCTGCAGCTGGATCAGGAACGCGTCCAGCCCCATGAGCCCTACGGACAGCGAGCTTCCGACGGCCATCAGAACGCCCCCGGAATATGCTCGATCCTCGCGTCGGCGCCCTGAACGAAGACGGTGACGACGTCGAACCGCACGCCGCGCGTGCCCAGGGACCCGCGCCGCTGCTGCATCCACAGCCATGCCGCCGCGCGCAGATGCGCCTGCTTGTCGCGCGTGACCGCCTCCTGCGGCGTGCCGTACCTCGTGCCGCGACGGGACTTGACCTCCACGAACACCAGGCGCCCGTGCGTGTCGACGGCGATGGCGTCCAGCTCGCCGAACCTCGAATGCCAATTGCGCTCGAGCACCCGCCAGCCCTGCGCTTCAAGCCAGCGGGCGGCCAGCGTTTCGCCGGCCTCGCCCAGCCGGCGCGGCGCGCATGACGCCAGCTCATTGGCCGCGCCGTCGCCAAGCCAGCCATCCAGATGTACCGTATCCAAGCATCGTGCAATGTTCATGCATCCACTCCAGCAGACGCGAATGCCCCGTCGCCAGCGCGACGGGGCATTGTGGATGGCAACGCGTGTCGTCCACACCGGACGCGTTGCGCATGTGGACGGCTAGTCGATCAGCGTCGCCATTTCGCCGAGGTTGAGCTCGAAGCTCACGCCACGTTCCTCGAAATTCGGCTGGTGGCGCGTGCTGATCATCGCATTGCGGACGAATTCGCCGGCGATACGCGCCGATTCGGCCAGGTCGCGGCCGGACATGACCGCGCCGATCAGGGCGGACGCGAACGCATCGCCGGTGCCGTGGATCATGTAGGGAAGCTTCTCATGCACCAGCTCCTTCCTCGCCTTCGCCCCCTCCTGGGCGCTGGCCACGTAGTTGCGCAGGCGTCCGTCACCGCGGTCGATGCCCTTGAGCACGACGTTCTTCGCGCCCAGATCGAGCAGCGCCTGCAGGATATCCTCGACCTGCGCGTCGTCGATGTCCTGTCCGGGGTACTCGCGTCCCGTCAGGATCGCCGCCTCGGTCAGGTTCGGCATCAGGATGTCGGCGCCGTCGGCCAGCGCGCCCATCGCCTCGCACATCTCGAGCGTATAGGTGGGGTACATTTCGCCGCCGTCGCCCATGACCGGGTCGACCAGGCGCAGCGCATGGG
Source organism: Bifidobacterium sp. LH_450 (assembly GCF_056356715.1). Taxonomy (NCBI): domain Bacteria; kingdom Bacillati; phylum Actinomycetota; class Actinomycetes; order Bifidobacteriales; family Bifidobacteriaceae; genus Bifidobacterium; species Bifidobacterium sp. LH_450. Next base: position 335,124 of record NZ_JBKEUU010000001.1, on the reverse strand, counting down.
GGTATTCGCGGTACAGCCGCTGGATGACCGCCACCTGCTGCGCCGAGCCGAGGAAGCCGGAATAGACGCCGTCGATGTCGACGTTCTCCTGGCGCCATGCGTCGAGATAGCCGTCCAGGATCTCCGTGGTGTCGTGCATCGTGAAGACCTTGTAGCGCGTATGCGCGCTGAACAGGGCGGTGGGGACCGGGCAGACGTCGCAGCCGGCGGCCGACAGGATCGGGATGGCGGCGGTCAGCGAGCACTTGCCGTATCCGCACATGTCATGCACGGCGGCGATGCGGGGGATGTATTCGGGATTGCGGTTGTACAGCGTGACGCTCATGGCGGCCAGGCCCCTTTCGAAACATTGGAACATGCCGGGCGCCGCTGGACGCCCGTAGCCACGACTCTAGGCCCACTCGCCGCCAAACGGCAAGGGGGCGCCCTATGCCGGCCGCCCGGCGCCCCGGCGTCCGATGACCGCATAGTGGAACGCGGCGCCGGGCCGCGCCGGGCGGCGAAGGCGCCCGCGCCGTCGGTTGATAATCGGGTATAGATTCCTGCGATACCGGCGTGCTTGCGCCGCGCCCGGGCGAACCGTATCGTCGTGTCCCAACACGTCAATGCACTTCGTCCCCCAAGGAGCACCCATGGCAACCAACGACTACCGTTTCGAAACGCTGCAGCTGCATGTCGGCCAGGAGAACCCGGATCCGGCCAGCGATGCGCGGGCCGTGCCGATCTACCAGACGACCAGCTACGTCTTCCATGACTTCGACCATGCCGAGGCCAGGTTCGCGCTCGCCGACGCCGGCAACATCTACGGGCGCCTGACCAATTCGACCCAGGCGGTGTTCGAGGACCGCATCGCCGCGCTCGAAGGCGGCGTGGCGGGGCTCGCCGTGGCGTCGGGGGCGGCCGCCGTCGAATACGCCGTGCGCAACATCACGCAGGCCGGCGACCATATCGTCTCCGCAAAGAACATCTACGGAGGGACCTACAACCTGCTGCGCCATACGCTGCAGCGCGACGGCATCACCACGACGTTCGTGGACGCCGGCGACCCGGACGCCTTCGAGGCCGCCATCCAGGACAATACGAAGCTCGTGTATTTCGAGACGTTCGGCAACCCCAACGCCGACCTGCCCGACTTCGAGCGCATCACGCAGATCGCGCACCGCAACGGGCTGCCCGTCATCGTCGACAACACCTTCGCGACGCCCTACCTGTTCCGGCCGCTCGAACACGGCGCCGACATCGTCGTCGAATCGGCGACGAAGTTCATCGGCGGCCATGGCACCACCCTGGGCGGCGTCATCGTCGAAGGCGGCTCCTTCGACTGGGCGCGCGTGCCCGGGAAGTTCCCCACGCTCACCGAGCCGGACCCCTCCTACCATGGCCTGAACTTCTACGAGGCGCTGGGGCCGTCCGCCTTCGTCACGCGCATCCGCGCGATCCTGCTGCGCGATACCGGCGCGACGCTCTCGCCGTTCGCCGCCTTCCTGCTGCTGCAGGGCACCGAGACGCTGTCGCTGCGCGTCGAGCGGCACGTATCCAATGCGCTCAAGGTCATCGACTACCTCAAGACGGTTCCCGAAGTCGCCTCCATCTCCCATCCGTCCATCGAGGGGCGGCCCGACCACGCGCTGTACGAGCGGTACTTCCCCAACGGGGGCGGCTCGATCTTCACGTTCGACATCAAGGGCGGCAAGCCGGCGGCCAGGGTCTTCATCGACAACCTGAAGCTGTTCAGCCTGCTGGCCAACGTGGCGGACGCCAAGAGCCTGGTCATCCACCCCGCCTCCACGACGCATTCGCAGGAAACGCCGGAAGAGCTGGAATCGCAGGGCATCCACGAAGGCACGATCCGCCTGTCCATCGGCACCGAGCATATCGACGACATCATCGCCGATCTGGAGGCCGGCTTCCAGGCCGTGCGCGCCAGCGGCCTCGCCGAGGCCTGACGGCACCCTCCCGCCGGTTCTTCGGCGCCGGCGCCTACACTGTTTCCCATCGTGGCCGCCGCCCTTTGCAGTCTCTTCTCAGGAAGCGTGCAGATTTGCGCAGCGGTGGTATACGATAATGGAAAACCGTATGGAGACGCAGCGACGCCGCCGCCGGTTGTGGGCGTTTGCGGGCGGCGTCAGGCAGGACCGGGAGAAATGGTGTGGCCGACATTATTACCGTGAACAAGCTGGGATGGCAGTATGCGCCGCTGCTCGATGGCGGCGCGCCGGTCACCGGCCTGAACAATGTCAGCTGCTATATGCCGGCAGGCAGCTTTACCGGCATCATCGGGCCGACGGGAGCCGGCAAGACCACGCTGGCGCGGGCCCTTGCCGGCATCGTGCCGCATCTGGCGCCCGGCGTCATGACCGGCTTCGTGCGCGTCGCCGGCATGAACGTCAAAAGCACGTCCGTATCGGACCTTTCCCACCGGGTCGGCTATGTATGCCAGAACCCCAAGGACCGGCTGTTCGCCCATAGCGTTGGCGAAGAGGTGGCGTTCGCGCTCGAGAACCGCGGCATCGCCCGCGACGAAATGGCCCGGCGCGTCGACGACACGCTGGCCATGCTGCATATCGGGGCGCTCAAACGGCGCGATCCGGCGACGCTGTCGGCGGGGGAGGCGGAGCGTGTTGCCATCGCTTCGGCGCTGGCGGCCGAACCGGAAGTGCTGGTCGTCGACGAGGCGACGTCGGCCCTCGATGCGCGCGGACGCGAGACGCTGTTCTCCCTGCTGGGGCGCCTGCGCGACGAACGTGGCCTGAGCGTCGTGCTCATCGACCAGGACACCGCGGGAATCGCCGGACAGGCCGACGCCGTGTTCCTCATGGTCGACGGGGAGATCATCCGGCGTACCGATACGGCGATCTTCGAGCGGGAGAAGGCGCTGCTGGAATCCGTGGGCGTGGCCCCGCCGCGCGAACAGGGCCCGGTGGAAGGCTTCGTGCCGCGCAGGCACCACGACGTCGATGATCCGGTCATCGCCATCGACCATGTTTCGGTGCAGTATCCGCAGGCGGATGCCGGCCAGCCGCCGGCCCTCAACGACGTGACGTTCCAGGTGCCGCGGGGCGCCTTCCTCGGCGTCACCGGCCCGAACGGATCGGGAAAATCGACGCTGGCCGGGCTGCTTAACGGCACCGTCAAGCCGACGCTGGGCCGCGTCGACGTGGCCGGCATGCGCACGTCGCGCCATGCCGTCGGGCAGATGGCGCAGCGCGTGGCCGTCGTGCGGCAGAACCCGGACGACATGCTGGTCGCGCAGACGGTACGCGACGAAATCGCCTTCGGCCCGCGCAAGCTGCGCCTGGGGGACGAGGAGACCCGCAAGCGCGTGGAGCAGATGCTTGGCCTGTTCGACCTGTTCAGCATCGAGGACGCCGATCCGCGCGCGCTGAGCTACGGCGAGCGCCGTGCCGTGGCGCTGGCCTGCGCGCTGGCGATGAAGCCGGACGTGCTGGTGCTCGACGAGCCGACGGCAGGCCTTGACCGCAGGCTTTCCTCGCGGCTCATGGCGATGGTCAGGCGGCTGAACGCCGCCGGGACGACGATCGTCATGATCAGCAGCGACGAGCGGCTTGCGGCCGAGCATTGCAGCGACCTGGTGCGCCTCGACAACGGCGCCCTGGCGGACTATTGCACCCGGAGGGATTCATGAACGCGCAATTCTATGCCCGCGGCGACGGCTGGCTGCACCGGCTCGACCCGCGCGTCAAGTTCCTGCTGGCGCTGGCGGCCATCGTGCTGGGGTGCCTGTGGGGCAATCTCGTTTTCCTTGCGGCGCTTGTGGCGCTGCTGGTCGTCATGCTCCTCGCCGACGGGCCCTGCCGCCGGCGCATGGGGCGCATCGTCGGCGCGCTGGCGATCATCGACATCATCGTCATGGCGGCATGGATCGCGATAGACGGCCGCGGCGCCGACGTGGCATGGCAATGGGGCTGGCTGCGCGTCACCTGGCGGAACCTGGCCGACGCCGGCGTGGCTGCATTGAGAATCGATGCCGTCGTCCTGGCGGTCGTGCTCGTGCTGCTCTCCACCAGCACCGCGCAATGGACAGGCGCACTGGCACGGTTCGGCATTCCGCTGCGCGCGTCGCTGGCATGGGTGCGCTTCATCGACCATGTCCCCGTCTACCGTGCGGTACGCCGCCAGGTGCAGCAGGCCCAGCAGGCCAGGGGGCTGGCAGTGCAGGGCAAGGGGTCGAATCAGCGGTACCCCAATCCTTTCGGGCATATCGCCGCCCGCATCGGCGCGCGGTTCGAACTGCGGCGCGCCACCAAGCGGCGCATCCGGTTCGAAGCCGAACGCCGCGAATGGGCGATGCAGGCCCGCGGCTCGCGCATGGATCGCCAGGGCCTGCGCCGTACCCAGTACCTGCAGGTGGCCATGCGGCCGATGGACTGGATCGACCTGCTGCTCATCATCGCCGCCATCGCCGGCGTGGCCACGATGATGTGGCTCGGCTGGTAGCGCCGCGTACGCAGCCTTCCGGCATGGTTCGGGGCCTTCCCCTAGGGGAAGGCCCCGAACCATGCCGTGACGGGGTTCATCCTGATGGATGACAAGCCGCCGCCTTTCCTTCCGGCGGCCGATGCCGGGGCCAGCGGCGCTCCCGTAGCGTGAAGGCATGCGGCGCAACCGGCGCCGCATGCAGCTACGGAAGAGGGGTACGGCATGGACAGCCATGCAATCTACGCGCAAGGCCTTACGAAAACCTACGGGGAAGGCGACGGCGCCGTGACGGCGCTTGACGACGTCAGCGTCGCATTCGAACGGGGGAAGTTCACCGCCATCATGGGGCCTTCCGGCTCTGGCAAATCGACGCTGATGCACACGATGACGGGGCTCGACCGGCCCTCTTCAGGCCACGTGTGGTTCAACGGCAAGGACCTGGCGGCGCTCGGCGACAACGAGCTGACGCTGCTGCGGCGCGAGCATATCGGGTTCATTTTCCAAAGCTTCAATCTCCTGCCGATGTTCAGCGCCGAAGCGAACATCCTGATGCCGCTGACGCTGGCCGGCAAGCGGGTCGACTACGCCTGGTTCGACCGGCTGGCCACGACGCTGGGACTGCGCGGGCGCCTCGGCCACAAGCCAAGCCAGCTGTCCGGCGGCCAGCAGCAGCGCGTCGCCATCGCGCGGGCGCTGATCGCCAAGCCGGATCTCGTGTTCGCCGACGAGCCCACCGGCGCCCTCGACTCGGCCCGCAGCGCCGAAGTGCTCGGCTTCCTCAAGGATTCCGTCAGGAACCTGGGCCAGACCGTCGTCATGGTCACCCATGATCCGGTCGCGGCGGCCTATGCGGACCGGGCGCTGCTGTTCTCCGACGGGAAGGTCGTCGCCGACGTCGCCGAACCGGACGCCCAGGAAATGAGCCGTCTGATGATGTCGGTCCGGGGCGATGCGGCGCTGGCGTAAGGTCCGGACGCGACCCGACGCCCGGGAATCTTGAATTCTGGATCCTGAAGGAGAACGAAACCCATGTGGAAGCTCACCTGGAGCATGATGAAGAAGAACCTGCGGATGCTGGTGCCCGCAGGGCTGGCCGTCGCCGTCGGCTGCGCGTTCATCGCGGCGACGTTCCTGTTCGGCAACGCCATGGACGCGCAGCTGCGCGAGCAGGCGACGAAGACGTTCGGCGACGCCAACTACGTCGTCACGATGAAGGACGGCCTGGATGAAACCCAGACGCAGCAGGCGGCGCAGGCGACCGTCGCGTCGTTCCGCCTCGACACGATGCGCCAGTCCGCCGGCGCCGCCGGCGTGCGGCCCGACGTCAGCGCGCTGATCGCCGTGCGCTCCGGCGACGCCAGCGCGACCGGACTGGGGGAGGCGACCGCGCGGCGCGCGGCCATGCTGCCCGTCGACATCGCCAGCGGGCGCGCGCCGCAAACGGGCAGCGAAATCGCGCTGACGCAGGACCAGGCGCGCCGCCTGTCCGTCGGCATCGGCGGCACGGTGCAGGTGCGCAACGCCTATGCCTCGGCCATGGCGACGCCGGCAGGCGGCGGCGTGGACGGCGCGGACGCCGAACGCTGGTACGACGCGACCGTGACCGGCCTGACCTCCGATCCGCGCGGCGCATACGCCTACTATGGCGGCGCCGCGGTGCTGTCCGACGAGCTGATGGCGCACGCCAGCCTCGCTCCGTCGTTCGATGCGCTGCCCTGCACGCGCGTCTACCTGCAGCTGGACGCCGCGAAGGCGAACGGGAACCTCAACGCCGTCGAATCGAACCTGTCCAGGCTGCTGCCCGCGCAATACCAGCTGCATTCGCGCACGCAGGTAGCCGATAAGGCCATCGCCTCGATGAGCCTCAACGGCGTGAACGCCTCGACGCTGTTCCTGCTATGCTTCGGCGTCCTCGCGATGCTCGTCGCCGCGCTCGTCATCGCGAACACGTTCCAGGTGCTCGTGGCGCAGCGCCGCCGGATGCTGGCGACGCTGCGGACCATCGGCGCCAGCAAGGGGCAGCTGTACCGCTGTGTGCTGCTGGAAGCGGGCCTCGTCGGCCTGCTGGCGTCGCTGCTGGGCGCCGCGCTGGCCACGGCGGCCATGGCCGCGCTCGCGGCCGCGGGCGTGACGTTCGGCTCCGACGCCCCGATGCCGTTCTCGTTCAGCTGGCAGGCCATAGCCGTGCCGGCGGTGTTCGGGGTGGCCGTCACGATGCTGGCAAGCGCCGGCGCCGCCCGCGCGGCGACCGCAGTCTCCCCGCTCGAGGCGCTGCGGCCGGCTGAGACGTCCGAACGCAGGTGCAGCCGGCGCCTGCGCGCCGTGCTGGGCATCGCGCTGCTGGCCATCGGCATCGCGCTGGTGTCCTTCGCGCTGCTGGGCGGCCATCTGGCCGGCGAATCCGGGGCCATCATGATGCTGGCCGCAGCCGTCCTGGGCTGCGCGGCGCTGTTCATCGGCGCCGTCGTCACCGCCGCATTCTGGATGCCCGTGCTGATGGGCGCCGCAGGACGGCTGGCGGCGCACGCCGGGCCCAGCGCGCGCATCGCCGCGGCGAACATCTCCCGCAACCCGCGCCGCATCGCCGCCACCGGCACCGCGCTGCTCATCGGCGTCACGCTGGTCGTCACGATGGCGACGGGCGCCGCAAGCGCCAAGGCGACGATGGACCAGGCGCTGGATTCGCGCTACAGCGTCGACATCGTGGCCTTCGGAGGGGACGTGAGCGAACAGGACGCGGCCAAGGCCGCGCATGTCGACGGGGTCGCCGCGTCCCTCTATGCCCCGACGGCGTCGGCGACCTTCGACAACGGCGGCAGGGAGACCTCATTGCTCATCGTCGGCGTTCCGGGCATCCGGCAGCTGCAGGACGTCATGAACGTCGACGTTTCCGGCGCGTCCCTTGGCGGCGACGCCATGGTGCTGCAGAACAAGGAAACCGGCACGCTGGAGCCTGTCGATACCCGCGCGGGGCGGCTGGAAGCCAGCGTGCAGGAACCCTCGGGGGCCAGGAACGTGGACTTCGCCGCGACGACGCTCGACCTGCGCGGCGTCACTCCGGAATACGGCACGGTCGGCTTTGTCGACGCGGCGCTGTTCTCCGACGGCACGCTGCAGGCTACCGGCCATATGATGCTGATGAAGGCCGATACGCAGGACGTGGCCGCTGGCGACGTGATCGACGCGCTCCAGAAGGCGTTCGCCGACTCGCCGGACGTCATGGTGAGCGGCCCGATCGCGATCCGGCTGCAGTGGAACTCGGTCGTCGACTCGCTGCTGGCGCTGCTGGTGGGGCTGCTTGCCGTCGCCGTCGTCATCGCGCTGATCGGCGTCGCCAATACGCTGAGCCTGTCGGTCATCGAGCGCACGCGCGAATCCGCCACGCTGCGCGCCATCGGCATGACCAGGGGGCAGCTGCGGCGCAGCCTCGCAGCGGAGGCCGCCATCATCGCGCTGGTCGCGTCCATCGGGGGAGTCGCGCTCGGCACCGCGTTCGGATGGATCGGCTCCACGATGGTGCTCAGCCAGTATGCCGACGTCGTGTGCCCCTTCGACTGGCGCGCCGATGCGGCCATCGTGGCCATAGCGGTGCTTGCGGCGCTCGCCGCCAGCGTGCTGCCGGCGCGCCGGGCCGTGCGCACGGCGCCGGTCGAGGCGCTGGCGGAAGCGTCGTGATCGTCTACGCCGGATTGCCTAGACCAGGCCGTTGTCGTAGGCGAAGACGACGGCCTGGACGCGGTCACGCGCATTGATCTTCCCGAGGATGTGCGCGACATGCGTCTTGACCGTCGGCAGGCTGATGAACAGCTTGTCGGCGATTTCCTGATTGGACAGGCCATGCGCGATCTCGATGAGCACTTCGCGCTCCCGTGCCGTCAGCAGGTCCAGTTCCGGGTCGCGGTAGGCGCTCCCCGGCGCCTGCGCCGAGCCCTCCCCGGGGCGGCGTGCGGAGGCCGCGCCGGCGAATCCGGACGCCATCATCTGCTCGATCAGGCGCTTGGTGGCCGTCGGGGCGATGATGGCGTTGCCCTGATGGACGGTACGGATCGAGGCGAGCAGCGTCTCCGGCTCGGTGTCCTTGAGCAGGAACCCCGAAGCGCCGGCATTGATGGCGGCCATGACGTATTCGTCGAGATCGAACGTCGTCAGGATGATGACGCGCGACGCCTGCGCGGCGCTGATCTGGCGGGTGGCCTCGATGCCGTCCATGCCGGGCATCCTCACGTCCATCAGCACGACATCCGGCTTGAGCGTCTGGGCCATCGCCACGGCCGTGGCGCCATCCTGCGCCTGGCCGACCACCTGCAGGTCGGGCTGCGAGTTGATGACCATCGCGAAGCCGGCGCGTACCAGCTCCTGATCGTCGGCGATGACAATGCGGATCGGTTCGGATGCGTTCATGCCTCCTACTGTAGCGGCTGCGTTGGCTCGCAGGCCCCGCTTGGCCGCGCCATGGCCGGCGCCGGCTTGAGATTCATGGCGGCCGGTCGCCCTTCATGGGCTTCGTCGCTGGAACCCGTCTGGCGCAGCAGCCCCAGCAGCTCGCGCATCCGCGCCAACGCGATGCGGCCCTGCGCGCTGATGGCGCCGAACGCATGGCGGATCTGTTCTGCCGAAGGCCGGTTTCCGGCAGCAGCCGCCGCGTCGATCATCGCGATGCCGTGTTCGGCCTGCGCCGACACATGCATCAGCGTGGAGGCGACCTCCTCCTGGATCCTGCCGGCGATGCGGGCGCGCTCCTCATTGGCGGCAAGCGTCCTAAGCTTGCCCTGCGCCTCGATGAGCGCCGACTCGCGTTCGCGCAGCACCAGCGCATTGTCTCCGGACTCGCGTTCCCAGCGGCCGCGCACGAAGGCGATCAGGCACAGGGCGCACGACATGACGGCGAACTGCACGCCGATGGGGGTGGCGGAACCGGCGAACGCCGTGCCCTGCGCGGCGGCGCCCGTCCAATAGCCTGCAAGCGTCGTGAATCCGGCAGCATTGGCCGCGGCGCGCACGCCGAGCAGCGCCGAGGCGCCGGTGAACAGCGGCACCACCCATCGCGCGACATGCGCGGGACCGTATACGGCGACCGAATAGACCGACATGATGGCGAAGGCGTTGAATACGCCAATGGTCGGGCACCACAGCATTTCGCCTACGGCGACCGCCGCGACGAGCGCGGCCGAAAGCTGCGGGAAGCGCCGGCGGATGGCGAACGGCGCGAAAAACGCCGCCGGCCACGCGAGGGCCGCGGTACGGCCCATCGCCGCCGACGCCAGGCCATAGGGAGCCGTCAGCGAGAAATCGTCGGCGTCGCCGAACATCAGGAACAGCATGGCCGCCAGCGCGACGTCCATGACGACATAGTGCGTGGCGCACCAGCGGGATGCGCGCGCGATCCAGCCATCAGGGGGCCGGTGCAGGCGGCGCGTGCGCAGCCTGGCGCGCAGGCCGTGGGCATCCGCGGGGCTGGAGGGGCTGTCCGGGGCGTCTTCGTGCCGCGGCAGCGGGCTGCCCGACGGCTGCGGCGGCGCCGACAGCGCACGCTCGCCGTCGTAGGGCACCGCCAGCTGCACGGCAAAGCCGCCCGCCAGCCGAGGGCCGGCGTGCAGCGTTCCGCCGCATTGTCCGATGCGCTCGCGCATGCCCATCAGGCCATAGCCCGGCTGGTGTCCGTCCAGATTGGCGGCCGCCCCCTTGCCGTCATCGAGGATATCGACTTCCAGGCGGTCTGGCAGCCACCGTTCCGTCACAGTCGCCTTGACATGGCGCCCGGCGTATTTGCGTATGTTGCTCAGCGATTCCTGCACCGCATGGTACACGGCATCCGAAGCCTGCGGGGAGAGGCGCCCGGGAACGCGGGCCCCTTCGATTTTCCTGCGCAGCGCCATGGCGCCGTCGGCGTCGCGGGCCTCGTCGAGCAGGACGCCGATCGAATCGTAGCCATGCAGCGGCCCGGGCCCGCTGCGCGGCTCAGCAGGCTGGCCCCCGGCGGCTTGCGGGTCGCCCACGGTGCCCAGCAGCGCCGTCATGTCGTCGAGCGCGTGGCGCGAAGCCTGCCGGATCGTCTCCATCGTGCTGCGCGCCACGGCGGCGTCCTCCGCGCCTGCGTACCGTCCTACATCGGCCTGGACGATGATGATCGACAGCGTATGGGCGACGACGTCGTGCATCTCGCGGGCGATGCGCGCGCGTTCGGCGAGCGCGGCGATACGCTGTTCCTCGGCGTCGCGGGCAGCGATGGCCTCGTTGCGCTCGCGCTGCGCGATGAGGGTTTCAAGGCGAGCGCGCTGCCAGTAGGCGATCAGCGCGGTGGCGATGATGAAGACCATGAGGGCCGCGCACAGCGCGGCGAAGTTCACGGCGAACGGATACCGGCATTCCGCCAGCGGCTCGCCTTCGGCGACCACGGCGCGGCAGGGATAGGATCCATCGGCATCCGGCACGTCGCGTTGCAGCAGCGGCCCGAACGCCGAATTGCATGACTCCGCGGCCGCATCCGCCGCCACGTACAGCGTGGCCAGCGCCACGTAGCGGCGTCCAAGCTGCCTGGGGCCGTAGACGAGCACCGCGTAGAGCATCGCCAGCGATGCGATGTCGGCGTCGATGAGGACGGGGCCGAACAGCATCTGCGCTCCCGCGACGAGCAGGAAGAGATTGGCCGCCAGCACCGGGCTGCGCCGGCGCAGCGCCATCGGCAGCAGCAGCGCGACGGCCCACGCGCCGCGCGCCAGCGGGGACATGGCGAACAGCAGCCCGTCGGCGTGTTCCGACGCTGCGGCTGCGGGCACCAGCACCGTCATGCAGATGGCGGCGCCAAGCGCGTCCTGTACCGTCGGATGCTCGCGCATCCAGCGCGCGGCCCTGCCTCGTGTCGTCATGGCTTCCACCGTACCGGGAACCGATGGCGGCCGCCATAGTCTTCCAGGACGATGCGGCTGCTTTGCCCGTGGCTGGGTGGATAATGGCAGCCCGGAGGTGTCCAGATGGCTTTACTCGATGAATACTACGTGCCCGGGCTCAAGGTGGAGGACCGCTCCATCACCGTTCCGCTGGACTGGAAAGGCCACGTTCCCGGCAAGGGGTTCCGCGGCAAGCGGCTCTCGCTGTTCTACCGGGTCGTGTGCGCCGCGGAGCATGTCCATGACGACCTGCCGCTGCTGGTATTCCTGCAGGGCGGCCCGGGCGGTGCGGGCCCGCGGCCCCTGTCGCCCGATTCGGATGGCTGGATTGCCGAAGCGGCCAGGCATTTCCGCATCGTGCTGCCCGACCAGCGCGGCACCGGCCGCTCCTCCCACGTCGACGCCGGCGTCATCGCCGCGATGGATGCCGAAGACGGCGCGGCCTATCTCAAGAAATTCCTCGCCGACTCGATCATCCGCGATTTCGAGCACCTGCGCCTGACCGAATTCGGCGGCGCCAAGTGGACGACGCTGGGGCAAAGCTATGGCGGCTTCCTGACGCTGACCTACCTGTCGCTGTTCCCCGAAGGCCTGTCGGCGTGCTTCACGACCGGCGGCATCCCGCACGTTCCGGCGGATGCCGAGGAGCTGTACCGGCATACGTTCCCCCGCATGGAGAAGAAGACGGCGGAATTCTATGCGCGCTATCCGGGCGACGTCGAGCGCGTCAATCTCATTGCGGACCGCCTGTCGGCCGGCGACGTGGCGCTGCCCAACGGCGACCCCTTCACCGTCGAACGGCTGCAGACCCTGGGCGCGTCGTTCGGCATGAAGCCGAGCTTCGAGAAGGTCCACTGGCTGCTCGACGAAGCGTTCGCGGCAGGCGACGGTTCGGCCAATCCCAATTCCCGGCTCGCCGACGATTTCCTGTTCGACGTCATGGCAGCCACGGCCACGCATGGCCTGTACTGGCCGCTGCAGGAATTCATCTACGCCAACGGGCAGCTGGACAGGCCGATTGCATGGGCGGCGCAGCGCGTGCGCGATTCGCTGCCCCAGTTCGACGTATCCAGGCGCCCGCTGATGATGACCGGGGAAGCGGCCTTCCCGTGGATGTTCGAGCAGGAGCGCCAGCTCAAGCCGTTCCGCGGTGCCGTGGAGGCGATGATGGAGTCGACCGTTTTCGGAACGGTATACGATGCCCGCAGGCTGGCGCGCAACGACGTGCCGCTGCAGGCCGCCGTCTACTATGACGACATGTACGTGCCGAGCGACCTGTCGCTGGACACGCTTTCGCGCATCGGCAACGCCCATGCGTGGGTCACCAACGAATTCGAGCATGACGGCGTGCACGGCCCGAAGGTGTTCCGGCACCTGTTCGACGAGGCGCTGGCCCGCGGCGACCTTGAAGGGCTGTTCTAGGCTCCGGCCGGACGGCGCCAGCCAGGATTCGAGAACATCGAGGAGGAATTACATGACCATTGGATTCATCGGCTTCGGCAACATGGCCCAGGCCATCGCGAAGGGACTGATCGGCGCCGGAACGGCGAGCGGGAAGGACATGGTGGCATGCGCCGCCCACTTCGACAAGCTGGAACGCAATGCCGGCGCGCTGGGCGTCCGTCCGCTGCATTCGGCCGCCGAAGTGGCGCAGGAAGCCGACATCGTCATCGTGGCGATCAAGCCGTACCAGATCGAGGCCGTCGTCGGCCCGCTGGCGGCGCAGCTGGCCAACCCGTCCACGATGCTCGTGTCGCTTGCGGCAGGCTGGGACCTCGCGTCGTATCTGGAGATGTTCGGGGCGGCGGCCGAAGGCATCCACATCCAGTGCACGATCCCCAATACGCCGATGGCGGTGGGCAAAGGCGTCCTGATCGCCGAAACCGACAACACGCTTACGGGTGCGCAGCGCGAGGAATTCGAGACGCTGTTCGGATCCATCGCCCTGGTCGAGCGCGTCGATGCCGCCCATATGGGCATCGGCATGTGCATCGCCGGGTGTGCCCCTGCCTTTACCGACATGTACCTCGAGGCGCTCGGCGATGCCGGCGTCAAGTACGGGCTGCAGCGCGATACCGCCTACCGCCTCGCCGCGAAGATGATCGAAGGCGTCGGCGCCCTCTACCTGGCGACCGGAACCCATCCGGGCGCCATGAAGGACGCCGTATGCAGCCCTGGCGGCACGACGATCAAGGGCGTCGCCAGCCTGGAGGAGTCGGCGTTCCGCGGCGCCGTCATCAAGGCCGTCGACGCCATCGAGCAATAGCGGACGGCGTGTGGGCCGGCACGCGCAAGGACCTCGAGGAGGCGTTCGATTTCGGCGCCCAGGGCCTGGTGACGCCGGTGGTTTAGAAGGTGCCGGTGGATCGGCCCCGCAGGCGTTCGACGAGATGGCGCGCGGCGTGATCCAGGGGCGCAAGGGGCTCGGCTTCAGCCTCGTGTGACCCTGGGCCTGCGCCAGGACGGGCTGCTGCCAATGACAAGCCGGCAAGGTACGTTGGTAGGCATGTCTCTTACGATTGGTATCGTCGGCTTGCCCAACGTCGGCAAGTCCACCATGTTCAATGCATTGACCCGCAACAACGTCCTGGCGGAAAACTACCCGTTCGCCACCATCGAGCCGAACACGGGCATCGTGCCGTTGCCCGACAGCCGCCTGCCGGTGCTGGCCGACCTCGTCCACACCGAGAAGATCGTGCCGGCGACCGTCACGTTCGTCGACATCGCCGGCATCGTCAAGGGCGCTTCGGAAGGCGAGGGCCTGGGCAACAAGTTCCTGGCCAACATCCGCGAGGCGGACGCGATCTGCGAAGTCGTGCGCGCGTTCGAGGACGACGACATCGTCCACGTCAACGGCAAGGTCGACCCGGCCGACGACATCGACACGATCAACACCGAGCTCATCCTCGCGGACCTGCAGACCATCGACAACGCGCTGCCCAAGCTGGAGAAGGACCTGCGCGGCAAGAAGATCGAGCCCTCCTACATGGAAGCGGTCAAGAAGGCCAAGGAGATCCTCGAATCCGGCCGCACGATCGACGCGGCGGCGCAGAACGGCGAAATCGACAAGGCCGACGTCTACGACCTGCACCTGCTGACGGCCAAGCCGTTCATCTACGTGTTCAACGTCGACGACGCCGAGCTGTCCAACGAGGAGCTCAAGCAGAAGCTGGCGGCCTCGGTGGCCCCGGCGCCGGCCATTTTCCTCAACGCCCAGTTCGAGGCCGAGCTGACCGAGCTCGACGAGGCCGATGCGCGGGAGATGCTCGAGGACGCCGGCCTGGCCGAATCGGGCCTCGACCAGCTGGCCCGCGTCGGCTTCGACATCCTCGGGCTGCAGACGTTCCTGACCGCCGGCGAAAAGGAAGTGCGCGCCTGGCAGATCAAGAAGGGCGCCACCGCCCCGCAGGCCGCCGGCGTCATCCACACCGACTTCGAAAAGGGCTTCATCAAGGCCGAGGTCGTCTCCTACGACGACTTCGTCGAAGCGGGCGGCTCGATGGCGAAGATCAAGGAAGAGGGACGCCTGCGCCTCGAGGGCAAGGACTACGTCATGGCCGACGGCGACATCGTCGAATTCAAGTTCAACGTTTCGAAATAAGCCGTTCGACAAGCCTTGGCCAGCCCAGGAGGGAAAAGCGTGAACCGAGAGCCTGCAGGACCCCGGTACCAGCCGCCTGTATACAGCGCCCATGGCCCGCAGGGCATGCCGGTGCGTCCGGCCGACCCTCCCCATGCGGCCCAGCCTGCTGTGCAGGGCGCGGCCGGTACTGCGCGACAGCCCTATGCCCGGCAGTCTCGCTACGGACAGCCACGGCCATACCCCCAGCAGCAGCCCCAGGGACAGCCCCAACGCTATGCGCAGCCGCGGCGTGGCTTCCAGGCGGCCCAGCCCTATGCCCAATCCTATGCCCGGCAGCCGCGCTATGCCGGGCCTTCCGGCCAGAGGCGGCCGGCGTCCTATGCCCCGCCGCGCGCCGCCGCGCCGCAAGCCCCTTACCGGGGGCGGGCCGCCTACCCTCCTGCGCAGCAGCCGTATATGGCCGGCCCCATGCGCGCCGCGGCGCCATATGGCCCGGGCGCCTATGCGCAGGCGGGGGTGCCTGGCGGCCGCCCCATGGCCGTGCACCGGGGCTCCGGCGGCGGCAAGGCGGCCGTGCTGGCCGTCGTCGTCATCCTGGTGCTGCCGTTCCTGCTGATGCTGGCCATCGCGGCCAGCCAGACGAACCGGATGTCGTCGTCCGCGTTCTCCGGCGCCTATGCCAGCTCGTCGGCACGCCCTTCCGCCTCGTCGACGCCCTATTCCTCATCGCAGCCTTCGGCCTCGTCCGGCTCCGGAGCGGATGGCCAGACGGCCAGCGAAGCCTACGAATACGTCAGCGGCCAGTACGATGCCTATGCAGCCAAGCTCGGCGCGTCCAGCGGCAACGCCGGCGACGTCACCTACGCCGCCCTTGCGCAGCTGGGGCTGCCGGCGCGCTCGGTATCGAAGCAATACGCCCAGGGGTTCCTCAGGTCGCTGGGCAACGTCCGCGACAGGCTCGCCTCGCCGTCGCTGTCCGCGGCCGATGCGGCAGACTACCGCAGCCGCGCCGACGGCATCGTCAGCGCCTTCGAGGCGCGCGAACCCATTCCCAGCGCCAGCGGAAGCTACTCGGACGACTACGGGCTGGGCGACATGCTCGACTCCATCGCGGCATGGGACGCACGCGAACAGCAGGTGGCCGCGCTGTCCACCGACGGCATGGAGCCCAAGCGCATCGCCGAAACGCTGGCGAACGCCGCGGGCACCGAAGTGCGCTACGTCGATTCCTCCTCGGCCGCGTCGTGCAAGGCAAAGCAGAGCGACGGCAGCGACTTCAAGAATCTCGGGGACGACAACACGGCCGCCTTCGTGTGCGTGCTGGACACGGCGTCCAGCGGGGTGCCGCTCATCTACGTCATGAACTCAGAACTTGCTTCGATGCAGCGGTACTATGCCTACGATCGGGCGTCCGCCAGCGCCGATTTCGGCGCCGTCATCCGCCATGAAATCAGCCATATCGCCGCCTATGAGCGTTGCGGCACGTCGACGCCGTCCGTCACCTACGGCGTCAACGGCGAACGGGACTGGGAAGGCGCCGCGAACAGCTATGCCTACCTGTTCCTCGGCGCCGACAAGAACGCGATATACGCCGACAGCGACTTCCCGCAATACAACTTCAACGCGACGACCGACGGCATGGCGAAGAACATCCATGCCAACGTCTGCGCCGTCGACTGACACGCGGCGCCGCTAGCGGCAGTTGCGGTAGGCGAACCGCCTGATCTGCTGCAGCGCATGCCGGCTTTCGTCGAGCCAGCTCATGCATACGGGGAAGACGTGGCCGAGCGTCTGCGTCGGAGCCACCTTGACGTCGTGCAGCTCGAAATCGGCGCCGGCTTCGGCCAGCACCGCAGCCAGCGAGAGCGTTTCGGTCTGGATGAAATCGTCGCTGCTGGTCAGCAGGTACAGCGCTGGCAACGGCTCGGCCCGTTCGCTTAATGCCGCAACGGCCTGCGCCGGGTCGAGCAGCGCCGCGCCGACCCCTTCGAAGAACCCGTCGCCGAGGCTGTGCTCCAGCCCTTCGCGCGCCTGCGCGCCGGGGGCGAGGCGGAAGGCGCCGCTGACCAGCGCGGCTCCGGCGACCGGCAACGGCGCCGCGTCGCCGAAGCCGGCCTGCGCCGCCGCCCACGGGCTTGCGGCGATGAGCGCCGTCAGCCATGCCAGCGCGCCCCCTGCCGAATCTCCTGTCAGGAACACGTTGCGCCCGCTGGCCGGCACGTCCCCAAGATGCGCGGCGATCCACCGCAGCGCCGCCTGGATGTCGCCAAGCTGGCCTTTGAGGTCCGTCTGCGGGGCCGGGCGGTAATTGAGATTGAACACGGCGAACCCTTCGGCCGCCAGATGCGTGCAGAAATTGCGGTTGAGCTCCTTGTAGCCGTAGCTGAAGCCGCCGCCGTGGATGTCGATGAACACCGGCAGCGTGTGCCCTCCGCGCACCGCCGCGTCGTGCGGCAGGTAGAGGTCGAGCAGGTGGCCGCGGCATTCGCCGTCCCCATACCCTCCGTCGGGAAGGTAGGGGAGGTCCTCGAAGACGTCGATGCCCTCGGGATCGTGCCAGTAGGCGGTGCGCGGGAAATCGAATGCCGCCGTGTCCAGCCGGCTGCGCACGATGCGCTCTGCGGTGGCGGAGCCCTGCGTGTCGCCGTCGATCTGCGTCCAGTAGCGCGCCAGCTTCGCCATCGTCTCGTCGTCGGGAACCGGGCCGTCCCAGCTGGCCGGATGGGGGTACGGGTTGTGCGTTGCCATATCGTCCTTCCCCGCCGCGCGCATGCGCGGCGTATGCTGGCGTCTACGATACCTCCGCGGCGCCGCGGGCGCAGCCAGGCGCCCCCTTTGCGTGGGTTTTGTGGAGAAGATTGCCGGTAAACGTTTTCTGCCGATGGGCCCCCTGCCTACGGCTCGCTGGGGTTGCGCGGCGTTCGTTGGCAGCGAGAAAACGGGCGGCAGTGTCCATACAGTTCAGTGCGAGGGGTTTTAATGGAAGCATGAAAGAGTTCTGTACAAAATGGGGGAAGCGGATCGCCACCCCGCAGATGGCGGTGGTAGCGGTCCTCACACTGGCCGCGTCGTTTATCGGCTCATGGCTGAAGCAGTATCCGGGATTCAGCCTGCTGGGCGCGCTGATCATCGCGCTGCTCATCGGCATGGTCATCCAGTTCCCGCTGCGCTCCTGGTACGTGCACGGCGACGCAACGCGCGCCGCGGGCGTCAAGGACGCGGCGGGGCTGATCGCCAACAAGCTGCTGCGCCTGGGCATCATCCTGCTCGGCTTCAAGCTCAACCTCGAGCTGCTGCTCACCACCGGCGCCAAGTGCCTGCCGCTGGCCGCCGTCATCGTCGCGCTGACCGTCGTCGTCACCTACGCCATCGCGCGCTGGCTCAAGGTCGATCCGATGCTGGCCATCCTCGTCGCCGGCGGTACCGGCATCTGCGGCGCCGCCGCCGTCATGGGCATCTCCGGCTCGATGAACGTCGCCGACGACCGCAAGGAGGAGAAGGCGAACGACGAGGTCATCGCCGTGGCCATCGTGGCGATCATGGGCGTCGTCTTCGCGCTCATCGAACTGGTGTTCGGCCCGATGACCGGCCTGTCGAAGACCCAGCTGGGCATCGTCGCCGGAGGCTCGCTGCATGAAATCGCGCATGCGGTCGCGGTCGGCGCGGCGCTGGGTTCCGAAGGCGAGACGATGGCGATGATCATGAAGCTCTCGCGCGTGCTCATGCTCGTGTTCGCGGCGATCATCATCGCGATCTGGTGGGACAAGACGAAGTCGGAGGTCAAGACGGACGGCAAGCGCAAGGTCGCTTTCCCGTGGTTCATGATCGGCTTCATCGTCGCCTCCGTCATCGGCACGATCCTGATCGCCTCCTGCGGCGCCACCGGCCAGCAGATCACCAACGTCTGCGTCGACATCGCCTACATCCTGCTGGGCATGGCCATGGCGGCTCTGGGCATCAACGTGAACTTCTCGGTGCTCGCCAAGCGCGGCAAGAACGCGATGCTGGCCAGCTTCATCGCATCGGTGCTGCTGCTCGGCTTCTGCGTGCTGATCGCCGTCGTGTTCTTCTAGGCGGCTCCGCCGGGGTATGCCGCCCCGAGGCGCCCCTCTAGGCCCCTTCCCGGTCGGGGAGGGGCCTTATGCGTTGCAGCCGGCGTCGGGGTCTTCCCCTCTATCCGGAATGTGGCGTGGCTCACAGTATCGGCATGCCAAAACGTTTTAGCATGCGTTCCGTTCCGCAATCCGGTATGGAGTGCCCGCTATGTGGGTACCGGCATGCGCGTTGCCGCCGATGCCGCTACAATTACGCCGGGTAAAGCGGAGCCGGTGGACGGCCCTGCTTGACCGGGCTCGTTCGCACGGCCCGGATATTCGACCGGCGGCTCGTGCGGCCGCTTCCGGTTTTCGCGTTTCTTTCCTTCAAGATTCCGCGGGGGAGTGCGCGCTGGGACATCTTCGGCTTGCCGCCCGCAGGCCCTGTCGTTCCTGCGCACCAACGGAAATCAACGAAAGAGGAAAGATGTCCAATATGTTCACCTGGAAGCTCCACGGCGACGGCAAGAAGCTCGGGCCAGGCGAAGTCGTGGAGCCCAACGAGCGCCTGACGTGGCCCCGCGTGGCCGGCATCGGCGCGCAGCATGTCGTGGCGATGTTCGGCGCCACGTTCCTCGTGCCGATCCTGACGGGCTTCGATCCTTCGACGACGCTGTTCTTCACGGCGTTGTCCACGGCGCTGTTCCTGCTGATCAACAGGAACGTGCTGCCCAGCTACCTCGGCTCCTCCTTCGGCTTTATCGCCCCGATCGCCGCCGTCTACTCCTCCGGCAAGGGCATCGCCGTGGCGAGCTTCGGCATCATGTGCACGGGCCTGCTGCTGGCCCTGATCGGCGTCATCGTCCACTACGCGGGGTCGATATGGATCGACCGCATCATGCCGCCGGTCGTCAACGGCGCCATCGTCGCGATCATCGGGTTCAACCTTGCGCCCAGCGTGTGGAGCAACTTCCAGGCGGCGCCGGACACGGCCCTGATCACGCTGGCCGCCGTGCTCCTGGTCGGCATGCTGTTCAAGGGGATGCTGGGGCGCCTCAACATCCTGCTGGGCGTGCTGATCGGCTATGCCTACGCGTGCGCGCGCGGCCAGGTCGATTTCACGGCCGTCAAGGAAGCGGCATGGTTCGGCTTCCCGCAGTTCCATACGCCGCAGGTCGATTTCTCGGTGCTCCCGATGTTCCTGCCGGTCGTGCTCGTGCTGGTCGCCGAGAACGTTGGCCACGTCAAGTCGGTGGCGCAGATGACCGGGCGCGACTACGACGACCAGATCGGCACCGCGCTGATCGCCGACGGCCTGGGCACGTCGATCGCCGGCTTCGGCGGCGGTTCCGGCACCACGACGTACGGCGAGAACATCGGCGTCATGGCCGCCACGAAGGTGTATTCGACGGCGGCCTACTGGTGCGCGGCCGGATTCGCGTTCCTGCTGAGCCTGTGCCCGAAGTTCGGCGAGATCATCAACTCGATCCCCGCCGGCGTTCTCGGCGGCGTCACGACGCTGCTGTACGGCATGATCGGCATGATCGGCGTGCAGATCTGGGTGGACAACAAGGTCGATTTCGGCAAGCCGCTGAACATCATGACCGCTTCGGTCGTCATGATCGTCGGCATCGCCGACTTCACGTTCGCCGCCGGCGAGGTGCAGTTCAACGGCATCGCCATCGGCTCGATCGCCGTGCTCGTGCTCTACCACGGCCTCAAGGCCATCGGCAAGGCCACCGGCGCCATTCCGAAGGGCGGCTACGAGGAGATCGTCGACGAACCCATCACGGACCCGCTTGAAGGCAGGGCCGGGCAATTCGTCGAGCGCGAGGACTGATTACAGCCCGGCGCGCCGCGCTTCGAGCGACTGGCGGTATTCCTTCGGCGTGGCGCCCATCGCCTTGCGGAACACGGCGATGAAGTAGCTCGACGACGAAAAGCCGCACGCCCGCGCGATTTCCCCGACCGGGCTGGAGGTGTCGGCAAGCATCTGCTTGGCCGCCTCCAGCCGGCGTTCGGTGAGGTATTCGTTCGGCGTGCGGCGCACGTATTTCTTGAACAGCAGGCAGCATTGCGAGCGGCTCACCAGGCCGGCGGCCGCGATGTCGTCCAGCCCCAGCGGCTGGGCGTAGCTGCGCTGGATCAGGCCGGTCATTTCGAGGATCGTCATGCGGTCGCGCTGCTCCAGCGGGGAGGCGGCGCCTTCGGCGCTCGATGGCTGGAAGCGGTCCAGCACGCCGTCGCATAGCGCGATTGCCTGGCTGACGGCCGGAAGCGGGTTGGCTGGCCGGGCCATGAGGTCGACGACCGAACCGATCAGCTCCAGCGTGGGCCGGTCCGCGTCCCGGCGGGAATCGAGCAGCAGGAAATCGTCCATGTTCTGGGCGAACGCATGGCTGCAGCGCGCCTGGGTGGCGCTGGAAAGCGATTCGAACAGCGCCGGCGAAACGACGACGCATTCGTACCAGGCTTCCTTGCGGCCGGGGGAGAAGGAATAATGCAGCCGGCTGGAGTTGACGACGATGCCGTTGCCGGCGCCGATCGCCATCGTGGCGCCGTTGACGAAATACCCCAGCTCGCCGCTGACGACGCGTATGAATTCCAGGTCGCGGTGCCAGTGGCACGGGCACCGGTAGTTCGGCAGCGCCGAGATCGGATCGCGGCGCGCATAGATCGGCACCTGCGGATCGTTGTAGGCAAGCCGTTCCGACAAATCGGAGAACACCGTGCTGCAGTGCGCCGTATCGGCCGCATGGCGCTGCGCTGGCCGTGCAGGTCCCATCGCCCCTTCTCCCTGTGCTGTCCGAATGGAAAATACGATTCTGATATTACAGCGCCGCCGCCCCGGATACCAAAAGTTGGGGGATGGCGCTAAGGTGGGATGGTTTCGCGCGCCTATGCGCAGCTCCTACTATGTGAAAGGCCATCGTGCCGAATACTGAATCTGAACTTCATCCAATCAACGAGCCGATGCCGCTGGCGATGGAACCGTCCGCGGACGTCGACGAACTGGAACGCCTCGACGGCGACGGGCAGCCGGCGCCGACGTTCGCCGAGCTCGGCGTGCCCGGCCCGCTGGTGCGGGTGCTTGCCGCCGACGGCAAGAAGACGGCGTTCCCCATCCAGGCCGATACGCTGCCCGATTCGCTGGCCGGACGCGACGTGCTGGGGCGCGGGCGCACCGGCTCGGGCAAGACGCTCGCCTTCGCCATTCCGATGGTCGCCAGGCTTTCCGAAGTGCGCTTCGACGGCAACGCGACGATGAGCCAGTTCCGCAAGGCCGTCAAGCGTTCGCGCGACGGCCGCAAGGAGGAGCGCATGGCCGAGGGGTTCGTGCCCCATCCGCGCGGCCTGGTGCTGGCGCCGACCCGCGAGCTGGCCAACCAGATCGCCGAAGTCGTCACGCCGCTGGCGTCGATCGTCGGCATCGACGTGACGACCGTCTACGGCGGCGTGCGCTACCAGCGCCAGATCGGCGACCTGCGCCATGGCGCCGACATCGTCGTCGCCTGCCCGGGGCGCCTGGAGGACCTCGTCGAACAAGGCCAGCTGACGCTGGCGGACGTGCAGGTCGTCGTGCTCGACGAAGCCGACGAAATGGCCGACATGGGCTTCCTCGAGCCCATCCAGCGCATTCTGCGGCAGGTGGCCCCCTCGGCGCAGCACATGCTCTTCTCGGCCACGCTGGACCATGGCGTCGGCAACGTCGTCGAGGAATTCCTCCACGACCCCAAGGAACACAGCGTCGACGAGGTGACGAGCGCCGTCGATTCGATGACGCACCACGTGTTCCAGATCCGCAAGTCCGACAAGGCCGCGCTGGTCGACAGGCTCGCTTCCGGCAGCGGGCGGCGCATCCTGTTCACGCGCACCAAATTCCAGGCCAAGAAGCTTGCCAAGCACCTGACGCAGTCGGGCATCCCCGCCGCCGAACTGGACGGCAACCTTTCGCAGAACCAGCGCGACAGGAATCTCAAGGCCTTCGAAACCGGCGCGGTGAACGTGCTGGTGGCCACCGACGTGGCGGCCCGCGGCATCGACGTCAGCGACGTCGAGCTCGTCGTGCAGGTCGACCCTCCCCAGGACGCCAAGTCGTTCCTGCACCGTTCCGGCCGCACCGCCCGCGCCGGGCGTGCCGGCGACGTCGTCACCGTCATGACGCCCGAAGAGCGGCGCTACGTCAAGCATCTGGTGAAGAAAGCCGGCATCGAATGGAAGCCGGTGAAGGTGACGGTGGACGACCCGCTGGTTTCCCAGCTGGTCGGGCAGGCCGCCGAACCCGTCTTCGGATGGACGCTCGAGGAGCCCAAGGCCCAGAGCCGGGGGAAGGGGCGTTCCTCCCGCCCGCGCGGCAAGGGCCACGGGAACGGGCGCAACGCCAGCGGTACGGGCCGCCCCGCCAACCGGGCCGAACGCCGGGCGGCTAAATACGCCGGCCGCAAGCCGCAGCGCTCCGGCGAGCCGTTCGACCTGGACCGCGAACTGGGGCAGGTCGATGCCGAACGGCGCGCGGCAGCCGAACGCCGCGCGGCGAAAACGGGCGCAAAGGCCGGCGTGAAAGGCAAGCGCCGCGACGGGCATCTCCATGACGGCGACGACGAACGCTACGGCAAGAAGCCGAAAGGCGGCAAGGCCGGCAAAGGCTCCGGCAAGAACGCGGCATCCCGTGGCGCACAGGCGCAGCGCAAGCGCGCGAAGGACAAGGGCCCGCGCAGGGGCGCCGCAGGCAACCCGGGCCGCAAGCCCACACGCAAAAGCAAGGCGCCGTTCCGCCAGGGCGGACGGCGCCGGTAAGGGTTTCCCTGCTACTCGAGGCGCGGCCCCATCGCCGCATCCTGCGCCTTCTGCTCGGCGTGCCGCGTCTCCTCCTTGCGCACGAGCCGGCGCAGCGGGCAGCCGCCCTGGCGCTGCGACGGCACGGCGTCGGGGTCGCCGCCGTTCATCGTCGCCGCGATGGACGCCATCAGCCGGCTCGGCAGCAGCCGCGCGGCGAGTGAACCGGCCTTGGCGAACCATCCGGCATACGCCAGCGGCTTGCCGCCCATCATCTTCTTGAACGCGAAGGCCGCCACCTGCTGCGCCGTGGCCGGCTTGACATAGCTGTAGAAGTTCTTGCCGCGCATGGAAGCGGCCTTTTCGAAGCCGGTGGCGACGGGGCCGGGGCATACCGTCGTAATCGTCACCCCGGTGCCGCGCAGCTCATAGGCGAGCGACAGCCCCAGCGAACGCACGAACGCCTTCGTGGCGAAATACATCGCCATATAGGGTCCCGGCATCGTGCCGGCAATCGACGAGATATTGAGAATCTTGCCGTCGCCCTGATGGACGAAGTCCCTGCCGTACAGGTAGGTCAGTTCGGCGACGGCGTGCATGTTCACCGCCATCATCGCGTTGAGCTTGCCCCACTTCGCGTCGACGAATTTCGCATAGTCGCCGAAACCGGCGTTGTTGATCAGCCGCGTCACCTCGAATCCGTTTCGCTGCGTGAACGCATGCAGCTGCGCCGGGGCGTCCGGCTTGCTCAGGTCAAGGGCGATCGTGGCGACCTTGACATGCAGCTTGCCTTCGATTTCCGCCTTGACCTGGTCAAGGCCCTCCTGACTGAGTCCCGTGAGGACGAGGTCCTGGTTTGCCTGCGCGCTCTGCATCGCAAGCTCGCGTCCCAGCCCCCCGTCCGCTCCGGTAACGACCGTATATGCCATCGCTAGCCTCCTGTGAACCGTGGCATGTCCGTAACGTTTCCATTGTCCCTCCGCGCCGGGGGAGCCGTGCCGGCTTTGGCGTCCAGCACAAGGCGCATTGTCGCGACGATGCGCCGCGAATCGCCCGGTTTACGGCGCAATCGGGCCGTTCGCGGAAGATTTCGCCGTGCCGTGCGGTTCATCTTCTAGAATCATTGGCCAACACCAAGGGAGGGGAAACATGTCGACAGCCATCGTCCTGATCGTGGCGGCGCTGCTGTCCGCGCTGCTGCTGTGGTTTTTCTTCGCGCCGCGCAAGGCCGTGGGGGCGACCCAGAAGGCGGGTTCGCAATCGGCAGTCATCACCGTGCGGGGAGGGTACACCCCGGCCGTGCTGCAGCTGGAGCCCGGCAAGCCGGTCCATCTGACGTTCGACCGGCAGGAGAGCGGGGAATGCTCGTCGCACGTCGTGTTCGAGGATTTTGGCATCGACGTGGCGCTGGCCCCGTTCTCGCGCACCGAAGTGGACCTGCCGGCGCTCGCCAGCGGCGACTATGGCTATGCGTGCGGCATGAACATGCTGCACGGCATGCTGCGCGTGGCCGGGGAGCCGGATGGCGCGCGGGGCGGGCAACCCGATGCGCACGGCGACCCGGCCGCCCCGATGCCGGCGCCGCAACCGGCGCATGACGCCGCGGAACGCCAGTGCGGCGCGGCATATGGCGATGCCGGCGCCACGGACAACGCCGCCGACGTCGAGGAGGCGGAACGCATCGCCCAGCGGGAGGAAATCTCCTCGCTGAAAAGGCGCCTGGCCGTCGCGTTGATCTTCGCCGTGCCGCTGCTGTGCGTGGCGATGCTGCCGATGATCCCCGCCGTAGGCGGCTGGGCGCGCTCCTCGCTGCCTGCCTGGGCGCTGTCGCCGTGGCTGCAGCTGGCGCTCGCCACGCCGGTCATACTCTACTGCGGCTGGCCCGTCCACCGCACCGGCTGGCTGGCGCTGGCGCACCGGGCGCCGGAAATGAATTCGCTCGTCACGCTGGGCACATGCGCGGCATTCGGGTTCAGCCTGGTGGCCACCGTGGCCCCGTCGCTGCTGCCTGAAGGATCCCGCGAACCCTATTACGAAGCGGTCGGCACCATCATCGCGCTGATGATCCTCGGCCAGCTGCTGGAAGCCAAGGCCCGCGAGGGGACCGGACAGGCAGTGCGCGCCCTCGTCGGCCTGAAGGCCTCCACGGCCCGGATCGTCGGCGCCGACGGCACGGTACGCGATGCCGACGCCGCCGACGTCGTGCCGGGCGACATCCTCGAAATACGCCCGGGCGACAAGCTTCCGGTGGACGGCGTCGTCGTGTCGGGCCGCTCATCGGTCGACGAATCGATGGTGACGGGCGAGCCGATGCCGGTGTCCAAAAGCGAGGGGGACGCCGTCACCGGCGCCACCGTCAACGCCAACGGGACCTTCCGCTACCGCGCCACGCGCGTCGGCTCCGACACGGTGCTCGCCCAGATCATCGCGCTGGTCAAGGCCGCCCAGACGTCGAAGGCTCCGGTGCAGCGGATGGCGGACAAGGTCGCCGGCATCTTCGTGCCCACGGTCATCCTCATCGCCATATGGACCTTCGCGCTATGGTGGGTCGCCGGCGTGCCGCCGGTAGGGCTGCAGGGCCTCGTAGCGGCCATTTCGGTGCTCATCATCGCCTGCCCGTGCGCGCTTGGGCTGGCCACGCCGCTGTCGATCACCATCGCGACCGGCAAGGGCGCCCAATACGGCGTGCTGTTCCGCTCCGCCGAAGCGGTGGAGAACGCGCGGCGCGTCGACACCGTCGTGCTCGACAAGACGGGGACCGTCACCGAAGGCAAGCCGCGCCTCGTGGCATGGTGGGTGTTCGACAACGGCGCGTTCTTCGAAGGCGACCCCGACGAAGATTCCGACCGTGCCGTGCTGCAGGCCGTCGCGGCCGCCGAACGGCCTTCCGAACACCCGCTGTCGAAGGCGATCGCCCAGGCCGCCGATCCGGCCGGGCCGCTCGAGGACGCGGATGGCTTCGAAGCGCTTGCCGGCCAAGGCATCCGTGCCGTCGTAGGCGGCCGACAGGTGCTGGTCGGCAATCTCGAACTGCTTGCGGGCGCCATCCCGGCGCCGCAGCGGGCGCTGGCGCAGGAGATGATGGGCCGGGCCGCCGCGCAGGGCGCCACCCCGGTCGCCGCCGCGATCGACGGCAGCCTGGCCGCCGTGTTCGCCGTCGCCGACGAAATCAAGCCCACGTCCGCGCGCGCCGTGCGCAGCCTTGAGGAGCGCGGCATCGACGTGGTGCTCCTGACCGGCGACTCGCAGGCCACCGCCGACGCGGTGGCGGCGCAGGTCGGCATCCGCCATGTCGTCGCCCAGGTCAAGCCGCAGCATAAGGAACAGGTCATCGCCGCGCTCGAAGCGCAGGGACGGTGCGTGGCGATGGTGGGCGACGGCATCAACGACGCCCCGGCGCTGGCCCGCGCCGATATCGGGTTCGCCATGGGCGGCGGCACCGACGTGGCGATCGAGTCGGCCGACGTGACGCTGATGAACAGCGACCTGATGCAGGTGGTGACCGCCCTGGACCTCTCCGGCGCCACGATGCGCAACATCCGGGGAAACCTCGCGTTCGCGCTGGGCTACAACGGACTCGGCATACCGGTTGCGGCCGGCGTGCTCTACCCGGTATTCCACGTGCTGCTCAACCCGATGATCGCCGGCGCCGCCATGGCGTTCTCGTCGCTGTCGGTTGTGCTGAACGCAAACAGGCTGCACGCGTTCCAGCCAGGGCATGCTAAGCCTAGAAGTACGAAGCGGCGCGGCGCCAAGCCCCTGGACCTCGATTTCGATTGGCAGGGGCAGCCGGGCCCGATGACAGCACAGCAAACCGTGAAAGGACTTGCCATGAAGGAACGCAAGAGCGTAGAGGGCGTACCGGAAATCGATCCGGTATGCGACATGATGGTGACCAGCGAGACCGCTGCAGCCGAACGCCAGTACGAGGGCCACGTCTTCCACTTCTGCAGCGTGGCGTGCGCCGAGAAGTTCGACGCCAACCCGGCGCTGTACTGCGACAGCCCGACCCGCCTGGCCAAGCATGATTCGAATTCCAACCACTGAGCCCTAAGGCCACGTTTTCGTAGGGCAACGATGAGGGGGGCGCCTTGCTGAAAGGCGCCCCCCTCATCGTTGCCCTGGGGCGCCCATGCGCCCCGCCTGGGCAGCCGCTTTAATCCTCGGGCAGCTCGTCCTCCTCGTCGCGCCGCCGCTTGGCTTCCTGCGCCATGCGCACCTGCTGCGCGACGGTGGTGCCCCCGGCAATCGGCGAGGGCGCCTGCCGGGCTTCCTCGCGGGCAGCCACCCGCGCCTTGCGCGCTTCGTTCGCCGCGCGCCTGGCCTCCTGCCTGCGCGCTTCCTTCCTTTCCCGGTGCGTGAGCGGCTTGCCTCCTTCGTCCGGCTGCGGCGCGATCTGCGCGGCGCCGTCCTCGTCGACGCCTTCCTCATCGGCATCCTCGTCGGCCGGCATATCGTCCTCGTCATGCTTCCAGTTGCGGTGGAACATGCTGATATCGAACCCGATGACGGCGCCGACGAAGGCCGGCACCACCCATCCCAGGGAGATTTCCGACAGCGGGATGGAATCGAGCAGCTGCGACAGCCAGTCGATATGGCCTCCGAACAGCTCCGTCAGGCTGACGATGCAGGTGCCCACCGAATCGATGGCGGTGAACAGCACCGTCCAGAAGTAGACGCGGCGGTGCTTTCCGGTGAACCGCTTGTGCAGCAGCGACAGCACGACCAGCACGATCGCGATTGGGTAGAGCGCTTCGAGGATCGGTTCGGAAATCTTGATGATGGCGTTGAGGCCGAGATTGGAAATGACGAGGCTGACCAGCGTGAACAGGGCGCTCCATGCCCGGTAGCCCACCTTTGTGCCGCCCACCGTGGGAAAGCGGTCATGGAAGAACGAGCTGACGGTGCTGATCAGGCCGGCGCATACGTTGAAGCAGGCGATGACGAAGATGATGCCGACGAACACGGTGCCGGTTTCCCCGAACGCATGCTGGGTCAGGTTGGTCAGCACGGTGGCGCCGGTGTCGGCGTCCGCGTCGATGGGCGCGATCGAGCCGGACACCATGCCGATGAAGCCCAGCGCGGCGTAGACGACGACGAGCATGATGCCGGCGAATACGCCGGAGCGCGCCGTTTCGCGGCGGTTGGCCTTGCGGCCCTTGACGCCCATGTCGCGGATATTCGCGGAGATGACGATGCCGAAGTACAGCCCGGCGAGCAGGTCCATCGTCTGGTAGCCGTTGAGGAATCCCTCCCCGAACTGGTTGGCGCTGAACGGGCCCGCAGGCGCGCTGAACGAAGGATGCTTGATGAACAGGCATACGACGAGCAGCACGACGATCATCGCCAGCAATACCGGCCCCATGATGCGTCCGAGCACCTTCGAGAGCTTTTCGGGGCGCTGGGCCACCAGGAACGCGAGCACGAAGAAGACCAGCGAATAGGCAAGCTGCGCCCATCCCTGCGCGCCGTCGCCCACGAACGGCGCGACGGCCATTTCGAAGGACGTGGAGGCGGTACGTGGAATGGCGAACAGCGGGCCGATGGTCAGGATGATCGCGATCGCCAGCACCGTCGCGAAGCCTTTGGACACGCGTCCTGCGAGGCGCGCGAAACCGCCGGCGAAGGAGACGGCCACGACGCCCAGCACCGGCAGCCCGACGGCCGAGATGATGAAGCCGAGCAGCGCCGCGGGGGCCTGGTTGCCGGCAAGCGCGCCCACATAGGGCGGGAAGATCAGGTTCCCGGCGCCGAAGAACATGGAGAAGAAGGTGACGGCGACGACGGCTCGCGCCCGTCCCGACAGCTGCGGGCGGCCTGCCGCCCCGCGTGGTGTATCGCTCATGGTGTGCTCCGTAGCGCGGCCGGCTGCTTGCGGCCCGCGCATGGTCTTGGTAGTTCGATGGAATTGGACTGTTCCACCATAACGCACCAAAAAGCCGCGGAACGCTGGCGCCGCGGAACTCGGGGCCCCGGCGGCGCGCTGTGGGCTGAATGGGGAGGCGCCCATCCGGCGGCGATAAGATATCCGACGGTGCCGGAATGCCGGCATACCGGCATAGCGGCAAGGAGGAACCCATGGGATGCGCGCTTGAAAGGCGTCCGGCGATGCGGCTGGTCCTTGCCGGCTCGATGTTCTGCGTCATCCCCGCTATGCGCCAGGCGTTCGGCGCCCGATGGCTCAAGGGGCGCACGGTGGCGTTCATCTCGTCCGCAAGCTATCCGGAAGGCTACGGCTGGGTGAACAGGGCGATGCGCTGGCCGCTGGAGCATGCGCTCGGCGTGCAGGTGCGCCTGGTGCGCGCCGGGCATGCCCGGCCGTCATGGGTGGCGCAGCAGCTGTCGGAAGCGGACGTGATCTACGTGTGCGGCGGCAACACGTTCTACCTGATGGACGAGCTGCGCCGTTCGGGCGCCGCATGCCTGATCGAAACGCTGGTGCGCGCCGGCAAGCCGTATGCAGGCGAATCGGCCGGCGCCGTCATCGCCGGCGCCCACATCGGCCATATCGGCGCGATGGACCGGGCCAGCGCCGCTCCGGGGCTGGCGGACCTGTCGGGGCTTGGGTTCATAGACCGGCGCGTCGTCCCCCATGTGGGTTCGGCTACGCTTGGCGCCAGCGCCACGCGCGTCATGCAGCGTGCCCGCGGCGGCCCTGCGCCGCTGCCGCTGCGCAACGACCAGGCGGCCATCGTGGAAGGCGGCGCATTGCGGGTGCGTTCCTATCCGAACCCGCTGGGGTGGGTGTAGCGGCGCGTACACTGGTCGTTCGAATGCGTTAATCCCGGCAATCATAAGGAAGGTTTGGCATGGGTGCAGAAGCGAACGTTGGCGTGGTCGGGCTGGCTGCAATGGGCGCGAGCCTGGCGCGCAACCTGGCGCGCCATGGATACACGGTAGCCGTCTACAACCGCACGGCGTCACGTACCGAACGGTTCATGGAACGCTACGGCGACGAGGGCTCCTTCGTGCCGTCCACCACCGTCGCGCAGTTCGTGGCGAGCCTGGAAAAGCCGCGCGTGGCGATCATCATGGTCAAGGCGGGCGAGCCCACCGACGCGGTCATCAACGAGCTGGCCGACTGCATGGAACCCGGAGACATCATCGTCGACGCCGGCAACGCCTATTACGGCGACACGGTGCGCCGTGAACGCGACATGAGCAAGCGGGGCATCCATTTCGTCGGCTGCGGCGTCTCCGGCGGCGAGGAAGGCGCGCTGCTGGGCCCGTCGATGATGCCTGGCGGTTCCGAGCAGTCGTGGCAGCGCCTGCGCCCGATGTTCGAGGCCATCGCCGCGAAGGCCTCCGACGGCACGCCCTGCGTGGCGCATATCGGGGAGAACGGCGCCGGCCATTTCGTCAAGATGGTCCATAACGGCATCGAATACGCCGACATGCAGCTGATCGCCGAAAGCTACGACCTGATGCGCCGCGGCCTGAAGATGAGCCCGAAGGAGATCGGCGACGTCTTCGAGCAGTGGAACTCCACCGAGCTCGACTCGTACCTGATCGAGATCACCGCGCAGGTGCTGCGCAAGGAGGATCCGAAGACGGGCAAGGCGCTGGTCGACGTCATCGTCGACCATGCCGGCATGAAGGGCACCGGCACGTGGACGGTGCAGAGCGCGCTGACGCTCGGCGTGCCGGTGACGGGCATCGCCGAAGCGGTCTTCGCCCGCGGCCTGTCGTCGCAGGCGAAGCTGCGCGAGGAGGCGCAGCGCCAGGGGTTCACCGGCCCCGAGGCCGGCTTCGACGTCACCGAACAGGAACGCGACGCGTTCATCGAGCATATCCGCAAGGCGCTGTACGCCTCGAAGATCGTCGCCTACGCGCAGGGGTTCAACGAAATCACCGCGGCCGGCGCCGAATACGGCTGGAACCTCGACCTCGCGCAGGTGGCGCGCATCTGGCGCGCCGGCTGCATCATCCGCGCCAAGTTCCTCGACCGGATCGCCGAAGCGTACGAATCGGGCGCGGCCGACGTGTCGCTGCTGTTCGCCCCCTATTTCAAGGAAGGCATCGAGGCGAGCGAGCCTTCATGGCGCAAGGTGGTGGCGAAGGCCGCCGAACACGGCATCCCGTGCCCGGTCTTCTCCTCCTCGCTGGCCTATTTCGACGGGCTGCGCTCCACGCGCCTGCCGGCGGCCCTGATCCAGGGGCAGCGCGACCTGTTCGGCGCGCACACCTATGAGCGCGTCGACGAGCCCGGCAGCTTCCACATCCTGTGGGCCGAAGAGGGTGACGCGCAGCGCGAGGTGAAGGCCTAGGCTTCTTGCCGCGGGAAATAGAAGAGGGGTGCCGGACTGGACCGGCACCCCTCTCCTGATTTCCCGATTTCCGTTGGCGCGTCAGCACACCCGCGCAGCGGCGTCGGCGTCGGTGAACCAGATCAGCTCCTCGGCGGCGTCGGCGAAGGAAGCGGGCGCCTGCGGGTCGCGATGGCCCAGGTACGTCATCGCGACGGCGCGCGCCTTGACCGGGCGGGACGCGCAGATCCAGGTACGGTTCGAACGCGTGATCATCGGCACCGTCATGGTCAGGCGCAGCGGAGGCATTTTGGGGGAGTGATCGACGAAGGTCACCAGCTGGTCGGGGTTGTCGAGCAGCACCTCGTCCCGGCCTGGGAACAGCGATGCGAAATGGCCGTCGGGTCCCAGGCCGAACATCGCCATGTCCAGCGAGGGGGAGGGGCCGAGCTGCGCGCGCAGCTCCTCCTCGTAGACGGCTGCCGCATTCGCCAGCATCGTGGCGTTCTCGTCATCGCCGGCATGGGCGATCTCCTCGGGGGAGCGTGAATCCGCCGGCATTTCGTGGACGTTTTCCTGCGGCATCCTGCCTTCCCGGACCAGCTGGTCGAACAGGATCTCGCGGGCCGCCGCGGCGTTGCGTTCGGGATCGGTGGCCTTGACGAAGCGTTCGTCGCCCCACCATACGTGCACGCGGGACCAGTCGACGACGTCGAGCAGCGGCGATGCCGCCATCGCCTTGAGGATGGCCGTGCCGTCGCTGCCGCCGGTCACGGCGATATCGGCGCGCTGACGCGCCGGCTGGGCGAGCAGGTCGTCGAGCAGCAGCAGCGTGCGCGCCGCCACGGCCTGCGCCATCAGTTCGGGGGAGGGGTAGGCGATGATCCGGTGCCTGCTCATGCTTCGTTGCTCCTTTGCTTGGGATTGTCGGGGTGGATCAGGTCCCAGCCCCGCGTGACTACTTCGGCATAGATTTCATCAGGGTAGAGCCGCCCGAGTTCCTCGCTCAGGCACTCCTGCAGCGTGCGCGTCGGCACGGTGATGGCCTGCGGGGACTGGCCGGGGAAGCGCACGGTCGCGATGCCCTCGTCGGCGGGGCGCCGCTCAAGGCTGACGACGCCGTCGGCGCGGGTCATGTATACGCCCGTCACCGCCGTCGCATCGGGCTCGGCCTCCATGGTGACGGGCACCCCGAGCTTGAGGCGCAGCCACGCGGCGAGCATGTCCATCGGCAGGAACCCCTGCGGTCCGGTGACGCGCACCGACGTGATGGGCAGGTGCGGCGGCTGGTCAAGCAGCGACGCGAGCATCGCGCGCCAGACGGTGATGCGCGTCCAGCTCATGTCGACGTTCTTCGGGCTCATGTTGCGCCGCAGGTCCGCCATCGTGCGCATCGGGTTGGACGAACGCATCGCATCGGTGATGCGGCTGGTGGCCATGGCCCCCAGCCGGTCCTTCGAAGGGTTGGCCGGCGCCTCAGTAGGCCACCACGCCACGACGGGCGCATCCGGCACGAGCAGCGGGATGACCAGCGAATCCTGATGGTGCACGAGGCCGCCGCGCGGCCGCAGGACGATGATTTCCCCGGCGCCTGCGTCGGCTCCGATGCGCACCTCGGCATCCAGGAACGTGCGGCCGGCCTCGTCGCGCTCGTCATCCGGGCGGATGCTTGGCGCGATGGCGATGACCCGGCACGGGTGTTCGCGGCTGGCATCGTTGGCGACGCGCAGCGCATCCTCCAGCTGGCCTTCCGCGACGGATACCACCAGCGTGAGCACGCGGCCGAGCACCGCTTCGCCCCGCTCCTCGTGCAGCGCGTTGAGCTTGTCGGACACCTCGTTGGTTTCGGTGTCCCTCATCGTGATGATCATGGCATCCTCCAGCGCCGCCCGTCGCGGGCGAGCATTTCATCGGCAGATTCAGGCCCCCACGTTCCGGCGCGGTATGGTTCGGGCTGCCCGAGCGTGGCCCAGAACCCTTCGATGGGATCGAGGATCTTCCAGCTCAGGTCCACCTCGCGGGTGGTGGGGAACAGCGGCGGATCCCCGAGCAGCACGTCGAGGATGAGCCGTTCATAGGCTTCGGGGCTCGATTCGGTGAACGAGCGGCCGTAGCTGAAGTCCATCGACACGTCGCGCACCTCCATCGAGGTGCCTCCAGGGACCTTGGAACCGAAGCGGAGCGTCACGCCTTCGTCGGGCTGGACGCGGATGACGATGGCGTTCTTGCCGAGCTCCTGGGTCGCCGTCGACTCGAAGGGAAGGTGCGGGGCCGGCTTGAATACGACGGCGATTTCGGTGACGCGCCGCCCCAGGCGCTTGCCGGTGCGCAGGTAGAACGGCACGCCGGCCCAGCGTCGCGTATCGATGTCGAGGCGCACCGCCGCGTAGGTCTCGGTCGTCGAGTGCGGGTCGATGCCCTTTTCCTCGAGGTACCCGCACACCTCTTCGGAACCCTGCCAGCCGGCGGCGTACTGGCCGCGTGCCGTATGGGCCGCCAGGTCGCGTGGCAGCCGCACGGCGGACAGCACCTTCGTCTTCTCGGCGGTCAGGTCCTCCGCGGCGAAGGAGACGGGCTCTTCCATCGCCGTGAGGGCCAGCAGCTGCAGCAGATGGTTCTGGATGACGTCGCGGGCGGCACCGATGCCGTCGTAGTAGCCTGCGCGCCCGGCGACGCCGATGTCCTCCGCCATCGTGATCTGCACATGGTCGACGTAGTTGGCGTTCCACACCGGCTCGAACATCGTGTTCGCGAAGCGTAGCGCCAGCAGGTTCTGCACCGTTTCCTTGCCCAGGTAATGGTCGATGCGGAACACCGAACGCGGGTCGAACACCTCCGAGACGACCTTGTCGAGGCGCCGCGCGCTTTCCAGGTCGTGGCCGAACGGCTTTTCGATGATGACGCGGCGCCAGGAGCCTTCGGTCGAATGGGCCAGGCCGCAGTTGGCCAGCTGGCGGGCCACGGTGGGGAAATCGCGCGGCGGCACCGACATGTAGAATGCGTGGTTGCCGCGCGTGCCCCGGTCGCGGTCGAGTTCGGCGACGGTGTCGCTGAGCCGCTCGAATGCCCTGGCGTCCTCGAACGTGCCCTGCACGAAGCGGATGCCCCGCGCCAGCTGGCTCCAGGTGGCTTCGTCGAAGCGGGTGCGGCAGTGGGCCTGCACGTTGTCCTTGACGAACTGGCGGAACTGCTCTTCGGTCCAGTCGCGGCGCGCGAAGCCGGTCAGCCCGAAGGCGGGCGGCAGCAGCCCGCGGTTGGCGAGGTCGTAGATGGCGGGCAGCAGCTTCTTGCGCGCCAGATCGCCGGTAACGCCGAAGATGACGATGCTGCAGGGCCCCGCTATGCGCGGCAGCCGAAGGTCGCGCGGGTCGCGCAGCGGGTTGCGCCACGCTTCGGATGGCTTGGCAGCCAGGGGACTTTCATTCATAACGCACCATCCTAACGCCGCGGCCTCACCATCCCGGCTCAATGGCGCCCCAGGCGCCGCAGCGCCGCGCGGATGCCGATGCGGTGAGCGGCGCCTGCCGGAGCGAGCGGGCACCCTGCGCATACCAGCGAGGAGGGGTCGGGGTCGCAAGCTCCCGACCCGCAGCCATTGCGGTAGTCGAGCACGACGACGTCGAGGCTGCCGGCCGCGCGGGCATGTTCGACGATCTGCTCGACGAAATCGCGCGGCAGGCGCATGGCCTGCGCGCATTGGCTGACGCTCATGCCGCCCTTGAGGCTGGCGACGACCCGCTCGACGACGCCTTGCGGGCGCCGGGCAGCCGCGGTGCCGTGTCCCGTGGCCCGGAAGGCGCCGTTCACAGCACCCACCTCAACGTCTGGAAGGCGATGACGGCCAGCAGATAGGCGACGACCAGGCCCAGGCCGACCGTCTGCATCGCCACCTTGCCGCCGAATTGCCTCTTGAGCTCGGCCACCGTCGCCAGGCAGGGCGTGTAGGCGAGCGTGAACAGCAGGAACGCTATGGCCGCGGCGCGGCCGTGGCCTGCCGACGTTTCGTCGAACGAGGTACGGATCGCGGCGCCCAGCGAGCCCTCGCCCTGCTGCGCTTCGTCCTCGTCGCCGGTATTGATGGCGTAGGACTGGGCGAGCGAGCCGACGACGACCTCCTTGGCGACGAAGCCCGTCATCAGGGCCGCCGAAGCGTGCCAGTCGCCGAAGCCCGCGGGCTTGAAGACGGGCGCGATGGCGTCCGCGACGACGCCGTACACCGAATCGTGCACGTCCTCGACGTCGCCGAACGACCCGGCGCTGGCCGTGGCCGGAATGCCCTGGAGGAACCACATGAGCACGATCATCGAAACGATGATCGTCGAGGCGCCCTTCATGAAGTTCCAGAGCTTGAGGAGCACCGATTTGACCAGCGCCACCGCCTTCGGGCACTGGTAGGGCGGCAGGCTGATGGCGAACGGCTCGGGTTCCAGCGAGCGGAACTTCACCTTGCGCAGCAGCACGCCGACGGCAAGGATGAGCAGCACCGAGAACACGTACATGCCGAATACGACCAGCCCGGCCTGGTCGCGGAAGAACGCGTAGGCGAGCACGAGGTAGACCGACAGGCGCGCGGTGCATGAGGAGAACGGAATCAGCATGCCGGTAAGCACGCGCTGGCGTGAATCGGGCAGCGTGCGGGTGGCGGCCAGCGCCGGTAGGTTGCAGCCGAAGCCCACGACGATCGGCAGGAACGCGCGCCCGTCGAGGCCCACCATGCGCATCGCGCGGTCCATGACGAAGGCGGCGCGCGCCAGGTAGCCCGAATCCTCAAGCAGCGACAGCAGGATGAACATGATGCCCATCGGTGGCAGGAACGTCAGCACGGTGACGATGCCGTCGATGACGCCGTCGACCACCATCCCGTGGAACCAGCCGTCTGCCGCGGCGGGGCCGAAGAGCGAGAACAGGCCGTCGGCCCCGCCGACGATCCAGCCGCGCAGGTCCCCGTCGATCCAGTCCTGCATCGGTCCGGCGAGCCACGTCGTGGCCTGGAACACCAGGAACATGATGGCGAGGAACAGCACGATGCCGAGCGCCGGGTTGAGCAGCCACCGGTCGATGCGGTCGGAGAGCGTTTCGCGCTGGCGGCTTTCCAGGTCGAGGCAGCTGATGACGCGCGCCGCCCAGTCGAAGCGCTCGTCGGCGCCTTCCTCGACCCACGCGCGCAGATCGGCGTGCGCGGCATCGACGGGTTCGAGCCCCTGCGGCATCGGGGTTCCGGCGAATCCGGAGGCAATGGCGTCCATCAGCTGCGCCGTTCCCGCGCCGGTGCGTCCGTCGACTTCGACGACGGGCACCCCCGACAGCGCGTCGCTGAGCGCCTGGGGGTCGACCCGCGCGCCGTTCCTGCGCGCCAGGTCGTTCATGGTCAGCGCCACGACGGTGGGGCGGCCCAGTTCGAGGACCATCGCCAGGAAATACAGGGAGCGCGAGATGTTCGTGGCGTCGAGGGTGGCGACGATGAGGTCGGGGGAGGGCTCGCCTTCGGCGCCCGTCACAGCCTGCGATGCCACTTCCTCGTCGGGCGACAGCGGCAGCAGCGAATAGGTGCCCGGGGTGTCGATCAGGTTCCAGATCCTGCCGTCGGGGCCCGCGTACTCGCCGCGTTCGAGCAGCACCGTGGTGCCGGGGGCGTTCATGACGCGCGCCTTGGCGCCGAGTATCGCGTTGAACAGCGACGATTTGCCGACGTTGGGGTTGCCGATGAACACCACGCGCGGCGCGCGGGGGGCTGTGCTGGCGCCGTCCGGGGCCGTGCAGCACGCGCCGCCGGCATCTTCGTGGCCGTGGCGGCGTTCGGGCAGGAGCGCGGCAAGGCCGCGCCGTGATTCATGGCAGTCATTCATCGTCGGCGTCTTTCGTGATCGGGAATAAGGGGGGGGCGGTGCCGGAATGCGCAGGGCGGCCTTGCGGGCCGTCAGGCTTGCGGCCCTACCGGCGCGACGGCGACGCCGGCACGCCCTTCGATGGGTGCCTTGAGCGCGACGTCGATGCTGCGTGCCGTGGCGCCGTCCAGCGCGATGCGCTCGTTGCCGCGGGCGACGACCCGGCCGCCGAAGCTGGCCTTCTGCGTGACCCGCACGACGGTGCCGGCGCGCAGCCCGAGCTCGAGCATGCGGAAGCGGTGCCGCTCGTCAAGATGGATTGCGCTGATGGTCACGTCGCGTTGCAGCGGGGCGTCGCGCAGCGTCATGCCGGCGCAGGGGGAAGGGTTCATGGTTCCGATTGTGGAGGAAATGCGAAAGGCCGTCAACCGATTGGCGCGAAATGCCGTGGAAAGGTTCCGCATTGCGGAATTTTTGGATTAGCGTCCATCAAAACGGATTAGTTATCCCTTCTGCGGGCATGCGCCGCGTTAATCCCAAAGCCAACCCGGCAACCTGAAAAGGGAGGGCGAGGTTCAATGGATGCATGGAAACTTTGCATACCGAAACCGTTGACTTCACTTCCGACAAGCCGATCTACGACTTCTACGTCGCCGGCCCGTTCTTCACGCATCCGCAGATGGAAAGCATGGAGCGGCTCGAACACGTGCTGCAGGTGCGGCACAAGAAGATGTTCCGCCCGCGCTTCGACGCGCCGCTCGACACGCTCGGCCCCGAACGCTGCTTCCAGACCGACCTCAACGCCATCGCCAACAGCGAGGCCGTCATCGCCAACGTGCTCGACGAGGATCCGGGCACGATGTTCGACATCGGCTATGCCTATGCGCTGGGCAAGCCGGTATACGTCTACGACGAGGGGATGCTGCCGGGCACGCGGATGAACCTGAAGATCGTCGAGGCC
This sequence comes from Bifidobacterium sp. LH_450, assembly GCF_056356715.1. Taxonomy (NCBI): domain Bacteria; kingdom Bacillati; phylum Actinomycetota; class Actinomycetes; order Bifidobacteriales; family Bifidobacteriaceae; genus Bifidobacterium; species Bifidobacterium sp. LH_450. The sequence continues at coordinate 296,372 of NZ_JBKEUU010000001.1, read as the reverse complement.
GCCAAGGTCATCCTCACCGGCCCGGCGGACCTCGAGGCGCTGCTCGATTCAGGCAAGTTCGAGTCGGTAAGCGTCGACATCTATTAAAGATTAGGGGGAACGCCGCGCGCGCCTGCCGGGGCGCGGCGGCGTCCCCGTGGCACAATGGCAGCTATGAACGGACCGAAGAACATGCGAGGGACGGCGGACGAGCCGGAAGGGGGCGCCCGGCACGGGCGCTGGCGGCGGCGCCTGGAAAAGCTGCGCAGCGCATCGTTCCTCACCGTCGTCGCCATCGTCGCCGTCGCGCTCGTCTTCGGATCGTGGTTCTTCGGCGGCAAGACGTGGTTGAAACGGCAGGAGACGATCGCCAGCGATTCGGCGACGCGCATTTCCAGCGACCTGGAAAAGCTGGCAGCCCCGCACGCTTCGGCCTCCGGCAAGGAGGAAGCTGCCGGCGCCACGCCGGAAAGCCTCGCCAAGGACGCGGTCGACGCGATGGGCATCGACGAGATGATCGGCCAGCTGGTCATGGTGCCCCTGTCGGCCGGGGAGGACGCCACCGCCGTCAAGGAGCTGGTGGAGACCGACAAGGTCGGGTCCGTCCTGCTGCTGGGCAACTGGACCGACGGCATCGCCGGGGTCCGGCAGGTCACGACCGCGCTGCAGTCCTACGCCGCCGGCAGCAAGCAGATGCCGCTGTTCATCGCCGCCGACCAGGAAGGCGGTCAGGTGCAGCGCCTGAAGGGAGCCGGCTTCTCCACGATTCCCTCCGCCGTCGAACAGGGCAGGATGACTGTGGCGCAGCTGCAGTCCGACGCGCAGACCTGGGGCGGCCAGCTGAACACGTCCGGCGTCAACGTCGACCTGGCGCCCAGCGTCGACACCGTCGTCATCGACCGTTCCTCGAACGCGCCGATCGGGGCGCTCGACCGCGATTTCGGCCTTGACGCCGATGGCAACGCCAGGCATGCCGTGGCGTTCATCGACGGCATGTCCGCGGCCGGCATCGCCTCCGCCGTCAAGCACTATCCGGGACTGGGCGCCGTGACCGGCAATACGGACTTCAGCGAAGAAGGCACCGTCGACGACGTCACGTCGGTCGACAGCATCCAGATGGAGGCGTTCACCAAGGCAATCAAGGAAGGCGATCCGCCGATGGTGATGATGTCGCTGGCGACCTACACGAACCTCGATCCGGGTTCCCCGGCCTGCTTCTCGCACTACATCATCACCGACATCCTGCGCGGCCAGACCGGCTTCGACGGCGTGGTCGTCTCCGATTCCCTGTCCGCGGCGACCGTTTCCGGGTTCCCCGCCACGCAGCTGGGCACCCGCTTCGTATCCGCAGGCGGCGACCTCATCTGCGTCGGGGACCGCAGCCTCGTCGAGCCCATCCTCGAGGGCATGGTGGGGCTGGCCAAAACGGACGCGACGTTCCGCTCGCAGGTCAAGGCGGCGGCCGAGCGCGTGCTCACCCTGAAATACCGCATGAACCTCAACCAGAAGAACTGAGCCGAAAGGCCACGCGCGCCGCTTGGAAAGAATCTGTGGAGCCATGTGGGGCTCCGCATGCTGAGAAGAAACTTCCGGTATGCTGGAACAATGTCTTTTTTCGATGCATTCGGACCGATGTTCACCCCCTCCAGCGGCGGCAGCGACCCGCGCAAGGGGAAGGACGGCAATTCCCCGTCTTCCGGACAGTCCGCTGATCCGGGCGACCCGGTCATCCTCGACGTGCAGGCCGACGGCGACGCCGCCGGTTCCGGTGCGCCTCCCGGCGGCTCCCACCCGCGCATCACGCGCAAGGCGCCGCGTCCCAGGCGCCCCCATTCCGGCCGCGGCACGAAGATCCTCATCGGCGTGCTCGTCGCGCTCGCCGTCATCGTCGCGCTGTTCTTCGCGCTCTCGCGGTTCGTCACCGACGTGATGTGGTACGGCCAGCTCGGCTTCGAGTCGGTCGTCTGGACCCAGCTGGGCACGAGAGTCGGGCTATGGGCCGTCTACGTCGTGGCGATGGGGCTCGTCAGCTACCTATCGGCGACGCTGGCGATACGCGCACGCCCCGACCGCGCGGACGGCTCGACGATCCGCTTCAACGGCGACACGATCGAGATCGGCAAGTCGGTCACGTCGAAGGGCGCGCGCCGCGTGGCCATCGTCTGCTCGGCCATCGCCGGCCTGGCGTTCGGCGCGCAGTTCAACTTCAACTGGACCGAGCTGCTGCTGATGTTCCACGCGCAGTCCTTCGGACAGTCCGATCCCCAGTTCGGGATCGACTACGGCTTCTACGTCTTCGTGCTGCCCGGCCTCAAGCTCATCATGGGTGCCGTCGAGGTGCTGCTGGTCGCCGGGCTGCTGTTCAGCGTCGTCACGCATGTGGCGATGAGCGGCATCCGGTTCACGATGCCCGTGCATGGCCGCGGCCTGTTCACGATGACCACGCGGGCGCGCCGCCAGATCGCCGTATGGTTCATCCTCGTCATGGCGGGCTGGGCCGCCAACCAGGGGCTCGGCATGTTCGACACGCTCACGCAGGAAGGCGATCGCATTACCGGCGCCACCTACACCGACGTGCAGGCCTCCATCCCCGCCATCGCCATCATGGCCGCCATCACGCTGGCCATCGGCATAGCCGTGGGCGTCTGGCTGCTGACGGCCAGGTCGCTGTCGGCCACGGCGCAGACCCGCTATGCGTCGCCGCGCGCCGCGTGGCGCGAATGGCGCGTGCCGGCCGTGTCCGTCGCCGTGGGCGTGGTGGCCGCACTGCTGGTCGGCGTGCTCTACCCTGCGCTGCTGCAGCGCTTCGTCGTCAACCCGAACGCGCAGGAGAAGGAGTCGGCCTATATCCAGCGCAATATCGACGCCACGCGCGCCTCCTACGGCCTCGACGCCGTCAAGACGGAGGAATACGACGCGACGACCAAGGCGGAAAGCGGCGCGCTGTCGCAGGAAGCGGAAACGACCGCGCAGATCCGCCTGCTCGACCCGCAGATCGTGTCGCCGACGTTCAAGCAGCTGCAGCAGATGAAGCAGTACTACACGTTCGCGGACACGCTCTCCGTCGACAAGTACGACATCGACGGCACGAGCCAGGACACCGTCATCGCGGCGCGCGAGCTGGACCTGTCGGGCAACGACAACCGCAACTGGGTCAACGACCACACCGTGTATACGCACGGCTACGGCGTCGTGGCGGCCTACGGCAACAAGGTCACCAGCGACGGGCAGCCCGAGTTCTTCGAATACGGCATCCCGACGCAGGGCTACCTGACCGAGACGCAGCATTACGAGCCCCGCATCTACTTCTCTCCCGAAGCGCCGGAATACTCCATCGTCGGCGCGCCGGAAGGCACCGAAAGCTGGGAGTTCGACTACCCGACCGGCTCGCAAGGCGCGACGACGACGTTCGACGGCGATGGCGGCCCCGGCCTGGGCAACATTTTCAGCCGCCTGATGTACGCCATCCGCTTCGGCTCGGACCAGATCCTGTTCTCCGACCGCGTCACCTCGGAGTCGCAGATCCTCTACGACCGCAACCCCAGGGAACGCGTCGCCAAGGTCGCCCCCTACCTGACGCTGGACGGCCGCGTCTATCCGGCGGTCGTCGACGGGCGCGTCAAGTGGATCATCGACGGCTATACGACCTCCGACCAGATGCCGTACGCGCAGATGACCGACCTGTCGGAAGCGACGCAGGATTCGACGACGGTATCGTCCGATACCGTCTCGTCGCTGGGCAGCAAGAAGGTCAACTACATGCGCAACTCCGTCAAGGCCACCGTGGACGCCTACGACGGTTCGGTCGACCTGTACGTATGGGACGAGGACGATCCGGTCATCAAGGCATGGCGGCAGATCTTCCCGGGCCAGTACCACTCCATCGCCGACATGTCCGGCGACCTGATGAGCCACATGCGCTATCCGGAGGGGCTGTTCAAGGTGCAGCGCCAGCTGCTGAGCAAGTACCATGTCACCAGCGCCAACCAGTTCTTCTCGGGCGAGGACTTCTGGCAGGTCCCCGTCGACCCGACCGAATCGAAGGCCGAGCAGGCCAAGGACGTGCAGCAGCCGCCCTACTACCTGACGCTGCAGACCGGCGGCGCCGACGAACCGGTGTTCTCGCTGACCAGCAGCTACATTCCGGCCGGCTCCTCCACCCGCGAGATCCTCACCGGCTTCCTGTCCGTCGATTCGGATGCCGGAAGCACCGCCGGGGTCGTCGGCCCCGACTACGGCACGATACGCCTGCAGGAACTGCCCAAGGACACGAACGTGCCCGGCCCCGGCCAGGTGCAGAACAACTTCAACGCGAACGCCGACGTGTCGAAGGAGCTCAACCTGCTGCAATCCGGCTCCACCCAGGTGGAGCGCGGCAACCTGCTGACCCTGCCGCTGGGCGGCGGCCTCGTCTACGTCGAGCCGGTATACGTCAAGTCGTCCGGCACGACCAGCTATCCGCTGCTCAAGAAGGTGCTGGTGGCCTTCGGCGACCAGGTGGGCTTCGCCGACACGCTGGACGAGGCCCTCAACCAGGTCTTCGGCGGCGATTCCGGCGCCGACGCGGGGGATGCGGCCAACACCGGCGGTTCCGGTTCCTCCGGCGGCGCATCGTCCGGTTCGTCCTCCGGGTCTTCGGGCAGCGCTCCCGAAGATTCGTCCCCGAAGGGGGATTCGGGCTCCTCCGGCACGTCCGAGGCGCTCAAGCAGGCGCTCGCCGACGCTTCGGACGCCCTCAAGGAATCCGACGAGGCGATGAAGAACGGCGACTGGAGCGCCTATGGCGAGGCGCAGAAGAAGCTCGAGGAGGCACTCAACAAGGCCATCGAGCTCGAATAGGCCGGCGTCCGGCAAGCGAAGGGCCCCCATCCGGGGCCCTTTTCCATGCCTGCGCCCCGTCATCGTATGCCGCCGCTACGCTGGCAGCCATGAACGATACGCACCCTCCCTACAGCTATGCCATGCGCCCGGCCGAGACGCACGACGCCGAAGCCATCACCGGCATCTACAACGCCGCCATCGAGGCGGGCGGCTCCTCAGCCGACACCACCCCGCGCACCGTCGCGCAGCGGCTCGCATGGATCGAAGGCCATGAAGACCCCTACCAGGTGTTCGTCATCGAGGCGCGCGGCGCGGACGGCGAGGCGCTGGGCACCGTCGGGTTCTGCGCGCTCGAGGAGTTCTACGGCCGCGCCGGCTACAACGGGGTCGCTGACGTCGCCTACTACGTCGACCCCGCCTGGAGGCGCCGCGGCGTCGGCTCGTTTGCGCTTGCCGGCCTGATCGACGAGGCGCGCCTGCGCGGCATGCGCAAGCTGGTCGGCATCATCTTCGCCACCAACCAGGGCTCGATCGCGCTGATGGAACGCTTCGGGTTCCGCAGGTTCGGGCTGCTGCCCGATGCAGCGACCGATTCGACCGGCATGATGCGCGACATGAGCTACTGGTACCGCGACATCGCCTGAACGGCGCGCCGTTTTGCGCCCAGTGCGTGGCGCCTTCGCATCCGCCCACGCCGCAGGCTACGATATGCTTGTCACTTTGGCCCGCACGCCCCAGGCGTGCGGGCATGCATGCGTTGGCGGCCCGGCCGCCGACATCACGAAACAGGCAGGAAGGCAGCATGTCGTCAGATTTTTGGCTGGTGGCCGGACTCGGCAACCCCGGCGCCAAATACCGTGGCACCCGGCACAACATCGGATTCGCAGCGGCGAACGAGCTCGCGGCACGATGGGACGTGAAATTCTCCAACCACAAGGGGCTTGCCGACCTCGGCAAGGGCACGATGTCGCTGCACGGCGAGACGAGGAAGTTCTTCCTGGCCAAGCCGCTGACCTACATGAACGAATCCGGGCAGGCCGTCGAATCGATCCGCGAGTACTACCACATCGACGCCGGGCATATCATCGTCATCCACGACGACATGGACCTGGACTTCGGCCGCATCAAGCTCAAGAAGGGCGGTTCCTCCGGCGGCCACAACGGCATCAAGTCCATCGACCGGTGCCTGCACACCCCCGACTACTTCCGCGTGCGCATGGGCACCGGCCACTCGTCGCGCGGCGGCGACGCCCATGAGAACTCCATCAACTTCGTGCTCGGCAAATTCAACAAGGCCCAGGAAAAGCAGATGCCCGCATTCCTCGCCGACGCGGCGGACGCCACGGAGGCGATCATGTTCGAAGGGCTGGCCAAGGCGCAGGACGTCTACAATGTGCGCTGAGCCACGCGACCGCGGCAGCCAGGAACCCCGCGAACTCGAATCCGGTTCCCTGTCGGGCCTGCTGGAGGCCCTGAACGCCGACGCCTCGTTCCGCAGGCTCGCCGCGGGGGAATGCGACGCCCCTGGATCCGGCGACCCCGCGCTGCTGGTCGGCGCCCCCGAAGGCATCCGCCCCGCGCTGGCGGCGGCGCGTGCCGCCCACGCGCCCGTCGTCATCGTCGTCCCCTCGAGCCGCCATGCCGAAGACACGCTCAACGCGGTGCGCAGCTGGTATGGCGGCGACCCGCAGGCCGTGGCGCTGCTCGAGGCATGGGAAACGCTGCCCCATGAGCGGCTTTCCCCCCGTGCCGACACCGTTGCCAACCGCATGGCGGTATTGCGCCGGCTGGCGCACCCCGAACCGGGCAGCGCGCTGTTCGGCCCCATCGACATCCTCGTCATGCCCGTGCGCTCGCTGATCCAGCCGGTCGTCGCCGGCGTCGGCGACATCAAGCCGCTGGTCTTCGCGCAAGGCGAGGAAATCGCGCTGGACGAAGCGGCCGAAGCGCTGGTCACCAACGCCTATACGCGCGTCGAGCTGGTCATGGACCGCGGCGAATTCGCCGTACGCGGCGGCATCATCGACGTCTTCCCACCCACGGCGCCGCATCCCGTGCGCATCGAGTTCTTCGGCGACGACATCGAATCCATCCGGGCGTTCCACGCCTCCGACCAGCGTACGTTCGGCGAGCCCATCGAACAGGTCTGGGCCACGCCATGCCGCGAGCTGCCCCTGACGCAGGCCGTGCGCGACCGTGCCCGCTCGCTCATCGGCTCCATTCCCAATGCCGACGACATGCTCGCTTCGCTTGCCGACGGCATCCCCGTGGAAGGCATGGAGTCGCTCACGCCGGCGCTGGTCGACGACATGCAGCCCGTGTCGTCGCTGCTCGACGAACGGGCCACCGTCATGCTGTGCGACCCGGAAAAGCTGCGCCGCGCCGTCGACGACCTGAACAAGACGGCCAATGAATTCCTCGCCACCAGCTGGCACGTCGCCGCTTCCGGCCATGGCGCGGGCGCGCCCATTTCATTCGACGCGGCCAACTTCTACGACTACGGGACCACCGTCGCCATGCTGGCCAACTCAAGGCGCGACGTGTGGAACGTCACCGCGCTGTCGGTGGACGCCTCGCTGCCGGGCCACGTCCAGCTCGACGCGCTGGCGCCCGGATCGTGGCGCGGCGACGAACGCAAGACGACGGAAGGCATGGCCGGGCTGCTGGCGGAGGGATACGGCGTCACCGTCACCGCCGCAGGCCAGGGCACGCTGGCGCGCCTCAAGCGCATGCTGGCATCCGCGGGCATCGCCCCCGTCGACGCGGTACGCTCCCAGGCATTCGATGGCTTCATCGATCCGGCAGCCCGCATCGCCGTGCTGACCGAACGGGACATCACCGGCCACGCCAGCGCGGCAGGCGCGCCCAGGACGCCTAAAAGGAAACGGCGCAACGCCATCGACCTCATGGAGCTCAAGCCGGGCGACTACGTCGTGCACGAACAGCATGGCATCGGCCGCTTCCTCGAAATGCGCCAGCGCACCACCGGCGCGGGAGCCGGCAAGGCCACCCGCGAATACCTCGTCCTCGAATACGCCCCCAGCAAGCGCGGCGCGCCGCCGGACAAGCTGTTTATCCCCACCGACCAGCTTGACCAGGTCAGCAAGTACATCGGATCGGACGCCCCCAAGCTCAACAAGCTCGGCGGATCCGACTGGGCGTCCACGAAGGCCAAGGCGAAGAAGCACGTCCACGAAGTGGCCGAAGACCTCATCAAGCTCTACTCGGCGCGTCAGCGCTCCAAGGGCTTCGCCTTCTCCAAGGACACGCCCTGGCAGAAGGAGCTCGAGGACGCCTTCCCATACCAGGAAACCGCCGACCAGCTCACGACCATCGACGACGTGAAGGCCGACATGGAAAAGCCCATGCCGATGGACCGCCTCATCTGCGGCGACGTCGGCTTCGGCAAGACCGAAATCGCCGTGCGCGCCGCCTTCAAGGCCGTCCAGGATTCCAAGCAGGTCGTCGTCCTCGTGCCCACGACGCTGCTGGCGCAGCAGCATTTCGAAACGTTCAGCGAACGCTTCGAAGGCTTCCCCGTCAACGTGCGCACGATGAGCCGCTTCCAGAGCGCCAAGGAGATCAAGGAAACCGAAGCCGGCCTGGCCGACGGTTCCGTCGACGTCGTCATCGGCACCCACAAGCTGCTCAACCCTTCCATCAAGTTCAAGGACCTCGGCCTCGTCATCATCGACGAAGAGCAGCGCTTCGGCGTCGAGCATAAGGAGACGCTCAAGGCCCTGCGCACCAACGTCGACGTGCTCTCGCTGTCCGCCACGCCTATCCCGCGCACGCTGGAGATGGCCATCACCGGCATCCGCGAAATGTCCACGCTCGCCACGCCCCCCGAGGACCGCCTTCCGGTCCTCACCTACGTCGGCGCCTACGAAGACGCCCAGGTCACCGCCGCCATACGGCGCGAACTGATGCGCGGCGGCCAGGTCTTCTTCCTGCACAACCGCGTCGAGGACATCTCCAAAACGGCGGCGAAGATCAAGGAGCTCGTCCCCGAAGCCAACGTCGGCATAGCCCACGGCAAAATGGGCAAGAAACAGCTCGACGAAGTCATCCAGGACTTCTGGCATCGCGACATCGACGTGCTGGTGACGACGACGATCATCGAAACGGGGCTCGATATCTCCAATGCCAATACGCTCATCGTCGACCACGCCGACCGGTTCGGCCTCTCCCAGCTCCACCAGCTGCGCGGACGCGTGGGGCGCGGGCGCGAACGCGCCTACGCCTACTTCCTCTACGATCCCGCACGGCCCATGACCGAGCAGTCGCATGAACGCCTCGTCACGATAGCCCAGAACACCGCCCTCGGCTCCGGGTTCGACGTCGCCATGAAGGACCTCGAGCTCAGGGGCACCGGCAACCTGCTTGGCGACGAGCAGAGCGGCCACATCGAAGGGGTCGGCTTCGACCTCTACGTCAGGATGGTCTCCCAGGCAATCGACGAATACAAGGAGCCCGACCGCGTCGAGCCGCTCGCCGTCACGATCGACCTGCCCGTCGAAGCCTCCATCCCCGTCGACTACATCGACTCCGACAAGCTGAGGCTGGAAATCTACCGCAAGCTCGCCGGCGCACGCAGCGAAGGCGACCTGAAGGCCCTGGAAGAAGAACTCAAGGACCGCTACGGCGAACCTCCCGAAGCGTTCAACGCCCTGTTCGACATCGCACGCCTGCGCGAACAGGCCCGGTCGATGGGCATCACCGACATCATCGCCCAGGGCAAGACGATACGCATCGGGAAGATCGAGCCGCCCGATTCGGTGCAGATGCGCATGGCGCGCATCTACCCGGGCTCGCAATACCGGCCATTGACGAAAACCTATACGGTTCCCACGCCGTTCGCAGGCTCGCTGGGGTCGGGGCCGATGCCCGAACAGGCCGTGCTGGCCTGGACCGAGCAGCTGCTCGCCGACCTGGCATGGAAGCCCGCTCCCCGCTCGCAGAAAGGCTAGTACAAGGAGCCCAGTGCCAGAAAGCCCGGGACGGAAAGCATGATGCATGAAGGGGCCGCAAGCCAATGGCGATGGCTTGCGGCCCCTCCCGGTTTCCGGCCCGGTCGCGCGTCCCTACAACAGCGCTCGCAGCCGGTCCTCGATGACGGCATGGTCACGGGGGCGCCCGAATTCGTCCAGCGATTCGCGCCCGGGGCATACGACGCCGTCCACGCGGCCGCCGGACAGCACGATGACCGTATCCGCCAGCCTGACGGCTTCCGCAAGGTCGTGCGTCACCATCACCACGGCGCAGCCGGTGGCGGCCTTCACATGGACCAGCAGGTCCTGCATGTCGAACCGGGTCAACGCATCCAGCGCGCCGAACGGTTCGTCGAGCAGCAGCAGGTCAGGCTGGCGCGCCAGCGCCCGGGCGAGCGCCACGCGCTGCTGCTGGCCGCCTGACAGGCCGGCCGGCCATTTGCCGGCATGGTCCTCGAGCTGCACGAGCCGCAATGCGTGGCTGGCGGCCTGTTCACGTTGCCGCTTGCCGCCGGCCAGTCCCAGCATGACGTTGTCCTTCACGCGGCTCCATGGCAGCAGCCGCGCATCCTGGAACATCATCGCCTTGCGCTCGGTAGACGCGGCATGGCCTGCGCTCGGCTCCATGAGCCCGGCGATGATGCGCAGCAGCGTGGACTTGCCGCAGCCAGAACGCCCGACGACCGCCACGAATTCGCCTGGATGGACGGAGAGCGAAACGTCGTGGAGCACCTCGGTGCTGCCGTACCGGGCGCCGATGCCGTCCAGCTGCGCCACCAGGGCCCCGTCGCCGGCGCTCATGCGGTGCAGTCCATCACGTAGTCGTCCAGGTCGGGGGCTTCGTCGATGAATCCGAAGTCCACGTACTGCCGGGCGAGTTCGTCGAGCATGGCGCGGCCGTCGGCGTCCACCGGCAGGATCGTCGGCACGCTGAAGCCCTTGATGACGTCCATGATGCCCTCGGAGGCGCCGAAGCCCGCATAGGCGTCGTAGATGAGCGACGGGTCCTCGGCGGCCTTGTCCGCCTCCGCCTTCAGCGATTCGTACATCTTGACGACCACTTCGGGGTGCTCGTCGGCGAATGCCTTCGAGACGATGTGGATGCTCACGTTCTTCGAACCGTACTGGTCGCCGGTCACCAGCAGCCTGGAGCCTTCGGTGGCGATGCCGGCCGCGAGGTTCTGGTCGTAGGAGGCGAGCGCGTCGATCTGGCCGGACTGGAAGGCTGCCGAGAAATCGTTCTGGCTCAGCTCGACTTCCTCGACGTCGTCGGCGCTCATGCCGGCCGCTTCCAGCGCGGCGTGCACGATATAGTCGCCGGTAGCGCCCTTCTTGTCGATGCCGATGCGCTTGCCCTTCAGATCGGCCACGGATTCGATGCCGGTGCCCGGTGCCGCCACGATGCCCTGCGAATCGCCGGTATAGTATTCGATCGCGTAGGCTACCCACGGCACTTCCTCGGCCGCCAGCTTGATGAAGTGGCCGGTGCCGGTGCTGGTCGTATCCGCGTTGCCGGACAGCACGGCCTGCTGCGCTTCGGAGGGCACGTTGAACGGCCCGGAGAATTCGGCGGCATACGGCGCCATCGTATCCTTGACGAAATCCTCGTCCTTGAGCGTGGTCAGGTAGTTGGCCGTCGACAGGTAGGCTACGCGTATCGTGGCCTGTTCTCCGGAGCCGTCCGCGTTGGCTGCGCCGCATCCGGCGCTTGCCGCGATGGCGAGGCAGGCGGCGGCCGCCGCGACGGCCTTGGCAGCCGCGCGCTGCAGCCCTGTGGTTCTGGCAATGGTCATGGTTGTTCCTTGCGTTCGATGGGTCATTGGATTGATGGGGGTTGGATTGATTGGGGATGCTTGCGCCGGCCCCGATGGCGTCCTGACGCCGGCGCGGCCTATGGCGCGCTAGCGGCGCCAGGGCATCGCCGCCTTGGACAGCAGGTTGACCAGCGCTTCCGAAAGGAGCCCAAGCACGGCGTAGACCGCGATGCACAGCACCATCTGGTCGGTGCGGGAGAATTGCTGGGCCCGCGAGAGGATGTAGCCCAGTCCCGTAGAGGCATTGACGGTTTCGCAGCTGGCCAGCGCGATCCACGCCACGACCGTTGCGAAGCGCAGGCCGGTCATCAGCCCGGGCAGCGCCCCCGGCAGGAGCACCTTGCGCAGCGTCTGCATGCGGGTCAGGCCGTAGGCGCGCGCCAGCTCCATCAGCTTCGGGTCGATGCCGCGGATGGCGTCGCGCAGGTTGACGTAGATCAGGCCGAATGCGCCGATGGCGATCAGCGTGACCTTCATCGTCTCGCCGATGCCGAGCAGGATGATCAGCAGCGGCGTCAGCGCCGGGAAGGGAATGGAGCGCAGCATATGCACCGGCTTGTCGGCGATGGCGTATCCCAGCGACGACGAGCAGGTCAGCGCGGCCAGGGCGATGGCGGCCACCAGCCCGGCGCCCAGGCCGAGCCCTACGCGCGCAAGGCTGGTGGCGAGCGAGGGCAGCAGGATGCCTTCGGCCTGGAGGTCGGCGCCGGCGGCCACGACCTGCGCGGGGGAGGGCAGGAACGAGCCGCCATTGCGGGTGGCCCACGCCCACAGCGCGATAAGCAGCGCAATCGAGCACCATGGCAGCGCGGCGTGCGCAGCCACGCTCCATCGGCGTCTGGCGGATGGCGCCCGCTGCGCAGGCGCGTCGGAATCGCCGGAATGCGCAGTGCTGCGCGCCGGCAATGAAACGTCGGACATGACATTCCCTTCGATAGTGCTGGCTATATCAGGTTCGACGGGTATGATCTCAGCCTTCCGGCCCCGCTTCGGCGCCCAGTCGACGGATGCGCGAGCGTTTTTAAGGGGAAATCGAAGGCACCCCGTGCCACAAGCAGCCACAGTAGGGCATGGGGGCGTCAGGCAACGGTGCGCATTCCGCAATGCGGAAAGGCCGCCGAGGCATTTGTGAGCGCGCACGGCAACGGCCGCCTGCAGGTGCGTCATCGTCCAATAAGCGCACTACGCTTGGCCTTGTCATCACAACCTACACATAAAGGAGCAGTTGTGGCAGCAATTGAAAGCGTGTATGCACGCCAGATTCTTGATTCCCGCGGCAACCCGACCGTCGAGGTCGTTCTCGACTGCGAAGACGGCGCCCGTGGCCTGGGCCTCGTGCCGTCCGGTGCTTCGACCGGCGAGGCGGAAGCCTGGGAGCGTCGCGATGGCGACAAGTCCGTCTACCTCGGCAAGGGCGTCCTGAACGCCGTCAAGGCCGTCAACGAAGAGATCGCGCCGAAGATCATTGGCATGGACGCCACTGACCAGCGCGCCCTCGACGACCTGATGATCGAGCTCGACGGCACCCCGAACAAGGACCGTCTGGGCGCGAACGCCATCCTCGGCGTCTCGCTGGCCGCGCTCTATGCCGCCGCCCAGTCCGCCGAGCTGCCGCTGTACCGCTACATCGGCGGCACCAACGGCCACATCCTGCCGGTTCCGAACATGAACATCATGAACGGCGGCGCCCACGCCGACTTCGCCACCGATATCCAGGAGTACATGATCTCCCCGTACGGCTTCGACACCTACTCCGAGGCCCTGCAGGCCGGCGTCGAGGTCTACCACACGCTGAAGAACGTCCTGAAGAAGGAAGGCCTGGCCACCGGGCTGGGCGACGAGGGCGGCTTCGCGCCGAAGATGAAGACCAACGAGGACTCGCTCAAGTACATCATGGACGCCATCTCCGCCGCCGGCTACGAGCCGGGCAAGCAGATCGGCATCGCCCTTGACGTCGCTTCCTCCGAGTTCTACAACAAGGAGACCGGCAAGTACCGCTTCGACGGCGAAGACCGCGACGCCGAATACATGCTCGACTTCTACGAGAAGCTCGTCGACGAGTTCCCGATCGTCTCCATCGAGGATCCGTTCCAGGAAGAAGGCTGGGAAGACTGGGCCAAGATCACCAAGGCCCTCGGCGACCGCCTGCAGTTCGTCGGCGACGACCTGTTCGTCACCAACCCGGTGCGCCTGAAGAAGGGCATCGACATGGGCGCCGGCAACTCGCTGCTCGTCAAGCTCAACCAGATCGGCACCGTTTCCGAAACGCTCGACGCCATCGAGCTGGCCACGAAGAACGGCTTCACCTCCATGGTGTCCCACCGTTCCGGCGAAACCCCGGACACGACGATCTCCGACCTCGCCGTCGCCAAGAACACCGGCCAGATCAAGACCGGCGCCCCGGCCCGCGGCGAGCGCATCGCCAAGTACAACCGCCTGCTCGAGATCGAGGAAGAGCTTGGCTCGACCGCCGAGTACGCCGGCTACAACGCCTTCAAGGCCTGCAAGAAGTACATGTGATAGACATCGCGCGGCCGTAGCATCGCTGCAGCGCCGCGCGTGAGCCACTAGCTTCTCCCGCCGCTTCCGCAAGTCGAAAGCGGCGGGTATTTTTTGTGCTATGACATCTCGCCCACGTCCGAAGCAGCAAGCCCCGGTGAAGAAAGCCAAGGGCGGCGGCGGTCCCGTCGCCTTCTTCGTGGCGCTGTTCATCATCGCGCTGGGCGCCATACAGCTGATTTCGACGTTCCATACCTACGCGCTGAATCTAGCCGAGCTCAATGCGCTGAAGAAGCAGGAAGCGTCCCTGATAGCGCAAAAGCAGGAACTGGAAAACAACATCGAACGCTGGGACGACGATGCGTATGTCATCGCGCAGGCCAGGGAACGCCTCGGCTTCGTGTTTTCCGGCGAGACGCCGATCAAGGTCGAGCATCCCGAAGCGGTCACCGGCGAGACGTCTGCCGATGCGCAGGAGCAGGGCGCTTCGGATTCCGAATCGACGCTGCCCTGGTACAGCGAGCTTGCCTATTCGCTGAGGGAAGCCGATACGCACAAGAGCGCCGAAAGCTCGCAGGGCGAAGCGGGGCAGGCGTCTTCCGGCGCGTCCGCCAGCCCGTCCGGCTCGTCCGATCCGTCTGCGGACTCCGGCGAGTAAGGCACCGCTGCAAGCGGCGTGCGTCCCCTTTTTTTTTCTATACAAGATTGGAATGATTTCGTGGTTGCTTCATTCAACGCCGCGGCCCTGCTGGACCGCATCATGGCACAGCCGGCGACGCCGGCCGACATCGAACAGGTCGAACGGCAGCTGGGGCGTTATCCGCGCGGCATGGTCGCGGTCGGCGCCCGCTGCGCGTGCGGCCGGCCGCTGGCCGTCGTCACGCGCCCGCAGCTTGAAGACGGCACGCCGTTCCCTACCAGTTGCTATCTGACGAGCCCTGAAGCGGTCAAGGCCGTCTCGCGCCTTGAGGCCGACGGCGCGATGAAGGCGTTCAACCAGCGCCTCGCCGACGATGAGGGCCTGCGGGATGCCTATGCACAGGCCCACCGCATGTACCTTGAGTTCCGCCATGAGCTCGCCGCACGCACCGGCGACAGCGAGGAGCATATCGAGGGCATCAGCGCCGGCGGGCTGCCGGAGCGCGTCAAATGCCTGCATGCGCTGCTGGCCCAGACGCTGGTGATGGGACGGGGCGTCAATCCGGTAGGCGATGAGGTGCTCGACCTCGTCAAGGACGAATTCGATCCGGCCGTGTGCCGCTGCTCGCTGTAGAAAGGATTCCCATGGCTTCGCGCTCAGCCGTCGTCGCCGGCATCGATTGCGGCACCAACTCCATCCGCCTGAAAGTGGCCCGCGTATACGAGGACGGGACGATGGAGGACATCGTCCCGCGCGTCCTGCGCGTCGTGCGCCTCGGCCAGGACGTGGACAAGACCCACCGGTTCGCCCCCGATGCGCTGGAGCGCACCTACGCGGCCGTCCGTGAATTCGCGGACATTCTCAAGGATCATCCGGTGCAGGCCCTGCGCTTCGTGGCTACCAGCGCCACCCGGGACGCCTCCAACCGCGAGGAATTCGAGGACGCCGTCGAAGCGCTGCTCGGCGTGCGCCCGGAAGTCATCCCCGGCACCGAAGAGGCGGCGCTGAGCTTCCTGGCCGCCACGTCGAACCTCGAGGGGTCGCACGCCGAGGCGCCCTACATCGTCGTCGACCTCGGGGGAGGGTCCACCGAGCTCGTGCTTGGCGGCGACGGCGTATCCAGCCCGGCCACCGAAGTGCGCCAGGCGTTCTCGATGGACGTCGGCTCCGTGCGCATGACCGAACGCCATCTGCATCATGATCCGCCCACCGAAGAGGAGATCGGCGAGGCATGCCGGGACGTCGACGCCCATATCGACGAGGCGCTGCGCCATGTCGACGCTGGAGAAGCCCATACGATCATCGGCGTGTCGGGATCGGTGACGACGATGACGGCGCTGGCGATGGGGCTCAGGGAATACGACCACGGCAAGGTGGACGGCGTGCGCATGCCGTTCGAGCGCGCCTTCGCCGTCGACGACCGGTTCCTGCACATGACGCGCGAAGAGCGCCGCTCCTACAAAACGATCCATCCGGGCCGCATCGACGTGGTGGGCGGCGGCGCGGTCGTGCTCAGCCGCGTGCTCGACCGCCTCGGCCAGGCGGCCTACGAGGACCATGGCCAGCAGCTAGACTCCTACATCGCCAGCGAGCACGGCCTGCTCGACGGCATCGTGCTCGACCTCGGCGCCCGATTGCTGTCGGGCCGGTAGGTGTGGCATAATACCGAAACGTGTGCGGGCGTCGTCCCGCAACGCTGGCCCCTGTGGCGGAATGGTAGACGCAGCTGACTTAAAATCAGCCGCCTAGGCGTGTGGGTTCGAGTCCCACCGGGGGCACCTGTTTCGACGATGTTGCGCAATGGTAACGCGGCCGTAGCGCGGCACCGTCTACACTGGAGCATCAACCAACCCATCGGCCAACCAGGGGAGCGCAATGTCGTCCAGCAGCTTCAACATTACGAAAAACAAGGTTTCCGGCGTACCCGTCATGCTTGCCCAGGCAGTGGTGGCGGCGCTAGCGCTGTGCCTGGGGGAGGCGCTGTGCTCGCCGGTATACGTCAGCCTGACCCGCGAAGCGGTCTTTCCCGTCCTGCCATGGGCGCTCGTTGCCTGCCTGTTCGCCGTCGCGTTCAGCTATGTCGTCGGCTTCGCGGCGCTCTGGTGCTGCGAATCGTTCGCCTACCGCATGAAGCCGAAGGTGCAGCCGCTGGCGTATGCGGTCATCGGCGCCATCGCTTTCGGCGTCTGGACGCGGTTCGTCATCGTGTCCATCATGGACCAGATCTGCGCGTCGGTAGGCGTCGGGGCGATGGAATCGGGAAGCGTCACCCTCGCCACCGTCAATGGCGCCGTATTGGGCTTGGCGGCGTTTTTCGCCGCGTCGACGCTGGGGGAGCGCTTCAGCCGCCATCGCGCAGCCGTCATCGCCATCGGCGTCGCCACGGTCGTGCTGGCCGTCGCGGGAGCCTACGTATTGGCGTGCATGGCGGGGGCGATTGGCTAGGGATTCTTGGAAAAGCCTTGGAATGCGGCGCAAGTGGTCGGGCTCCCGCACGGAAAGTGCTAGGCTAGTGTTTCGTTGCGTATCAGCGTTAGGAGGATGCCATGTCCGCACAGATGCCCGTAGTACCCGGTGAATTCGGTGCCGCGCCCGTATTCGAGTTCCCGTCCGAAGAGGCCCCCAAGGGCTTGAAGGTCGTGGAGCTCGTGGAAGGCGATGGCCCGATGGTGCGCCGCGGCGACCAGGTTACCGTCAACTACGAAGGCGTGGTCTGGGGGCATACGGAGCCGTTCGATTCCAGCTTCGCGCGCCACCAGCCGGCCACGTTCGGCATCGGCGTCGGACAGGTCATCAAGGGGTGGGACCAGACGGTGCCGGGGCACAACGTCGGTTCGCGGCTGCTGGTATCCATTCCGCCGCAGTACGGCTACGGCTCGGCGGGGGCGCCGCAGGCCGGCATCGGCGGCGACGACACGATCGTGTTCGTCATCGACATCATCTCGACCCGCTGACAGCGGGTCCCGTCAAGGCTGTATCGGCACCGGCGCATCTGCAGCGCCGGTGCCTTGTTTCACCATAGAGGAGGCTCATATCCATGGCAGAAGAAGAGAAGACCGTCCTGCTGACGCAGGAAGCGTACGACAAGCTCCAGGAGGAGCTCAACTGGCGGCAGGGCGAATACCGCGACGAGATCACCGAACGCATCGCGGCGGCCCGCGCCGAGGGCGACCTGTCGGAAAACGGCGGCTACCAGGCTGCCCGCGAGGAGCAGGGCAAGAACGAGGGGCGCGTCAACGAGCTGATCGTCAAGCTGCGCAACGCGAAGATCCTCGAGAAGCCGCAGGCCGGCGTCGTCGGCAACGGCTCGGTGGTCACGCTCGACCTTGCCGGCAATGAAATGGTGTATGTCGTCGGTTCGCGCGACATCGCCGTAGCCACCGACTACGACGTCATTTCCCCTGAATCGCCGGTCGGCGCCGCCATCATGGGCGCCAAGGAAGGCGATACGGTCCAGTACGCCACGCCCAACGGGCGCATGATGGACGTGCTGATCAAGGAAGCCAAGCCGCTGCAGTAAGGGCGTGCGGGCGGCCTGGTTCCATCCCGTACACGCAGAAAACGAAAAGGGGAGGGCATCGATACCGATGTCTTCCCCTTTTCGCGTAGGGGCCCTGCGTCCGTGGTGCCAACCCATCATGGGGCCGCGGGGAACCTAGAGGGCACAAAAGACGGAGGCGAACCTGAATCCACACGGCCTGCGGGGCGCCTGACAACGCGTGGCCGCCGATGCGGCGGCCACCTAGCCCATGTGGGCGAGGCGGATGATGACCAGGTAGATCGCCACGACATGGCAGGCGTAGCCGGCGACGGTGCCCAGATGGAAGATTTCATGGAAGCCGAATACTTTCGGCCACGGGTCGGGACGGCGCAGGCCGTACACGATCGCGCCGGCGATGTAGCACAGGCCGCCGGCCAGGATCAGGATGACGACGGCGGGACCGGCGGCCGGCGAGGTCCAGAACAGGCCCATGAACATGATGCCGGAAACGCCGAAGACGATGTAGACGGCCGTGTAGAGCCAGCGCGGGGCGTTGATCCAGCACACATGGATCGTCATCGCGATGGCGGTGCAGGTCCACATGCCGATGATGATGACCCGGCGCCAGAAATCGTCGAGCGCGAACGACACCGGCGTATAGGTGCCCGCGATGAGCAGGAAGATGTTGACATGGTCGATGCGCCGCAGTACGTCGGTGACGCGCGGGCTCCAGTCGCCGATATGGTAGGCGGCCGAATTGGTGAACAGGATCAGCGAGGCCGTCATGAACACGGCGCATGCCCATTTGAGGCCGGTGCCATGTGCGATGCAGATGAGTACGATGCCGGCGGCCAGCGCCAGCGGCGCCGTGATGGCGTGCAGCCAGCCGCGCATCAGCGGCTTTTCCCGGCCGTGTACGTCGAGGCGGATCTTGCGTTCCACTTCCTTGGGGGCGATGCCCTCGATCTTCGCAGCATGCGCCTCGCCCTTGGCGATGGCGAGCTTGGCCTTCGCGTCGGCCTTCGAACGGATGTTCTCGGCCTTCGTGCGCGCCTTGAGCCGCACGCGGTCGGCTTTCGCTTGCAACGCCTGTTCGCGCGCCTGGATCACCGCCTGCCGTTTGGCGGCGATTTGCGCGTCGCTGCGCTGGGGGGCCGAAGGTTTCGCCGTGCGTGACGCCATGGGGACCTCCATCATGTTGGTAGCGTTTGCCACTGTAGTCACCTCGTTTGCCGAAAGAAGGCGGAACGTACCTACGCAACCGTAAGCTACGTTTCCGTAACCACTGGAAGCTACGTTAGCGTAACTTAGCGATAAGTCAAATCCCTGCGTTCCTGAGCGCAAGGGGGAGGGACGGGTCGGCGACTGCTTTGCGCCGGGGGACATCTGCGTTCCTGGGCGCACGGGGGCGGCGCTGGCAGCGGGGCCGATAGAATGGCGGCATGGCAGATTTTTCCGAAGTATTGGCCACGCGTCCGGATTTCGACGATTCGGACCGCGAATGGCTGCATCATCTCGTTGCCGACTGGCAGGTCATCGCCGACCTGAGCTTCGCCGACCTCATGCTGATCCTGCAGAACGGCGACGGTTCCTACGTCATCGCGGAGCAATGCCGGCCGTCCACTGTCATGAGCCTGCGTCCCGACGACGTCGTGGGGTCCGTCGTGCCGCCCTCGTATGCGGAGGAACTCGATGAAGCGATGAAGAGCCAGTCGATCTTCCGTTCGACGACGCTGCGGCCGGTCGACAAATCGATGGTCTGCAACGTCTATGCGCCGATCCGCCATCGCGGCAAGACGCTGGGGCTCGTCGTGCGCGAGACGAACATGGCGACCCGGGAATCGAACGGACGCTACGAGCTCGAGAGCATCAACGCGGGCAAGCGGCTCTACGACATGATCACACGCGGGCAGTTCCCGTATTCCGATTCGGTGATGAACCAGCGCCACAACGCGCGCGTAGCCGACGGCTTCATCATCCTGACCAACGACGGCATCGTCGAATACGCGTCCCCCAACGCCATCAGCTGCTTCAGGAGGCTGGGGATGAACGGGACGATGGAGGGGCGCTACCTGAGCGAAATCGGCACGTCGCTGCTGCATGAGAAGGACCCGGTTCCCGAAACCCTCCCGCTGGTGCTTGCCGGCAAGGCCGCCGTCGACTCGGAGATCAGCACGAACCGGTCCGCCATATCGATGCGTTCCCTGCCGCTGAAGGACGAGGCAGGGCGGGTCGGCGCCATCGTGCTGTGCCGCGACGTCACGGAGCTGCGCCGCCGCGAAGTGGAGCTGCAGACGAAGGACGCGACGATTTCCGAAATCCACCACCGCGTGAAGAACAACCTCCAGGCCGTTTCGGCGCTGCTGCGGCTGCAGGCGCGCAAGACCAGCTCCGAGGAGGTCAAGAAAGAGCTGGCGGAAGCCCAGCGCCGCGTGCAGACCATCGCCATGGTGCATGAGGGCCTGAGCCAGACCGCCGACGAAATCGTCGATTTCGACAAGGTCATCGCCAATCTGCTGCGCATGAGCATCGACCTTGCCTCGATGCGCGACCAGCATATCTCCATCTCCTATGTCGGCAAGTTCGGCATGATGCCGGCGCAGGACGCGACGCCGCTGTCGCTGGTGCTGACCGAGCTGATCACCAATTGCGTCGAGCATGGCTACGAAGGGCGTTCCGAAGGGCATATCACCGTGTCCGTCGGCCGTTCCGGCACGAGCCTGAACGTGGTGGTGGAGGATGACGGCAACGGCATCGAGCATGAAGAGCACGACGGCATGGCGCGCTCGTCGGGCTCCGGGCTTGGCACGCAGATCATCAACACGTTCGTGAAGAACGATTTCGGCGGCACCGTCCGCTGGGAGCCCCGCCGGGAGGGCGGCACCCGGGTCGTGCTCGACATGAAGCTGCGCGCAGCCTCCTGAATGCATCCGGGGTATCCGGATGCGGGGCGCCGGGACCGGCGCCCCCTGTTTTTTCGGGAATGCCCCGGTGCGTGCGGGCGCCGGCATGCGAAAGGGCCCCGTCCTGACGGCCAGAACGGGGCCCTTGTTCTGCCATGGCAGACCCTACATCTGCATCTGCATCGACTGCGAACGGCGCGCACGCATGGCGCGGCGCTTCAGGGCGCGGCGCTCGTCCTCCGACAGACCACCCCACACGCCGTAGTCCTGATTGGTTTCCATCGCGCATTTCAGGCAGGCGTCGATGACCTTGCAGGTGCGGCAAACGGCTTTCGCCTCTTCGATCTGCTGATAGGCGGCGCCGGTGTTGCCGACCGGAAAGAACAGTTCCGGATCCTTGTCGCGGCAAGCGGCCTTGGCTCGCCAATCGAATGCACTGCTCATGGGATATCCTTCTTCTGCTGGGGGACTCTAAAGGCTGACGAGATTCCATGCTAAGTTCTCGGTGGGCAAATTTCAAGGGTTTGTAAAAACTTTGTTGAAAAAAGGCGACGCGCGTTTCCTTCTGCTAACGATGCCGTTGGTCTACGCAATGCACGCATTGGACGGCACGCGTGCCTTGCGGCGCAATGAGCACGGCGCGCCCTGCCGGCTGGCGCCGCCGGGCGCCGTCCATTCCGGCAATCGTTGCCGGAATGCCGTCGGCAAGGTCCACGGCCCGCTCGCCGGTGGGAAACACGAGCCGTACCGTGCAGTGTTCCGGTATGCGCAGATGGCGGCTTGATGTCAGCCCCATCGCCACGACGATGCGGGCATCCGCCAGCTTGCGCCGCAGCTCCTGCGCCTCCTGTGAGCCGTTGAGCGGATCGAGCAGGCGGTCCGCGTCGTCGATGACGTCCAGCTCGAGGCCGTAGGGAACCGGCTGGCGCCTTAGCCAGCGCAGCGTATTGGTCTTGCCGTGCCCCTGCGGCCCGATGATGGCGATATTGCCGGCATCCAGCGGGAGCCACGCGACATGGAGCGCAACGCCGTCGTCTTCGAGCCCTATCGGCAATGCCATGGCCAGCGGCGCCCTTTCCCGTTCGAGCCATGCCTGCAGTTCGGCCTCGCTCAGCGTGGCGGGCAGCGGCGTGGAGAAGAGCGGGGGCTCGCGCTCGTAGCGGTGCATCATGGCCGCCGCGTCGATGTTGCGCAGCAGGCCGCCGATGCAGCCGCTTGCGGCGCATTGGAACCGGCGGCAAGACCCGTCGACGGCTGCCAGCGCCGATCCGGGCCGGCTGCCATCCAAACAGGCCGCTTGCGACGTGCCGATCATTTCCTGCGACTGCATGGCGTCCTTGACGCGCAGGCATACGCGCAGCGCCATGTTCGCCTTCATTGCGCCGCTGATCTGGCCCATCGGGTTCTGGGTGCACGCCACCAGATGCATGCCGAGCGAGCGTCCGAGCGAGGCGACCCGGACCAGGCGGTCCATGTAGTCAGGCAGCTGATCCGACAGCGCGTGGAATTCGTCGACGACGATGACAAGGCGCGGCGGCGGCGACGGCATGGCGTCGATGGAGGACGCATGGCAGGCCGCCGCCAGGGCTTCGCGGGCCTTGAGCTCGCGTTCTGCGGCCGCCAGCGCGCGTACCGCGTGGCCGAGATCGAGGTCGCTGACGCAGCCGCGCACATGGGGCAGCCTGGAGAGCATGTCGAGGGCCGAGCCGCCCTTGAAGTCGAGGAACAGGAACTGCAGGCGCCATGGAGGCTGCAGGGCCGCCATGGCGATGCACCAGCTTTGCAGCAGCACCGATTTGCCTGACCCCGTCGTGCCCGCGACGATGGCATGCGGGCCATCCGCCGCCAGGTCGAGCGTGAAGGGGCGTGGGGACGCGGCCTGGACGCCTATGGGCACGCACAGCGATGGCGGCGGCTGCAGCCATCCACGGCTGATGGTCCGCCATGAGGCATCGTCGCCATGCAGTCCAAGCAGATGCTCAAGGTCGGGGCATCCCGGCGCGGCCTCTTCGGCCGCGCCTTTGGCCAAGGCTGCGCCTACAGGCGCCCTCGCTGCAGGCTGGCGGTCCACGGCACGGGACGCGTGCGCATCCTGGCCGCCATGGCGCACGGCAAGCGCCGCGACGCTGCCGATGCACCCTGCGCCGACCATGAGGGCGAACAGCCATTGCCGCTGCGCCAGCAACGCCGCCAGCAGCACTGCCTGGGCCGCCATCGGGGCAGCTGCCGCCACCGCGCGCAGCATGCCGCCCCGACGCGCTGGACGCCGCGCCTTGCGGCGTTTTCGTGAACCGAACATGCATCCAGTCTCGAAGCCGCGCAGCGTGCTTGCCAGCGCTCCGGGCGAAAGTGGATGGACGGGTGTGTCGTCCACCGCCGCCTAGGATTCGGCGAGCGTGCCCACCGTTCCGGCTTCGTGCGTGCCTTCGTTGAGCTCCTTGAAGAGCTGCGTGTTCTGCGCGTCGTCGAGGAGGACGCAGGAGCCGACCCCGTCCACGTAGTAGCCCGGATCGGTCCAGTACAGGCTGCCGGTAATGCCGCCCGAACCCGAAGCGGACTGGAAGGCGAGCGCCATCTGCATCAGCGTGAACGCATTCGTCTTCTCATCGACGTAGAGCGAATCGAGCGTCGCGTCCGCCACCTTCTTGATCTTGGGGAAATTGAACAGCGTGGAAGGCGAGAACGCTTTCTTGACGATGGCCCCGATGACCTGCCGCTGCCGCTCGGCGCGGCCGAAATCGCCATTCGGATCGGAATAGCGCATGCGCGAGAAAGCCAGGGCCGTCGTGCCGTCGGCGGTATGGCAGCCCGCCGTCCACGTCAGGTCGGATTTCTCGTCGTTCACGTCGCTGTCATAGCACAGCGTCACGCCGCCGAGGGCGTCCACGACGTCCTTGAGCCCCCCGAAGGACAGTTCCGCGACATGGTCGATCTTGTACCCGGTGATGTCCTCGACTTCCCCGACCAGCGCGGAGCGGCCGTAGAGGGACATGACGGCGTTGATCTTCATGTAGGCGCCGTCGACGGACACCAGCGAGTCGCGAGGAATGGAAATCAGCGAGCTCGGGCCGCTTTTGGGCTTCGTGAGGACGAGGATCGTATCGGTGCGCGCGCCGGTCGTGCCGTCCTGGCCGGTCGTGCCGTCGCGTTCATCCGAACCGAGGATCAGCCAGCTTTGCGCGGATGAATTGTCGGCGGTGCTGGTCAGCCACGGCTCCTTGTTGAGGTTGGCGTTCACCCATCCGACCAGCGCCGCCAGCGCCACGACGATGACGGCCAGGATGACGGCCAGCGCCTTGAGCAGGCGGTGCCGCTTCCTGCGCGGCTTGCGCGGCGACGGAGGCTGCGCAGCGGCGTTCGCTTTCCTGGCCGGAGGGCCCGGACGAGCTGGAGCGGGGGCGGCATGGCTTGTCGAGCCCTGCGTGGAACGCGTTGCGGGCGCATGCCCCCGAGCCGGCTCGAAACTGGGCGGAGCCGCAGTCGCCCCGCGGTCGCCGTTGCCGGTCCCGGCGCTTCCACGGGAGCGCGCCGGCTTCAGTGGCTGCGCCGGGGCAAACGATTGCGGCTGGGAACTGGATGACGCCGTACGGCTGTGCGCCTTTGCCGCGCCGGCGCGGGACGCTGGCGCGAAGCTGGGCGGTGCGGGGGACTGGGGGGTGCCATCGGGCTGCGTCATGGGGGATGCGTTTCCTTACACGCCGGTGGCGGCCGCAGGCTGCAGCGGCCGCCACCGGCCTTATCGGGGAGGTCAGTCGGTCTTGATGCCGCAGACCGTGAAGTTGATGTACTTGTCGGCGATGCCGATGTACTGGTTGGTGTCGGGGTCGAGGATGCTTCCGGTTTCCGGATCGACGGTGCCGCCGGTATTGGGGTCGATCAGCGTGCCGTCCGCCTCCTCGATCAGGCCGGTATCGGCATTGTAGGTGCCCTCGTCCTTGCCTTCGGCTTGCGTGCCGCTGCCGGTGCCGGCGGTTTCGGCGTCGGTCGCGCTGGGGGAGGCGGATGCGGAGGCATCGGCGGAGGAGGCGTCGTCCGTGGGCGACGCGGAGGAGGAATCGTCGCTGGAATACAGCGGTTCGGCATCCTTGAGCTTGGCCCAGACCTCGTCGGCGCTGTCGGCCCATACGACGTGGTTCTGGTTGTAGGCCCACGGCGTCACCGGCACCGTCTGCGCATAGATATGCGACGTGTCGAGGTTGGCCAGGCTCATCGCCAGGCCGACGAGCGCGCTGGTGTTCGCCATGCCGCTGGAGATGTTCAGCGAGCGGATGGCGGCCAGCGCGAGCTGGTAGAGCTGGTTCGACTGGGTGAACAGGTTCTTCGAAATCGCCTCGCGCAGGATCGCCTTGATGAGGTATTGCTGGCGCGTGGTGCGCATGATGTCGGAGCCGTCGGTATTGGTGCCGTGGCGCATGCGCGCGTACTGGGTGGCGGTCAGGCCGTCGAAATGGTTCAGGCCCTTCTTGAGGTCGAGGTCGGTATACGAGTCCTGGATGTCGGTAGGCAGGCAGATGTCGACGCCGCCGAGGGCGTCGATCATGTCGTAGAGACCCTGGAAATCCACGACGACGAAGTTCTTGATGTCCAGGCCCGTCAGCGAATTGACGGCTTCGGCGGTGCAGGTGGCGGCCGAAGCCAGGTTGCCGCCGACGCTGTAGGAGGTCGCGAAAATCGAATTGAACATGACGTCGTACTGCGCCGGCACGGTGCCGTTGCTGGTCTTGCAGCTGGGGACCGTGACGATGGAGTCGCGCGGAATCGACACGAGGTTGATCCACGAACGGTCGGCCGCGATCTGGGCGACCATCGTCGTGTCGGCGTTATGCAGTCCGGAATTCTCATCGGCATCGCCGGTGATGGACCCGGAGTCGCCGTCGCGCGTGTCCTGTCCCAGGATCAGGAAAGTGATGGGCTTGCCGGCATTCGGGTCAAGCGTTTCCTCGCTTTCGCCGTTCTGCGAAATGAATTCCACTTTCGTGTTCTGCACGGCAGAATCGATATTGATCCAGACGGCTGCTGCCGCGGTGCCGATGAACACCAGGATGCCGGCAATCAGGCAGCACAGGATCATGCGGCCCTTATGGCGTACCTGGTAGCCGACGGAGTGCCGGGGAGGCGTGCGATGGGAACCTCCGATATTGGGATTCGCGTCGCCTTGGTACCTATGAGAGGCCAAAATCTTGCCTTTCGTTTTCGCGGAAAAAGCCATGCGGGAGCACGGTCTGGTCTCCTGACGGAATGGTCAGCGGAACACTACGCTCCAAACGAGAAGCGATTATAAGACGCCAGCCTGAAAAAGCGGTAAAAACGCACGGATCGGGCACCGAAGATTTACCAAGCGCACCCCCGCTAGGGGCGTTTGCGTACACTGGAGACTATGCAATTAACAGGGACCACCGAAATACAGCGCCTGGTCGCCGGGACGCTGGAAGGCCAGCCGTGCGCCAATGCCGTCCGGATCGAGGAGCGGGTGACGGCCGTCATCACCGTGGAGAGCGACATGCGGTTCCTGCCTTCCACGCTGCATGCGGTGCTTGGCCAGAGCGTGGTCCCTGCCACCATCGTCATCGCCGACTGCTCCGGCCAGACGCTCCAGTCCGTGCAGGCCATGGCCGACGTGGCATGCGCCCAGGGCACCTCCAGCATTGCCATCCAGATCGTCAAGGTCGCGCAGGCGAAGTCGTTTGGCGACGCCGTCGCCAAGGCCGTGCGCAACGCCAGCATCGATACCGCAAGCCGCACGCTGTGGCTGCTGCATGACGATTCGCGCCCAGCCGACAGCCGATGCCTGGAACGGCTGCTCGAGGCATGGAGCAATACGCCGACGGCGGCCATCCTCGGCGCCAAGCAGCTGGACTGGCAAGGGCGCAGGCTGCATTCGGTCGGCGCCTATGAAGGCCACCACCGCGTCTGCTCGCTGGTCGTCGACGGCGAACCCGACCAGGAGCAGTACGACGGGCGCCAGGACGTATTCGCCGTGTCGCTGGCCGGCGCGCTGGTGCCCGACCATACGCTGGCGGACGCGCGCGGCATCAACCCATGGTTCACGACGTTCGCCGAATCGCAGGACTTCTGCCGGCGCCTGTGCCTCGCCGGCAAGCGCGTGGTCGTCGTGCCGCAGGCCCGCATCGCGCACCGGCGCGCGCGCTATGACGGCGTGCGCACGCATGATGGCCGCCCCCTCGACCCGCAGCAGCCGCAGGACACGACGATGGCCCGGCTGTCGGCCATCCAGAAATACCGGTATACCGACATGAAGGCGCCTTGGTGGCCTCTCGCGTGGCTATGGGGCATCATCGTCGCCGTACGCTCGGCGGTACGGCAGCTGTTCGCGAAGTATCCCTACCGCGCCTGGTGCAGGCTGTGCATGCCGTGGATCGCGCTGGCCGGCATCCCCGGGGCGCTGGGCGCCCGCAGCCGCATCCAGTCGGCCGGGGCCGTAAGCCGCGCCGACCTTGCGATGGTGAAGGCCGACCGCGGCCAGATCCGCCAGTGGAAGGCCGCCACGCGGGAATTCCATGACGACGAGGAGCGTGACGTCCTCAACCCCCTCGCCCTGGCGCATCTGCGGGCGCGCCGGATCAGGCGGTGGTCGCTGGCCGCCATCGCGGCGCTGCTGGCGTTCGGCGTCGTCGCGGCGATGTACTGGACCATCCTGCGCTATGCCTTTTCCGACGCATCGCTGTATTCGGACACGCTGCTGCCTACCGGCGCATCCTTCGGCCAGCTGGCCGCGGCGGCCACGACGCCCTGGGCATTCGGCACCGGCACCGGCACGCCGGCGCCGCCGACGCCCTTCCTGCTGGTGGTGCTGGTCGCGTCGCTGTGCACCGGCGGCAATGTCGCCGCGTCGCTGTCGCTCATCTTCTTCCTGTCGGCGCCGGCCATGGTGCTGTCCTTCTGGGCCCTGGCCGGAGTCGTGACCCGTTCGGACGCCGTGCGCGTCATCGCGGCGCTGGCATGGTTCGCGATGGCGATGGCGCTGGGCTTCTACGCCGACGCGAACCTGCCGATGCTGTGCGTCATGGTCTTCCTGCCGGCGGCCTTCGCCTTCTCCTGCAAGGCCGTGGGCATGTACCGCACCGAGCAGCCCGTCAATCCGCGCGCCTCCGTGCAGGCCGCCGCCGTGTCGGCCCTGCTCTACATCCCCGTCGTGGCGGCCGAGCCCCAGCTGCTGCTGGCGCTGGTCGTCGTCTTCCTGGCTTTCGTCGTGCTGGTGCGGTCCCACCGGCTCAAGCTGCTGCTCATCCCGTTGCCGGCGGCGTTCGCGCTGGCGCCGACCATCGTAAACTGCGTGAAATACCCGCAGATGTGGCGCCAGCTGTTCGGCGATGTCATGACGCCGTCGCGCTCTGCCAACGGCACGCCGGCGGTACGCAACCTGCTGTCCATCGCTTCCGATGCGCTCGGCATCACCGGCGGCATCGACCTGTTCTCTGCCTCCGCATGGAGCGATCCGGAGGATGTGCGCGCCATCCTGATCCTCGCATTGCTGGCGGCGTTCCTCATCGTCGCCGTCTTCGCGCTGGCCAGGCCGTCGCTGTTCCGCGCCAGCCATATCGCATGGATCGCCATCGCATGCGGCATGCTGCTCGCCATCGCCTCGGGCGCGGTGACCATCGGCGTCGCCTCATGGGGCGACGCAGGCGGCAGCGCCATGCCGGGCTTCGTCATGGCGCTCATGGGCGTATTCATCTGCATGTGCATGATGGCCGGCCCGGCCGTCAAGCGCTTCGCCGAGCTGAACGCCGCCAACGGCACGCGTTCGCTGAACCGTACCGCCAGCCTGCTGGTAGCGCTGGCGCTGGCGGCCATGGCCACCCTGGGCGGGTGGGCTGGATATGCCCGCCAGGACGGCGGGTCGGTGGCCATTACCGGCACCGGGCTGCCGATGGTCGCGCAGGAATACCTGTCCCAGGACCCCGACCGCAGGGTGCTCGCGCTGTGCGCATCCAGCTCCAATACGGTGGAATACGCGGTCATGCGCACGTCCCGCGGCGACCTCATCGACGTGTCGCCGGCCGAACGCGTCCGTTTCGCATTCGACGCCGAAACGAATCCGGAGAACGACCGCATCGCGCTGCTGGGCGGCCGGCTGCTGGCAAACGCCGACTCCGACGCCATCGACGAGCTGGCGTCGCTGGGGTTCGGCGGAATCTATGTCGTGGAAGGCTCTGCAGCCAGCGCCAAGGCGAGCGACCAGCTGATTTCCAACATCACGTCCTCGTCCGGCGCCAAATCGGTGGTGAGCAACGATTCGGGCGAATACTTCCGCGTATCCAGCGATGACGGCGCGGACGCCCGCATCGATACGTCCTGGCAGATGGCCACGCAGTCCAGCCCATGGCGCGTCGCATGGCTGTGGTGCCTTGGCATCATCGTCGCGCTGTATCTCGTCGCCGCGCTGCCACGGCGCCATCGCACCATCAGGGAGGAAGCATGAGCAAGCAGATTGGCAACGGCGGCAACGAACCGGCATCGCGCGGGGCCAAGGCCGCCCATGCCGCCATCGGGACCGTAGGCGCCATCGTGGCCGCATTGGTGGCCGCGTCGCTGACCGTGCTGGAGCCGGCGTCCGTGCCCGCAACGCAGGCGTCGGTGTCCAGCGATGCCATCAGCCAGCAGGTGAGCCCCAAGCAGATCGAGCAGTATTGCCCCGCGCAGATGAACCTCGCCGACACGGGGTCCTACGGCGATTCCGAATTCCAGGCGTCGGTGGGCGACATCGCGTCGTCGACGCGCTATGCGGCGTTCGGCTCGGTGTTCCATGCGCAGACGGAGGCGCTGGGCGACTCGGATGGAGACGACGCGTCCGTACTGGATGCCGCCGATGACGACGCCGATGTCGTGCTGTCGAACGGCACGGCGCAGGAGGGCGGCACCGTATTCGACACGCGCATCCTGAGCGCCGAGGACGGCACCGGGGCCGCGGGAGCGCTGTTCTCGTGGGCGACGCAGGGGGATATCGAAGGCGTATCGGCCGCCTCGTGCGTTGCGGTGGGCCTGAACCAGCGGCTGCTGGTGCCCGCTACCGGCAACGGCAATACCGAGCAGCTGGTCATCGCCAATCCGTCGGACCAGGCCACGTCGGTGCAGATCAACGTCTGGGGCACGTCCGGCAAGGTCGCCATCGCCACCAGCGGCACCATCGCGCTGGGAGCTTCCTCTTCCAAGACGGTCGATCTAGGGGCCGCCGCCGCCAATGAAAACGGCCTGTACGTCGAGGTGTCCAGCGACACGACGCCGGTAGCGGCCGTCGTGCGGTCGATTGCGATGGACGGCCTGACGCCGCACGGCTCCGATTTCGCGGTGCCGCTGCAGGAAGCGGCCACGACGCAGGCGATGGCGCTCGACGAGGGCAGCGCGTCGGTGACGCTGCGCCTGTTCGCCGAGGACGGCGCGGACGCCTCGGTGTCCTGGATTACGCAGGACGGCCTCAAGGAAGCCGGCGACGTGCAGCTCAAGGGCGGCCAGGTGGCCGTCAAGGAGCTCGGGGATGCGCCCGAAGGGGTGCGCGGCGTGCTCGTGCAAGCGGACCATGCGGTGAATGCGCAGGCGTATGCCGCCTATGACGGCGACGGAGGGCAGCGGGATTTCGCGCTGGCGAACGGCGTGGCCGGCCTGTCCGATTCCGCCGTGGCGTTGCCGGAGCATGCTTCCGGCGCCGTCGTGCTCGCCAATGCGTCGCAGTCCTCCGTGGACGTGACCGTCGAGGCCATCGGCGCGGACGGCTCCGTCAAGCAGACCAAGGAGCAGGGCCTGGACGCCGGCCACGGCATCCGGCTGCCCCTGGGCGACCTCGGGGACGACGTGGCGGCCATCCGCGTGTCGGCGCCGCAGGAGGCGCTGGCATGGGGGGTGTGGGCCACGAACGCCGAGGTGGACAAGGCTGGGCTGGCCGGCGTCGGCTTCCTGCATGCGAACGAGCTCAAGGTCAACCAGGAAACCGTCTTCGCGCGCGCCGACCAGGGCATCGTGCGCTAGGGGCGTGCTGCCGCTACATGCCCCAGTCCGGATCGATTTCCTCGGGGCGGCGCCCATAGAGCTCGGCCAGGCGGTATACGAGTTCGTCGCGGATGAGGAACTGCAGGTCCTGCCGGTCCTGCGCATGGGTCTGCAACGGCATGCGGTAGAGCACGACGCGGGCCGGGGAGCCGTGCGTGGCGGCGAACGCCTGCGACGAGAGGTTGGGTTCGGCTTCCCATGGGGCCGGGGCGGAAGGCGGCACGTCCTCGACTGCGAACTGCACCGGCTGGACCAGCTCGGGCCATGCGGCCGCCAAGCGGCGCAGCTGCGACGCCACGCAGTCGTCGAAATAGCCGCTGCGCGTGCGGTAGCGCGGCAGCCGCCGCCCGAACGTCGGCGTGCGGATGCCCCGTCCGTGCCGGTTGCGGTAGACTTTGGCTTCCCATGGAGGTGTATACATGGTGTCCACCATAGGGCAAACCCTAAAGCATGCGCTATGATGGTGCGCTAGCCGCCGGGCGAGTGCCCGCGCAATCCGGAACAAGGAAGGAACGCCCATGAACGCAGACGGCCACGTGCAGGTACCCGACTGGCATGACGTCGATATCGACGCCCTCTGTGCCGGCGTGAGGCTGGTGGCGTTCGACCTTGACGGCACGCTGGCCCGCTCGAAGAAGCCGATGAAGCTGCCGATGGCGCAGGCCTTTTCCGAGCTGACTTCCCATCTTCCGGTCGCCATCGTATCGGGCGGCACGATGGCGCTGGTGACCAGCCAGGTCACCGACATGCTTACCGACAGCGCCTGCCGGGCCAATCTCCATCTCATGCCGACCAGCGGCACGCGCTATTACCGCTGGGACGGCACGCAGTGGGCGCTGCAGTACCGCCATGACCTCAGCGACGAGGACCGCCGCCGCGTCGCCGCTTCGCTGGAACGCAACGCGCGGCGCCTGGGGCTGTGGGAAGAGCGGGCCTGGGGCGAGCGGATCGAGGACCGCGGCAGCCAGATCACGTTTTCGGCGCTGGGCCAGCAGGCCCCGCTGGAAGCCAAGGAAGCGTGGGACCCGACGAACGTCAAGAAGAACATGCTCAAGGAAGCCGTGCAGGCCGACGTGCCGCATCTCGAGGTGCGTTCGGGTGGCTCGACGAGCGTCGACGTATCGCTGCGCGGCGTCGACAAGGCCTATGCGGTGGGCGAGCTGGCGTCCAATCTCGGCATCGCCGTGGCGGACATCGCGTTCATCGGCGACCGGATGGATCCCGACGGCAACGACTATCCGGCGGCCCGCGCCGGAACGCAGGCGCTGCGGGTCGCCGGCCCCGAGGATACGCTGCGGGTCGTTGCGTCGATGAACGAGATTCTGTCCTCACGCGGACGCTGAACCGTCCTGGATGGATTGCCTGCGATGACGAGGCTGGAAGGCGCCGCCGCACGTCAATGGGGCGCAGCGTTGCGCGACGTGCTGTTCCCGCGTGGCTGCGCCGGCTGCGGCATGCCCGACGAAACGCTGTGCGGCCGGTGCCGTGCACTGCTGCAGCGGCCTGCATCGTTTCCATTGCCTTCGGCGCTGCTGGGGGCCGGCTTCGCTGCGGCCCGCTATGAGGGGCGCATCCGCGAGGCGATCCTCGGATGGAAGGACCATGGCGACGAGGAATGCGACGGGCCGTTCGGCGACGCCCTGTCGTCGCTGGCGGCGGGAACGGTGCCGTGCCAGCCGCCAGCGCCCCTGGCCAGCATGTGCAGGCGGTTCGACGTCGTCGCCGTGGTGCCGGCCCCGTCGTCTCCTTCCAGCGAGCGGGCTCGCGGCAGGCGCCATGTCGTCCCGCTGGCGCGCAGCGTAGCCGCAGCACTGCAATCCAGGGGCATCCGAGCGCAGGCCGTGGCATTGCTGCGCCACGAGCAGCCCCGGCGCCGGGCCGTTGCAGGCAAATCGGTGGAAGAGGCCTCGGTGCGCCAGCGCGCCGGCCGCATCGCGCACGCCGTCACGGCGCAGCCGGCGCGCGGCTTCCTCGCCGAAGTGGGGGAGGGCGCCACGGCAGCCGCCGTCATCGTCGACGACATCGTCACCACCGGCGCGACGATGGGGGCATGCGCCCAGGCGCTGGCCGGCGAAGGGCTGCCGGCGATCAGCGCGCTGTGCCTTGCGGCCACGCCCAGGCAATAGGCCCTCAGTCGGCCATCCCGTCGTGGTAGCGGGGGAGGACTATTTCGAAATCGACGCCGCGGTCGTCGTCGACGACCTGCACGGTGCCGCCGTGCAGCTGCGCCGCCCACCGGGCGATCGACAGGCCTAGGCCGGTGCCTCCCGATTCGGTGCCCGGTCCCGACCGGCCCCTCACGAACCGCCGGAAGATGGTGTTGCGGTCTTCCTTGGGGATCTGCGAGCCGAAATTGACGACGTTGGTGACGATCGTTTCGTTCTCCAGGTCCTCCCGGGCCTCGACGAGGATCGTGGCGCCTTCCTGCGAATGCTTCAGCGCGTTGCCGATGATGTTCGTGAACAGCTGGCGCAGTCGGTTCTCGTCCCCTTCCATCACGATGTCGTCGGGGACGTGCAGCTCGATCGTATGGCTGCGCGCGTCGGCGATTTCCAGGGGGCCGACCGTTTCGTCGATGAAGTTGGCGAAGCTGAATTCCTGCACGTTCAGCGATGCGGCGCCGGCTTCCATGCGGGACATGTCGAGCAGGAAGGCGATCAGGTCCGACAGGCGGTGCGTCTGCTGCAGGATGCTTTCCAGGTTCGCTTCGGTCGGCTCGACGACGCCGTCCGCCATGTTCTCGACCATCGCCTGCAGCGCGGAGACGGGGGTGCGCAGCTCATGGCTGACGTTGGCCACCATATCGCGGCGCATCTGGTCGGCGTGCTGCAGCTCCTCGGCCATCTCGTTGAACGTCAGCGCCAGCTGCGTGATCTCGTCGTTGCTGTGGGTGTCCACGGCCATGCGCACCGAATAGTCGCCTTCGGCCATCGCCTCGGCCGCCTTGCGCATCTGGCGCAGCGGGGCCGTCAGCCCCCGGGCGAAATAGTAGGTGAAGACCAGCGTGACGACGATGGCGATGGGCATGGAAAACCATCCGTTGATGCCCGCCTTCGACAGGAACCACGCGATGAGGAAGGCCATCACCGTCGACACGACGATGAGCAGGCTCAGCTCCACTTTCAATGAGGTAAACAAGCCGAAGGGGCGTTCGACCTTCAAGGCATGGCCATGAGTCGAATGCCCCTTCTCCTGGTGCGAAGCAGTCATTGCGTCCGGCTTACCTCTCCGGAGGCTCGAACGCATACCCGACGCCGTGCACGGTGCGGATCATCGACGGCCCGAGCTTGTGGCGCAGCGCCTTGACATGCGAATCGACGGTGCGCGTGCCGGAGGCGTCCACCCAGTCCCACACCTCTTCGAGGAGCTTTTCGCGCGTGAGCACGCTCTTGGGCTTGCGTGCCAGCGTCGCCAGCAGGTCGAATTCGGTGGGGGTCAGGTGCACGGGCTCGCCGTTGAGGGTGACGAGCCGCTGCGCCGGGTCGATGACCAGCGAGCCGAAGTCGAGGATCTTCTCGGTTTCGGAATTCTTCGCGATCACCTTCGCGCGATCGACCCTGCGCAGCAGCGCCTTGCAGCGGGCGATCAGCTCGCGCATCGAGAACGGCTTGGTCATGTAGTCGTCAGCGCCGGCGCCGAGGCCGATGATCTTGTCGGCTTCGTCGTCGCGGGCGGTCAGCATGAGCACGGGAACGGGACGTTCGGCGACGATGCGTTTGGTGGCCTCCAGACCGTCCATCACCGGAAGCATCACGTCCATGATGACCAGATCCGGCTTGAGCTGCATCGACGCCTGCACGGCGCTTGCGCCGTCGGCCACCACGCGTGCGCTCCAGCCTTCTGCGGAAAGGCGCTGGGCAATCGCCGTGGCGAGCGTGGGCTCGTCTTCGACGATGAGCACGGTGCGCGGCGTAGCCTTTTGCGCTGACGTATTGATCATGATTCCCTTCGCTTTCCTCACTAGTCCTGGGGTTCCAGGAACACCGCGCCGAGTGCCGGGACGGTGATCTTCGTGGACCAGTCGCGCGAATGGTAGGGCTCGTTCACTGCTTCGATATTGGCGTTATGGATGCCGGAGCCGCCGTACTTCTCGTCGTCGGTCGTCAGGACTTCCTTCCAGCGGCCTCCGCTGGGAAGGGGCACCTGGTAGTCCTGCCATGCGCTGCCCGAGAAGTTGACGACGACGACCATCGTCTCGCCGTTCTTGCCGATGCGCATGAACGACAGCACGTTGTGGTCGGCATCGTCGCTGGTCAGCCACTGGAAGCCGTCGGGCGTGAAGTCCTGGCTCCACAGCGCCGGGCGGCTCTTGTACAGCGCGTTGAGGTCGCCCACCAGCTCCTGCACGCCGCGGTGGTCGGGCCAGTTGAGGCAGTCCCAGTCGAGCTGGCCGTTGCAGTCCCATTCGCCGTACTGGGCAAGCTCGTTGCCCATGAACGACAGGTTCTTGCCCGGATGCGCCCACTGGTAGGCGAACAGCATGCGCACGCCGGCGTACTTCTGCCAGTCATCGCCCGGCATCTTGCCGTACAGCGACCCCTTGCCGTACACCACCTCGTCATGGGAAATGGGCAGCACGTACTTCTCCGAATAGGCGTACACCATCGAGAACGTGATCTCGTCGTGGTGCCACTTGCGGTTGATCGGCTCCTCGTGCAGGTACTGCAGCGTATCGTGCATCCAGCCCATGTTCCACTTGAGGCCGTAGCCCAGGCCGCCGGCGTCGGTAGGCGCCGTGACGCCCGGGTAGGCGGTCGATTCCTCGGCGATCATCATGATGCCCGGGTTGTTCTTGTACGCCGTGGCGTTGGCTTCCTGGATGAACTCGATGGCCTCGAGGTTCTCGCGGCCGCCGAACCGGTTCGGGCGCCACTGGCCGTTCTCGCGGCTGTAGTCCAGGTAGAGCATCGAGGAGACGGCGTCGACGCGCAGGCCGTCGATGTGGTATTCGGCCAGCCAGTAGCCGGCGTTCGCCACCAGGAAGTTGCGCACCTCGCGGCGGCCGAAGTTGAAGATGTAGGTGCCCCAGTCGGGATGTTCGCCGCGCAGCGGGTCCGGATCCTCGTACAGCGGCGTGCCGTCGAAGCGCCCCAACGCGAAGGAGTCCTTCGGGAAATGGGCGGGCACCCAGTCCATGATGACGCCGATGCCGGCCTCGTGGAGCTTCTCGACGAGGTACTTGAAGTCGTCGGGGGAGCCCAGGCGCGAGTCGATGCCGTAGTAGCCGGTAACCTGGTAGCCCCAGGAGCCGCCGAACGGGTGCTCGGCCAGCGGCATGAACTCGACGTGCGTGAAGCCCAGCTTCTGCACGTAGGGAACGAGCTTGTCGGCCAGCTCGCGGTAATTGTGGACGTCCTTGCGCCAGCTGTTGGCATGCACTTCGTAGATGCTGACCGGCCCCTGGTGCGGATCGGTGGCGGCGCGGGCCTCCATCCAGTCCTGGTCGGCCCACTCGTGGTGCGACTTGACGACGATCGAGCCGGTGCGCGGCGGGATCTCGTGCGAGCGCTCCATCGGGTCGGCCTTCATCTCCCAGTTGTCGTAGGCGTTGAGGATCTCGAACTTGTAGATCTCGCCTTCGCCCACGCCCGGCACGAACAGCTCCCAGACGCCCGAGCAACCCAGTTCGCGCATGGCGAACGCGCGGCCGTCCCAGCCGTTGAAGTCGCCGACGACGCGCACGGCATGCGCGTTGGGCGCCCACACGGTGAACGCGGTGCCTTCGACCGGCTGGCCCTTCGTGCCGTCGGCGGAGCCCATCGGGTCGTCGTACGACTTGACGTGCGCGCCCATGACCTCCCAGAGGCGCTCGTGGCGCCCCTCGCCGAACAGGTAGAGGTCGGTGTCGCCGATGGTGGGCAGGTAGCGGTAGGGATCGTCGCAGACGGTCACGTCGCCGTTCTCGTATTCGGTGCGGATGCGGTAGTCCGGGACGCCGTACTGGCCGCCCTTGGAACGTACCGAGGGCACGACGGCGACGAACACGCCGTTATGTTCGTGCGTCGCCGGGGTCTCGCCGTCCGGCGTGACGATCGTCACGGACTTGGCGAGCGGCTTGAGCACGCGTACCGTCGTGGATGCGGCGTCCTTGCCCTCCCCGAGGTGGGCGCCGAGAATCTGGTGCGGGTTGTAGAACTGGCCGTTGCTCACTGCGTTGAGCTGGTCGGCGTTCACCGCGACCGGCGCTGCCAGTGCGGCGGCGCCTTTCTTTGATGTTGTTTTTGTTGTCATGGCAAAAGCATAAGCATGAATGTGAAGATTCGGGGGCCTTTCACTCACATTCCCAGACAATTCTCTTACTTTTTGGCTGAAGGCGGCGCATCGTCCACCGCCGCTGGCACAATAAAGATGTTTACGTCTGCCAAAACGGAGGGTTCATGGGGTACAAAGTCGGCGATATGGTCGTTTATCCACGCCACGGTGCGGCGAAGGTTGAGGCCATTACCGAACGTACGGTGAAGGGCATCACGAGGGAATACCTGCAGCTTTCGGTGCTGTCTTCCGATGGCCTGGTCATCAACGTGCCGGTCGAGAACGCCAAGAAGGTAGGGGTGCGCGACATCGTCGACGCACAGGAAGTCGCCAAGGTCTTCGAGATCCTGCGTACGCCGATCATCGAAAAGGAAATGAACTGGTCGCGCCGCTACAAGCTCAACGTCGAGAAGATCGCGACCGGCGACGTGAACAAGATCGCCGAAGTGGTCCGCGACCTCGCCCAGCGCGACGTCGACGAGCACGGCCTGTCCGCCGGCGAGAAGCGCATGCTTACCAAGGCCCGCAGCATCCTGACCTCTGAAATCGCGCTGTCGGAAAAGCTCGAGGAGTCGGAGGCGCAGCGTTTGCTGGACGTCAATCTTGGCTATGCCGAGCCGCAGCCGGGCGACGATGGCCACCATACGTTCGCTCCGCAGGAAGCGGCCGCCGATACGCTGGCGCGCATCGAAGCCGAATCCAAGAAGACGGCGAAGAAGAAGAAATGACCGTACAAGCCATTGGGCCGGTCCCCGGGGAGTCCCTGAGGACCGGCCTTGGCGTTGATGCCCACCGTTTCCTAACGGAGCCGGATCCCGCTCATCCGCTGAAGGTGTGCGGGCTGGCATGGGAAGGCGAGGGCAGCGGCATCGACGGCGATTCCGACGGCGACGTCGCCGTCCACGCGCTGATCGACGCGGCGCTTTCGGCTGCAGGAGCGGGGGATATCGGCTCGTTTTTCGGCGTCGGCCCCGATTCGCGCGGCGCCGGCATGGACGGCATCGCCATGCTGGAAGAAGTCGCTGCGGCATTGCGCGCAGCACGCTGGGTTCCCGTCAACGCCGCCGTCACCGTCATCGGCAACCGTCCGAAAATCGGCAGGCGCCGTGGCGAAGCGCAGGAAGCGCTGTCCGGCGCGATGGGATGCCCGGTGTCGGTGTGCGCGACGACAAGCGACGGCATGGGCTTCACCGGCCGCGGCGAAGGCATCGCGGCGATGGCCACGGCGCTGCTGCGCCGTGCAGATGAAGCGCGGGCTGAATAGCTCTGCCCCCCAGAACAAGAAGCTGCCCAGCTACTCGTCAGGAGCTTGATTTTCTAGCGCTTGCGCAGCGCCTCCACGCCCTTGGCGATGCCCCAGAAGAGCGTCGAGAGCGTGACGATCGCGAAGCTCGGCGGAGCGGGGAACATCGCGGACAGCACCAGGCCGCCCCAGATCGCCAGCAGGCACAGGCCGGTGGCCATTGCCATCGCCTTGAACGGGGAGGCGGTCGCGATGTTCGCCGTGGCGGCCGGCGTGACCACCAGTGCGAAGATCAGCAGCGTGCCCACGGCAGGGACCGCAATCGTGATGACGCCGGCGAGGATGGCCATGTACAGCACGTTCATCAGCGTTACCGGCACGCCTTTGGCCTGGGCCACCTGCTCGTCGAGCGAGCTGAACAGCATCGGGCGGTAGACGACGGCGAACACCGCCAGCAGCACGACGTCGAAGATGATGAAGCCAATGATCTGGTCATGGGTGATCGTCAGGATCGATCCGAACAGGATCGACTGGAACTGCTGGGAAGCGGAACTGGACATGCGCGCGAAATACAGGCCCAGGCCGGTGGCGAATGCCAGCACGGTGCCCGTGGCGATTTCGCGTTGCGACGCCTTCTTGCCCAGCGCCGCGATGACCAGCGCCCCGCCAAGGGCGAATGCGCCCATGCCCAGCGATACCGGCAGTCCGAGCAGCACCGCTCCGGTAGCCCCCGGCAGGCCGATATGGGCCAGCGCGTGCGCCGCGAACGTCGATTGGCGCGCAATCGTGAAGTATCCGACGATGCCGGCCGCTACGGCGATGCACAGCCCGGCGATGAAGGCCCGCGTCATGAAGGACGTGCCGAGCGTGTCCATCCACTGGGGGTCGTACGACAATGAAGCGCCCATGTGCTAGTCCTTCCGTGCGGCGCGTGGCGCGTCGTCCTCATGGTCATGATGGTGGTGGTATCCGGCCAGTTCGGATGCCTGGTGCATGTCCCGCTCGCCCTGCCCGGGCCGGTCGGAAGTGGGCGTGACGAACATGTCGCCCTGCGGCGTGGTGACGACCTGGACGTTGGTGCCGTACAGGTGGGTGAGCAGCTTCGAGTCGAGGACCTTGTTGAGGCTGGCGTAGTGGGGGTGGCCATCGAGCAGGTAGACGGCGCCGTCGAGGATCGGCAGCAGCATGTTGAGGTCGTGGGCGACGACCTGGATCGTCATGCCGAGCTCCCGGTTGAGCTTGGCCAGGATGCGCACCGTCGAGCGCTGGCTCGACAGGTCCAGGTTGGCCAGCGGCTCGTCGAGCATCAGCAGGCGCGGGTCCGAAACGAGCGCCTGGGAAATGGCGACGCGCTGGCGCAGCCCTCCCGACAGTTCGGACAGGCGCATCTTCGCCTTGTCCGCGATGCCGGTGAATTCCATCGCCTCCATCGCCTTCGCCTTCTGCGCGCGCGTAACCGGATGGAAGCCGAACCGGGTGCCGGTCAGCCCCAGCAGCACCGACTGCTCGGCGGTCAGCGACGAGTCGATCTGCGACACGTACGCCTGCGGGACGTAGCCTATCTGCTGGTTCATCGTGCCGGCCGGCTTGCCGAGCACGTCCAGCGTCCCCTCGGCAATCGGGATGAGGCCGAGCTCCGCCTTCATCAGCGTCGTCTTGCCGGCGCCGTTCGTGCCGACGATGGCGGTGACGGAGCCGGAGGAAATGGAAAACGTGCCCTGGCTCCAGATGAGGTTTCCGCCGCGCTTGATCGCGACGCCGCGGCATGCAATGGCCGGCGCGTTTTCGCTTGACGTCATGCTCCCTCGATTCCACAGGATTGGCGGTTGTGGCCACCTTGGCACCCGCTATTGACAATCATTCTCAATAAGGTTCGCAGCCGGTCACTGCGCGGCACTGGAGGAAGCGTCGGCGGAACCGCTGGGCGTAGCCTGCGCCGACGGCTCGCCGGATGCCTCGTCCTCTTGCTGGAGGTCCGAGGACACCTGCTCGACCAGCGAGGAGATCCAGTCGGTCAGCGTCTGCTCGTCCTGCGGCATCTGTTCGGTGACGTCGAGTACGGGGATGCCCTTCGACTGCGCCAGCTTGACGAGTTCCTTCGTCGTGTCGTTGCTTTCCTGCGCGTTGTTGACCAGCAGCGACACGCCGCTGCCGTCGATCAGTTCCTGGAATTCCTTGATATCGGAGGCCGCGGGCTCGCTGCCGTTGGCCATCGCCTGGGCGAAGCCCTTCGGCGTGGCGTCCTCGAACCCCAGGTCGCTCATCAGGTAGTAGGCGAGGCTTTCGGTCGCCGCATAGCGCAGCCCGGGGTGCGCGGCGCTGAATTCCTTCATCGTCTCCTCGAGGGCGCTTTCGCCTTTCGACCAGGAGGCGTAGTTGGCTTCGAACGCATCCTTCCTGTCGCTGCGCAGCTTGCTGAACGTATCGCACAGCTCCTTGGCGACAGCGTTGCGCGCGTCCTTCGAGAACCACAGGTGCGGATTGTCGCCTTCCATGGCGCCGACCGTTTCGGCGACCGAGATGCGCGTGGCGCCCGAGCCCAGCGCCTTGTCGGCCCAGGAGTCGTAGCCGGCTCCGTTGACCAGCACGACGTCCGCCTTCTCCAGCTTGGCGACGTCGGCGGTGGTGGGCTCGAAATCATGGGCGTCGACGGATGCCGAGCCGAGGATGGACGTGACGGACACGTCGTCGCCGCCGATCTGCTCGGCCACGGAGCCCCATTGGTTCAGCGACGCGACGACGGTGATGGGGCCGGCGTCGGCGGACGTGCTTGCGCTGGGCGACGACGAGTCGTCCACCGAGGCCCAGCCGCATCCGGCGGCGCCCAGCGCCATGCAGCATGCGGCCGCCGCGGCCGCGATCTTCCAGATTGTCCTTGCGGGTCGCTTCATCGGGTTCCTTCACCGCCTATGGTCGTCCATCGTCTCTTCCTTCCGCCAGCCGCCTGTCAAGACCGCCCGCGCCGGAGCTGTCCTCACGCGCTAAGGTGGTGCGGGTGCCGGCACATGCCGCAACCGACCAACGAAAGGGTTTCCGATGGCAATCATACTCGACGGCAAAAAGGTTTCCGCCGCAAAGAAAGCCCAGCTCGCGCAGCGCGTGAACAGGCTTGCCGAAGCAGGCCATGTCCCGGGCCTGGCGACGGTGCTGGTAGGCGAGGACCCCGGTTCCGTCAAATACGTCGCCGGCAAGCATTCCGACTGCGCCGAGGTGGGCATCCGCTCCATCAAGGTGGAGCTGCCGGCGCAGGCCACGCAGCGCGACGTGCTGGACGCCTGCGAGAACCTCAACGCCGACCCCGCATGCACCGGCTACATCGTGCAGCTGCCGCTGCCGGATAGCATCGACGGCAACGCCGTCATCGACGCCATCGATCCGGCCAAGGACGCCGATGGCATGCACCCGTACAATCTCGGGGAACTGGTGCTGCACGTGGGTTCGGGGCTTGAGACCCCGTTGCCGTGCACGCCTAGGGGCATCCTCGAGCTGCTGGGGGCCTACGGCATCGATCTGGCGGGCAAGGAGGTGTGCGTGCTGGGGCGCGGCATCACCATCGGGCGCACCATCGGCCTGATGCTGACGCGCAAGGCCGTCAACGCCACCGTCACGCTGTGCCATACCGGCACGCGCGACGTCGCGGAGCACGTTTCGCGGGCGGACGTCGTCATCGCCGCCGTCGGCTCCGCCGGATTCGTCACCCCCGACATGGTCAAGGACGGCGCCGTGCTCGTCGACGTCGGCGTATCGCGCTGGTATGACGCGGTCGCCGGGAAATACCGCATCAAGGGGGACGTCGATCCGGACTGCTATGGCAAGGCAAGCGCCTACACGCCCAACCCGGGCGGGGTGGGTCCGATGACGCGGGCGATGCTGCTGGAGAACGTCGTGGAAATGGCGGAACGCCTGTACCTGTAGGGCGCGACACGCCCGAATTTTTCCTCTGTGAAACGACCACGGCTTCGGGTACAGTGGAAAACCGAATGCGCCAGCAACGCGTTCGGCATAATTGAATACCGATATTATCCACCTACTCAATTCGTAAGAAACCACATTACATGGCAGAGAACAATAACGAAGTCACCAAGGTCGCGCTCAACGACATCGGCAGCGTGGACGACTTCATCAAGGCAGTCGATTCCACCATCAAGAACTTCGATGATGGCGATCTGGTCGAAGGCACCGTCGTCAAGGTCGATCACGACGAGGTCCTTCTCGACATCGGCTACAAGACCGAGGGCGTCATTCCCTCCCGCGAACTTTCCATCAAGAAGGACGTCGATCCCGACGACGTCGTCGAAGTCGGCGATACCGTCGAGGCCCTCGTTGTCACCAAGGAAGACAAGGAAGGCCGT
Organism: Bifidobacterium sp. LH_450; assembly: GCF_056356715.1. Taxonomy (NCBI): domain Bacteria; kingdom Bacillati; phylum Actinomycetota; class Actinomycetes; order Bifidobacteriales; family Bifidobacteriaceae; genus Bifidobacterium; species Bifidobacterium sp. LH_450. Next base: position 253,392 of record NZ_JBKEUU010000001.1, on the reverse strand, counting down.
CTGATCCTGTCCAAGAAGCGCGCGCAGTACGAGCGCGCCTGGGGCGATATCGAGAAGATCAAGGAAGCCGATGGCGTCGTCGAAGGCACCGTCATCGAAGCGGTCAAGGGCGGCCTCATCGTCGACATCGGCCTGCGTGGCTTCCTGCCGGCTTCGCTCGTTGAAATGCGCCGCGTGCGCGACCTGTCGCCGTACATCGGTCAGGCCATCAAGGCGAAGATCCTCGAGCTCGACAAGAACCGCAACAACGTGGTGCTGTCCCGTCGCCAGTACCTCGAGGAGACCCAGTCCGAAGTGCGCGAGACCTTCCTCTCGCAGCTCAAGAAGGGCCAGATCCGCGAAGGCGTCGTGTCCTCCATCGTCAACTTCGGCGCATTCGTCGATCTCGGTGGCGTTGACGGCCTGATCCACGTCTCCGAGCTGTCCTGGAAGCACATCGACCACCCGTCCGAGGTCGTCAAGGTCGGCGACAAGGTCACCGTCGAGGTGCTCGACGTCGATCTCGACCGCGAACGCATCTCCCTGTCGCTCAAGGCTACGCAGGAAGATCCGTGGCAGCGCTTCGCCCGCACCCACGTGCCGGGCCAGATCGTGCGCGGCAAGGTCACCAAGATCGTCCAGTTCGGCGTGTTCATCTCCGTCGAGGACGGCATCGAGGGCCTGGTGCACATCTCCGAGCTCGCCAACCGCCATGTCGAGAACCCGGAGACCGTCGTCAAGCCGGGCGAAGAGGTCTTCGTCAAGGTCATCGACGTCGATCTCGACCGTCGCCGCATCTCGCTGTCCCTCAAGCAGGCCAACGACTCCGTCGACCCGGCTTCCGAGGACTTCGATCCGGCGCTGTACGGCATGCCGGCCGAATACGACGAGCAGGGCAACTACAAGTACCCCGAAGGCTTCGACCCGAACACCAACGAGTGGATCGCCGGCTACGAGCAGCAGCGTGAAGAGTGGGAGAACCAGTACGCTGCCGCCCACGACCTGTGGGAAGAGCACAAGGAGTTCGTCGCCAAGGAGCTCGAGAACGCCGAGGCTTCCGCTGCCGAGGACGGCCAGGCCGCCCCGAAGGAAGAGAAGGTCGAGGAAGTCTCCAATTACTCCTCCGAATCCACTTCCAACGGCACCCTCGCCGACTCCGACCAGCTGGCCGCCCTGCGCGAGCAGCTGCTGAGCGAGAAGAAGTGAGCTTCTAGAAGCTAGGTTCCTCTAGCGAGGATAGGAAAGGGGTTCCAGCTGTTTTGGCTGGAATCCCTTTTTACGTTTATGGGTTTGCGGCATTTCAACATAACCTCACGTTGCGAGGCTCAGCGTGCATTTTCTTTTGCCTAGTCTCCGAATTCAAGTCTAAAAGACCGTTTGCGGATAAGGAAAAGGTTGCTCTGTGTCCATGTAAAATACTTCGATTCCATTCCCGATATATGCCGCTGTGATTTGAAAAACGGTGATTGACAGCTGCCATTCCATCCCGGCAAAAGTTGACAAAAAACAGCGGGGGGGGGGGTAGGCTTATGGGCTATGCGGCAAGGAAGCCGCAGGCAATCCAGCTGACGGAGGTGCATTATGACCGCTGCCATAAAGCTCAATCAGATTCTTGGACTGGACAGCCGGGAATTGTCCGAAACCAAGGTCCGTTTCAATCGGGGAACAGCCGAAGTCAACGCTCTGGACGTATACCTTGACGATCCTGCTGCGTTCGATGCGGAATGGACACTGAACCGAGGACGATACGAAACATTGCGCATAGGGTATCGCGTGTTGTCGCTGGTTCATCTTGATGGCGATCAATGGCTTCTTGCCGGCATCCTCAAGGTTTGTGCCAGTGAGGACGAAACTCCAGCCAACAAATATCGCGGCGAATACGAAGAGCGATTCCGGCCGCTGTTCGGACGGGTGATCGTTGGATACCATAAGGACACTCAGCAGCCCGCAAGATGGGCGACCGGCCTTATTGACGAGATGACGGTGCTTGAGATCCTTCCGGAACCATATGGCGGGAAAGCTTTTCCTGGCTATGACAATATCTGCCTAGGCTTCGTTGAATTGGAACGCATCATCCGGCAGCACCGGAGTGAATGGATGATGCCTTTGGAACATCAGCAAGGCGTATACGCCATTGTCGATCGGTCGACGGGTGCGCTGTATATCGGGTCCGCGACCTCACTCAATGGTGGAATACTGGGCCGATGGGCACAGTATATCGAAACAGGCCATGGCGGCAACGTCATGCTGACCGATCTCATCAATGCGCAGGGCATCGACTACGCGCGCAAACATTTCCAGTTCGTGCTGCTTGAAAATTACAACATGCGAGTGGATCCTCACCGCGTTCTCGAGCGTGAAGCATGGTGGAAGCAGGCGCTGGCAACGCGGATAAACGGATATAACGCCAACTGAGCACACACAGGGGGGAGAGAAGGGGGAGCCATGAGCAGTGCTGTACCAGTGAAGCAGGTTGACCGTCTTTGCGAACTTAATGACGACCAGGTTCGCAAGACGCTTCTGGATGTTTCGTCTGCCTTGGATCGCCGGGAGAAACTGGAGCAACGGATAGCGGATGACCGGGCGCATTCACCTGAGAGAACGCAGCAGCGTTTGCTCAATGCCATGGCATGGCTGATCGTCGCCACGGCAAGCGGCGGCATGGCGATCATCATTGCCGTTGCCGAGCAGATGGAGGGCATTCAGCCGTGCGCATGGCTGTTCGGCATCCTTGCCGTTGCAGCTCTTATCACTGCTTTGGCCAAGCTGCAGGGACTTTCAAGTGAAGTGTCGCCTCTGGGCGACGACGCGCAACACGGAGAAGAGGCGCGTACGGCTCTGCGCAAGCTGGAAGAGCAGCAGCGGGGAATCCTTCGGCTCATTCCGCAATGGTATCGGGACCCTTCCGTGTTGCGCGAGCTGCGTGCACGGCTGCCACAGGGGGAAGGATTCCACCTTCGCCAGGCGAGCATCGACTATGACAGCGCATGCCATGCAGCGGCAATCAGCGGATTGCAGTCCCAACAGGAGCAGCAGCGTGACCGGGAAGCGGAATACCTTCAAAAGTCCCGCACTTTGGAACTGGTCGATCTAGTGGAAGTCCAACGGCTGTTTTCCGCGCAGAACACGCTGTATTCCCAGGTCCAGCAGGAAAACCGCTCCCTGCGTGGCACCATCGCAGCACACGGCGTTGATCCCGAACGTGTGCTGGCTGGCGAAATCAGCTGAATCGATTGCGAAAACGAGGGGTAGCCCCCTCTAGCTTTCAGGCATAAGGAAGGGTGATGACAATGGGAACCGATAACGGACTTCATCAAGTCATGCAGGTGCTCGGCCAATACCAGTCGCTTTTGGTTCGCGGCAATGACGAGGCGGACAGGAGCGAAGCCGTTCGCGAGCGGCTGGGAATCATTGCCATGCTGGACAAACATGTGGAATGCGCGACGGGAATCGGCGCCTTGGTATTCGTGATTGCCGTATGCATGGTGCTGGCGGGTACCGCATATGCTTCATTGCCGGCCGTCATAGCGTTGGCATGCTTCGCCTATGGGTTGACGGCTTTTATCCTTCTCAAGAAAATAGCGCCGAATGCCCAAGGGCTGAGGCAGCTTGAGCGCGCATCGAAAGCATCTGGGGAAAACGCCAACAAAAAGCGCCGGGAATTGCTGCAGGCGTTGCCGCAGGGATTCCGCACCGATGCCGGTGCGCAGGATCTGCACCATGCGCTTGCCTGCGGGCAGGCCGATTCCGTGCAGGAGGCCCGCGAATGGCAGGAAGTATATGGTCAGCGACGTGAGCAGATTGCGCAGGAGCAGCGCGAACTTGCCAGATGCACGCAAGCCGCCGATGCCGCCCAGGAGAACTATGCGCTCAAATGCGCGCAAATACAGCAGCTTGAGTGCCAAATCAGGGAGCTTAAGGATCAGCAGGAAGAGCTGGAACGGGAAAATGACCGGCTGCGCATGTCGCAGTACGCCCGCTAGGGCTGCCAGGCAGTGCATCGATCAGATGGGGGAAGGGGAAAAACATGGCTGACAAGCCGATCATGATCGCCGATATCGTGGGCATTGTCGGCAGCATTGCGCTGCTGGCAGGAAGCCTCATGCTGCCTTCCGTGCGGACGACGTCCGCGGCTCAGGACGAGGAGCGCTCCAGTGCCCATAGCGAGACGGCAAATGCAGCTACGGATAGGAAGTCACCGGCCGTGAATAGCGAAACGACCGGGAGCGCGGCTTCCCCGTCGTCATCGCCGAAGACGTCGACTTCCGCAGCTGCTGCAGATGATGCTGAACCATCCTACGAAGAGACCTATGCCACTAGGGAGGCGATTTCCTGGGATGATTTATGGATGGTTCGCATATGGGGAAGATTCTGCAAGCCAAACGGTGGCTGCATAGAAATCAGCCAGCAGTCCGAAAGCCCGGAGGACGAGGATGCGTTCCTGCTGGATCTGAGCGGCTTGGGAGACGACAATCCGCTGCCCTCCGGACAGACGCAGATAGCGATGTCGATGGACTACCAGGAGAAGCCCTCCAAGGAACAGCTTGAGCGTGGGCTGCGGCTCATTACACGGTATACCTATCGGGTCGATTGCGATATCAACCCTGCGGCCGACTGCGAGGCAATCTATGAAGGGTCTGGATCTCCTCCAGCAGCCATTCAGATGGTAGAGGAGCCTTTGACCGTTACGGCGCTTGCAGCAGGTACCGATCCTATGGAATATGGGTTCCAGGTGGATGCGCAGAATCCTCCCGGCGGCACGTTGTGCGTCGTCATCCAGCGGTATGGGGAGGAGCTTGCGCCCCTTTCCAGTGACGACGTCTTCTATAGCTGTCCGCCTGAAGTCTGCCGTGTGGGTGAATGAACGTGGGCGCCAGTAGGTTTCTTTCGGCCTATTCGCTTGATGCTGTTTGATGGCCCCCGTTCGGTTTGCGCCGAGCGGGGCGCCTATTTTCCAGTGCCGGGCTTAAGGCTTGTATGATGGGCGCTGTGAAGATTGTCCGCATTGGCCTCACGGGCGGCATCGCCGCAGGCAAATCCACCGTTTCGCGCCGTTTGGGGGAGCTGGGCGCCTATGTCATCGACTACGACGTGCTCGCGCGTCGCGTCGTGGAGCCCGGCTCGTCGGTGCTTCAGGAGATTGCCGCGCAGTTCGGCCCGCAAGCGATCAGCGCCGACGGCACGCTTGACCGCGGCTGGATGGCGCAATACGTATTCGGGGGAGCCGAGGAAAGCGATACCGAACAAACCAACGCCGCTGGTGAATCTTGGGAAAGCATCAACCTGACGCCGCGCGAACGGCTTATGGCCATCGAATACCCGGCGATCTTCTCCCTTGCGCAGGAAGCGGAACGGGGCGTATCCGGCGGCGTTGTCGTCCACGACATCCCGTTGCTGGCGGAAGTCGTCGATACATTGCCGTTCTCCTTCGACCATGTCGTGACGGTCGAGGCCCCTGAAACGCTGCGCATCGAGCGGATGGTCGCCACGCGCGGCATGAGCGCACGGCAGGCGGCCGGCCGCATCCGCTCGCAGCCTACGGAAGCGCAGCGCCGCGCCATCGCCGATATCGTCATCGACACAACCGAGCCGCTGCCGCGTATGCTGGAGGAAGCGGACAGGCTCTATGCGCAGTTCAAGCGGGAGGCAGCGTAATGGGAACGAATATCGAACGTGCCGACAAGCCCTTCGTCGTCAAGTCGCCGTACCAGCCGAGCGGCGACCAGCCGCAGGCCATCGACGAACTCGCCGAACGCATCGAGGGCGGCGAGAACGACGTCGTGCTGATGGGAGCCACCGGCACCGGCAAGACGGCGACGACGGCATGGCTGATTGAGCGGCTGCAGCGGCCCACGCTGATCATCGAGCCGAACAAGACGCTAGCCGCGCAGCTGTGCGCCGAATTCCGCGAGCTGATGCCGGACAACGCCGTCAGCTATTTCGTCAGCTATTACGACTACTACCAGCCGGAAGCCTACATCCCGCAGACGGATACGTACATCGAAAAGGATTCCAATATCAACGACGACGTCGAGCGGCTGCGCCATGCGGCGACCGCCAACCTGCTGACGCGCCGCGACTGCGTCGTCATCGCCACCGTCAGCTGCATCTACGGCCTGGGCACGCCGGAGGAATACGCCGGCCGCATGCTGTTCCTGAAGGAGGGGCAGCAGATCGAGCGCGACGCCCTGCTGCGCACGTTCGTCGACATGCAGTACAAGCGCAACGACATCGCATTCACCCGCGGCACGTTCCGCGTGCGCGGCGACACCGTCGAGATCATTCCGGTCTATGAAGAGCTCGCGGTGCGCATCGAGTTCTTCGGCGACGAAATCGACCGGATATCCATGCTGCATCCGCTCACCGGCGACGTCATCCGCCAGGAGGAATCGGTGCACATCTTCCCGGCATCCCATTACGTCGCCGGACCCCAGCGCATGGAACGGGCGCTGACGTCCATCCAGAAGGAGCTCGACGAACGGCTCGCCGAGCTGCGCAAGCAGGGCAAGGAACTGGAGGCGCAACGCCTGCAGATGCGCACCGCCTACGATCTGGAGATGCTTTCGCAGGTCGGCGTGTGCTCCGGTGTGGAGAACTATTCGCGGCATTTCGACGGCCGCGCCCCCGGCACGCCGCCGCATACGCTGCTCGACTTCTTCCCCGACGACTTCCTGCTGGTCATCGACGAAAGCCACGTCACCGTGCCGCAGATCGGCGCGATGTACGAAGGCGACGCCTCCCGCAAGCGCACGCTGGTCGAGCACGGGTTCCGGCTGCCGAGTGCGATGGACAACCGGCCGCTCAAGTGGCCTGAATTCCTCGATCGCGTCGGGCAGACCGTGTACCTGTCCGCAACGCCCGGCGACTATGAGCTGGGGCTTTCCGACGGCGTCGTCGAGCAGATCATCCGTCCGACCGGCCTGGTCGACCCGAAGATCGACGTGCGCCCGGTCGACGGGCAGATCGACGATCTGCTTGCCGAAATCAAGGACCGCGTTGCGAAGAACGAGCGCACGCTGGTCACGACGCTGACGAAGAAGATGGCGGAGGACCTGACCGACTACCTGCTGGAGCGGGGGATCAAGGTCGAATACCTGCATTCGGACGTCGACACGCTGCGCCGCGTCGAATTGCTGCGGCAGCTGCGCGAGGGGAAGATCGACGTCATCGTCGGCATCAACCTGCTGCGCGAGGGCCTCGATCTGCCCGAAGTGTCGCTGGTGGCGATTCTCGATGCCGACAAGGAAGGCTTCCTGCGCTCGTACCGCTCGCTGATCCAGACGATCGGGCGCGCGGCGCGCAACGTCGACGGCACCGTCATCATGTACGCGGACGACGTCACCGACGCGATGGACAAGGCAATCAGCGAAACGAACCGGCGCCGCGACATCCAGATCGCCTACAACAAGGAGCATGGCATCGATCCGAAGCCCCTGATCAAGAAGATCTCGGACGTCAACGACATGCTCGCCAAGGAGGACGTCGACACGCAGGAGCTGCTGGAAGGCGGCTACCGCAACGCCAACAAGGCCGGCAATTCGCATCTGGGCGTGCCGGCCGCCAGCCCGGAGGAAAGCGATCGGCGCCACGAGGAGATCCTCAAGGCCGGGCTGCCGGCCCAGGACCTCGCCGACCTCATCCGCCAGCTGTCCGAACAGATGCATACGGCCGCCGAGCAGCTGCAGTTCGAGCTCGCCGCGCGCCTGCGCGACGAAATCCGCGATTTGAAGAAGGAGCTGCGCGGCATGACCGAAGCGGCAAAATAGCGAGAGGGGTGGCTGCGTCACCCTGCGAACGTATGCTGTTGGCTTATGGCTGAAACCCCTCTTGCGTTTATGATCGCGACCTACGTCGTGCTCGGCGTGTTCTTCATCGTGGACCTGTTCATCATCGGCCGCAAGCCCCATGTGCCCTCGACGGGCGAATGCGTACGGCATATCGCGTTCTTCGTCGGCGCAGCCATCGTGTTCGGCGCGCTGATGTGGCTCGTGGCCGGCTCGAAGCCGGCCATCGAGTTCTATTCGGGCTGGCTCACCGAGTATTCGCTCAGCATCGACAACCTCTTCGTGTTCGTCATCATCATGTCGAACTTCTCAGTGCCCAAGAACCTGCAGAAATACGTCCTGTCAGTCGGCATCACGATCGCGCTGGTCCTGCGCGGCCTGTTCATCCTTGTCGGCGCTGCGCTGATCGAGCGGTTCACCTGGGTGTTCTTCCTGTTCGGCGCCTTCCTGATCTACACCGCCGTCAAGGTCGCGCGCGGCGAGGACGACGACGAGGAGTTCCATGAGAACGGCGTCATCCGCCTGCTGCGCAAGGTCACGCACATGACCAACGACTACGATGGCAAGAAGCTGCGCGTCACGCACGACGGCGTCAAGTACTTCACGCCGATGCTCATCGTGTTCCTGACGATCGGCACGACCGACGTCATGTTCGCATGCGATTCGATTCCGGCGATCTTCGGCCTGACCAAGGACCCGTTCATCGTGTTCACGGCGAACGTCTTCGCGTTGCTGGGCCTGCAGCAGCTGTACTTCCTGCTGGGCGCCATGCTCGACAAGCTCGTCTACCTGCCCGTCGGCCTGTCGATCGTGCTTGGCTTCATCGGCGTCAAGCTGATCATGGAGGCGCTGCACGGCAATACGCTGCCGTTCATCAATTCGGGCCAGCCCGTGTCGTGGGTGCCGGAAATCCCGACATGGCTTTCTCTGGCCGTCATCATCGTCTCGATTGGCGGGGCGGCCGTGGCCAGCATCCTCAAAGACCGCTCGCTCGCATCCTCGCGCAAGGACTGAATGGGCCTTTTGCGTGTAGCCAAACCCATGCGCGGCAATGCCTGTTACCGATAACGGAAAAACGGCGTCCTTCAGGTGATTCTTTCGGGGCGCCGCGCTACACTGGTGAGCGACAAGCGGGCCCCAGGCCCGGTTTCATAGTGAAAAGGGATAATATTCATGCGCAAAGCCAAGATTGTGGACACCATCGGTCCCGCCACCGAATCGCTCGAGAACCTCACCAAGCTGGTCGAGGCGGGCATGGACGTCGCCCGCCTGAACCGTTCGCATGGCACTCCGGATGACCATCTCCGCGTCTACAACAACGTGCGCGAAGCCTCCAAGACGACCGGCCGCAACGTCGCGGTCCTCGTCGACCTTCAGGGCCCGAAGATCCGCTGCGGCTGGTTCAAGAAGAACGCCGACGGCGAGGACAAGGTCCAGCTCAAGGCCGGCCAGGAGTTCATCATCACCACCGACGACATCGAAGGCGACGAGCACATCACGTCCTGCACGTTCAAGGGGCTGCCGGGCGACTGCCACCCGGGCGACCCGATCCTCATCGACGACGGCAAGGTGCGCCTCGAGGTCGTCAAGGTCGAGGGCAACAACGTGGTGACCAAGGTCGTCGTGGCCGGCCCCGTGTCCAGCCACAAGGGCATCAACCTGCCGGGCGTCGCCGTCTCGCTGCCGGCGTTGACCGAAAAGGACGAGGACGACCTGCGCTGGGCCATCCGCACCGGCGCCGACATCATCGCCATGTCGTTCGTGCGCTTCGCCTCCGACATCGACCGCGCCCATGAAATCATGGACGAGGAAGGCCGCCGCATCCCGATCGTCGCGAAGATCGAGAAGCCGCAGGCCGTCGAGAACCTCGAGGATATCGTCAAGACGTTCGACGGCATCATGGTCGCCCGTGGCGACATGGCCGTCGAGATGCCGTTCGAAGAGGTTCCGCTCGTCACCAAGCGCTGCATCGAACTGGCCCGCCAGTACGCCAAGCCGGTCATCGTCGCCACCGAGGTCCTCGGCTCGATGGTGCATTCCCCGGTCCCGAGCCGTGCAGAGGCGTCCGACTGCGCCAACGCCGTGCTCGACGGCACCGACGCCACGATGACCTCCAACGAAACGGCCGTCGGTGACTATCCGACCGAAACGGTGCTGACGATGAGCCGCATCTCCGGCTATGCCACCGAGCATGGCTTCGACCGCATCCCGAAGCTGAAGAACCTCGACATGTCGAGCACCGGCGCCGTGTCCTCGGCCGCCGTCGACCTTGCCGACAAGCTCAACGCCAAGGCCATCGTCGCCTACACCCAGACCGGCTCCACCGTGCACCGCGTGTCCCGCGAACGCCCGGCCACGCCGATCTACGGCCTGACGACCAACGAGCATACCTACCACTGGCTGGCCCTGAGCTGGGGCACCGAAGGCGTGCTGCTGGACGACGACTACCACGACATGTCCCGCAAGGACCTGATGGTCTTCACCGACAAGGTGCTGCGCGAGGCCGGCAAGGTCTCCAACGGCGATAAGATCGTCGTGCTGAGCTCCGCCCAGGGCGAGCACAAGCCGGGCCGCACCGACTCGATCTACGTGCACACGGTCGGCGCCTGCGACTGAACGCCACGCGCGTTTGTCCGTTGACGGCCGGTGTGGTATATTCGCATACGGCCGTCAACGGCCATGCCCCTGTATCCCAATTGGTAGAGGAAGCAGCCTCAAAATCTGCGCAGTGTGGGTTCGAGTCCCACCGGGGGCACCTTGGAATCTGGGAATACCGGTGCCGGTTGGGCGGTTAATCTGCTTATCATTGAAAACGAAAACTTCTCGCCGATGAAGGGGGAATGCAATGACCAAGGAGACCTATCGCCGTTTCGACCCGTGGCGTCCGACGCCGATCAAGGAAGAGACCCGCGAGTCCGTCGTCAACAGCCACTATTTCAATATCGACCATGTAGCTTTCAATTCCAATGAAGTAGGCCATTTCGAACGGTTCCTGCTGCATAAGAACAATGGCGATTCAGTCGGCGTCATCGGCCTGACGCCCGAGGGCAAGATCCCGCTCGTCGAGCAGTACCGCATTCCGGTGCATCGCTGGACGCTCGAAATCCCCGCAGGGCACGCCACGCGCAAGTCGGAGAGCCCTCTGGAAGTCGCCCAGCGCAAGCTGCGCGAGGAAGTGGGGTATGAAGCCGAGCAGTTCACGCAGTTCTGCCGCTTCATCAATACGCCGAGCTTCTCCAACCAGTACACGTCCCTGTTCTTCGCATACGGGCTTAAGGAAGTGGGCGATGGCGGCATGACCGACGCCAGCCGTTCCTACGTGCGCTTCTATACGCCCAAGGAAGCGTACGACATGGTGCTCAACGGCACGATCCTCGACGCGAAGTCCGTCATCGCCATCCAGCGGCTCTACCATTCCCCACATTTCCGGGTGCCCGACGAAACGTCTGAAAACAACTGAAAGGCGCCCTGCCGCGCCTTGTTCGTCGGCAGTGTAAGATGTTGGCTTGGAAAAGAACCGGACAACCTGCCCGCATGGCGGCAGGGCGTGGGGCGCCTTAAGGATCCGCAAGCAATGGATGCCGCGAATGGCGCGACGATGACGAATGAAAAAGGATACGGGCATGGCAGATCAGAACGAGCAGATTGCGGACGACACCGAACGCGAGGTGCTGAGCGCCGACGAACTGGCGCAGGCCGCCGCCGAGGAGCCGGCCAAGCCGGCGAAGCGCACGGTGGTGGTGGCCGAGGACGAATCGGTCAACCGCATGGATTTGGTGGCGATGCTGGAGGACAACGGCTACGAGGTGGTCGGCGAAGCGGCCAACGGCGAGGAGGCAGTCGAACTGACGCGCGAAAAGCGCCCGGACGTGGTGTGCATGGACGTCAAGATGCCCCGCATGGATGGCATCGCGGCGGCCGGCATCATCTGCGACGAGAACATCGCCCCGGTCGTCATGCTCACCGCGTTCTCGCAGACCGACCTGGTGCGCCAAGCCATCGGCGCGGGCGCGATGGCGTACGTGACCAAGCCCTACGAGGAATCGAAGCTGCTGCCCGCCATTGAGGTGGCCATGGGCCGCTTTGCCGAGATCAACGACCTGCTGGACAGCGTCGACCGCGACGAGAAGGAACTGGAAGCCACGCGCGAACAGCTCAAGGCGACCGAGGAAAAGCTCGCCAAGGCGGAGGACACGCTGGAGGAGCGCAAGCTGGTCGACCGCGCCAAGGGGCTGCTGATGGACAAGGCCAACTTCACCGAACAGGGCGCTTTCCGCTGGATCCAGAAGACGTCGATGGACCAGCGCATCCCGAAAAAGCGCCTGGCGCAGGCCATCATCGAGAAGTATTCCGACGACAAGGGCGAAGAGTAGGGAAGGCGCCGCGGCTGGCAAAAGCCAAGGTCGTGGTGTATTCCTGTTAGTATGACTGAAACACAGAACGGAACGCGCGGAACGCTGCTGGTGGTCGATGGCCACTCGATTGCGTTCCGTGCGTTTTTCGCATTGCCCGTCGAGAACTTCTCCAGCGCCGGCGGACAGGCGACCAACGCCATCTGGGGATTCCTGAGCATGCTTGGCGACGTCGTGGCCGCCGAGCGGCCGGACCGCCTCGCCATCGCCTTCGACGTGGCCGGCGGGACTTTCCGCAACGAATTGCTGGGCCAGTACAAAGGAACGCGCGAAGCGGCTCCGGAAGAGCTGCTCAGCCAGTTCCCCCTGATCCAGCAGGCGCTCACCGCCCTGGGCGTCACCTACATCGAGAAGCCCGGATACGAAGGCGACGACGTCATCGCCACGCTCGCGACGATGGGCGAGCAGGCCGGCTACCGCACGCTGGTGCTGTCCGGCGACCGCGATGCCTTCCAGCTGATCGACGAGGACACCACCGTGCTGTACCCGGGCTACCATTTCAAGGACCTCAAGCACATGACCCCGGCCGCCATCGAGGAAAAGTACCATGTGACGCCCAGCCAGTATCCCGATCTGGCCGCGCTGCGCGGGGAAGGGGCCGACAACATCCCCGGCGTGCCGGGCGTTGGCGACGGCTTCGCGGCGAAGTGGATCAACGAATACGGCGGCCTCGAAGGCATCCTCGAGCACGCTGGCGACATCAAGGGCAAGAAGGGCGATGCGCTGCGCGAGAACATCGAGCAGGTCAAGCTCAACCGGAAGGTCAATGCGCTGGTGCGAGACATCGACCTTGGCGTGGGCATCGACCAGCTCACCTTCGGCGACATCGACGCCGAGGCGGCCAATGCGCTGTTCAGCCAGCTGGATTTCGGCGCGAAAAGCCGGCAGAAGTTCCTTGCGGCCTTCACGGCCCCCGATGCATCCGGCGCCGGGGCCGTCGAGGAATGCAGCGATCCCGCCGTCATCGATCCGGCCATCGACGTCGTCGGCGACGGGGCGGCTCTGGAGGCATGGGCGGCCAGTTTCCTGCCGGCGCCCCAGCCTGACGAGACGTCGCTCGCCATGGACGTGGCCGCGCAGCTCAAGGAGCAGTCCAACGACTGCGTCTCCGCCGTCGACGCTTCCTGGACGCTGTATGCGCAGGGTAGCCCCAAGCCGGGATCGTCCAGCGTGTCCACCGTGGTGCTGCTGGGCGGTGCCCATGCCGTCGCCGTCGACCCCCATGATGCCTCGATGAAGGATGCGTTCCAGCGCATCGTCTCCCAAAGGGCGGCGTCGCTGGCCGTGCATGGCTATAAGGACCATCTGCACATGCTGGCCAGCGCAGGCATCGAACTGCCGATGCCGCTGTTCGACACGAAGCTCGGCGGATACCTGGCGGAACCGGATTTCCAGGGCGCTTCCATCCAGGACTATGCCAAACGCTTCCTGAATCTTGATGAAGAAACCGCCCGCGACGAGGCGCAGGGCACGCTGGAACTGGACGGGCTGGATGCCGCCGACGAACCGCAGGCCGGCGTACGCGAAGCGGCGCTGGTGGCCGCCGTCGCCCGCGTGCTGGCGCCGCGGCTGCAGGAACGCCAGCAGTACGCGTTGCTCAAGGCCATTGAAATGCCGGTAGCGCAGGTGCTGTTCCGCATGGAGTGCGCAGGCGTCGCCGTCGACGAATCCCGTTTCTCGGCGATGCTGGAAAGCTTCACCGCCGATGCCGGCCAGGCCGAACGCATCGCGTGGGACGCCGCGGGCAGGGAAGTCAAGCTGCAAAGCCCCAAGCAGCTGGGCATCGTGCTGTTCGAGGAAATGGGGCTGACGCCGACCAAGCGCACGAAAAAGGGATCGTACACGACGAACGCCGCCGCGCTGCTCAAGCTCTACGAAACGACCGAAGACAACCCGAAGGCCAACGAATTCCTCGGCGCCGTGCTGCGCTTCAGGGAAGTCAACAAGCTCAAGCAGATCGTCGAGTCGCTCATCGAGGCCGTCAACCTGCATGACGGGCGGATCCATACGACGTTCGAGCAGACGGTGGCGGCGACCGGGCGCCTGAGTTCCGTCGACCCCAATCTGCAGAACATCCCCAACCGCAATGCGCAGGGCCGGGAGATCCGTTCCGCCTTCGTTGCCGGCGAAGGGTACGCATCATTGCTGTCGGCGGACTATTCGCAGGTGGAGCTGCGGCTGATGGCCGACCTGTCCGGCGACCAGGCGCTGATCGACGCGTTCAAGTCCGGCACCGACTTCCACAAGTACGTTGCCAGCCTCGTCTACGGGGTGCCGGCAGAGCAGATCACCGGCGACCAGCGCAGCCACGTGAAGGCGATGAGCTATGGCCTCGCCTACGGACTGTCGACCTACGGGCTCGCCCAGCAGCTCGACATCACGCCGAAAGAGGCGGATGCGTTGAAGCAGCAGTATTTCAGCGTGTTCGGCAAGGTCCATGACTACCTTGAATCGCTGGTCAGCACGGCACGCAAGCGCGGCTATACCGAAACGATGTTCGGAAGGCGCCGCTATTTCCCCGCGCTGCAGTCGACGAACCGCGTGGCCCGGGATGCCGCCGAGCGTGCTGCGCTCAACGCGCCGATCCAGGGGTCGGCGGCCGACATCATGAAGATCGCGATGATCCGCGCCCAGCGGGCGCTGGATGCGAACCGGCTGCACAGCCGGATCGTGCTGCAGATCCATGACGAACTCGTCGTCGAGCTCGCCCCCGGCGAAGAGCAGGAGGCGACGGCGCTGGTCAAGGACGCAATGGAGAATGCCGTGCATCTGGCGGTGCCGCTGGACGTGTCGACGGGCATCGGGCCGGACTGGCAGCTCGCGGCGCATTGATCGAGGCCGCTGGCAGCGGCGGAGGGAAAGGAAGGCATCAGCATGCTTACGCTCAGCCAGGCCGTGGAGGCCTTGGAAACGCTGTACCCGTTGCGGTACGCGGAATCGTGGGATCATCCGGGCCTTATCGTCGGCGATCTGGCCGACCCGGTGACGGATATCGTCTTCGCCGCGGATCCGACGATGGAGGTCGTCGAGAACGCCATCGCCGGCGGCGCGAACCTGCTGGTCACCCATCATCCGCTGTTTTTCCGGGCCGTCCATGAGGTATCGGGCAACGGCTTTCGCGGCGATATCGTCGCCAGGCTCTACCGCAGCCATTGCGCGCTGTGGGTGGGCCATACGAATGCCGATGCCGCCTACCGCGGCGTCGCGCAGGCGGCGGCCGACGCGTTCGGGCTCGAAGGGCAGACCCCCATGGTGCCCATCGAGGACGCGACATCCCCCACGCCGGTGGGGGAGGGGCGCGTCGGCACGCTTCCCGAGCCCATGACGCTGCGCGAATTCGCCGCGCGCGTGGCATCAGAACTGCCGCCGACGCCGTATGGCGTGCAGGTGTCGGGCCCGCTGAACGAGCCGGTCCAGACGGTAGCTGTCCTGCCTGGCTCGGGCGATTCGATGTTCGGCGAGGTCAACGGCCTCGGCGTCGACGTCTATGTCACCAGCGATTTGCGGCACCATCCCGCCACCGATGAAATGCAGCAGGCCTATTACGAAGCCTCGATGCGCTCGCGTGGCATCGCACCTGGCCCGGCGCGTGGCGAAGGCGTCAAACCGGCGCTGGTCAACACCCCGCACAGCGCCATCGAATCGCTGTGGTTCCGCTATGCGCTGCACGACGTTCCCGACACCATCGAAGCGGCGTACGGCGAGCGCCCGGCGGTGCGGTGGGATTCGCGGCGCACCGATCCATGGGATCTGGTCATCCGGTAGGACGGGACGGGTCACCGCAAGCGAAACCGAGTGTGCGATACTGGAGGGTATGCAAACACGTCCTGGATCCATGTACCCGCTTGGCGCGACGTTCGACGGCGCCGGCGTGAACTTCGCGCTGTTCTCGCGCGTCGCGCAGAAAGTGGAGCTATGCCTGTTCGATGAGCAGGACAACGAAACCCGCATCGAAGTCACCGAACAGAACTCCTTCGTATGGCATATCTACGTGCCCGGCATCCAGCCGGGCCAGCGGTATGGCTACCGCGTCTACGGCCCGTACGACCCTGCCAGCGGTCACCGGTGCAATCCCAACAAGCTGCTGCTCGACCCGTACGCCAAGGCCATCGAAGGCAACATCGACGGCGATGAAAGCCTGTATTCCTACTGGTTCAACGACCCGGACAACCTGTCCGACATGAACGACCTCGATTCGGCGCCGCATACGATGAAGGCGGCCGTCATCAACCCCTACTTCGACTGGGGAGCCGACCGCCATCCCGACATCTCCTACCACGATTCGATCATCTACGAAGCGCACGTGAGGGGCATGACGAACCTCAACCAGCGCGTCCCCGCCGAAATCCGCGGCACGTATGCGGGACTGGCGTATCCGGCCGTCATCGAGTACCTGAAGAAGCTGGGCGTCACTGCCATCGAGCTGATGCCCATCCACCAGTTCATCAATGACTCGTTCCTCCAGCAGAAGGGTCTGTCGAACTACTGGGGCTACAACACGATCGGCTTCTTCGCGCCCCACAACGCCTATTCGAGCACGGGGCAGCGCGGCGAGCAGGTCAACGAATTCAAGTCGATGGTCAAGGCCTACCACGAAGCCGGCATGGAGGTCATCCTCGACGTCGTGTACAACCACACGGCCGAAGGCAACCATATGGGGCCCACGCTGTCGCTCAAGGGCATCGACAACCATTCGTACTACCGCCTGGTGGACGGCGACGAGGCGCACTACTTCGACACGACCGGCACCGGCAACTCCCTGCTTATGCGTTCCCCGCATGCGCTGCAGCTCATCACCGATTCGCTGCGGTACTGGGTGAGCGAAATGCATGTCGACGGCTTCCGCTTCGACCTGGCCGCGACGCTGGCGCGCCAGTTCCAGGAGGTCGACAAGCTGTCGGCGTTCTTCGACATCGTCCAGCAGGATCCGGTCATCTCCCGCGTCAAGCTGATTGCCGAACCGTGGGATCTGGGTTCCGGCGGCTACCAGGTCGGCGGCTTCCCGCCGAACTGGTCCGAGTGGAACGGCCGCTACCGCGACTGCGTGCGCGATTTCTGGCGTTCCCAGCCGTCGACGCTTCCCGAATTCACCAGCAGGTTCATGGGCAGCTCCGACCTCTACCAGGCCAACGGACGCCGCCCGGTGGCGTCGGTGAACTTCGTGACCGCCCACGACGGCTTCACGATGAACGACCTGGTCAGCTACAACGAGAAGCACAACCAGGCGAACGGCGAGGACAACCGCGACGGCGAAAGCAACAACCGTTCGTGGAACTGCGGCGTCGAAGGGCCTACGAAGATCCGCGACGTCGTCGAGCTGCGCCAGCGCCAGATGCGCAACATGTTCGCCACGCTGCTGTTCAGCCAGGGCATCCCGATGATCTGCGGCGGCGACGAGGTGTGCCGCACTCAGCTGGGCAACAACAACGCCTACTGCCAGGACAATGAACTGTCGTGGACCCACTGGGATTTCAACGAGGCGCAGAAGGACATGTGCCGGTTCGTCAGCAAGCTCACCCATTTGCGGCTTGAGCACCCCGTGCTGCACCGGCGCCGCTTCTTCACCGGACGCGAAGAAGGGGACGGCCCCTCTGACCTGCCGCAGGTGGAATGGTTCGACCATACCGGCACGATCATGGACCTTGAGGCATGGGGCAACACCCACGCGTTCTCGATCATGATCTACCTCAACGGGTCCGACATCCCTGAATGCGACTGGTACGGCAACACGATGGTGGACAACGATTTCATCCTGATCTTCAACGCCCACTACGAGCCGATCATGTTCACGTTGCCCGATGAACGCTATGGCAAGAAATGGCGGCTCATCGTCGATACGCACAACCCGAAGGGCCCGGAACTCAACTACGAGGCCGGCTTCTCCATTACGGCCCAGTCGCGCAGCTTCCTGATGCTGATCAGCGACGACAAGCCGGATCAGTCGCCGGTACTGTAGAAGAACGGGAGCTGTTCCAGCGCGTTGCGGCGCGGAACCGCTCCCCGATTCGATTGGTTTTGTTTTCAGATTCGAAACAAGCGTCTCACGACAGCTTCTTGTTCGTCAGGTCCGACAGGTTCGCCTGCAGGCTTTCCTGGCCTCCCATGTTCATGATGGCGTCGAGCTCGATCTGCTCTTCGTCCCGGATGGCCGATTCAAGCTTGCCGGGCGCCATCGTCTGCGCCTTGAGCAGCTGGGTCTGGATGCGGTCGTCCTCAATCGAGGCAATCTGGCGCGAGAACACGATGAACCAGCCGAGGAACAGCATGCATGCCAGCGCCTCGACGTTGGTCAGCGTCGTCTTGCCCTGTAGCCACAGCACCCCCGCGCCGGCGCAGACGGCGATCGCCAGATCGGAAATGACGTAGAGGGACTTCGAAAGCTGGGGCGCCAGCCACGGGAGCGCGATGAGCATCACGAACATGACGCACGGCATGCCGCGGGCGAAGACGTTGTGCAGGATCGGGTGCGGCGTATAGCGGAAGACGCCGATGCCGATGAACGCGACGCCGCTGAGCGTCAGCAGCGTCGACAGCAGCGCGATGCGCACCTTGAACGCGGGTACGTGGTAGGACAGATGCAGCCGGCGGATGTCTGGGCGGCCGTCCTTGGGATTGTAGACGCGGTAGGTGGCGACCAGCTCCGAAATGGCGAAGTAGCTGATGATGATGATGCAGGTTCCGCCGAGAATCAGCGTGGAGTTGAACATGCGCGCCGCGAACGTCGTGCGGTCGCCAAGCTGCGAGAAGTTGTTGTTGAACCAGTAGGGGTCGGTGGTGGTCGTGCTGGCGGTGCCGACGCCGGAAATCACGAAGAAAGGCAGCAGCGACGCCAACGTCTTCGCGTCCATGAGTTCGGCCTGGATGAACGTGACATAGCCGCCGACGCCGGCAAGGGCGGCCGTCAGCGAGGGGATGTAGGTGGTGAAGGTGGCAGAGCCCATCAGGCTGTTGATCAGGCTCAGCAGCATGAACGACGTCAGGAACAGCGTTGAGGCGTAGACAGTCGACAGGGCGAGGATTTCCACGGCGCGCCGGAAGGAGATGAACCAGCTGCCCTTGAGCGACACCGAACGGATGCGGTGGACATAGCCGACGATGAAGCTGATGACGCCGCAGATCGCAACGAGCGCCGAACTGGCCATGAACCGCCGCTGGCTCAGCTGCCAGAACGCCGACGCGTATTCGAGGTACGCCAGCATGCCGATGCCGCCCGCGATGGCGCAGAACAGAAACGAAAGCAGTCCGGCCGCCTCCGCGCGCTGATGTCGACCCATGCCGAGGCACCCCTTTCTTCTTGCCGGTAGTCCGAACCAATTCTAACGCCGGGTTGTCGCCAAGTCTGGTATACTTCTAACTTGTGCCGCGGAGCGAACGATGCGTTCCCGGCACGAACGGGCTGTAGCGCAGCTTGGTAGCGCGTCTGCTTTGGGAGCAGAATGTCGCAGGTTCAAATCCTGTCAGCCCGACCAAAAACGTTGGGAAACCACCAGTCTTGGTGGCTTCCCTTTCCTTCTCATTCGGTTTTCGGCACACATTGGCACAACGGCCGCATTCGTCATCCTCATGGAGTACGTCTGTTGACAATGAAACTCCTCGGACCAATCATGGGGTTATGAGTCTTGTGATGAAACGCGTGTATGAAGAGCCGTCCCCTGACGATGGCTACCGGATTCTGGTGGACCGCCTATGGCCGCGCGGCGTGAAGAAAGAACAGGCTGATCTTGACTTGTGGATGAAGGGCATCGCGCCTTCGCCTGAACTGCGCAAATGGTTCGGGCACGATCCGGAGCGGTTCAAGGAATTCTCCGAGCGTTACCGCCAGGAGCTGGATAACGATACGGAAGCTGTCGATGAGCTCCTGAATATCATGCGGTCCCACGACAAGGTCACGCTGGTCTATGCCGCCAAGGATCCCGCCATCAACCACGTCGTCGTCCTGCGCGACTACATGGACCATCTTGCCGGTCAATCCGCTGCGTGAAGTGGATCTGCCTGTAGCCCCTTGGATTATGTACGGTAGAAGCCATGCGCGATGAAAGTCATGGCAGGGATCTTCAGGCGTCCCGAACCGAGTCTGCTGTACTGGCAACGGAGTACGGAAAGCTGCCGAAGGCGGAGCTCGCGTTTCCGGGGACGCAACGGGACCGGCTGGTCAAGCTCATTCTTGATGGCACGAAGACATTAACGACTGCGCTGCTGATTGACTACACCGAAAGCGGCGAGGCGTTACCGGCGAAGGGGAATCGCTCCATACTGGTCGATAGCGCTGGGAAAGCCGTCGCTCTGCTGGAGACCACAGATGTCGCCATCTGCCGTCTCGGGGAGGTTTCCGAACGCGATGTGCGGGACGAAGGCGAAGGGGATGCGACGGTTCAGCAATGGAGGCGCAATCACGAGGCTTTCTGGAATTCCAACGAATACCGCGCGTCCTTCACTGACTCGTCGTTCTCCCTTTCCGACGATACCGCTGTAGTGCTGGAACGTTTCCGGGTTGTGGAGCGCCTTTAAGAACGTCGGCGGAATCGGGGAGCGGGGGAAGGGCGTTGCCGGTACGATAGGGAAGCATGGCACAGTCTGTTGAACATGATTCCAACGCCGATGCGTTGTGGAGGGCGCCGCTGGCCGATGGGCCGCTGGACGCCACCGTGACGATTCCCGGCTCCAAGTCCCTGTCGAACCGCTACCTGGTGCTCGGAGCGCTTTCGACGCGTCCCGTCGTGCTGGAAGGGATGCTGCGTTCGCGCGACACCGAACTGATGATGGCCGCGCTCGAAGCGCTCGGCGTTTCCTGCCTGAGCAACGATCTCGACCCCACGACGGTGCGTGTCGTGCCGCCGGACGACGGCGTGTTCCGCGGCGACGTCGACGTGTATTGCGGCCTGGCCGGCACCGTCATGCGCTTCGTGCCGCCGCTCGCGTTGTTCGCCGACGGCCCGGTGCGCTTCGACGGCGATGAGCAGGCCTATGCGCGCCCGATGAAGCCGCTGCTCGACGGCCTTGAGCAGCTTGGCGCCGCCATCGACTACGAAGGCGAGCCAGGGCACCTGCCGTTCACCATCACGCCGCCGGAGCGCGGCACACTGGCCGCAGGCGCCGGCCCGAAGCATGTGGCGATAGATTCGTCGGCGTCGTCGCAGTTCGTTTCCGGATTGCTGCTCATCGGCTCGAAGCTGCCGCGCGGGCTGGAACTGAAGCATTGCGGCGCCAAGCTGCCGAGCATGCCGCATATCGAAATGACCATGGAGGACATCCGGCTTGCCGGCGGCGACGTCGCGATGCCGGTGCCGGGGCAGTGGACGGTGCAGCCGGCGGCGCTGGCGCTGCCGTTCAATCTTGTCGTCGAACCCGACCTGTCGAACGCGGCGCCGTTCCTCGGGGCGGCGCTCATCGCCGGCGGTTCCGTCAGCGTGCCCCATTGGCCTGCCGCCACTACGCAGCCTGGAGCGCTCCTTCCCGGCATCCTCGCCGCCATGGGCGCCGACGTGACGCTGGACGGCAAGCCGTTTGCGTCGCCTGAAGACGCCGCCTTGTTCCCGCCACGGCATAGCGGCACGCTGACGGTGCGCGGCAGCGGCGCAATCGACGGCCTGGGAGCCTACGACATGTCGGCGGCGGGCGAAATCGCGCCGAGCGTCGCCGCGCTGGCCGTGCTTGCCGACGGCGATTCGGACCTTGAAGGCATCGGCCATCTGCGCGGTCATGAAACGGACCGCCTGAAGGCGCTGGCGACGGAAATCGCGCGTATCGGCGGCGTGGCCCGCGAAACCCCGGACGGACTGGCAATCGAGGCCGTCGGTGCCGGGCGGCTGCACGGAGCCGTCATGAAGAGCTACGCCGACCACCGGATGGCGACGTTCGCGGCGATGGTCGGGCTGAAAGTCCCCGGCATCGAGGTGGAGGATATCGCCACGACGCGCAAGACGATTCCGGATTTCCCGGGCCTGTGGGCGGCGATGCTCGCGCAGAAAGCGTAGCCTGGACCGCTATTTGCAAAGATTTGGTTCAAGCCGGCTGGCGCCCATATGCAGCCGGCTGCGTTCCCGCTACAGTGGGAGGCGAAGGGGAACCAAAAGCCAGGTTCGGGGGATGAGCTTGGCTTTCTCCTTGACAACAGGTCCGCCGGGGAAACGGTTTTCAAGTTTCCCGCTTCCCCGGCGGCTTCCTTTTCCGGCCGGCGAGACGGTTGCCTTGTAGCCAAAGGCCGGGAGCGTAAACGGGAAGTCCCCGGCATCAATGGCTGATGCCGGGGACTTTCCGTTTGGATCCAGATGCTCAGCGCTGGAACTTGTTGCCGTAGCTGTCTTCGCCGGTTTCGGCGATGGCGGCGGACTTGCGGGCGATGGCCAGCTCTTCGTTCGTCGGGACGATGGCGACGACAACGGAGGAGTCCGGAGCGGAGATGACGCGCGGCTCCTTCGAGCGCTTGTCGTTCTCCTCGAGGTCGAGCTTGACGCCGAACGGAGCCAGCTTCTCGCACACCATGCGGCGTACGATCTCGTCGTTCTCGCCGACGCCGGCGGTGAACGTGATGGCATCCAGGCCGCCGAGCTGGGCGGCGTAGGCGCCGATGTAGCTGACGATGCGGTGGATGTAGACGTCGAGCGCGAGCTTGGCGTTCTCGTCGCCTTCGGCGATGAGGCGGTGCACTTCGCGCATGTCGCCGAAGCCGGTCATGCCCATCATGCCGGACTTCTTGTTGAACAGGTCGTCGAGCTCGTCGACGTCCATGTTGGCGTTGCGGATGAGGTGGAAGACGACGGCCGGGTCGATGTCGCCGGTACGCGAGCCCATGACGAGGCCCTCGAGCGGGGTCAGGCCCATCGACGTTTCAATCGGGCGGCCGGAGAGCTCGGCGGAGGCCGAAGCGCCGTTGCCGATGTGCAGCACGATCTGCTTGAAGCCTTCCGGATCCTTGCCGAGGAAGCCCGGGACGACGGAGGAGACGTATTCGTGGGAGGTGCCGTGGGCGCCGTAGCGGCGGATCTGGTACTTGTCGGCCACTTCCTTGTTCAGCGCGTAGGTGCTGGACTCGGCCGGCAGCTGGAAGAAGAAGGAGGAATCGAAGACGAAGACCTGGGGGACGTCCGGCAGCAGCTCGCGCATGACTTCGGCGCCCTTGGCCTCCGGACCGTTGTGCAGCGGGGCGAGCACGGCGAGCTCTTCGACCTGCTTGATCGTTTCGTCGGTGACGAGTGCCGGCTTCGGGAAGATGTGGCCGCCCTGGACGACGCGGTGGCCGACGGCGACGATGCCGGATTCGTCGAGCTTGGGGCCGTATTCCTCGAAGAACTGCAGGACGCGCTTGAGGCCCTGCTCGTGGTTCTCGACCTTTTCGGTCAGCTCGTGCTTTTCGCCGTTGTATTCGTACTTGTAGTGGCCGTCGACGGGTTCGCCGATCTTCTCGACGAGGCCCGAAGCGATGCCTTCGCCGGTTTCAAGGTCGACCAGCTGGTACTTGATCGAGCTGGAGCCGGAATTGATAACAAGGACGGTTTTCGCCATTGGGAGCATCCTCCATTAGTTTGCTTGCATGCCGCGGATCGTCGGCATTTGACAACTGCTCAGAATACTCGCGCAACGCTACAACGACATGTCGGAAGGCCGGCAGGCGGGACGGCGCCCGGCTGCCGGCCATGCCTGCTTATTGCTGCGCCTCGATGGCGGTCAGCGCGATGGTGTTGATGATGTCCTGCACGAGCGCGCCGCGCGACAGGTCGTTGACGGGCTTGTTGAGCCCCTGCAGGATCGGGCCGATGGCGAGCGCGCCGGACGTGCGCTGGACGGCCTTGTAGCAGATGTTGCCGGCGGTCAGGTCGGGGAATACGAAGACGTTGACGTGGCCGGCGACCTCGTTGCCCGGCGCCTTGATGGCGGCGACGGTAGGGGACCATGCCGCGTCGAACTGGATGGGCCCGACGGATGGCAGTTCGGGCGCCTTGTCCTTGAGGATGGCCGCGGCCTCCTCGACCAGGTCGACATCGGGGCCCTTGCCGGAGCCCAGCGTCGAATAGGACAGCAGCCCCACCTTCGGGTCGATGCCGAAGGACTGCGCGGTCTTCGCCGATTCGATGGCGATGTCGGCCAGCAGCTGCGCGTCCGGATTCGTGTTGATGGCGCAGTCGGCGAAGACGGCGACATGCGACTTGAAGCACATGAGGAACGCGCCGGACACCGACGAGACGCCGGGCTTCGTCTTGATGACCTGGAGGGCCGGGCGCACCGTGTTGGCCGTGGAATTGATCGCGCCGGACACCAGGCCGTCGGCCTGCCCCATGACGACGAGCATCGTGCCGAAGTAGCTCATGTCCTTGAGCGTTTCGCGTGCCTGCTCGGGCGTCATGCCCTTCTTGGCGCGCAATTCGCACAGCTTGTCGACCATCGGGCCGAGCACGCTTTCGTCGTCCATCGACTGGAAGCGCGCGCGGTCCAGCGAATCCAGGCCAAGGCGCTTGCCGTGGGCGAGGATGTCGTCGCGTTCGCCGACCAGCACGATGTCGACGATATTGCGCTTGAGCAGGTAGTCCGCGGAGGCGAGGATGCGTTCGTCGCTGCTTTCCGGCAGCACGATCGTCTTGCGGTCGCCCTTGGCCTTCTCCAGCAGAGAGTACTGGAACGCGAACGGCGTGGTCGGCTTGACGAACGGCTCGGCCAGGGCGTCCATCAGCTCGTCGTCGGGGACGTTCTGCGCGAACAGGCGCTTCGCTTCGTCGGCGGCGCCTTCTTCGGAGAAGTCGACGAACGGCATCATCCATACGGGAAGCTCATAGTCCCGGAAATGCTCGGCCAGGCGTTCGGCCTGGCCGTCCTTGCAGCCCGTGACGAACACGCCCAGCACCTTCGTGCCCGCCTTGGCGATGACGCTTGCGCACGATTCAATCGTTTCCTGCACCTCCTGGGGCGTGCGGCCGATCGTGCACACGGCGAGGAAGGCGGGGGACTGCAGGTCCGCCGAGACGTCGGCGTTGAAGGCGAAGCGTTCGGGGTCGCCGACGTTCGAGCGGTCCGAGCCGACGATGACCATCGCCTCGGGCTTGATGGCGGCTTCCGTTTCGGTGAACTTCGCCACGATCTGCGTGCGGGCTTCGTCGGGATCCATGCGCGCTTCATGCGGGGCCACGCCGGTCGCCTGCTCCCTGGTCTCGTCGGCGGAGGCGGCCTCCAGCAGCACGGGGGTGAAGCCCTCATCCGCCGCGACCGCCGGGCGGAACACGCCGGTGCGGTGTCCGCGGGAAAGCGCATGGACCAGGCCAAGGGCCACGGCATTGCGCCCGTTGCCGCCTTCGGGGCTGATGATGCTCACATTGATACGACTCACGTTGTCTCCTATTCCTACATTGCCCCAAGGGCTTGTCGCCCGACGATGGGCTGACGGTGCCTACCGCTTTGTGGCACCTGTCTCATCGTAGCGCGAGGCGGCCGTGGTTGTCCGCGCGCGCTGGGCCGTGTTGTGGCGACGGGATGTGAAATGCGCCACATTTGGCGCCGCTTCGCCGCTGTCCTCCCTGAGCGAGGAAGGTGCCGGGGCATGTTCAAGGCGCCTAGGCTGGTACGGATGACGGACGCGTGCGCGCGCGGATGCCGTCTTTCCACGACCAACCGTCCTAGGTATAGCCAGGACGGACGCGTGCGCGCGCGGATGCCGTTGTTGACGCATGGCGAGGGAAAGGGGTGGCCGGTGGCGCAGGAAACGCAAGGGCATCGCAATCCGACCCGTGGCATCGAAGCGCTCAAGCATGTCGCGTTCGCCGCATGCTGCGGCGTCGTATGCGGCGTCGGCTCCATCGTCCTGTGCGTAGGCGTGGCGTGGTCGCGCCGCGCGTTCGAAGCGGCTCCCTGGCTGATCTGGACGCTGCCGGTGCTGGGCATCCTGCAGGTTCTGCTGTACCGGGCATGGCATCTGCCCGCCACGCTCAACACGCGCAAGGTGCTCGCCATGATCCGCGACGGCAAGTGCATCTCCCCATGGCTGGCCCCGGGCATCCTCCTAGGGACCTGCATGTCCATTCTTGGCGGCGGCACGGTGGGCAAGGAAGCCGGCGCGCTGCATATGGGCGCCAGCCTGGGCACCATCGTAAGCCGCCCGTTCCATCTGCATGACCCGCTGGTGCCGTATGACGTCCAGGACGACAACCGCAAGGCCGTGAACCGCTATGTCGCCTGCACCGGCATGGCCGCCGAATTCGGCGCGCTGTTCTTCGCCCCGCTGGGCGCCTGCATGCTCGTGCTGGAACTGACCGGCTTCATGCAGGCGCGCCACGTGGGCACGATGCTGATCGCGGCGCTGGTGGCGTCCTGCCTGTCGAAATCCGCCGGCATCGGCGACGCCATCGCCTCCGTCGCGGCGCCCTCCTTCGGATGGAGGGCCGTCGGGGCATGCATCGTGCTGGGCGTCGCCTGCGCGCTGGGCGGCAGCCTCTTCTCGTCGGCCACGCGGCTCGTCCAGTCCCTCACGCAGCGCATTTCGAACCGGACGGCGCTGTGGACGGCCCTGGGAGGGACGGCGACGGCCGTCCTCGTCACCGTTTTCCATTGGCAGCCGCTGACGGGAACCGGCGGCGACCTGTTCAACGCGGCCCTCGCGCACCCCGACATTTCCTGGGACTTCCTGATCCGCATGCTGCTGGCCGTCCTCAGCCTCGGGTTCTGGTTCAAGGGCGGCGAGATCATGGTCTCGCTGTCCATCGGCGCGCTGCTGGGTTCGGCCTGCTCGGTCATGACCGGCGGCGACCCGCTTGCGGGGGCGGCGCTGGGCGCGTTCTGCTTCTTCGCCGCCGCCGAACGCGTGCCGCTGACGGCAATGGTGATGGGAACCGAGATTTTCGGGCTGCATATGGCGCCGTTCCTGGTCATCGCCGTCGTCGTCGCCTTCATGTTCAGCTACCCCATCGGCATCTACGGCGCCGGCGTCAACATGTTCGCGCTGGGGGAGTGGAACGATTTCAAGGAATTCCTCGCGAATCGGGTCGACGCCGACGAAAACGTCGGCGACCGCGGGCCGTTCGACGTCACTGTCTCCGTCAACCGCGTAGCGCAGGTCACGAAAGCCGCCCGGAAGAAGCGCAGGGAACTGGACGACGCCGCTGCCGGCGCAATCCCTGGAACGGCGGCGGCAGCAGATGGTTCCCAGCCTGCCGCGGGCGACCCCTCCGGCGCTCCGGGCGCGGGGGGAGGAAAGGCAACGGGAAGCCGGCCGTGATTTTCGCCGTGCGAAGGAAAAGGGGCTTCGGCCGGTGCTTACCGCAGCAATCTTCCCTAAGGTTGAAGCAACCCAGCCGACAGGAGGCATGACATGGCAACCAATGTAAACGGCGGCACCCAGGCTTCGCAGGCTCCGCAGACGGAGCGGCTCACCGATGGGCCCCATTATCTGGCCCGGACGCTGCTGGAGAACGGCATTACCCATATGTACGGCGTCGTAGGCATTCCCGTCACCGACTTCGCGCGCATCGCCCAGGCCATGGGCATCCGCTATATCGGCATGCGCCATGAGGAAGACGCCATCAACGCGGCGGCCGCCGAAGGGTTCCTGACCGGGCGCCCCGGCGTGGCGCTGACCGTTTCGGCGCCCGGCTTCCTCAACGGCCTGGCGCCGCTGCTGGAAGCGACGACCAACGGCTTCCCCGTCATCATGATCGGCGGCTCGTCCACGAGGCACGTCGTCGACCTGCATGAAGGCGAATACGAAGGCCTCGACCAGATGAACTACGCCCGGCCGTTCACGAAGGCGTCCTACCGCATGGACCGCATCGAGGACATTCCGCTGGCCGTGGCCCGCGCCATGCATGCGGCCTGCTCGGGGCGCCCCGGCGCCGTCTACCTGGACTTCCCCGACGGCACGGTCGGCCAGACGCTCGACGCGCAGCAAGCCGAAGCGAACCTATGGACAGCCACCGAGCCGGCCCCGGCGATGCCCCCGGCCGCCGCGTCCATCCAGGCAGCCGCCAAGCTGCTGGCATCGGCCAGCAAGCCGCTCATCGTGCTGGGCAAGGGCGCCGCGCTGGCGCAGGCCGAGCATGAAGTGGCGGAATTCATCGGCAAGACGGACATTCCATACCAGCCCATGAGCATGGCCAAGGGGCTGCTGCCCGACACCGACCCCCACTGCACGCAATCGGCCCGCGGCCTGGCGCTGCGTTCGGCGGACGTCGTGCTGCTGGTCGGCGCGCGGCTCAACTGGATGCTCGGCTTCGGTGAAGGCAAGGAATGGAATCCCGACGCCAAGTTCATCCAGATCGACATCGACCCGCAGGAAATCGAAAACGCCCGGAAGATCGACGTTCCGGTAGTCGGCGATATCAGGTCCGCCATGGCGATGCTGAACGCCGCACTCGCCGAAACGCCCATCCACGCGCCGCAGGCATGGCTCGACGCCATCCATGCCGACGCCGCGAAGAACGATGCGAAATTCGCCGCCAAAGTGCAGTCCGGCACCGTGCCGATGGGCCATTACGATGCGCTGGGGGCGATCAAGAAGGTCTACGACAGGAATCCGGACCTCTACCTGGTCAACGAAGGCGCGAATACGCTGGACGACTGCCGCAATGTCATCGACATCTACGAGCCGCGCCACCGGCTGGACTGCGGCACCTGGGGCGTGATGGGCTGCGGCACCGGCTACGCCATCGGCACCGCCGTGACCACCGGCAAGCCGGTGCTCTACATCGGGGGCGATTCGGCCTTCGGCTTCGACGGCATGGAGGTGGAGACGGCATGCCGCTACGGGCTTCCCATCACCTTCGTCGTGCTCAACAACGGCGGCATCTACCGCGGCGATTTCGAGAATCTCGGATCCAATGGCGACCCTTCGCCTCTGACGCTGACCTACGAAGCCCATTACGAACGCATGATCGAGGCCTTCGGCGGCACGGGATACTACGCCACGACGCCGCAGGAAACGGAGCAGATGGTGCAACAGGCCGTGGCATCCGGCAAGCCGTCGTTCGTGCACGTGCAGCTTGCCGACTATGCAGGCAAGGAATCCGGGCATATCGGCAACCTCAACCCCAAGCCCGTCGTCGGGCCGCTGGCGACGTCCGAATGCACGGCCCATCCCTACGACGTCGGCGCGCATATGTGAGCCGGCCGGCGCATCATAGGAAAGATCCATCATGGAAAAGATCATCGTAGAAGACATCGTCCCGATCATCGTCATCATGGCGCTCGGGTACGTATGCGGCAAAATCCACTATTTCGACGACGACCAGCGCCAAGGCCTGAACAAGGTCGTGCTCGACATCGCGCTGCCCGCCGCCCTGTTCATCTCCATCGTGAAGGCGTCGCGCAGCATGCTGGCCTCCGACGCGGTGCTGACGGCCATCGGCTTCATCGGCATCATCGTGATGTTCATGCTCAGCTTCTTCCTATGCCGCCTGCTGTTCAAGCACAACATCCAGGAAGCGGCCGTGTGCGCGCTGATCGCCGGCTCACCGACCATCGGCTTCCTGGGCTTCGCCGTGCTGGACCCAATCTACGGCAACACGGTGAGCACCAACCTGGTCATCGCCATCATCTCAATCGTCGTCAATGCGGTGACGATCCCCATCGGCATGTACCTGATCAACCTCGGGCAGTCCAGGTCGAACCGCGAGGCCGCGCTCGCTGCCGCCAACAACGTGAATACGAACAAGGCGAAGGGGCTGCCTGCCAATGCCGACGTCGCTGTCGATGCCGGCAAGGATGCGTCGAAGGACAAGAAGGCCGAGATCATGGTCGGCCACCAGTCCCGGCATTGCAGGCACGTGCACCGCATCAAGAACCCGAACGTGGCGGCGCTCGTCAACGCGCTCGAACAGCCGGTGTGCTGGGCGCCTATCCTCGCCATCGTGCTGGTGCTGCTGGGCGTGCGCATCCCCGACCAGGTCGCGCCCACCTTCGACCTGATCGCCAAGGCCAACTCGGGCGTGGCGGTCCTGGCGGCCGGTCTGGCGCTGTCCACCGTGAAGTTCTCGCTAGGGTGGGAAACGATCTGGAACACCGCATACCGCCTGCTCATCACCCCTGCCGCGTTCCTTGGCGTAGGGCTGCTGTGCGGCATGGGACACGACATCACGAAGCTGGCCATGCTCGTCATGTCCGTCGCGTTGCCGCCGGCCTTCTCCGGCATCATCATTTCCAGCCGCTACAACATCTACGTCAAGGAAGGCGCATCCACCACCGCGGTCGCTACCGTGTGCTTCGCCGCGACGTGCCTGCTGTGGATATGGCTGGTGCCGAAGTTCTGACCGTACGTCCTGATTGCGTGCCCGGCGCAGGCGCTGGGCACGCAGGGCGCCGCTGACATGGCAGCAAAAAGCCCCTCTCCGGAATGCATGGCCGGAGAGGGGTTTTTCTTTTGCAGCACCCATGGAATGTGGAATGTGCCGGGCGCGGGCGCTGAAGGCGGGATTGGCTCGTCAGGCGCTGGCTTGTGCGTCAGGCGTTGGCCACGGGCTTCAGGTCGGCGAGAACGCCGTCGTTGCTGCCGATGACGCCCTCGGCCTTGAGCTGCCCGATCTGTTCGGCCGTATAGCCGAGGGCCGTGAGGATCTCCACGTTGTTTTCGCCCAGCTTCGGCGCGCGCCTGTACTCGGGAGTGAAGCCGCTCATCGTGAACGGCACGCCGATGGTCTTGAAATCGCCGCGGGCGTCTTCCTGGTCGATGGTGACAATCGTGCCGTCAGAGTTCAGGTCCGGATCGTTCTCCAGTTCGTACCAGTCAAGCACCGGGCCGACCGGGACGCCTTTGGCGCCCAGTTCCTTGGTCAGCGTGTACTTGTCGTACTGCATCGTGTAGGCCTCGACGCGCTTGTAGACCTCGGCCTTGTGCTCGTCGCGGGCGTTCGGCATCGCGAAATCCGGATCGGTGAGCCAGTCTTCGAATCCCATGGCTTCGCAGAAGTTCCTGAAGCCCTTCTCGGACTGCTGGATGACGATGTAGACGTAGGCGTTCGGGTCGGTTTCCCAGCCCTTGGCGCGGTAGCACCAGCCGAGCACGAGGCCGCCTTCGGCGTTTTCGGCGCGCGGGATGGCCTTGCCGAACTTATAGCCCGGGTAGCACGCATAATACGAGAGCTGGTGGAGACGGTCGAGAATGAGCTGGTCGCGCAGCTTGATGCGGCACAGGTTGAGCACGGCGTTCTGCATCGACTGGTAGACGTAGCAGCCTTCGCCGGTCTTGCCGCGCTGCAGCAGCGCAGCGAGGATGCCGATGAGCAGATGCATGCCGGAATTCGAATCGCCCAGGGCGGCGGCCGACTGGGTGGGGGCGGTATGGTCGCCTTCATTCCATCCGGTGGCGCTGGCCGAGCCGCCCGCGCATTGGGCGACCGGCTCGAAGGCCTTGACATGTTCGAAGCGGCTGCCTTGGTTGAAGCCCTTCAACGAGGCCATGATGCACTTCGGGTTGATCGCATGCACCTGTTCCCATCCGAATCCCAGCTTCTCGACGTCGCCGGGGCCGATGTTCTCGACGAAGATGTCGGCGTCCTTGAGCAGGTCGGTGAGGATCTTCGCGCCTTCCGGCGTCTTCATATCCAGCGTGATCGACTTCTTGTTGGCGTTGAGCTGCAGGAAATACAGGGAGTAGGAGCCGTCGACGTCATTCATTTCGCTGCGGGTGGGGTCGCCTCCGTGGACCTTCTCCAGCTTGATGACGTCGGCGCCGAGCCATGCGAGCATCTGCGTGCACGAGGGACCCGACTGCACCTGCGTCCAGTCGATAACCTTGATTCCGGCAAGCGGCGCCGTGCTGTTCGTTTCGGTCATGGGACCTCCTTGGGTTGGATTCAGGTGCCTTTAATATAAGCCGGCTGTCCTTGCGGCTTCCTTCTTTTGCGCTACAGGGACAACGGGGGAGGGCGAGGGCGCAGGAAGGGGCTGCTGGCCGGACCGGCGCCGTAGTGCCCTCGCGGTTGGAATAAGGCGAATGGGGCAGCTGCCGCTGAGGGGTGCCGTGGGCTCCCAACGGCTGCAAAATCCATGAAAACCGGATTCGGAACCTACTGAAAATAGCTGAAAAAACGAATGGTTTCACGATTGGAAACGTTTTCATAAAGCTGGCGTTCAGTGGTCGCGCTGCGTTGCCCAGACGGTGGCAAAGCGGCGCAAGTGGCGCTCGTCAGCGCCTCTTGGGCGCCGGGAGGAAGATCGCGCTGGCAGCGGGGAACTGAAGGAATTCAGCGGATTGCGGGTTGCGACGCGCCGAGGGCAAAGGCGGGGGAATGCGGGGCGACGGACGGGAGGGCGCAATCTTGGGGATGAAAAGGTTTGCAACGGTTCACGGGACGCTGCAGGCCTCCGGAGCGGTTTGCTCAAGCCAGCTTCAGTTGGTAGCTTCCCGAAGTGTCGTCGCCCCGCAACGATGCGCGGAACGGCGGCAACGGTTGTGTCGCAACCGCTCAAGCAAAGAAGCAACGAGAAAGCGAGATTCCATCCATGCGACTCAAGAAGATGCTGTGCGCCGCAGTCGGCGTCGCCGCCATGGCCGCGCTGGTGCCGGCCACCGCCGCGCAGGCCGCCGACAGCGGCCTGACGGTGCAGTCCGGCAAGCTGTATTCCGCCGGCCAGGAGTTCATTCCGCAAGGCATCAACGACGCCTACCAGTGGTATCCGGACCATACCGAAGCCATTGCGGACATCGCCGCAGCCGGCGCCAATACGGTGCGCGTCGTGCTGTCGGGCGGCCGCTACGGCACGACCACCGTCAGCGAAGTGAGCTCCATCGTCAGCCAGTGCAAGCAGAACGGGCTTGTCTGCATCCTCGAAGACCACGACACCACCGGCTACGGCGACGACGGCGCCGACGGCGCGGTGAAGCTCACCGATACCGTCAGCTTCTGGAAGTCGGTCGCCGATGCCATCAAGGGCCAGGAACAGTACGTCATGATCAACATCGGCAACGAACCGTTCGGCAACTCCACGTCGTCGCAGTGGACCAGCGAAACGATCGCAGCCGTGAAGCAGATGCGCGACGCCGGCTTCTCGAACACGCTGGTGCTGACGGCGCCGAACTGGGGCCAGGACTGGGAAGGCGTCATGCGCGACAATGCCTCCACCGTCTACCAGCAGGATTCGAACGTCGTCTTCGATGTGCACATGTACGGCGTCTACAGCACGGCGGACAAAGTGACGTCCTACATCGATTCGTTCGTGGACAAGGGGCTGCCGCTGATGGTCGGCGAATTTGGCAACAACCATTCGGACGGCACGCCCGATGCCGCGACGATCATGAGCTATACGCGCCAGAAGGGCGTCGGCCTGCTGGCCTGGTCCTGGTGCGGCAATAGCGGCGGCGTCGAATACCTCGACCTGGTCAACGACTGGAATGCCAGCTCGCTGTCCAGTTGGGGCAATCTGTTCATCAACGGATCCAATGGCCTGAAGAACCGCGGCGTGCAGAAGGCGGCCGTATATTCCGGCTCTTCCAGCGGTTCCTCGAGCGGCTCGACGGGCGGCTCTTCGGATAGCGGATACCCGTACTGCTCGTCGTCGGCGGTCGATCCCGATGGCGATGGCTGGGGCTGGGAGAACAACCAGTCGTGCATCGTGAAGTCGTCGGATACCTCCTCGTCGGATGCTTCCTCTTCGGCCTCCTCCTCGTCCGATACGGGGACGGCGCCGAACGGATACCCCTACTGCTCGTCGGCCTCCGTCGACCCTGATGGCGATGGCTGGGGCTGGGAGAACAACCAGTCCTGCGTCGTGAAGTCGTCGGACTCTTCCTCCTCGAGCTCTTCTTCCTCCGATACGTCCTCCGATAGCGGGACGGCGCCGAACGGCTATCCGTACTGCTCGTCGGCTGCCGTTGATCCGGATGGCGATGGCTGGGGCTGGGAGAACAACCAGTCCTGCGTCGTGCGGTAACGGATTAGGGTAGCCGGCGCCCGCACGGGCTTCCGGCGAATGAACGCAAGAGGGCCCTTCGCGAACCACTGTCGCGAAGGGCCCTCTCTGCCGTTGGCCGCTATGGCCTCAGGGCATCACTCCCATTCGATCGTTGCCGGCGGCTTGCTCGTGCAGTCGAGCACGACGCGGTTGATCTGGCGGCATTCGTTGGTGATGCGCGTGGAGATCTTCGCCAGCACGTCGTAGGGGATGCGGCTCCAGTCGGCCGTCATTGCGTCCTCGCTGGAGACCGGCCGCAGCACGATCGGCATGCCGTAGGTGCGCTCGTCGCCCTGGACGCCCACCGAATGCACGTCGGCCAGCAGCACGACCGGGCACTGCCAGATGTCGCGGTCCAGGCCCGCTGCGGACAGCTCCTCCCGGGCGATGGCGTCGGCTTCGCGCAGCACGTCAAGGCGTTCCTTCGTGATTTCGCCGATGATGCGGATGCCCAGGCCCGGCCCCGGGAACGGCTGGCGCCATACGATTTCGTCGGGCAGCCCGAGCTCGGTGCCGATGGCGCGCACCTCGTCCTTGAACAGCGTGCGCAGCGGCTCGATCAGCTCGAACTTGAGGTCATCCGGCAGGCCGCCGACATTGTGATGGCTCTTGATGTTGGACGCGCCGTCGCCGCCGCCGGATTCGACGACATCGGGGTACAGGGTGCCCTGCACGAGGAACTTGACTTCCTTGCCTTCCGCGCCGGCGTCTTCGATGACCTGGCGCTGCGCCTTCTCGAAGGTGCGGATGAACTTCTCGCCGATGATCTTGCGCTTGCGCTCAGGCTCCTTCACGCCCGCCAGGGCGGTCAGGAAGTCCTCGGAAGCGTCTACCGGCAGCAGCTTGATGCCGGTCGCCTCGACGAAGTCGTGCTTCACCTGTTCGGCCTCGCCCTTGCGCAGCAGGCCATGGTCGACGAAGACGCAGGTGAGCTGGTCGCCGATCGCCTTGTGCACGAGCGCCGCCGCGACGGCGGAATCCACGCCGCCGGACAGGCCGCAGATGACCTGCGCGTCGCCTACCTGTTCGCGGATGGCGGCCACCTGCTCCTCGATGATGCCCTGCGCGTTCCAGTCGCGCGTCACGCCGGCCCGGTCGAGGAATGCTTCGATGAGGTCCTGGCCAAGCGGCGTGTGCTTGACCTCCGGGTGCCACTGCACGCCGTAGAGCTTGCGGGATTCGTCCTGCATGGCCGCCACCGGGGCACCTTCGGTGTGCGCGATGACCTCGAAGCCTGCGGGCGGCTCCTTGACGGCGACCCCGTGGCTCATCCATACGTCCTGGCCGGCGGGGGAGCCGGCCAGCAGCCCGGTGGCCGAGTCGATGCGCGCTTCGGTCTTGCCGTATTCGCCGAGTGCCGCCTTGTCGACGTCGCCGCCAAGCTCGTGCGCCATGAGCTGGAAGCCATAGCAAATGCCCAGCACCGGAACGCCGGCTTCGAAGATGGCGGGGTCGATCGACGGCGCGCCCGGTTCGAACACGGAGGCCGGGCCGCCGGAGAAGATGATGGCCTGGGGGTCCTTGGCGAGCATCTGCTCGACGGGCATGGAATGGGGGACCAGTTCGGAGTAGGCCCCCGCCTCGCGCACGCGGCGCGCGATGAGCTGGGCGTACTGCGCCCCGAAATCAATGACGAGAACAGGCCTGGTAGCCATAGGTGCGACCCCTTACGATATATGGTTGCTGTGGGTATGCCCGGCCTTCTTCAAGGGCCGGACGCAAGTCGCGTCCCGCGACGAATCCATTGTGTCGGCCCAAGCCGACATTGCGCGGAGCCCAAGGCGTTGCCTTGTGTTCGTTTGGTTGCCGTTGGCGTGGCGCGGCCCGCTGAGCGCCTTGGGCGGTTGGTTTTCAACACGCCGTTATAATCTTTAGGAACTTAACGCGGCGAACCGTTGCAAGGACAGGGATTCCCTTGATTTTCAGGGGTTTTCGGGCAGCCGCTTTTGGTTTTTCATCTTCACAAATCGAAGGCCGAAAGCTACAAAAACGGTAGAAAACCTAACATTTGCGCTCATACAATTCCAAAAAGGGTTCAAAAGTCACCCAGCTCCCGTAATATAAACAAGCGATTGGGAGCGCGGCCGCGGCCGATGCACAGTTGAAGCGGGCTGCGTGACCGACTGGAAATAAACAATATGCACTTCAAAGTGCAGGAGTACAGGAGTACACATGACAAGTCCTGTTATTGGCACCCCTTGGAAGAAGCTTAACCGCCCGGTTTCCGAGGAAGCTATTGAGGGAATGGACAAGTACTGGCGTGCGTCCAACTACATGTCCATTGGCCAGATTTATCTGCGCAGCAACCCGCTGATGAAGGAGCCCTTCACCCGCGACGACGTGAAGCACCGCCTTGTCGGTCACTGGGGCACCACCCCGGGCCTGAACTTCCTTCTTGCCCACATCAACCGCCTGATCGCCGATCACCAGCAGAACACGGTCTTCATCATGGGCCCGGGCCACGGCGGCCCGGCTGGTACCGCCCAGTCCTACCTGGATGGCACCTACACCGAGTACTACCCGAACATCACCAAGGACGAAGCTGGCCTGCAGAAGTTCTTCCGCCAGTTCTCCTACCCGGGCGGCATCCCGTCCCACTTCGCTCCGGAAACCCCGGGCTCGATCCACGAAGGCGGCGAGCTGGGCTACGCCCTGAGCCACGCCTACGGCGCCGTGATGAACAACCCGAGCCTGTTCGTTCCGGCCATCGTCGGCGACGGCGAAGCCGAGACCGGCCCGCTGGCCACCGGCTGGCAGTCCAACAAGCTCGTCAACCCGCGCACCGACGGCATCGTGCTGCCGATCCTGCACCTCAACGGCTACAAGATCGCCAACCCGACCATCCTCGCCCGCGTTTCCGACGAGGAGCTGCATGACTTCTTCCGCGGACTGGGCTACCACCCGTACGAGTTCGTGGCCGGCTTCGACGACGAGGACCACCTGTCCATCCACCGCCGCTTCGCCGACCTGTTCGAGACGATCTTCGACGAGATCTGCGATATCAAGGCCGCTGCCGAGACCGACGACACCACGCGTCCGATCTACCCGATGCTGATCTTCCGCACTCCGAAGGGCTGGACCTGCCCGAAGTACATCGACGGCAAGAAGACCGAAGGCTCCTGGCGCGCGCACCAGGTCCCGCTGGCTTCGGCCCGCGACACCATCGACCACTTCAACATCCTGAAGAACTGGATGGCTTCCTACAAGCCGGAAGAGCTCTTCAACGCCGACGGCTCCGTGAAGGACGACGTCACCGCGTTCATGCCGAAGGGCGAGCTGCGCATCGGCGCCAACCCGAACGCCAACGGCGGCGTCATCCGCGAAGACCTTAAGCTGCCGAACCTCGAGGACTACGAGGTCAAGGAAGTCAAGGAATTCGGCCACGGCTGGGGCCAGCTGGAAGCGACCCGCCGCCTGGGCGCCTACACCCGCGACGTCATCCGCAACAACCCGGATTCCTTCCGCATCTTCGGACCGGATGAGACGGCTTCGAACCGTCTGCAGGCCGCCTACGAAGTGACCAACAAGCAGTGGGACAACGGCTACCTGTCCCGCGACCTCGTCGACGAGCACATGGCCGTCACCGGCCAGGTCACCGAGCAGCTCTCGGAGCACCAGTGCGAAGGCTTCCTCGAGGCCTACCTGCTCACCGGCCGCCACGGCATCTGGAGCTCCTACGAGTCCTTCGTCCACGTCATCGACTCGATGCTGAACCAGCACGCCAAGTGGCTTGAGGCTACCGTCCGCGAAATCCCGTGGCGCAAGCCGATCTCCTCGATGAACCTGCTGGTCTCCTCGCACGTCTGGCGCCAGGACCACAACGGCTTCTCGCACCAGGACCCGGGCGTCACCTCCGTGCTGCTGAACAAGACGTTCAACAACGACCACGTCGTGAACATCTACTTCGCCACCGACTCCAACGTCCTGCTGGCCCTCGGCGAGAAGGTCTACAAGTCGACGAACCAGATCAACGCGATCGTCGCCGGCAAGCAGCCGGCCGCTACGTGGGTCACCCTCGACGAAGCCCGCGAGCTCGTCGAGAAGGGCGCCGGCGAGTGGAAGTGGGCTTCCAACGTGAAGTCCAACGACGAAGCCGAGATCGTCCTCGCCGCCGCTGGCGACGTTCCGACCCAGGAGCTCATGGCTGCCGCCGACAAGCTGAACCAGCTCGGCGTCAAGTTCAAGGTCGTCAACGTGGTTGACCTCCTGAAGCTGCAGTCCGCCAAGGAGAACGACGAAGCCCTGTCCGACGAAGAGTTCGCCGAGCTCTTCACCGAGGACAAGCCGGTGCTCTTCGCCTACCACTCCTATGCGCACGACGTGCGTGGCCTGATCTTCGACCGCCCGAACCACGACAACTTCAACGTGGTCGGCTACAAGGAGCAGGGCTCCACCACCACGCCGTACGACATGGTCCGCGTCAACGACATCGACCGCTACGAGCTGACCGCTACGGCCCTGCGCACGATCGACGCCGAGAAGTACGCCGACGAGATCGACAAGCTCGAAGCCTTCCGCAAGGAAGCCTACGAGTTCGCCGTCGACAACGGCTACGACATTCCGGACTACACCGACTGGGTGTGGCCGGGCGTCAAGACCGACAAGCCGGGCGCCGTCACCGCCACCGCCGCCACCGCTGGCGACAACGAGTGATGACCGCCGGCCGAAGCCGGTAATCGCATAGCGCCGCGAGGGGCTGTCTGGATTGTTCCAGGCAGCCCCTCGCGTTCTTCGCGTGGAAAGCGCAAGCCGTACAGCCTCCGTTCGCGGCCGGGGGAAGTGCGGCACCGCCGTCGCTGCGCCTTTTCTCATGGCGTACCGCCATTCGGGGAGGTACCCTTCGAGTCGGGGACATCGTATGCCGTAGCGGCCTAGGCGGGGAGGGGACCATGAAACGCGTTGCATTGCATGATGCGGTGAAAGCCGACGAACTGGGGTATTTCCAGCCGCGGACCTGGGCGTTCTGGCGTTCGCTGCTCGTCAGCCTCATGCTGTTCAGCATCGTCGGCCACTGGTGCGAAATGCCCTATTGCCGGCTGATGGACCATCTGTTCGGCATCGTCGCGGACGACTATGCGGTATGGCATGACCCATGGTATGTGCCGTATTGGGTCTATGGCATAGGGGCCGTCGTCATGACGCTGGCGATAGAGCCCCTCAAGGAAATCATCGTGTCGCGGCGCAAGACCCTGTGGGGCGCGTTGCTGGAAACGTTCGTGCTGGCGTTCGCTCTGAGCGCGTTGCTGGAGACGGGCATAGGGCTGCTGATCAACCAGCCCAACGAGCTGGGCCAGTACCCGTTCTGGGACAATTCCAGTCTGCCTGGCAACATACTGGGCCAGGGATGGCTGGTCAACGACTTCTTCATCGGGCTGCTGGCGGTAGTCTACGTGTGGGTGTTCTACCCGCTGATATGCCGCCTGTTCGCGGCATTGAAGCCAGTAGCCGCCAACTGGACGTTCGCCGTACTGTGCCTGCTGTTCGCCGCCGCCTGCGTCTTTTCGTATGTGCCCGGGCTGGCCGCTGCATGACGCTGCTAGCGTGAACCGATGACCACGTGCGTGATTACGCTACACAATGGGATGCGGAACCATCCCTGTCAGTTGTTCAAAGCAAAGGCGGCAATACACCATGCACACGCTCGTCATAGACACGTCCTACGGCTCTACGGTCGGATTCGTCGGATGCGACCCGGTCGTCGAGGAGGATTCGCGGACCCATGTCGAAAAGCTCCAGCCGAACATCGACCGTGCCGCCCGTGCCGCGGGCATAGCCCCCGCCGACATCATGCGCGTGGTGGTGGGCATCGGGCCGGCCCCGTTTACCGGGCTGCGGGCCGGCATCGTGGCCGCCAAGGCGATTGCGCAGGCCACTGGCGCGGAGATACTGGGGCTGGATGACCTTACCCCTCAAGCCGCCATGATGCACTATGCGCATTGTTCCGATCCGCGCCTGGCGGACGTCGCGTTCCTCAAGGACGTGCCGGCGCGCAAGGACGGGGACGTCTACCTGACCCTCGCCGTCAACGACGCCAGGCGCAAGCAGCTGTATTTCACGCTGCTTGCCGATCCATACGACGGCGAAGGCAATGACGGCGCCCTCATCGACATGGACATCGATGGCGCCCAGTCCATCGCCGCCCGCGTGAATGACGCCGCCGCTTCCTATCGGCAGGCGCATCCGCAGGCCCATGTCCGCGTGGATGTCGCAGGCCACGGCGCTGCGCGGTATGCCCAGGCGTGGGAGGCCATAGACGGCCTTGGCTGCGTCATCGACCATTCGCTGCTGGATTGCGGGAAGGCCGGCCTCGCCATGTTCGCCCAGATGGCCGAACGCGATGAAGACGCCCACAAGCAGCCCGATTCGCTGGAGCCGCTTTATCTGCGGCGCCCTGACGTATCCGTGCCTCAGCCGCTCAAGCCCGTCACCCACGAAGGGCAGCCCCAGTGACCGTTGCTACCGTCGGGGCGGAAGCGTTCGGCGATGCCTTGGCCGCGCAGATGGCCGCATTGGAGCGCGAGCTGTTCGGCAAGGGCGCGTGGAGCGAGCGCAGCATCCGGCAGGAGCTGGATGCGCCTGCCCGCACATACCGGTTCATTGCCTCGGACGGCGACGCGCAGGGCACCCCGGAACTGCTTGCCTACGCAGGGTTCTGGTTCGACGGCGACGACGCCGAGCTGATGACGATCGGGGTGGCCCCGCATGCGCAACGCCGCGGCCTGGCGGCAGCGCTGATGGAGGACCTCATTGCGCGGGCGGCGGCCCAGGGCGCGCGGCGCATGCTTCTGGAAGTGCGCGTCGACAATGCTCCGGCGATTGCGCTCTACGAGCGCTTCGGCTTCACGCGCATGGGGCTGCGCAAGCGCTACTACCAGCCTGAGGGCATCGATGCGTATACGATGAGTCTGGAACTGTCGCCGCGCATTGCCGGTTTCGCATCGAAAGCGTTCCAGGCATAGCCGCGGCCCATCATAGCGAAGGAAGGCGGCCGCGTTG
This sequence comes from Bifidobacterium sp. LH_450, assembly GCF_056356715.1. Lineage (NCBI taxonomy): Bacteria > Bacillati > Actinomycetota > Actinomycetes > Bifidobacteriales > Bifidobacteriaceae > Bifidobacterium > Bifidobacterium sp. LH_450. Next base: position 212,360 of record NZ_JBKEUU010000001.1, on the reverse strand, counting down.
AGCGAACCGATTGTTTTGGGACTGGAATCGACCTGCGACGAAACGGCGGCCGCCGTCGTGCAAGGCAATGCGCTGCTCAGCAACGTCGTGGCGTCGTCGATGGATGAACATGCCCGCTATGGCGGCGTGATTCCGGAAATCGCATCGCGCGCGCATGCCGAATCCTTCGTGCCCGTAGTCGCCAAGGCATTGCAGGACGCGTCGCTCGAGCTTTCCGACGTCGACGCGATCGCCGTGTCGGCAGGCCCGGGTCTTGCCGGTTGCCTTGCCGTGGGCGTTTCCGGCGCCAAGGCCCTGGCGTGGGCGTCTGGCAAGCCCCTCTATGGCATCAACCACGTCATCGGCCATATTGCCGTAACGCAATTGCAGTTCGGCACGGTACCTGCCAATAGCCTCGCGCTGATCGTTTCCGGAGGCCATACGTCGCTGCTGCATGTCGAGGACATCGCGCGCAAGGTCGACGTCGTGGGCACCACGCTGGACGATGCGGCGGGGGAGTGCTTCGACAAGGTGGCGCGGCTGCTGGGCTTCCCGTATCCGGGCGGCCCACACATCGATAGGCATGCCACGCATGGCGATCCGAATGCGATTGCGGTGCCGCAGGGCCTTACGCAGGGACGGGCTGGCAGGCAGCATCCCTATGATTTCTCCTTCTCCGGCGTGAAGACCGCCGTGGCCCGGTGGGTTGAAGGGGAGCGTGACCAAGGCCATGAAATCCCCGTCGACGACGTGTGCGCGTCGCTGGCGGATGCGGTGGCCTCGGTGCTTTCGAGGAAGGCCGTCGACGCGTGCCTGCGGTACGACGCGACGACATTGCTGGTGGGCGGCGGGTTCTCGGCCAATTCCCAGTTGCGGGAGAAGCTTGCGCATACCGGCGCGGAACATGGCATCGACGTAAGGATTCCCGATATCGGGCTGTGCACCGACAACGGGGCGATGGTGGCGATGCTGGGATCGAATCTCGTTGCCGCGTCCGTTGCGCCGTCGCCGGTGGATTTCCCCATTGATTCCGCCATGCCGCTTGACCGCATTTCCTTGTGAATCTAGACGACACGCCGTCGATTTGCATTATCGCAATCGATTTGTAAACTATATGACTTGTGCGCTGAAGTGATTCAGCAAGCAGCATTCCTGCGTAGCTCAGTTGGCAGAGCATCCGACTGTTAATCGGACGGTCGCTGGTTCAAGCCCAGCCGCAGGAGCGAACAAGACGGTTGCGCGTCTTGGCCATTGCGCAAGCAGTGGAGAAGCAGCATTCCTGCGTAGCTCAGTTGGCAGAGCATCCGACTGTTAATCGGACGGTCGCTGGTTCAAGCCCAGCCGCAGGAGCGGATAACGAAAGCCGTCGGCGTGTCGCCGGCGGCTTTTCGCGTACTGGACTGCCTGTCCAGCACGGGGCCTGTGTCCCCGTTCGTTCGTGGGCGCGCCCTATCATCGTAGAGGAATCCTTGATGCCATTAGGCGTGGGAAGTTTGCAACCCTTCTCGGCACTGGGGGAAAGCATAACGGTAATCCACTGGGAGGATTGGCTCATGACGTTGAGTTCTGCGGAATTCAAAGCATTGAGGGAATCGATGGGATTGACGACCAAATGGCTTTCACGCCGTTGGGGAGTCGCCGAATACAGCGTGCAGCGCTGGGAATCGAAGCGTTCCGTTTCCGAACGGTATGCCCGGGACATGCTGGAGCTGAAAGCGCAGTTCGACAGGACGGTGTGGACGGCTGCGGCTGCGGGCCGCAACGTCCTGCGCGTGCCACGCCAGGATGCCGGCCGGCCGGCCGATGCCTTTCCCGCCTCCTATGAACGCGCGGTGGCCGAACGCGTACGCGAGCTGACCGGAGCCCAGATCGTCTATGAAGACGAGGAGGCGCCGCAGCGTTCCGTGGATGACGATGCCTGACAACGCGAAGGACCGCAAGGCACTGCGGGAACTTGCGCAGGAGCCCTTCGAAGAGCGCGCCGTCTACTTCCGCAAGCCATTCATGGTGCTGTGGGCGGCCGTTCAGGAAGCGTCGGCCGAACTGGCCGAAGATTACGGCATGTCGCCGGAGGCGGCTCAGATCTGGGTGGCCGAGCAGCTGCGCGAAGTCGCCGATTCGCTGGTCGACCGGCTGGCTGAAAAGGCCGTTGCGCGCGGGGCGAGCAAATCGAACGTCGCCCGTGCGGCCGGCAGCGCGCCCGCCAATGCATCCCGGCGTTTCCCGCGGCTTGCGCCGGGGGCGGATGTCTCGCGCCGCCTGCTCATCGACGAGGTTCTGGACGACTTGTCTTCATAGTCGCAATGTGGATTGCCGTGGACGACATGGGTTGCCATCCACATCCTTTCCCATGCGTTGAATCCTTCGTCCTGCAAGCCCAGACTTGGACCAAGGCTTTCGGACAAGGGGGCGGTTATGGATGGCTATGCATGGAACGGCGACAACGATGAACGGCGCAGAAGGGCCTATAGGCGCGGGCTGCGGCAGGCGCTGGCACGCCGGCTCATGGCGACCCTGTGCGTCGCCCTGGCGGCGCTGGCGACGGCGGCGTGGGCATGCGCCGATACCGGGCGCCATGCCGCGCAGGCGTCGGAAGAATGCGCGGAGCTCATGGTGCTGCCGGTACGGGCCGGGCGCATCGCCAGCGTGTTCGAACGGCCCGAGTACCAGTGGAGCAGCGGGCATCGCGGCATCGACGTCGCGTTGGATGCTTCACGCGAACTGATTGCGCCTGCTGACGGCGTGGTGTCGTTTGCGGGGAAGGTGGCGTCGAAATCCGTGGTGAGCCTGCGGCATGGCTCGCTGACGCTGACGTTCGAGCCGGCGCAGACGACGCTGCAGCACGGAACGCAGGTAGCGCGCGGCGAAGCGTTCGCCATTGCCCAGGGCGTATCGGACCATTGCGCCGATACCTGCGTGCATTGGGGCATCAAGGACGATGCCGGCTATGTCGATCCCTCTACGCTGCTTGGCGCGCAACGCATCGTGCTGTTGCCCCTGGAGGGGTAGCGGCGCTCACAGGCCCGCGTCGGCAAGCGTGATGTAGCCGGGGTCGATCAGCGTTTCCCTCAGGTTCGAGGCGTTGACCGCGAGCAGCGGCACTTCAAGGGTCTTGGTCTTGGTGCCGTTGACGGCGGTTTCCTCCACCGACTCGATGCCCTCGAGCGTTTGCTGCTGATTGAGCGCGATGCATATGCGCGCGGTGCCCTGCGCGATGGCATCGCGATCCTCAAGCCCCGTCATCCACTGCTTGGCGTCGACGATGTCGGGCATGTTGCCGACATAAGCGCCGTAGCCGGTCACCAGAGGCCATGCATCGCTCTGGGCGCCCTGGGCCAGGGAACCGGAGTGCCCGGCGCCTTGCGGGGCAGGGACGGACTGCTTGTCCAGGTCCTTCTTGCCGGCGAACGAATCGATGATGCCGGAAATGGTGATGGAGGGGTTGATATCGGCTGCCGAGCCGGTATAGCCGAGCTTGTCCAGTTCGGAAACCACCGCGGAGGCGCCGAAGTCGTTCATCGCGATGATGCCGTCGATTGCCTGGGGCGTTTTGGAGCCATCCGGCGAAAGGCGTTCCTTGACTTCCGCCTCGATGCTTTCCTTCTTGGCACCGTCGCAGGCCACCTCGTGCCACTGCGAAGACGTGGTGGATGCCGTGAGGGTGCCCGACGGGCTTATGGCCTTGCCATCCTGGAAATAGGGCTGCAGCACGCCCCACGCCCCCGCGAAGGCTTCGGCCGCGAATTCCGCGCCGTCATCCGAGGAGGAGTCATAGGGAAGCACGATTTCGATATGGCGCGGGTTGCTGGACGATGCCTTGTCCAGCGCGAGCTTCTTGACCATCTGCGTCGCCTGGAGCGCGCCGATCCGGCGGCCGGTCGACATCTGGATGACCGCATCGGGCTCGAAGCCTTCGAACGTGCCGGAGACGAGGACCACATGCATGCCTGCATTCTGCGCCAGCGTCAGCGAGGATGCGAGGCGTTCCAGCGATGACTTGTCGTCGCCGTTCAGCGAGCTGGTAGGCTGCGTGACATAGTCGCCATAGTATTTCGCGATGCTGCCGTCTGCGCAGGCCGGGGCGACGACCAGCGTAATGGCGGACGCTTCCGTGGAGGCGTCCGCGTATTGCTCGTCCTTGGCGTCGTTGACATGCTCCACGACGTAGTCCTGGATATCCTGGCTTTGCTTCTCCAGGCTGGAGCTTGACGTGGAGGTGATGTCGTCCTTGGCGACGCCGGCGTCTTCGAGGGCCTGCTCAAGCGCCGGCGTCCAGTCATTCCAGCGGTTGAGCGGCACGTCGCTGGACAGTGAAATGCCGTCGGACGGCGTGAAGATGGCGACCGATCCCGTTGACGGCGTCTGGGTGGAGACGGCCGACGACTGCCCTGATTGCGAGCACGCCGCCAGCGATCCGGCTATGGCGACAGCCGCCGCGGCGGCGGCTAGGCGGTGCAGGATGCGGCGAGGGGATTTCATGGAATCTGCGCTTTCTTCATTCATGACGGCAACGGCTGTTCCATTGTATAAGCGGACCCGGAAACAATGTTCCGGGTCCGCCTGATCGGCCCCATCCGCGCGCGAGGGCGTTTCGCCTTGCGTCCGCGCTTCGCTGCGCCGGGATGAAGCCAGGAAAGCCGATGCGTCAGGACCGGCTTGCCAGCGCCTTGGCCAGGCCGTCATCGAGGGCATCCATGAACCCTTCGGTATCCAGCCACTCCTGCTGCGGGCCGACCAGCATCGCCAGGTCCTTGGTCATGCGGCCTGACTCAACGGTGGAGACGATGACGTCTTCGAGCGTCGTGGCGAAACGGCCCAGCTCGGGCGTGCCGTCCAGCTTGGCGCGATGCTTCAGGCCCCCTGTCCACGCATAGATCGAGGCAATCGGGTTCGTGCTCGTCTTTTCCCCGGCCTGCCAGCGGCGGTAATGCCGCGTGACGGTGCCATGGGCCGCTTCCGCTTCGACGGTCTGCCCGTCGGGCGTCATCAGCACCGAGGTCATCAGGCCAAGCGATCCGAAGCCCTGGGCGACGGTATCGGACTGGACGTCGCCGTCGTAGTTCTTGCAGGCCCATACGTAGCCGCCATGCCATTTGAGCGAACTTGCCACCATGTCGTCGATCAGCCGGTGCTCGTAGGTCAGGCCTTCCTGCTCGAACCGATCCTTGTATTCGGTTTCGAAAACCTCGGCGAAGATGTCCTTGAACTGGCCGTCGTACGCCTTGAGGATGGTGTTCTTCGTGGACAGGTATACCGGGTAGCCGCGCAGCAGGCCGTAATTGAAGCAGGCCCGGGCGAAGCCGCGAATCGATTCGTCGAGGTTGTACTGCACCTGCGCCACGCCGGAACCGGGATAGTCGAACACGACGTGTTCGATGGGCTCCGAGCCATCGGCCGGCGTGAAGGTGACGGTCAGCTGGCCGGCGCCCGGCACCTTGAAGTCGGTCGCCTTGTACTGGTCTCCGAATGCGTGGCGGGCCACGACGATTGGCTGCGTCCATCCGGGCACCAGGCGCGGGATGTTGGAAATGACGATCGGCTCGCGGAAAATCGTGCCGCCGAGGATGTTGCGGATGGTGCCGTTGGGCGACTTCCACATCTTCTTCAGGCCGAATTCCTCGACGCGGGCCTCATCGGGGGTGATTGTCGCGCACTTGACGCCGACATGCTCGCGCTTGATGGCCTGCGCCGCGTCGATCGTGACCTGGTCGTCGGTAGCGTCGCGGTTCTCGATGCCAAGGTCGTAGTAGTCGAGATTGACGTCGAGATAGGGGAGGATCAGGCGGTCCTTGATGTCCTTCCATATCACGCGGGTCATTTCGTCGCCGTCGAGTTCCACGACGGTTCCCTCAACCTTGATTTTGCCCATGCGGTGCCCTCCTCGTGGCTGTGTCCCGGGGGAATTGTGTTACAGGTTCAAGGTTTTAGCGCATCGATGTTTCGCGCCGCGCGCGAAGTCCACATAGGAAAACGGCCGTGTTGCCGCCTGCGTCCGTGTCATCCGGGGCCGATACGGTAAAGGCATGGCTCAGGAAATTGAAATCGGCCTTGGCAAGAAAGGCCGGATGGCATACGGCTTGGACGATATCTCCATCGTCCCGTCCCGAAGGACGCGTGATCCGGAGGACGTCTCCACTGCGTGGCGGGTGGATGCGTATGAATTCGACGTGCCGATCATCGCGGCGCCCATGGATTCCGTCGTCAGCCCGCAAACGGCAATCGAACTCGGCAAGCTTGGCTCCGTGGGGGTGCTGGACCTCGAGGGCCTGTGGACGCGGTACGACGATCCCGAGCCGATTCTGCGGCAGGCCGCCGAACGCGACGGCTCGCAGGCGATTTCCTTCCTGCAGGAGGCGTATGCCGAGCCGATCAAGGCGACGCTGATCAAGGAACGCCTCGGCCAGATCCGCGAAGCCGGCGTGACGGTTGCCGGCGCGTTGTCCCCGCAATGCACCGAGGAATTCCTTCCCGCCGTACTTGAAGCTGGCGTCGACCTGTTCGTCATCCGCGGTACCGCCGTTTCCGCCGAACACGTTTCCCAGGGCCACGAGCCCCTCAACCTCAAGCAGCTGATCTACGATCTCGACGTGCCGGTCATCGTCGGGGGAGCCACCAACTATACGGCCGCGCTGCATTTGATGCGGGCAGGCGCCGCCGGCGTTCTCGTCGGCTTCGGGGGCGGCGCCGTTTCCGCCAACCGCAGCACCATCGGCGTGGACATGCCCCTTGCGACGGCCATTTCGGACGTTGCGGAAGCCCGGCGCGACTATATGGATGAATCGGGTGGCCGCTACGTGCAGGTCATTGCGGATGGCGGGACCGGCTACTCGGGCGACTTCGTCAAGGCCCTCGCCATGGGGGCGGATGCCGCGATGCTGGGAACGCCGCTGGCGCGCGCCGAGGAGGCGCCGGGCCGGGGCATGCACTGGGGCGCCGAAGCGCGCCATGCCACGCTGCCGCGCGGGCGCCGCAGCCAGGTCGGCACCGTCGGCACGCTGCGTGAAATCCTCTACGGGCCGAGCCACCGCGCCGACGGGACGGTGAACTTCATCGGCGCCCTGCGCCGTGCCATGGCGTCCACGGGATACGTGGATGTGAAGAGCTTTCAAAGGTGCGGGGTGGTCGTCACGCCTGAACGACGCCGCTAATTCCCTTGCAGCTTCACGAAAACCGCATAGATTTCGCGAGTTTTCCACAATTATCCACAGGTTTTGTGCCCCCTCCTGACAGTGGGGCATTTTTGTGGTTTGCTGGGCATCATCAACAGTCGGGACATGGTTCCCGCGCCATGAAGCTGAAAGGAGAGCGATGATGACTCGGCACCCAGATCTACCGGAAGGATTCGGAGGGGGAATCAGGAGGATCCTGCCATCCCAGGATGGCATCATCCGGACGGCCAATGGGCTTCCCGATGTCAGGTACCACCTGCAGGCATGTTCCGATGACCTTCCCACCAGAAGGCAGGCCGAAGAGGCCGTGCTGGGAGGATGCCGCTTCGTCGTCCTCGCGCTGGACGTCATCCGGCGCAGGCGCGATCTGTCGAGGCTGGAGGGGCTCGCCACCCAGGAATGCCTGGAACGCCTCGCCGCGATGGCCGAGCTGTGCGTCGACAATCCGAATACGACGCTGGGCCTCATGGCCGCCAGCCGGATCTATGCCCCGGTCTCGCCCCGGCTGGTCAACGGAATGGTGCTGACCTCGACCAAGGTGGACATGGCCATCCATGTATGCACCGGCGCGCTGGAACGATGGGTAAGCCTGGTGTTCACGAGAGTCCATTCGAAATGGATCTGTACGCTGGCGGACATCGGGTAAGCCAGCGGGCTGGCGAAGCTATATAGTTGGTCGTATGCTTCGCGAATACGGTTTACAGCCCATTTATTCGACCACCGATGACGACACCGTGTATTCCCTGTTGTCGCGCCGCGCCCTGGATGATCCGGGGGACCTGATTGCGCAGTATCAGGACGACCTGCGCATGTGGAACGACGTGACCGCGGGAGAGATGCTCGCCGAGGTGCGCAGCGTCGCGAAAGGCCTGATGGCCCTTGGCGCGAAGCAGGGAAGCATGGTTGTCATCTATTCCGCAACGTGCTATGAGTGGGGGGTCATCGACTTCGCATGCGCCGCCATCGGGGCCGTATCGGTGCCGATCTATGAAACGGATTCGGAACGGCAGGCCGGGGCGATCATCCGGGAGGTGAACCCGGTCATCGCCTTCGGCGGCGACGAAGAGCATGTTCAGGTGCTTGAACGCATCGCGCAGCAGGACGACGAGTTCCGCTACGTGTTCAATTTCCGCAACGGCGCACTGGAAGCCCTGATCAATTTCGGCGAATCGGTCGATGACGACGCCCTCGACGAGGCGATTGCGAGGGTGAAGGCCGACGATCTGCTTACCATCGTCTACACCTCCGGATCCACGGGGCGTCCGAAAGGCGCGATGCTGTCGAACCGCAACTTCACCCACATCGTGCTCAACGGCTACGAGGTGCTGCCGGAAATGCTCTACGAGCCCAACCGGCTGCTGCTGTTCCTGCCGCTGGCCCACTGCTTTGCCCGCTACATCCAGTACGTCGCCATCGGCGGCCATGGCGTAGTGGGCTACGTGCCGGGGGCGCAGCACCTGCTTGCCGACCTGCGCAGCTTCAAGCCCACCTATCTGCTGGGCGTGCCGCGCGTGTTCGAGAAGGTGTACAATGCCGCCTCCCAGAAGGCCGGCGCCGGCATGAAGGGGCGCGTGTTCGCCAATGCGTTCCAGCATTTCGTCGACTGGTCGCTGATGGAGAACCGCAACGAGAAGCCGACGCGCGCCCAGCGGATGAAGCATTCCTTCTACATGGGCACCGTCGGCGCTTCGTTCCGCTCGGCGCTGGGCCCGAACCTCAAGTACCTGGCATGCGGCGGGGCGCCGATCAACCCCGACCTCGTGCATTTCTTCAATGGACAGGATGGCCTGGTCTTCATCCAGGGCTACGGCATGACCGAAACGGCGGCCCCGATGGTCGTCAACTGGCAGGACGCCAACCGCGCAGGGTCGGTAGGCCGGCCGGGGCCGGGGATGAGCGTCAGCACCGCCGAGGACGGGGAGATCCTGGTCAAGGGCCCGAATGTCTTCCTGGGGTATTTCAAGAACCCGCAGCTGACGGCCGAAGTGCTGGAGCCGAGCGGGTGGCTGCATACCGGCGACCTCGGGACCATCGACAATGAAGGCTTCCTGTACATCACCGGACGCAAGAAGGACCTCATCATCACGGCGGGCGGCAAGAACGTCACCCCGGCGCCGCTCGAGGGCGTCATCGGCAGCTGCCCGATCGTGGCTCATGCCGTCGTCGTAGGCGACAACAAGCCGTTCATCGGCGCGCTGGTGACGCTCGACGAGGAGATGACGCGCTCCTGGATGGCCCAGCAAGGGCTCGATCCGGAACTGTCGATGGAGGACATCGCCAATTCCGACGGCGCGCACGCCCTGGTCCAGCAATACGTCGACAAGGCCAACAGCGACGTCTCCCGCGCCGAATCGGTGCGCAAGTTCGTCATACTGCCGCACGATTTCAGCCTTGACGAGGGAACGCTGACCGCATCGATGAAGGTCGTGCGGCCGAAGGTGCTTGAACGCTACGCCGAGCTGATCGAAGGGGAGATCTACGCGCCCAAGCCCAGCAACAAGCCGGTGCCGGTCAGCGTGCAGATCCTCGACAAGACGGCCGAATCGGTCAAGCAGGCTTCCGAAAGCATGAGCCATGCGCTGGAGAGCGTGCAGGAGCGCATGAAGCGCCATGAGGATGTCGGGGACGGCGTAGAATCTGGTGCTGGAAACCAGCAAGACCCACAGGAAGCCAAGGAGGAATAGCCAAAGTGGCCATCCGAGATATTCGTTTCGTCCCCGATCCGGTGCTGCGCACCCCCTGCGAACCCGTTCGCGAAATCACGCCGGCCGTACGCCGGCTCGTGCAGGACCTGCTCGAAACGGTGGACGACCCTGGCCGTGCGGGGCTGTCGGCCAACCAGATCGGAGTCAATCTGCGCGTATTCTCCTATAACGTGGACGGCAAGCTTGGCTATGTCATCAATCCGGTGCTTGAGGAAACCGACGGCGAACAGTACGGCGAAGAAGGCTGCCTGTCCGTGCCTGGCCTGTGGTACAAGACACGCCGGGCCGACTATGCCCGCGTCCGGGGCATCGACCTCGACGGCAACGAGGTCGTCGTCGAGGGCCGGGGCGTCATGGGCCGCATGCTGCAGCATGAAACGGACCATCTTGACGGCCATGTGTACCTCGACCGCCTGGAAAAGGAAGAGCGCCGCGCGGCCATGAAATACATGCGCGAGCATTCGCGCTGACCCGTTGCCTGCGTATCGGCGTCGTGGTATCATGTCGCTTTGTGTGCCATCAGGCAACGGGTGCAGTCGCAGCATCCGGCGCCAACCCATTATCGTCAACCGGCACGCAACCAATTCGCGCCATGTCCGCGACGCCCTGTGTCGGTCGGCTGCCCAGCAGTTGCACGCAGGAACGCATGGCCAGGCAATAACCGACAATGAAAGGTAGTCATACCATGGCTCAGATCACCATGAGCGACATGCTGAAGGCAGGCCTGCACTTCGGCCACCAGACCCGCCGCTGGAACCCGAAGATGAAGCAGTACATCCTCACCCAGCGCAACGGCATCCACATCATCGACCTGTTCAAGACGCTGGACATGATCGACACCGCCTACGACTTCATCAAGACGACCGTGGCTCACAACGGCACCGTCCTGTTCGTCGGCACCAAGAAGCAGGCCCAGGAAGCGATCGCCACCCAGGCCACCCGCGTGAACATGCCGTATGTTTCCGAACGCTGGCTCGGTGGCATGCTGACCAACTTCGGCACCGTTTCCAAGCGCGTCAACCGCCTCAAGGAACTTGAGGAAATGGACTTCACCGACGTGCACGGCAGCGGCCTGACCAAGAAGGAGCTGCTGCTCCTCGAGCGCGAGAAGGACAAGCTGGAGCGCCAGCTTGGCGGCATCCGCAACATGAGCCGCACGCCCTCCGCGATGTTCGTCGTCGACATCAACAAGGAAGCCCTGGCCGTTTCCGAAGCCCACAAGCTCGGCATCCCGGTCGTGGCCCTGGTCGACACCAACACCGATCCGGAATCCGTGGAATACCCGATCCCTGCCAACGATGACGCCATCCGCGGCATCGAGCTGCTCACCAGCCTGATGGCCGACGCCGTTGCCGACGGCCTGCTCGAGCGCTCGGGCAAGGGCGCCAAGGCCGACGGCGAACAGCCGATGGCCGCCTGGGAGAAGGAACTGCTGACGGAAGGCGCCGAAGCCGAAGCCGCCGTGGCCCAGACCGAAGCGGAAGTCGCTCAGGCCGAAGCCGAAGTGGCCGCCGAAGAGGCCTGATGCCGTATGGCGTCCCGCGCCTGTGCGGGACGCCGACGACCCAACCATTCCTTTTCTTTTTCTGAGGAGATATCAATGGCAGCAATTACCGCAGCTTTGATCAAGCAGGTGCGCGAGGAGACCGGCGCCGGCATGATGGACGTCAAGAAGGCGCTCACCGAGGCCGACGGCGACGTCGCACGCGCCAAGGAAATCATCCGCGCCAAGGGCATCCAGGCCGCTGGCAAGCGCGAAGGCCGCAAGGCCCAGGAAGGCACCATCGCCTCCACCGTCGTCTCCGACGGCGGCAACGCCACCGGCTACGCCGTGGAGCTCAATTCCGAGACCGACTTCGTCGCCAAGACCCCGAAGTTCGTCGAATTCGCCGATACGGTCCTCGCCGACGCCGTCAAGGCCGAAGCCAACACCGTCGACGAAGTCCTGGCCGCTGCCGCCGCCAACGGCGAGAGCGTCAAGGAAGAGGTCGAGGAAGCCGCCGCCCTGTTCGGCGAGCATGTCAAGGTCGGCCAGTACGCCAAGATTTCCGGCCCGCACGTCGAAATCTATGCCCACAAGAAGTCCGCTGAGATGCCGCCGAGCATCGTGGCGATGATCGCCACCGACGAAGCCGGCGCCGCCGTGGCCCACGAGGCCGCCCTGCAGATTTCCGCGATGGGCGCCAAGTGGCTTACCCGCGAGGACGTTCCGGAAGAGATCGTCGAATCCGAGCGCCGCGTGGCCACCGAGAAGTCGCTGGCCGAAGGCAAGCCGGAAAAGATCGTCCCGAAGATCGTCGAAGGCCGCCTCAACGCGTTCTACAAGGAGAACGTGCTGCTCGAGCAGGCCTACGTGAAGGATCCGTCCAAGACGATCGGCGACCTGTTCAAGGACGCCGGCGGCAACGCCATCGCCTTCGCCCGCGTCGAAGTGGGCAAGGGCGAGGAGTGATCCCGACCCTTTTGCGCCGATAGGCGCGAACCAAGATTGCAACAACGCCGGCGGCCGCCTTTCCTTCACATCGTGCAGGGAGGCGGCCGCCGGCGTTGCGCGCCCTGTCGAAACAAACGGCTACGGTTGTTCCAGATTAATCGTTACCTTACGGCGATTGCAAGGCCAGAAAGGCGGGACATGACCAGCGAACAGACGATTGACAAGCCGCGCAGGGTGCTGCTCAAGCTTTCCGGAGAAGCGTTCGGAGGGGGCGCGGTCGGCGTCGATCCGCAGGTGGTGCGCCGCATTGCCGGCGAAATCGTGCCGGCGGTGGAGCAGGGCGTGCAGGTCGCCATCGTGACCGGCGGCGGCAACTTCTTCCGCGGCGCCGAGCTTCAGCAGGCCGGCATCGACCGCTCCCGTGGCGACTACATGGGCATGCTCGGCACCGTCATGAACTGCCTTGCCCTGCAGGATTTTCTCGAGCAGGCCGGCCAGGCCACCCGCGTGCAGACGGCCATCACGATGGGCCAGGTCGCCGAACCGTACATTCCGCTCAAGGCCATCCGACACCTGGAAAAGGGCCGCGTGGTGATTTTCGGCGCCGGCGCCGGCATGCCCTATTTCTCCACCGATACCGTTTCCATCCAGCGTTCGCTGGAAATCCATTGCGACGAAGTGCTGATGGGTAAGAACGGCGTCGATGGCGTCTACACTTCCGATCCGCGCAAGGATCCGCAGGCCAAGCGTTTCGCGACGCTTGCCTACGACCGCGCGCTGGTCGACAACCTCGCCGTCATGGATGCGTCCGCCATGGCGATGGCACGCGACAATGACCAGTCCATCCGCGTCTTCGGCCTGGAAGGGGAGGGCAACGTTACGCGTGCGCTGCTCGGCGAAGGCATCGGTACACTGGTATCCAACGGGGAATCCGAGCTGGCCTAGGCGCAGGCGCCAGCTAGCTTCACCCCGCCATTTGAATCAAGGAGTAGAATATGGCAAATCCGGTAGACAACGCCAAGGAACAGATGGCCAAGTCGGTCGAGTCGACGAAGGAAAACTTCGCGGGCATCCGCACGGGCCGTGCCAACCCTGCGCTGCTCAACGGCATCACCGTTGAATATTACGGCGCCCCGACCCCGCTGAAGGCGGTGGCCACCATCGGCGTTCCCGAACCGCGCACGCTGTCGATCACCCCGTTCGACCCGTCGCAGGCCAATGCCGTGGAAAAGGCGCTGAGGGATTCCGACCTGGGCGCGTCCCCGCGCCGTGACGGCAACGTCATCCACCTGACGATGCCGGAACTGACCGAGGAACGCCGCAAGGAATACGTCAAGCTCGCCAAGGGCAAGGCGGAGGACGGCAAGGTCGCCGTGCGCAATATCCGCCGCAAGGCGAAGGAAGCCATCGACAAGGCCGTCAAGGCCGGCGAAATGGGCGAAGACGAAGGCGAACGCCTGCTCAAGGACCTGGACAAGGCCACCAAGGCCACGACCGATGAACTGGATGCGATGCTCGAGGCAAAGCAGAAGGAGATCATGGAGGTCTGACGGCCTGGAGGCCCCGGATGCCCGCGCGCCAAGCGCCGCCGGAATCCGGGGCCTCCATGCGTCCCGTACCATCGCCAACCTACGTACAAGGAACTATGATGCCGAGCCAACAGCGCAAACAGGCCAACGAAGCGAAGCTTAACGAAATCAACCGCAAGACCGGCCGCAACATGCCGCAGGCAATCGGCACGGCAGCGCTGCTGATCGCCATTATCCTGGCGTGCCTGCTTATCAGCAAGGACGCCTTCGCCGTCCTTGTCATCATCTTCATGGTGCTTGCCATATGGGAACTGCGCGTAGACCTTGCCGTCATCGGTTTCAGGATTCCCGTGGCCACGCTCTGGGCATGCTCGGCGGTGACGCTGGCGGCGTCCTTCTATTGCCCCGACCACATGGCGGCGATGGGTGCCTGCGCCATCGGCTCCCTGGTGCTCGTCGCATGCGCCGCCACGTTGCAGATGCGGTTCAACGGGGGCGCCGAGAGGGCCGCGGACCGCAAGACGCTGCAGAACGGCCAGCGGGCGGCCGACGTGGAGCGTCCGGTGCGGCCTGCCATGACGCAAGTCGCCGTGGCGATGTTCACGGTGCTCTACATCGCCGTGCTCGGTTCGGCAATCCTGGTGTCGCTGACCTTCAACGACCATTACGTGTCGCATGCCATCGTCGTCGTGTTCCTGCCGGCGCTGAGCGACACGGGGGGCCTGGTATTCGGCGCATGGTGCGGCAAGCACAAGCTCAGCCCGCGCATCTCCCCGAAGAAGTCCGTCGAGGGGCTCCTCGGCTCGATCCTGTTCGCCATGGCGGGCGCGTTCATCGTGTTCGCCTGCACCTACGAGGCATCCCTGTGGGCGACCCGGTGGTGGGTGCCCGTCATCGAAGGCATCCTGATCGGCATCGTTGGCACGTTCGGCGACCTGTGCGCCTCGATGCTCAAGCGCGATATCGGCATCAAGGACATGGGCCATCTGCTCAAGGGCCATGGCGGGGTGCTCGACCGCATCGATTCGATCCTGATGTGCGCCCCCTTCGTGTGCGCGTTGCTGTGGATGACGGGCATGTGACATGGAAGGGGCTGCAACAGGCATGCGAGAACCGGAAACCGGCATTACCGAAGGCGGTACGCAGGGCGCGTTCCGCGACGTGCTTTCCAAGGACCATGCGCGTCGCGGCAAGCCGCCGGCGCATTTCGCCGACATGACGCCGGAGGAGCGCATCGAACGCGCATCTGGCCTGGGGCTGGCCAAATTCAGGGTCAACCAGCTGGCCAGGCATTATTATGGCCATTTCGATACCGACGTCCAGAACTTCACCGATATGCCGGCCGATGCCCGTGCCGCCGCGGCCGAAGCGTTCTTCCCGACGCTGATCATGCAGGAGGCCCGGCAGGTGGCGGACGGCGGAACAACGGTCAAAACGCTCTGGAACCTCTTCGACGGCTCGAAGATCGAGTCGGTGCTGATGCGCTATCCGAACCGTACGACGCTGTGCATCTCCAGCCAGGTGGGATGCGGCATGGGATGTCCGTTCTGCGCTACCGGCCAGCTGGGGCTGACCCGCAACATGTCGGCCGGCGAAATCGTCGAACAGGTGCGGGTGGCGGCGCGCATGATGCGCGATGGCGAAGTCGCCGGAGGCCCCGGACGGCTGAGCAATATCGTGTTCATGGGCATGGGCGAGCCGATGGGCAACTACAATGCCGTCCTGCGCTCCATCCGCCAGATTTCCTCGATGCCGCCGGACGGCTTCGGCATTTCCGCCAGGAACATCACCGTTTCGACCGTCGGCGTCGTGCCGGGCATCCGCAAACTGGCAGCCGAAGGGTTGCCGGTACGGCTCGCCGTTTCGCTGCATGCGCCCAGCGACGAGCTGCGCAACGAACTGGTGCCGATGAACCGTCGGTTCGACACGACCCAGGTGCTGGACGCCGCCCACGACTACTTCCTTGCATCCAAACGCCGCGTCTCCATCGAATACGCCTTGATGCGCGGCATCAACGACCAGGCGGAACATGCAAGGCTGCTGGCCAAGCGGATCAACCACTACGGGGATAACTGGGCCCATGTCAACCCCATTCCGCTCAACCCGATCGAGGGGTCGCGCTGGACCGCATCGAAGCCCGAGGACGAGCAGCGCTTCCTGGAGATTCTCCATGGCGCCGGCATTACCGCCACGCTGCGCGATACCCGCGGGCAGGATATTGATGGCGCATGCGGGCAGCTGGCCGCGAAGACCCGCGCCCAGCGCAAGCAGCAGCAGTAGGAGGGCCGGGCTGCGCCTTTCAAGAGGCGCTGCAGGGGCGCATTGCGCCGCTTTGCACCCTCCGGACGCTACGATGCTATTGAAGGCACCCCGTACCTAAAGAAAGAGGAGAACCGATGTCGCTCGCCGTACGAGTCATCCCCTGCCTGGACGTGGACGCAGGCCGCGTAGTCAAGGGAGTCCATTTCGAGAACCTGCGCGATGCCGGCGATCCCGTCGAACTCGCCGCTGAATACTATCGGCAGGGCGCCGATGAGCTGACGTTCCTCGACGTCACCGCTTCCAGTTCGCACCGCCAGACGATGATCGACGTCGTGCGCCGCACCGCCGAGCAGATCTTCATTCCGCTGACCGTTGGCGGGGGAGTGCGCACGCCGGAAGACGTCGACTCGCTGCTGCGCTGCGGGGCCGACAAGGTGGGCGTCAATACGGCGGCCATCAATGACCCGACGCTGATTTCGCGCATTGCCGAGCGTTTCGGCAGCCAGGTGCTCGTGCTGTCGGTGGATGCGCGCCGCGAGCGTGGGGAGCGGCACACCCAGTCTGGCTTCGAGGTCACGACGATGGGCGGCCGCAAGTCGACCGGCATCGACGCCCTGTGGTGGGTCAAGCGAGCCGAGGATTTGGGAGCGGGGGAGATCCTGCTCAATTCGATGGACGCCGACGGCACGCAGGAAGGGTTCGATCTGGAGATGATCGAAGCGGTGCGCAACGAAGTCTCCATTCCCATCATCGCTTCCGGCGGCGCTGGCAAGGCCGAGGATTTCCCTCCCGCCATCGCGGCCGGGGCGGACGCAGTCCTCGCGGCGTCGATCTTCCATTACGGGAAGGTCACCATAGGCGAAGTCAAGGACGCCATCCGGGCGGCCGGCTACGAAGTGCGGTGAAGCGATGTCCGATACCAATGAACAGGAAGCTGCCGGCACGCCCGGCTATGACAATTCGACCCGGCTCGATCCGCGGATAGCCGCGCGGCTCAAGCACGACGGCAAGGGGCTGGTAGCCGCCGTCATCCAGCAATACGACACCCGCGAAGTGTTGATGGTGGGCTATATGGACGATGAAGCGGTCAGGCGCACGCTGACCACCGGACGCGTGACGTTCTGGTCCCGGTCCCGTCAGGAGTACTGGCGCAAGGGAGACACGTCCGGGCATGCCCAGTTCGTCAAGTCGTTCTCCCTCGACTGCGACGGGGATGCCATCCTGGTCGAAGTGGACCAGGTGGGCGCCGCATGCCATACAGGCAAGCGCTCGTGCTTCGAGGAAGGAGGGCGTTTGCCGGTCGTGGTGGGCAATCGGCCCGAAGGCGTGACGGACCATCTGGACATTGCCGGCGATGCCGGGGAAGGAGTGCAAGCGCAATGAGCAGCGCCACGACCAATTGCAGCGTCGAGCATCTGGACTGGGGGGGCACCTGGCCGAGCCGCGAGGAATTCCATGAGCTGGCCGAGCAGGGATACCGCGTCATCCCGACGGTGCGTCGCCTGCTTGCCGATTCGCTGACGCCGGTCGGTTTCTATGAGCGCCTTGCTGGCGGCCGTTCCGGCACCTTCATCCTCGAATCGGCGGAATACGGCGGCTCGTGGAGCCGCTATAGCTTCATCGGCGTCGATTCGATGGCCCAGCTGCGCGCAAAGAACGGCCAGGCTGACTGGATGGGCGACGTACCGGCCGGCGTGCCGACTAGCGGCGACGTCATCGACGTCGCCCGCGAAACGCTGAACGTGCTCAAGGCGCCACACGTCGACGGGCTGCCGAACATGACTTCCGGCCTGGTCGGATCCATCGGATGGGACGCCATCCGCCACTGGGAGCCGACCTTGCGGGCGAGCGCCCCCGACGAGACGGGCCAGCCGGAGCTGGCTCTGGCGCTGGCTACCGATATCGCCGTCGTCGACCACGTTTCCGGCTCCGTGTGGCTCATTGCCAACGCCGTCAACGTCGACGACAAGCCGACGCGCGAGGATTTCGCCTACGAAGACGCCATCAGGCGCCTGGATGACATGCAGCGGCGCGCCGCCACCCCCGTCGAAGGGGAGGCGCGGGTCAACGTGCTCGACCGCTCCGTCGCCCAGCCCGAGCTGCGGTTCCGTACCGCGAAAGCCGTATACGAGGAGGCGGTGGAACAGTCGCGCCGGCATATCATCGACGGCGACGTGTTCCAGGTCGTCATCTCGCAGCGGCTCGACATCGACTCGCCTGCCGAGCCTTTCGACGTCTACCGGGTGCTGCGCACGCTCAATCCGAGCCCGTACATGTACTTCATGGCGCTGACGGACGCCGAAGGGCGCGATTTCAACGTCATCGGCTCTTCCCCGGAAACGCTCATCAAGGTGGACAACGGCCATGCGATGACGTTCCCCATCGCCGGCTCGCGCCCAAGGGGCGCCACCGTCGAGGAGGACGAGGCGCTGGCCGCCGAACTGCTGGCGGACCCCAAGGAGAACAGCGAACACGTCATGCTGGTCGACCTGTCGCGCAACGACCTGTCGCGCGTATGCGTGCCCGAATCCGTCGAGGTCGTGTCCTTCAAGGACATCAAGCGGTTCAGCCATATCATGCATATCTGCTCGACGGTCACCGGCCGCATCGATCCGGAACTGACCACGTTCGACGTCTTCACGTCGGCGTTCCCGGCCGGCACGCTGTCGGGGGCGCCCAAGCCGCGCGCCGTCGAGATCATCGACGAGCTCGAACCGGCCGACCGCGGCATCTACGGCGGCACCGTCGGCTATTTCGACTTCTCGGGCAACATGGACATGGCCATCGCCATTCGCACGGCGTTCATCCGCGACCATGAGGCGAGCGTGCAGGCCGGCGCCGGACTCGTCCTCGATTCGGTGCCCGCGACGGAATGGCAGGAAACGCGCAACAAGGCCGAAGCCAGCGTGGAAGCCATACAGATCGCATCCCAGCTGCGCAACGCGCGGTAGCCGCATCCACTCCGCAACACGATGGCCCTTGTTCCGTACCTGCGCAGGTACGGAACAAGGGCCATCGTGGATTAGGTGCTTCGCATAGGGCGTATCGTCCGCTGGCTTCCTTAACGCAGATTGCTCTGCTTCCAGCGGTCGAGCTCACTGAACAGCTTTTCGCGTTCATCATCGTCGACGAACGATGCCGCTATCGAATTGCCGGCGAGCTGCGCCAGGTCCTCCAGCGACAGCCCGCAGCGGTCGGCGAGCGCCTCGTAGTTCTTCGCGATATAGCCGCCGAAATACGCCGGGTCGTCCGAGTTGACGGTGACGACCAGCCTGTTGGCGATGAAATCGGGAATCGGCAGGTCGGCGACGTCTTCGACGACATGCAGTTTCAGGTTCGACAGCGGGCAGCAGGTGAGCGCAATGCCCTGGGCTGCCAGCATCTCGATGACTGCGGGGTCGTCGGCGGCGTGGATGCCATGGTCGATGCGTTCGGCATGAAGCGTTTCCACGGCTTCGACGACGTAGGAAGCCGGCCCCTCTTCGCCGGCATGCGCCACGCGGTGCCACCCCAGCTCCCCGGCACGCGCGAAGGCATCGGCGAACAGCGAGGGGGGATTGCCGACCTCGGCTGAATCAAGCCCGAGGGCGAGGATGTCGCCGGCATAGGGGGCCGCCTGCTCGACCAGCTCGTTGGCCTGCGCGACGGGCAGGTCGCGCAGAATGGACATGATCAGCCGCGTCGTGATGCCATAGCGTTCATGGCCTTCCCTGGCGCCGGAGAGCAGCCCCTCGAGCACCGTGGAAAACGCAATGCCGTTGCCCATGTGGACCTGCGGGTCGAAGAACGGTTCGGCGTGGCGCACGCCGTCCTCATGGGCGCGCTTGAGATAGGCGAGCATGAGGTCATGGAAGTCCTGCGCCGTTTTCAGCACGCCCATCAGCTGGTAGTACAGATCCAGGAAGGACTGCAGGTCCTGGAAACGATACTGCTCGCGCAGCTCCTCCAGCGTCGTCCAGGGCAGCTCGACGCCATTGCGGCGTGCAAGCTCGAGCGCCAGCTCGGGTTCCAGCGTCCCCTCGATGTGCACGTGCAGTTCCGTTTTCGGCATCGAACGGATCGACTCGATGGTTGCCTTGTTGTCCATGCTTGGTTCCTTTCCCCATGACGGTGGCATGTTCGTCTTCTTCCGAGTCTACCGCCGCAACGAAAAAGGCCTTGCCGCTCCCCAAAGCGGCAAGGCCATGAATGCCATAGCGCAGTGTCAGTTGCAGCCGCAGCCGCCCTTTTCCGCGCAGCGGTTCGCCGCTTCGTCGGCCTTGTCCTCATCCTCGGCAATGCGGGCGGCCTCGCGGTCTTCGCGGCGTTCCTCGCGGAAGCCCTTGTCCTCGTCGTGGTATTCGCCCGTCGTATGGGTGGCGGTACCGGCCTTGGCGAAGTCGGCGGCCTCCTTGCCCATTTCCTTGGCGAGGCGCTCTTCGCGGTGTTCCGCACGGTCTTCGGCGCGCTCTTCCTTATGAGCCTGATGGCGCGCTTCGAGATCGTCGATGTGTTCTTCCAGTCCAGCCATGTCATGTCCTTTCGTGAATGGAATCGGGCCGTTGCCCTTCCTCCGTGGCGTTGGTTCCATTCCAGCACGCCGGACGCCTGTTCGCCGCCGTTTTTCCGTAGGGGGTATATTCAGGGATTTTTCAGGTGAATGTGGCTAGGGGGAATGACGGCAGGATTGACCACTATGAGGGAAGCGCACGTCGCAACGCACGGTGGTTCAGGTACAGTGATGGTGTTTGCAGCCCGTCCGGGCAGCATGCGGCGCGCCAGTGTGCGGCGCGTCCTACCCCAGAAGGAGGAACCGGTGACGGTATTGGATGAATTGGTGGCGGGGGCGCGTGAAGACGCGCAGTCCCGCGAGCGCGAAACCAGCCTGGAACAGCTCAAGGAGATGGCTTCCCATGCTCCTGCTGCGCTGGATGCCAGGCGATGGCTTAAGCGTTCCGATTCAGTGCCCGTCATCGCGGAAATCAAGCGCGCATCCCCCTCGAAGGGCTTTCTCGGCGACATCGACGATCCGGCCGCGTTGGCGAAGGAATATGCCGAGGGAGGCGCCAGCGCCATTTCGGTGCTTACCGAAGGGCGCCGTTTCCTCGGATCCCTGGACGACCTCGATGCGGTGCGCGCCGCGGTCGATATCCCGGTGCTGCGCAAGGACTTCATCGTCACCGACTACCAGGTGTGGGAAGCGAGGGCCCATGGAGCCGATCTCGTGCTGCTGATCGTGGCGGCGCTCGACGATGGCGAGCTCAAGCGGCTGCTCGGCCTCGTCCATGAACTCGGCATGACCGCCATCGTCGAAGCCCATACCAGCGAGGAAATCGACAGGGCCGTGGCGGCGGGCGCAGGCGTCATCGGCATCAATGCGCGTAACCTGAAGGACCTGCGCGTGGACGTGGAAACCTATGCGCAATTGGCGCAGCGGCTTCCCGAAGGCGTCATCAAGGTGGCCGAATCGGGAATCTTCGGCAGCGTGGAAACCGAACGGTACGCCCGCGCGGGCGCCGACGCCGTTCTCGTCGGCGAAGGCGTCGCCACCGCGCCGGACCACCGTCTCGCCGTACAGCGGATTGCACAGGCAGGAGCGAAAGTGAAGGAATCGGAACGTACTCCGTTAAGCGAACATGAAGGGCCGTATTTCGGCGAATTCGGCGGCCGATACGTGCCGGAAGCGCTCATTACGGCGCTTGACGAGCTCGAACGCGTCTATAACGAAGCCAAGGTAGATCCGGCGTTCCAGGCCGAGCTCAAGCGGCTCAACCAGCAGTATGTCGGACGTCCGTCCCCGCTGACGGAGGCGCCGCGCTTCGCCGAACGCCTCAAGGAGAAGACCGGACTGGATGCGCGGGTCTTCCTCAAGCGCGAGGACCTCAACCATACCGGCGCCCATAAGATCAACAACGCGCTCGGGCAGGCGCTGCTGGTCAAGCGCATGGGCAAGACGCGCGTCATCGCCGAAACGGGGGCCGGCCAGCACGGCGTGGCCACGGCCACCGTCTGCGCGATGCTCGGGCTCAAGTGCCGCATCTACATGGGCCAGGTCGACGCCCGGCGCCAGGCGCTCAACGTCGCCCGCATGCGCATGCTGGGCGCCGAAGTCGTCGAGGTGACGCTGGGCGACCGCATCCTCAAGGACGCCATCAACGAAGCGCTGCGCGACTGGGTGACCAACGTCGAGGACACTCACTATCTGCTGGGTACCGTGGCCGGGCCCCATCCGTTCCCGTCCATGGTGCGCGACTTCCAGAAGATCATCGGCGAGGAAGCCAAGGAACAGCTGCAGGACTGGTACGGCATCGACCACCCCGATGCCGTCTGCGCCTGCGTCGGAGGCGGCTCCAATGCCATCGGCATCATGAACGCGTTCCTCGACGACGACCGCGTGCGCCTGTATGGGTTCGAGGCTGGCGGCAACGGCCCGGAATCGGGGCGCCACGCCATCCGCTTCGCTCCCGGCACCGGCGAACTCGGCATGTTCCAGGGCGCCAAGAGCTATCTGCTGGAAAACGAGGAAGGCCAGACGCTCGACACCTACTCGATTTCGGCGGGCCTTGACTACGCCTCGGTGGGCCCCGAGCATGCGTGGCTCAAGGACATCGGCCGCGTCGACTATTCATGGGCGACCGACGAAGAGGCCATGGAGGGGTTCAAGGACCTGTGCGAGACCGAAGGCATCATCCCCGCAATCGAAAGCTCTCATGCCGTTGCCGGCGCCTATAAGGCGGCCCGCGATCTGAAGGCAAGGGGCTACGAGCATCCGGTCATGATCGTCAACATCTCCGGGCGTGGCGACAAGGACATGAACACCGCCGGCAAGTGGTTCGGCTACCTGACCGACGACCAGGCCAAGGCGCTTGAAGCCAACGGCGCCGCCGGATCCGCAACGGCGTGAACGCATCGTTCCCATTCGCTGCATAATCGATGAACGCGCGTTTGCGGCAACGCCCGCTGCATGCCGTTGCCGCAAACGCGCACCAAGAAGAAACAGGGTGTTTGACATGACCAATGAAACCGCAACCACGCCGTCCGGCCAGCCGCTCGGCATCTCCTGCAAGCCCAGTCCGTGCCGCCAGCTCTTCGCCGAATTCAAGGCGCAGAACAAGCCGGCATTCGTCGGCTACCTGCCGTACGGCTTCCCGAACCCGCAAGTCTCGCTCACGGCATTCAAGACGCTTGTCGACAACGGCGTGGACATCGTCGAGATAGGCCTGCCGTACTCCGACCCCGTCATGGACGGGCCGGTCATCCAGGCCGCCTCGCAGATCGCGCTGGACAACGGCGAGAAGATCGCCGGCGTGTTCAAGGCCGTGGAAACGGTCGCCAATGCTGGCGGCGTACCGCTCATCATGAGCTACTGGAACCTCATCTACCATTACGGCGTCCAGCGGTTCGCCGCGGACTTCGCGAACGCCGGCGGCGCGGGCCTCATCACGCCGGACCTCATTCCGGACGAGGCGGGGGAGTGGATCGAAGCGTCCGACCGCCATGGCCTCGACCGCATCTTCCTCGTCTCGCCGGATTCCTCCGACGAACGCCTGAAGACCGTCGCCGAGAATACGCGCGGCTTCGTCTATGCCGCTTCCCGCATGGGCGTCACCGGCGAACAGGACACGCTGAGCAGCTCCCCGGAGCAGCTCGTCGCCCGCACCCGCGCCGCCGGCGCCGAGAACGTGTGCGTGGGCATCGGCGTCTCCACGCCGGAACAGGGGCGCACGGTCGGGCAGTATGCGGACGGCGTCATCGTCGGTTCCGCGCTCGTCCACACCATGCTGGACGCCAACGGCCGCGAACTGGCTGAC
Organism: Bifidobacterium sp. LH_450; assembly: GCF_056356715.1. Lineage (NCBI taxonomy): Bacteria > Bacillati > Actinomycetota > Actinomycetes > Bifidobacteriales > Bifidobacteriaceae > Bifidobacterium > Bifidobacterium sp. LH_450. The sequence continues at coordinate 188,492 of NZ_JBKEUU010000001.1, read as the reverse complement.
CACGCTGCGGGCTTGGCGCTCCTCGCCGAGCGTACGGCGGCCCTGGCCGACGGCATCCACAACGCCCGGAAGTAGGCCATTAAGCAAGATTCAGCGGCCGTCCTGCCGGGAAAAGGCGTGGCGCGGCTGGGAGACGCCCGGACAGCGTATTCAGCCCGCCCGGGAACGCTTTGCCGCATTTCGTTGGAGCCCGCACGGCGACAAGTCCGTGCGGGCCCGTCGCGTATCCCTTCACGTCGATGCCGGTTCTGCGGCCATCCAGCAAGCCTGCGCAGGCGCCGGCACGCTGCCTCAAAGGTTTTACAGCGCAAAACGCAAGCGTTATCATGTCTGGTACGGGCAAACGGTCCAGCCAATGATGACTGTCTGTGGGGGTGCTTTCCTGGAACGCCGTTGAAAGGACCTACCATGAGCCGTTCTCCCTTTACCCGGCCGCTTGCCGCGCTGCTTGCCTTCGCCGTCGCCCCCTTCACGCTTGCCGGCTGCGGCGCCGGCGATGCGCAGGGACATGTCTACTACCTCAATAGCAAGCCCGAAGTCGTCGAGCAGCTCGACCAGATCGCCAGGCTCTACACCCAGAAGACGGGCGTCAAGGTCGACATCCTGACGGCCACGTCGGGCAACTACAGCACCACGCTGCGTTCCGAGCTGGGCAAGCGCAATGCGCCCACCATGTTCAACCTTCCCGGATACGACACGTTCGGCGCCTTCTACGACTACCTCGAACCCATCCAGGACACTGAAGCGTACGGCAAGCTCACCGATGTAGGCAAGCAGAATTCCTACCGCATCGGCGACAACGCCTACACGATCCCGTTCGCGGCCGAATACTACGGGATCATCGCCAACCGCGCCATCCTGCAACGGTACGCGGACGAAGACTACGCCGTCATCGGCAGCCCCGACGACATCAAGGACTATGGCACGCTCAAGCGCGTCGTCGAATCGATGGAACAGCACAAGGCCGATCTCGGCATCGACGGCGTGTTCACGACTCCAGGCCTCGAATCGTCGGACACCTACCGGTTCACGTCGCACATGTCGCGCATCCCGCTGTTCTATGAATACCGCGACCGGGACACCACCTTCAGCGATACCATCAGCGGCACGTACCTGGCCAACTACAAGGACCTCTTCGACCTCGAGCTCGCCCATAGCGCCGTGCCCGCCAGCATGGCGCCGACCAGGAACTACGAGCAGGTCACCGGCGAATTCTCCCAGGGCAAGGCCGTGTTCTACCCCAACGGCAACTGGGCCTACACCCAGATCAAGGGCAACCAGGTCAAGGACGACGACCTGATGATGCTGCCCTACTACATGGGCATCGACGGCGAAGGGCAATATGGCCCGGCAGGCATCTACGACGCTGCATGGGCGCTCAACAAGAACGCCTCCGAGAAAGACCGCAAGGCTACGCTTGACTTCATCGACTGGCTCATCACCGATCCCGAAGCCAAGAAGATGATTGCCAAGGACATGGGCTTCTCCGCGCCGTTCACCACGTTCGGCGACGACATGCAGCCCGACAACCCGCTCATCCTGCTGGCTACTGCATACAGCCAGCGCGGCGTCGCGGAATTGCGCAGCTTCACCCTTCCGGACCAGCAATGGCAGGACGACCTGACGAACGCCCTGACCGAATATGCCCAGGGCACCGGCGACTGGGCGCAGGTCCAGAGCGCCTATGTCGATGGCTGGAGCCGCGAGTGGGAGGTCAACAAGGACGTCCTGCAGGTAATGCCCGAAGCGCGGCCTTTCGACTGAAACGCGGGGCGGGGGCATATCGCTTCAATCCGCTACCATCGGAAACCATGACAACCCTTGCCTATATCCCGTCGCCCACGGTGTCCGAATTCCATCTGGGCCCCTTCACCATCCACATCTACGCGCTGACGATGCTGCTGGGCATCGTCGTGTGCGTGTGGATACTGCAGCGGCGATGGAAGAGGGTCGGGGGCACGTTCGACCAGGTGCTCGACACGACGCTGGTGGCGGTGCCCTGCGGCATCATCGGGGCGCGGCTCTACCATGTCGTCACCACTCCCGAACGCTTCTTCGGGCCCAACGGCGACTGGGTGGAGATCTTCCGCATATGGAACGGAGGCCTGGGCATCTGGGGCGCGATCCTGTTCGGGGCGCTGGGAGCCTGGTCCTGGTGCCGCCACCGCCACTATCCGATGGCGCTGCTGGCCGATGCGATCGCTCCGGGGCTGTTGGTCGCCCAGGCCATCGGCAGGCTGGGCAACTGGTTCAACCAGGAGCTCTACGGTAAGCCGACGACGCTGCCGTGGGGGCTGAAGCTCAACTCGGCGGGTAGCGCCATCGGTTCCAGCGAAACCTGCTATGACGGCGCGAGCTGCCCGACGGGCACGCTGTTCCACCCGACCTTTCTCTACGAAATGATCTGGAACTTGATCGGCGCGGCGTTGCTGGTGTGGATCGGCCGCAAGGCCGTCAACCGGCTCAAGGCCGGATCGCTGTTCGCGCTGTACGTCATGTGGTACACGGCCGGACGCACCTGGATCGAGGCGCTGCGCATCGACTTCTCCCATGAAATACTGGGGCTGCGCGTCAACGAATGGGTGTCGATTTGCGTATTCATCCTAGGCGCAGTCGCGTTCGTCATCATCCAGAAGGCTTGCCCGACCACGCAGGTGCTTTCCGAAAAGCTCAAGGCCGTCACCGAACTGGAAGAGCGCGAAGCGGAGCAGAAGGAACGCCAGCGCAAGCAGGGTGCCTAGCGCAAGGCGGCAAGCGGCACGGGCGCAGCGGCGCTCGTCGCTTGCCATCCATAGAATGTCGCTTATGAAGATTCAAATCGCACCTAGCATCCTGTCCGCTGATTTCTGCAATCTCGAACGCGATCTCAAGAAAATCGAGAATGCGGATCTCGTCCATGTGGACGTGATGGACCATCATTTCGTGCCGAACCTTACGCTGGGCGAACCGGTGGTCAAGCGCATCTGCGAAGTCACCGACCTGCCTGTCGACGTGCACCTGATGATCGACGATCCGGACCGCTGGGCTCCAGGTTTCGGAGAGCTGGGCGCCGATTCCGTGACGTTCCATATGGGCGCTACCCATGCGCCGATCCGACTGGCGCGCCAGCTGCACGACATGGGCGTCAAGGCATGCTTCGCCGTGCGTCCCGCCGAACCGGTGGAGCCGATTTTCGACATCCTCGAGGAATTCGACATGATCCTCATCATGACGGTGGAACCCGGCTTCGGCGGCCAGAAGTTCCTCGGCGACCAGATGAGCAAGGTGCGCCGCCTGCGCGACGAAATCACGCGCCGTGGCCTGACGACCGACATCCAGGTCGACGGCGGCGTCAGCCCGTCCACGGCCCCTATCGTGGCTGCAGCGGGCGCCAATGTGCTCGTGGCGGGTTCCGCCGTGTACGGCGCGGAAGACCCGGCGAAGGCCATCGACGAAATCCGCGATGCGGCCGCAGCCGCGTTCCGGGCGTAACCGCACCGGCAAGACAAGAGACCGACAAGCCCGGGATGGGCGAGGGCATGGACACCCATGCCCGCTGAAGCGTGGAGAAGCATCAACCTATGAAGACATTCGAATCCCTGTTCGCCGAACTGAACGAGAAGGCCCAGCAGCGTCCGGAAGGGTCGCTGACCGTCGAGGAGCTTGACAAGGGCACGCATTTCATCGGCAAGAAAATCGTCGAGGAGGCCAGCGAAACCTGGATCGCCGCCGAATATGAAGGCGCCGACCGGATGGCGGAGGAAATGAGCCAGCTGCTCTACCATGTGCAGGTCATGATGATCAAGCATGGCCTGACGCTCGAAGACGTCTACCGCTACCTCTGATTTTCCACAGGAACCAAGGCCCTGAGCGGCCGCTTTCCCTTTCCCAAGGAAGGAATACCGCATGCTACGCATCGCCGTCCCCAACAAGGGGATGCTTTCCGAACCGGCCTGGAACATGCTCGAAGAGGCTGGTTACAAGCTCCGCAGCAACCCCCGCCAGCTGGTCGTGCAGGACGACGTCAACGACGTCGAGCTCTTCTATCTGCGCCCCCTCGACATCGCCGTGTACGTCGGACGCGGCACCATCGACGTCGGCATCACCGGCCATGACCTGCTGCTCAATTCCGGCACGGACGCCCACGAGCACCTCGAACTGGGCTTCGGCGCTTCGACGTTCCGCTTCGCCGCCCCGCAGGATTCGTCCATCACGACGCTGCAGGACATCGACGGCAAGCGCGTCGCCACGTCCTTCGACAAGCTCGTGCACGACTACCTCGTATCGAAGGGCATCAACGCCGAGACGATCCATCTCGACGGCGCCGTCGAATCATCCGTGCAGCTGGGCGTCGCAGACCTGATCGCCGACGTCGTGTCCACCGGCACGACGCTGCGCAATGCCGGCCTGCGCATTTTCGGCGAGCCGATCGTCCATTCGGAGGCGGTGCTGATCCGCTCGCCCAGGCTCGATCCCGAAGACGAGCGCCTGACGCGCCTGAGCCGGCGCCTGCGCGGCGTCCTGACGGCCAAGCGCTATGTGCTGATGGACTTCGACATCCCGGTCAACCGCATTTCCGAGGCGGTGGACATCACGCCCGGATTCGAAAGCCCGACCATTTCGCCGCTGCACGACCGCAACTGGTCCGCCGTGCGCGTGATGGTGCCCAAGGCCCAGGTGAACCAGCTGATGGACCGCCTGTACGAAGTCGGGGCCCGCGGCATCATCGTCACCGCCATCCAGGCCTCCCGCATCTAGGCGCGATGACGGACACCATGGCCGCGCAGAAAAAATACAGTCCCGACGCCAGGGACGTCATCTTCACTGTGCCCAACCTGATCAGCGCGTTCAGGATCGTATCGATTCCGGTAATCGCGTATCTGGTGACGCAGCATATGATGATCGCGTCGCTGGTGCTCCTGGTGGTTTCGGCAGCTTCCGACGGCCTTGACGGCCTTATCGCGCGCAAGTTCAACCAGGTCAGCAAAATCGGCCAGATCCTCGACCCCATCGCGGACCGGCTGCTGATTTTCTGCAGCGTGCTTGCATTGAGCATCGGCGGCATCATCCCATGGTGGATGCTGGCGTTCGTCGCGCTGCGCGACATCACGATGGGCGTCGAGATCCTCATCCTCGCCCAGCACGACTACGGGCCGCTGCCGGTCCATTTCGTCGGCAAGGCGGGAACGGCCGTGCTGATGATCGCCATCGTCGGGCTGATGATAGCCGATATCGACGTTTCGTTGCCCGCGTTCCAGCTGCTCCATCTGGCCGCGCTGGCAGCGGCGATCTGGGGCATCGCCCTGTACTGGCTGGCGGGCGCCATCTACCTGCAGCAGGGCATCGCGCTGCTGCGCAAGGACAGGTAGGGCAATGTCCATCCGCGATGCCAGCGCGCCTGTGTTCCCGGTGTCCGAACAGGACAAGCCAGCACGCAGGCGCGCCGTCTTTTCCCGCGACGTATTCGGCCTCGAATCGCATCATGCGCAGTCGCCGGACGAAATCGGGCGCGTCAAGGCGCGCCGGCGCCGGGGCGGAGACGACTCGATGCAGCTGATCGACGATCTGACCAACCGGCCGCTGGATGTGCTGTATTCGGATTCGAGGCTGGCCAGGAAGCCGGATTCCCCGCTGGCCTACTGGGCGACGCGCATCGTCGTGTTCCTCATCTGCATCGCCGTCGGCATCAGCTCGGCGGCGTTCGTCAGGCTGCTGCAGTCCGATCCGCGCAAGGAAGTGCGGCAGACGCTCGCCTCGCAGCTGTCGGAGAACAACGCGAAGGTCAAGGACCTGGAGGGACAGGTCTCCAGGCTGGAATCGCAGGTCAAGGCCGAAAAGGACAAGAAGACCGACGACTCGGCAATCGCGTCGGTGCGCGCCGACGACATGGCTGCGGGGCTGCTCGCCGTCGAGGGGCCGGGCATTGCGCTTACGCTCGAGGAGCCGGTCGATGCGTCGGGCGCCGTCAAGAGGGTCGTCACCGATACCGACCTGCAGCAATGGGTCAACCTTGCGTGGCAGGCAGGCGCTGAAGCGGTCGCCGTCAATGGCGTGCGCATCGGCACGCAGACCTCGATCCGTACCGCGGGTTCGCAGATCCTCGTCGGCACGACGCCGATAGAGACCCCGTTCAAGATCCAGGCGATAGGGGACAAGAACGGCATGGCCGATTTCCTCGGCGAGAAGAACCTGCCGAGCCTCTATTCGTCATATGAACAGATGGGCGTGTATCCTACCATTACGAAGTCGAATTCGATGAAGCTTTCCGGAGCCAGCTCGACGACGCCGGTCTATGCGCAGAAGGGTGAATGATGGCAGCGGTCCTAGGTCTGATTATCGGCGTGGTCATCGGCGTGTTCGTGCGTCCCGATATTCCGGTGGTGCTCCAGCCGTACCTTCCGATCATGGTCGTGGCCGCGCTGGATGCGCTGCTGGGCGCCGCGCGCGCCTACTTCGAGCGCAGCTTCTCCGACAAGGTCTTCGTCATCTCGTTCTTCTCGAACGTCATCACCGCCACGCTGCTGGTCCTGCTGGGCAACCAGCTGGGCGTGGGCTCGCAGCTGTCCACCGCCGTCATCGTCGTGCTTGGCATACGGATCTTCTCGAATGTCTCGACGATCCGGCGCTTCATCTTCAAGGGCTGAGCGACCATGGCTGAACGGCATGACCAGGGCGATTCCACCCGCGACGACATCCCCGCGGTGCCGTCGCAGAACATCAGCCGGCAGCGTGCCCGGGACCGCAAGAACGACAACACCGCGACCGGCGCGTTTCCCGTCGTGCGCAAGAACGCGAAGCGCAAGGAGCTGTCCGAACGCAGCCGTTCGCTGCGCGCCAAGCTCGTCTCCAGCCTGCTGGTGGCTGCGCTGTGCGCCATGCTCGCCTACGCGTACGTCATCCAGCTGAACAACACCGACCTGTCCTACGAAACGATGAGCGAAACCGAGCTGACGCGCCTGCTAAGCGAGACCAGCTCTCAGGCGCAGAGCCTCGAGGAGCGCAAGAACGAGCTGACCAGTCAGCTGACGAGCCTGCAGGAGGCAGCCGACAAGGAGGCGCAGGCTGAAAAGATCGCGCAGGAAAACGAAGCGACCAGCGGCATCCTTTCCGGGCGGCTGCCCGCCAAGGGGGAGGGGATTATCGTCCGGATTACGCAGGGCACCAAGAAGGACATCGACGCCTCGACGATGTTCAACGTCATCGAGGAACTGCGCAACGCCGGCGCGGAGGTCATCGCCATCAACGACGTGCGCGTCGTGACGTCCACGTACGTCGCGGAAACGACGGCAGGGCTGCAATGCGACGGGAAAATGCTGTCGTCGCCGTATACCATCAAGGCCATCGGGGACAAGGCCAACCTGCAGAACGCCATCAACATGGCTGGCGGCGTAGGTTCGCAGCTGCAGGTCAAGTTCGGGGCGACGGTCACGATCGAGCTGTCCGACGACGTTGAAATCACGGAAGTTCAGAGCGTGTCCGACTATAAGTACGCGAAGATTGTAGAATGACTCTTATGACTGATCCGATTCCTACCGCGGGCGAGACCACCATCATCGGCCTGCCCGCAATCCACATTCCGGTCACGGCGACCGGAGACCGTCCGTTGACGCAGGAGGACCTCGATACCATCTCGAGGCTTTCCGACAACACCGCGCTGCTCATTTCCACGCGCGGCGCCGTTTCGGGATCGCGCTACCTGCTTGACGAAGACGAGGTGACCGTAGGGCGCGATCCGCGCGCCGACATCCTGCTGGACGATTCGACGGTATCGCGCGCCCACGCGGTGTTCCGCCGTACGGCGGGGACCTATGCCGTCATCGATGCCGGCAGCCTCAATGGCACCTACGTCAACCGCCAGCGCGTAGACCAGGCGGTGCTGCATGACGGCGACGAGATCATGATCGGCAAGTTCCGCCTCGTGTTCTTCACGAACGCATCGTTCAAGGGGTAGCCGGAAGGCTGCATGCCCGTCGAAAGGGGAGTGGGTGCGATGGATGGTGCCGCGCGCGAGCTTGTGCAGGGAGAGCTGTTCGACGTTGCCGGCGACGCCGAGGATGGCCGCGGCTACCGGGGGACCGTCGCTTCGAAGGTCGCCGGCATCACCTACCGGCAGCTGGACTATTGGGCCCGCAAGCAGATTGTGGAGCCATCCATCACGCCTTCGCACGGCTCCGGTTCGCGGCGCCTGTATTCGTTCAAGGACATCGTCATCCTTGCCGTCTCCAAGCAGCTGCTGGACGTCGGCGTCAACCTGCAGAACGTGACGTCGGCGATAGAGTACCTGATGAGCAAGGAGACGGCGGCCCTTGAGCACACGACGATCCTGTGCGACGGAACGGCCGTCCATGAATGCCGCCAGCCTGACGACATCGCGCGGCTGCTGGGCAGCGGGCATGCGGTATTCGGCATTTCGGTGGGGTCGATCTGGCATCGCACCGCTGAAGCGCTGGAGGGGGAGGAGTACACCGTTCTTGACGACGCCGGCGCGGGCAAGACGCATGCGCAGGTGTCGGTACGTCCCATCGACGAGCTCGCCGCAAGCCGCATGCGCCGCAAGCTCGAGCATCGCCGCATGGCCCGTGCTGCCGCCGGCAATGAAATGCCGCAGGAACCGCCGGAATCGGTGCCGTCCCATACGCTGATCGACTAATCGGGACACGAAGGGGCGTTCCTATTTTCCCGGTAAAACGTTATGTCAGATTAGACCTATGAAGGGAGCCGTCATGAGCGCTTTGCCTGCCATGCTTTGGATGATCGGCGCCGCGTGCGCGTTGCTGGTCATCGTCGTATGCGTGTTGCGCAGCCATTACTTCACCGATACCGGCGCGCCGGTGCGCCCGGTGAGCTGGAGCGTTGTCGGCATGCATTTCGTATCGCTGATCCTGCTGGCGATGCCGTATCCGATTTTCCTGTCCATCGAGGGATCGCTGAAGGAGCATACGCTGCATCTGTACCAGCGGCTCGGCATTCCCAGCGCCGTCGTCGCGGTCGTGCTGGTCGGCGCCGAACTGGCGCTGATGTATCTGCAGGCACGCCGCGCCATGAAAAGCGAAGTCGAGAAGACGCTGCGTGCAGCCAATGCGCTGCACGATGAGCAATAACGATGCAAGCATGCAAGGAACGTTTCCGGGGCGCGCGGGGAGATGTTCCGGATATCTAATCTGACATAACGTACCTTATCGGATATTTTCGGATACGGGATTTTTATTACAGGAATATGGAAAACGCTGCCATATACGTTCGTACGTTGGCAGCGTTTCCCGTTTGCGAAAAATCTGAGATTGAACGGTCAGCGTTCCGGCTGCGCGAAATATTCGCGTACGGCGCCGGACAGTTCGCCGACCTGGCCGATGACGCGGTACGCGCCGTGTTCGCTGAGCTCTCCGGGTTCGGCGTAGCCCCAGCCACAGCCTAGGCAATCCAGGCCGCATGCCTTGGCGCCGTCGACATCCGTCCAGCGGTCGCCGACCATCAGCGCACGATCGCCGCCTTGTGCGTCGAAGCCGATGCGGTCGAACGCATAGCGGATGACCTGGTCCTTGTCCAGCCGGCTGTTGTCGGTGCTGGCGCCGAAAATGCCGTCGACCATGCGGTCGAGGCCGAAATGCCGGCAGATCGGCACGGCCTGGTATTCGGGCTTGCAGGTGGCGATGGCCAGGTAGAACCCGTCGTCGCGCAGCTGTCCCAGCTGTTCCTCGATGCCGTCGTACAGCGCGTTGTACAGGCAGCCGGGCACCTTCTGGCCCGGATTGGCCGGATCGTCGAACGTAGGCTCGTCGCCATAGTAATGGCGGTACGTCGCGATGGTCCGGTCGAGCTTGGATTCGGGCACGTGGTTGCGGCGCAGCGATTCGATGATCGCCGGGCCGATGAAGCGCTGCAGTTCGTCATCGTCGGGAACGGGCTCCCCGACGGCCTGGAAGGCCTTGATGACGCAGCCGATGATGCCTGGGTCGGACTTGGTAAGCGTGCCGTCCAGATCGAGCAGGACGACATGTTGAGGATGGCTGGCCAATGAATCGTTTCCTTACTCGTAGTCCGGGAACCAGCCGTCGCGGTGCATCTGCAGCCGCTTCTCCAGCAAATCGGCGAGTTCCTCTTCGGTACGGCGCTCAAGGAGCATGTCCCAGTGCGTACGCGTGGGCTTCGTGATTTCGTTCGCTTCGCTCTCGTCTTCATCTTCGCGATGCGCTACTGCGCCGCAGCGGCATTCCCATTCGGCCGGCGCTTCGGCGCCTTCGGCGAAGGGAAGGATCGTGCGGTGGCCCTTCGGGCATACGTAGGCGACCTCGCTGCGGGCGGCGAAATCGACGTTGTCGTCCGATTCCAGGGACTTCGCGCCGATGCTCATGCCTCGCAAGCTACGTTCTGCCATGGTTTTCCTTCCTGAAAACAATATACGACCACGCTACAAAACAGCGGGGACGAGGGGTTTATTCCTCTCCCCCGTCCCCGCTGGCTGCGTCGCGGATTGCGGATCAGTCGACGCCGGTGTAGGCGACGATGCCGCGGTTGACCCGGTCGAAGGCAAGCCGTGCGGCATCGGCCAGCGCGGCGCCATCGGGGCCGAGGTACGGTTCGGCGACGGCGATCTGCTGGAGCATGTCGGCAAGCCGCTTGGCATTGCGCACGAAATCGCCGCCGGTCAGCTCGGTGCCGTCCAGCACTTCGGCCAGCGAATCGCCGTCCGCCCATTCATAGACGATGTCGGCGATGCCGAAGTCGATGGGCTGGAAGAGATCCTCGTCCATGCCGGCATCCTCGCACAGCACCATGATGCGCTCGTCGACGTCCTCCAGGGCAGCCGCGGCCTTGGCGACATGGCCATCCGCTCCCCCCGGATAGTACTTCGGCTCGCTGCTCATGCCGCGGCGCGCCTCGTAGATGAGCGACGAGAGCACCGACGCGAGCTCGGCGGCGTTCAGCCCGTCGAACGTGCCGTCCGTAATCGCCTGCGCCAGCGTCAGGTCCCGCTCGCTGTACAGGCGCCGAAGCAGCTGGCCGCGTTCCGTCAGCCGGTAGTCGACATGGCCGTCGCGGTCGGCGCGTTCCAGGTATCCCAGTGAAGCGAGGATCGTGCAGATGCGGTCGAACTGGCGCGCAACCGAACCGGTACGGGATTCATAGCGGTCCTCCATGCGCTCCAATTCGCGCATTTCGCGTGCCCAGCGGTGACCCCACTTGAGATGCTGCTGCAGGTCCGGGCACTGGCGGCACGGATGGTTCGCTTCCTCTTCCTTCAGCTCGGCGATGCGCCGGTCCAGGTCCTGGAAGGCCCGCGTACGCGCCTTGGCGTTGGCGAACTGCGTGTGCTTGAGGCGCCGGCGTTCGTTCTTCTGCAAATCGCTCAGGGCCATGCGGATCTCCATGAAATCCCTGAAATCGCCTTCCTCGCAGGCGAACGCCTTCTCGTAGCCGTCAAGGGAACGCTTCAGCGCCTCGATATTGGCTTCCAGCTTCCATGCGGATTCGTTGGCCTCCCACTGCGCGAAGGAATGGTCCAGCGTGGTGCGGGCCGTTTCGTAGTCGCTGGAATTGAGCAGGTTGACGGCCATGTTGAACGTCGGCTTGAAGCTCGAATGCAGCGGATAGACTCGCTTGCTGGACAGCGCAGCCGCCGTCGCCGGCTTGAAATCGCGGTGGTCGATGACGATGGCGTTGCCGATCGTGTCGATGCCGCGGCGCCCTGCGCGTCCGGTCAGCTGGGTGAACTCCCCCGGCGTCAGGCCGACGATGCCCGTGCCATCGTATTTCTGCAGGCTTTCGACGACGACGCTGCGTGCCGGCATGTTGATGCCGAGCGCCAGCGTCTCGGTCGCGAACACGACCTTGATCAGGCCCTCTTCGAACAGACGCTCGACGATCTGCCGGAACAGCGCGATCATGCCGGCATGGTGCGCGGCGAACCCCTCCTCGAGCGCGTAGCGGAACTTGTTGAATTCCAGCGTCTTGAGGTCTTCGCGCGTCAGCTGGCCCTGCACCATCTCGTCGACGATCTGCCGGATGCGCGCCACCTCTTCGTCGGTGGTCAGCTCGAGCCCGGCGTTGAGGCATTGCTCTACCGCCTCGTCGCAGCCGTTGCGCGAGAAGATGAAGTAGATTGCCGGCAGCATGTGCAGGAAATGCAGCTCGTCGACGACGGCCCAGCGCCGGGGCATATAGCGGGTCTCCGCCTTCATGCGGGGCTGGCGCTTGCCGCCCTTGCCGTAGCCTCGCCGGCCGCGTTCCTTCTGCGCGCCGCGCCGGCGTTCGGCGAGATGGTCGAACTCGTCGAGCCGGCTGGTGAGCCTGCCGTTGAGCTTGACGGTCTGCTCGCCGTCCTCGCCGCGGCGATAGAGGTCGAAGAGTTCGGGCTCGGTGCGTGCATCCTTCTGCACGAGCACGTACTGGTCAAGCGGCACCGGACGGTGCTCGGATACGACGAGCTTCGTGTCGCCGCGCACCGAGGTGATCCACTTCGCGAAGTCCTCGACGTTCGAGACGGTTGCGGACAGTCCGACGATCTTGACGGTCTGGGGAAGGTGGATGATCACTTCCTCCCACACCGGCCCGCGGAATTTGTCGGCGAGGTAATGGACCTCGTCGAGTACGACGTAGCGCAGCGCCTGCAACGTGTTCGAGCGTTCGTAGAGCATGTTGCGCAGCACTTCGGTCGTCATGACGACGATATCGGCTTCCGAATTGATCGACGTGTCGCCAGTGAGCAGGCCGACCTTGTCCGGGCCGTAGACGGCGACGAGGTCATGGTATTTCTGGTTGCTCAGCGCCTTGATCGGCGTCGTATAGAACGCCTTCGCGTTCTGCTGCTGCGCCAGGAAGACGGCGAAATCGGCGACGACGGTCTTGCCGGCGCCTGTAGGCGCCGCGACCAGCACGTTCGAGCCGTCCTCCAGCGCCTGGTTCGCCTCCATCTGGAACTCGTCCAGATCGAAGGGCATCTTGTCGGCGAACTGCTGCGTTACCGACGCGCGACGGCGCTTGGTCTCCTGAAAGGCGGCGTAGCGCTGCGCAGGGGTCGGTTCGGCGATGTCCTCGGCATCGGCGCGGTTGCTCTTATGATGACGATGACGTGTCATGGATTCTTACGCTCCGCATTAATCGTTGAAATGCAGCCACTTGCTCCAGATGCCGGCGTAACGGTTACGGCGAGCCTCCTGGCGCCGGATGACCTGCGCGTGGGCTTGCGAGTAGCGGTCGGCCGCAGTGCTCAGAGGCTGCGTGAATATGGCCGGTTCGCCAGGGGCGACGGCATCGGCGTCAACGCTCATTTTGCCGAGCGTCGAGGATACCGCGTCGCCGACGGCGGACGCTTTCTTGACCGCGCGCACGGCATGGACGACGACGTACAGGACGCCGGTCGCCAGCATCGCAAGCATGAACACGACGAGGACGAGCCAGATCCAACCAGGCATGTTGCCTCCTCCCTAGGTCAGCGGGACTTGGAGTCCCGCTCTCCAACGCTCAGTTCGCGCTGTGCGCGCGCAATAATCATTGTACGGAGCGTTTCGGGCGCGACGGCGATAATATGCCGAGCGTGAGCAATGCAGAACGCCACGAACCAGGAGTCCGACTGGATGGTAAGGTGCACCTTCTCCCCCTCGCCGCACGGCTCGACATGTGCATCGGACAGCGTGCGGATGAAGTTCAGGTGCGGCTGGTCGGTGATGAATACCGCCGGCGTGCCGTTGTCGACGCTCCACTTGCGCAGGTCGCTGACGGGCACGTCCGGCACGTTGAGCTGGGCGACGGGGTCGACGATTTCGGCATGCTCGATGCGGGCGATGCGCAGAATCTGCCAGATGCGCGGCTTGCCGGTGGCCTTGTTGATCGTTTCGTCCTTGGCAACGAGCAGTTTCTTGCTCTCCGGGGTGGCGGCCTCGACGTCGGTCCAGACGGCCACGTAGTACAGCCCCTCGTCGGCGAAGATCTTCGACGGGGCGACGATCTTGCGGTGCAGGCGCCCGGAACCGTCGGTGAACTCCATATCGAGCAGCTTGTGGTTGTTGATCGCCGACTGCACGGTCGAGAAGCTGTGGGGCTCCACCTCGTAGCCAGTCAGGCTCACCCACGGCGTCGCCCCGGGCGTGACGTGCTTGCGCAGCCGCTCATGCAGCGAACGCGCCTGGTCGCGCTGGTCGACGGGCAGCAGGCGGGAATGGGCGAGATAGTTCACCGACGCGGTGAGCATGCTCATGTACTGCGGGGAAATGCCCGCGAGACGCTCAAGGCCCAGCGAATTGGTCGCCGACACGATGCCCTCGGAATCCAGCAGCGACCAGTCGATATCGAAGAACTGGCTGCCGGCCATTTCGCCGTCGTCGGAAACCGTCGTCAGCGTGTTGATGTCCTTGTGGATGGTGGCGACGAACTTCTTGAGTTCCTCGTCGTTCTTCGGGCGGCCGATGAACCTCACGGCGAGCTCATCGAGCGAGTACTCCTCCCCCAGATGCGCCGAAAGGAACAGCATCAGGCGCAGGCGGCGGTCCACTTCGCTGCCGGTCTGGAACGAGCCCTTCTTGCCGTGGCCCTTGGACGGCTCCTCGTCGTCGTCCTCGTCGTCCTGTCCCGCAGGGGAAATCGACTTCGCCATGACCGTCGCGCCCGGAGTGTCGGCGGAAGCGTCGGCAAGCTGGAACTGGGTGGCGGCTTCAAGCCTGCGGTGGTAGGCCTCGACGGCTTCGCGCGGGCTGACGATGACGGCGCCGGGATGCTCGAGCACGAACATCGCCAGGTCGTCCGAATCGCTGTAGGCGACGTTGATATGCTCCCCGTCAACGTCGATGGTGGCCGCGAAACGGCGCGAATCGACTTCCTTGACGAGGTTTTCGGGAATGTGCTGCGTGCCGAGCCCGGGCGCGATGGAGTCCAGGCCAAGCCCCGGCATCGGGGTCTGCGGCACCCGTGGCGCGGTGCGCGAGGCGTGCTGCTGTTGCTGCGCCGGATCGGGGGCGGAGGAAATGGACATCGAGCGCGCCAGGTAATTGGCGGCCGCAAGGACGGGCATGTCCTCGGGCATGAAGCGCAGCCTGATGCGCGGTTCGTCGCCGAGCTGCAGGCGATAGGACGCGAAGTCCTGCCCCTCCGACTTCGACGAGTATTCCGGCTGGCGGGACTCGATGGCGATGCCCATGGCGGCGAGCTTGGCGCGGTCGCGCTGGAATTGCTTGGCGAAAGCCGCCTTGGCGGCCTGATCGGCGAGTTCTCCGTACGAATCGGCGTATGCCTTCACACGCTGTGCAATCTGGCGGGAAGTGAGCCATTGCGGGAAAGCCGATGACAATACTGCGAGTACGTCGAGTTCGTGCTTGCCCCACTTGTCCGAGAAGCGGCGCCTTCCGTTACTGCCTTCTACCATTAAGTCCTACCGTATCGTTATGGTGTGCTGTAAGTGTGCGCACGGTTTGCACCATGCTCTGGTTATCTATGATAGATGCTTTTTCAGTACACGATGACCAAAATGTTGAAAATGCCCTGTTTTTATTTTTCCGGCATGTGATGGAACAGCCATTCGTCCGGCTCCACGCCCTGAGGCCCGACGTATTCGCCGTTGGGCACGTAGTTCGGCCGTCCCGAATCCTCCAGCACGGCGTCGCCGTAGAAGCTGACGTTGCGCCCGAAGGTCCAGTCCCCTTCTATCGTCACCGAATTGGCCGCCGCCAGCGACGGCACCGAATAGGGGAAGCGTTCGTCGAAGTCATGGATGTTCTTGTAGTACCTCGGGTCGAGCTTGATGTCCGGGAACAGGTAGTTGCCGTCTTCCATTTCGTAGGAATCGGTGAGATGGAACCGGTCGGAACGCATGATGAACAGGTCGTCGGTGGTCTTGACCGGCAGGAAGCGCATGCGGTCGACCTCCACGCAGATGGCGCCGTCGAATAGGCTGACGGCGGAACCCATGGCGGTCTCCAGCTGGACGACCTCAGCGGAATCCGGATCCGTCGGATCGACGGTCTTCATGTTGCGGATGACGGGCAGCGGCAGCACGCCGTCGTATTTGGCCAGCAGCTCCTTGAGCGCGTCGATGCGCACCCAGATGCTGTTGGTGTTGAAGAACGGATGCTTGTGGATGTCCATCGCATCATGCTTGTCGTCCGGATGCACCTGCGTCATCTCGCGCAGCATGAGGCGTCCGGTGGCCTTGTCGCGCACGATATGGCCGCCCTTGCGGTCGGCGCTGGTGCGCCGGGCAACCTCGATCATGATCGGCGCGCCGGTATTCTCGAAATGCTGGGCGAGCGTGCGCGAAGGGCGCGCGCCCAGGTTGTCCGAATTGGAAATGAACAGGTACTGGAAGCCCCGTTCCTCGAGGATGTCCAGCAGGCCGGATTCCCAGACGGTGGCGAACAGGTCGCCGTGACCGGGCGGGCACCATTCAAGCTCGCGGTTCTGCGGATAGTCCACCGGGCGTCCGGTGGACGCGTCAATCTTGGGTTCCTGGTGCTGGATGATTTCGACGGGAACCCCTTCCTGAGTGAAGAACGGGTGCTTTTCCAGTACCTTCATCGTGTCCTTCGAAGTGCGGAACGAGTTCATCAGCGTCAGCGGCAGCTCGATGCCCAGGCGCTGGCGCGCCGTGACGACCTGCCCGAGAATGATGTCGATGAAGCGCATCGGCCTGGCCTTGTGGCGGCGTACCGGGAGCAGCGATTTGGCGCAGTCGAGGCCCATCGAGGTGCCCAGGCCGCCATTGAGCTTGAGGAACGCCGTCTTGGCGAACGCGTCGATGGCCTTGTCGTGGTTGATGGTTTCGTACACGTCGTGGAAGCTCGGGATGCGCGTCAGCGGATCGACGTCTTCTTCGCGGATCCAGGCGGTGTCCTCGCCGCTCTCCCATACGTCGTAGAGCCTATGGAACTGCGAAATCGCCATTTCGCTCATGCCGTTGTCGCGCATTTTGGCTGCGGACGGTTCAAACACGTCGGCCATGCCGTTTAACCCTTTCGTCGCGGTTGGAACGAAATCGCTTAACCAGCCGAATTCCGTTGAATTCCCGAGTCTACTGTAGTCCCCTCTTTTGCGGCCTGCGTGGCGGAACGCGCCGCACGCAAAAAAAGAATATCCGGCGAAAGCGCCGAATATTGGATACCGTCAGTGTAATCGAACATCGCCGATGGTGCAATTTGGCTTAGTCTAGACATCCATGGCGTCGGCGGAAAGAAGCGCCGATCCCCTAGGCGTGCGGCGCATTCCTGGAACAACTGGCGCGCCGCTGCGTCCAGCCGGACGATCCCCTAGGCGTGCGGCGCGTCCTGGTCATCGGGGTCGTCCTTGAAGATGCCGATGACGCCGACAATGGCGGCCGCAAGCACCAGTGGCGCGCATACCCACGGCGAGAAGCCCGCGATCTTGAGCGCCAGGGCGATGGCGACGAGCGCGACGGCGATGATGATGAACCATTTCCTTGCCATAACGGCAACTCTAGCGCGCCAATGCTCAGGGCGCGCCGCTGCGTGTGGACGCATTTTGCGCAGGATGCCCCGAAGAAATACGGTGGAGAATACGCATTGAACGCCGGCGCCTCAAACCATTGCAGTGCGCAGTCCGGCAACGTCGGACGGCGATTTCTGGATAAACATCTGCATGTATCTTCATGAACCGGAAATCCTTTTATACTTTCAATGGGAATATATGACGAAAGGGTTGCCGTGGCGAAGCTGGATACTGACGAAATGACGAAAAAGGCGATGGATACCGTAACCGCTCTCGCCAAGCTTC
Source organism: Bifidobacterium sp. LH_450 (assembly GCF_056356715.1). Lineage (NCBI taxonomy): Bacteria > Bacillati > Actinomycetota > Actinomycetes > Bifidobacteriales > Bifidobacteriaceae > Bifidobacterium > Bifidobacterium sp. LH_450. The sequence goes on along the minus strand of NZ_JBKEUU010000001.1, from coordinate 170,798 downwards.
CCGTGGTCCGCGTTGACCGGGAGGCTTTTCTGCGCAAGCAATTCGAGAAATCCCCTTATATCGATCAGATACTTGAGAATGGCCCTCAAAGCGTATATACCCCCGACTCTCTGCGGAAAAGGGCTGATAAGGTCATTGCGGCCAGCACAAACAGCACGTCGTTGACCTCGTTCGTCGCCGGGCTCCCCAGCAATCCAGCCCTCATGGTTGCCGCTGGAGGCGGTGATGTAGCGCAATATTTCGGTTTCGCTCTGAATATGGCCCAGAAACTGGCATATCTGTTCGGGGACGATGAACTGTTCCGGGACGATCTCGATGAATTATCCGAGGAGACCCAGGCCCGCATTGTCGCTTATCTGGGCGCCATGCTTGGCGTGAGCGGTTCCGCCGCGCTGATTCTGGCGGTTTCCAAAAAAGCCAGCGAAAACGTGGGCAAGAAAGTCGCCGGCATGGCCCTGACAAAAACCTTCTGGTATCTTCCCATGAAGAAGGTCGCTGCCCTCATCGGAGTCAAGGTCACCAAGCAGACCGTCCAGTCTGCGGTGACCCATGCAGTCCCTGTCATCGGCGGCTTCGTATCCGGCGCCATCACCTATGCTACGTTCAAGCCGATGGGCAGGCGTTTCGCCGACATGCTCGTTCGCCGTGCCAAGGGAGAATTGACCGATGAAGACGACCTCGAGCTCACCCCGGAGTTCAAGGAACGTCTTCAACGAGAAGAGCGCTCCGCTCAGGTTGAAGAACGCAGCGAAGCCGTATCGGTGGTGTCGATATCGGCGGAGCCAGATGAAGAAACGGTCGCCGCCCCTGAGGAAGCGGGATGATTCAGCGTGCGGACGTTGTGCCAATTTGTGACAGAAAACCGGATCCGTGAACGCGAGAACCCGCCAAGAATGGCGGGTTTTCAACGTTTCTGGTCGGACCAGCGGGATTTGAACCCGCGACCCCTTGACCCCCAGTCAAGTGCGCTACCAAACTGCGCTATGGTCCGAACGGCGCCGTTTGCCCGGATTGTTCCGCGCGAAGCACCGAGTTGAAAACATACCACGGTTCGCGGCGAAAGCAAAATGCCGGCGCGCCGCGACGCGCCGGCATCCATTGGCATGAGCGATTGCTACTTGCGCTTCTTCTTTTCGCGCACGTTCACCGAAATCTGGATCGGGGAGCCTTCGAAGCCGAATTCTTCGCGCAGCTTGCGCTCAAGGAAGCGGCGGTAGCCGTGCTCGAGGAAGCCGCTGGCGAAGATGACGAAACGCGGAGGCCGCGCGGAAGCCTGCGTGGCGAACAGGATGCGCGGCTGCTTGCCGCCGCGCAGCGGATGGGGGTGCGCGGCCTGGATCTTGCCGAGGAACGCGTTGAGCTTGCCGGTAGGAACGCGCTGGTCCCACGATTCCAGGGCCTGGCGCATGGCGCGGCCAAGGCGGTTGGTGTGCCAGCCCGTCTTGGCGGACAGGTTGACGCGCTGCGCCCACGTGACGCGTTCGAATTCGGTCTTCCAGAGCCGTTCCATGCGCTGGCGGTCGAAGTCGTCCATCAGGTCCCACTTGTTGAACACCAGCACGACGGCGCGGCCGGCGTCGACTGCCGAGCTCATGACCTTGAGATCCTGGTCGGAAATGGGCTGCGAGGCGTCGAACAGCACGAGGGCCAGCTCGGAGCGCTCGATGGCGGCCTGCGTGCGCAGCGACGAATAGTATTCCGCCCCCGATAGCTTATGCTGGCGTCGCTTGATGCCCGCAGTGTCGATGAACAGGTAGTCCTCGCCGTCCACGTCGACGATTTCATCCACCGGGTCGCGCGTCGTGCCGGCCAGGTCGTTGACCACGGAACGTTCGGAATGCGCCAGCTGGTTGAGCAGCGACGACTTGCCGACGTTCGGGCGCCCGACGAGCGCCACGCGGCGCAGCCCGCTCGGCGTGAGGAACCCGGAGGTGCGTTCGGCCTTCTTCAGCTGGCCAATCGCCTCGTCGAGCATCTCGCCGATGCCGCGGCCGTGCATGGCGGAAATCGGGTACGGCTCCCCCAGCCCAAGCCTCCAGAATTCGGAGGCCATCATGTCGGCATTGCGGTCGTCGGCCTTGTTGACGGCCAGCGTAACCGGCTTGCCGGCCTGGCGCAGCATCTTGACGATCCGCTCGTCGGTATCGGTCAGTCCTACCTGGCCGTCAACGACGAGGATGACGGCGTCGGCCAGCTCGACGGCGATCTGCGCCTGGCTGGCGATGGCTGAATCGATGCCCTCGACGTCCGCCTCCCAGCCGCCGGTGTCGACGAGCTTGAAATCGGTGCCGGCCCACTCGGCATCGTAGCTGACGCGGTCGCGCGTAACGCCCGGGGTGTCCTCCACGACGGCGGCGCGGCGCCCGAGGATGCGGTTGACCAGCGTCGACTTGCCGACGTTGGGCCGTCCGACGACGGCAAGGACGCCTACGGGCTTCGCCTTGGCGCGCTCCGTTCCGGCGTCGAACACCGAGCCGTCGATGAGCCCCTCGTCGCCCTCGTCGAGTTCGTAGCCTTCGAGATTGGCGGCGTAGCGCTCGTATTCCTGCGTTTCGATGGCGTCTTCCACCAGCCCCGAGATGACGTCGAACGTCTCCTCGAACGTCAGGTCCGAGTTGTCGACGGTCGCCACTCCCCCGCTGGCCTCGGTGAAGTTCGTCACCTTCGAATCCTGGCGGTCGCGGGCGGCGACGTCTTCGGCGCCCGCGGAGCCGGCCGAGGCCTGGCCGTTGCGGCGTGCCTGCCGCACGTCCTCGCGGGCCGTCAGCAGCACGCGCACCTCGGCGTCGGGGGCTACGACGGTGGTGATGTCGCGGCCCTCGGCCACGATGCCGCGGCCTTCGGAGAACGATTCCTCGGGCCCCTCGGCGGCGATGTAGGCGCGCTGCGCCGCAATGAGCAGGTGACGCACCGGAATGATGTTCGAAACCTTCGACACATGGGAGGAGACCTCGCTGCTGCGGATCTGCTCGCTGATGTCGACGCCGTCCACGGTGATGGCCTGATGGTCGGGGTCGACGGAGATGTCGATATGGCCGTCCGCGAAGAGCCTTCCGACCGTTTCGGTGATCTCGCGCTCATCAAGCGAGTCAGCGTCGAGGTCGATGCCCTGATCCATGACCCACCACGCGGCAGCGCGGTACATGGCCCCGGTATCGAGGTACGCGAAGCCGAAATAGCGCGCCAGGGCCTTGGCGGTGGACGATTTGCCGACCCCTGCGGGGCCGTCGATGGCTACGCGGATCACAGGCCGACCTCCTTGGACAGCGAACGCACTTCCGTCTGCGAAAGCACGCGGTAGGAGCCGGGCTTAAGGTCGCCGAGCTTGATCGGGCCGATCTGCGTGCGCACCAGCCGGCGCACCGGGAAGCCGATCGAGCCGAAGATGCGCCTGACGATGCGGTTCTTGCCGGAATGCAGGACGACCTTGACCATAGTCGTTTCGCGGTTGGAATCGAGGATCGTGCACTTGTCGAGCTTGATCCAGCCATCGTCGAGCTGGACGCCGGTCTTGACCAGGCGGTGGGCGACGGTGCCGCTCATATGCCCTTCGAGCGTGGCGATGTAGGTCTTCTCCACTTCGTATTTCGGGTGCATGACGTGCTGCGAGAGCTCGCCGTCGTTCGTCATGAGGATGAGGCCCTCGGAATCGTAGTCGAGGCGCCCCATATGGAAAATACGGTCGTACTTGTCGCCGACGATGTCGCGCAGCGTGTAGCGCCCCTTCGGGTCATCCATGGCGCTCAGCACGCGCTTGGGCTTGTTCAGCGCGAGGGTGACGTGGTTCGGGTTGACGCGCACGCGCGATCCGTCGACGCGCACCTGCTGGCGCGACGGGTCGACGCGGCTGCCGAGCGTCGTGACGAGCTCGCCATCGACTTCGACGCGGCCATCGGTAATCATTTCCTCGCATTTGCGGCGCGATCCGAATCCTGCCTGCGCCAGGAACTTCTGGAGCCGGATTCCTTCATTGTTGTCTGCATGGGCCTTCTTGGCCTGGCTATATGCGTGTGGCATCGTTCTCCCAACGTGGCCTGTTGGCCGCCCGCGGCGGCATGGACAGTGCTCGCCGCGGTGCCCATTCCCTGAATTTTTCAAGGAAAGCGCTGCGGCATTGTCTAGTATTGTACAGCGGAGGGGGCGGAATGCCGTCTCCCCCGTGCGGTTTTTCCCGCACAACGTATACAAGATTAAAGGAAAGATATGACTGCTGTTGATAGTGTTGCGGCTGCACCCGCCAACGAGGGGGCGCTGCAGAAGCATTCGATATGGGCCCGCGTGCTGGCTGAATTCGCAGGCAGCCTGCTCATCTGCCTCGCCATCTACCTGATGTGCACGTTCGGCTCGGCGTTCTACAGCGTGAACATGGCCTACATGGCTCTGGGAACCGGCGTGGTCTATGCGGCGATGACGCTGATTTTCGGCAAGATTTCCGGAGCGCAGTTCAATCCCGCCATCACCGTCGCGGCGATGCTGACGTCGAAGACGAAGGTGCTGGACGGCGTGCTGTACATCATCGCGCAGCTGGTCGGCTGCATCGGCGCCGGCGCGCTGTTCGCCCTCATCCTGCCGACTTCCGATTCGATTACCGCGAGCCAGTGGTACAACATGGCGGTGAACGGCTTCGATGAGGGTTCCGTGCTGTATTCCTCGATGAATTCGCTGGGCCTGACGTTCAACGCGACCGTCGCCATCATCGTCGAGCTGGCCGCTTCGATCATCGTCGTGGCCGCCGCCATGCGCACGATGAAGCAGGACGGCGCGCCGACCAGGGAGCACACACTGGGCATGGGCCTGGCCTACGCCGCAGCCGTGGCGCTTTCCTTCCCGGTGACCGGCGCTTCGGTGAACCCGATCCGCGCTACCGGCGTCGCGATCTTCGCCACGAAGAAGGGCCTGGCCGTCGAGCCGGTCAAGCAGCTGTGGGTGTTCTGGGTCTGCGCGATCCTGGCCGCCGCCATCGTGGCGCTGGTCATCATCGTCGCCCAGCTGCTGTCGGCGCGTTCGGCCAGCGACGTCCTCGTCGAGACCGATCCTGCCGCCGCGGCGATGGAGGAACAGGACGAAGCCGCCGCCGTTGAGAACGGCGATCAGGCCGACGTTGCCGGGTACGTCCCGGTCATCGAGGAGAACGCCGAGGTAAGCGAGGAAATCTCACAGGCCGATCAGCCGAATGGAGATGAACAGGACCAGTAAGGCGACTCCGGCCCCGATGCCGATGGTCGCATCGAACGCGACCGAGCGCACTTTCCAGGGGCTTTTCTCGCGCAACGCGAGACGGAGGACCCCGGTAGCAATGGCCGTCGCCGCGAGCACCGCGGTGGCGGCCGTTTCATGTCCGAAGGCGGCCAGCAGGCATGAAGCCGCCACCAGTATCGCTACCGTCCATTCACACCATGGCTTGCCTTCATGGTCTTCCGGTACGTAGGGATGCTTGGGGGCTGTCATGCTAGCCGCCTTTCTCATGGTGGCCGCCGGCCTCACGCCGGCAGCCGGTCAGTGGAAGAAGTGACGGGTACCCGTCGTGTACATCGTAATGCCTGCCTTGCGGGCCGCCTCGATGACCTCTTCGTCGCGGATCGAGCCGCCGGGCTGCACGATGGCCTTGACGCCGGCGGCGATGAGAATCTCGGCGCCGTCGGCGAACGGGAAGAACGCATCGGAAGCGGCCACGGCCCCCTCGGTGCGGTTCCTGCCATCGTCGAGCGTATTGGCGCGTTCGACGGCGAGGTTGGCGGAATCCACGCGGTTGACCTGCCCCATGCCGATGCCGACAGTCGCCTCGTCGCGAGCGATGAGGATGGCGTTCGACTTGACGCAGCGCACGGCGCGCCACGCGAACTCGAGGTCCTTGAGCGTCTTGTCGTCCGCTGCTTCGCCGGCCACCAGCGTCCAGTTGGCCGGATCGTCGCCGGCCGCGTCGATCAGGTCCATCGACTGCACGAGCAGGCCGCCGTCGATCTGGCGGAACTGCCGGGTGGTATGGGGGCGCTCGGCGACCTTGAGGATGCGCAGGTTCTTCTTCTTGGTCTGCAGCAGCTCCAGCGCGTCGGCGTCGTAGTCCGGGGCCACGATGACTTCGGTGAAGATCGGGCGCACGCTTTCGGCCATTTCCAGCGTCACCGTGGAGTTGACGGCGATAACGCCGCCGTAGGCGCTCATCGGGTCGCAGGCATGGGCGCGGCGATGGGCTTCGGCAGCCGTCCTGCCCACCGCGAGGCCGCAGGGGTTGTTGTGCTTGACGACGGCGACGGCGATTTCAGGCGCGAAATCCCACACGGCGCGCCAGGCGGCATCGGCGTCCACGTAGTTGTTGTAGCTCATCGGCTTGCCGCCAAGCTGCTCGGCATGCGCGAAGCTGTGCACGTCCAGCGGGTCGGCGTACAGCGCGGCCTGCTGGTGCGGGTTCTCGCCGTAGCGCAGCGTATGCTGCAGATCCCAGGTACCGGTGAAGGCGTCCGGGAATGCCGGGTCGCCCTCTTCGGCGCCGTCCTGCACGGTGGCGGGCTTGGGCCAGTGCTTCGACGTCCATTCGCCAATCGTCGCGTCGTAGGCGGCCGTGTGGGCGAAGGCCTTGCCTGCCAGCCAGCGGCGTTCCTCGAGGGAGAAGCCTTCGCCATTGGCGACGCGCTGGGCCACGAGCGCATAGTCGGCCGGATCGGTGACGATGGCGACGGTCGCGCTGTTCTTGGCTGCGCCGCGTACCATCGAAGGTCCGCCGATGTCGATCTTCTCGATGACGTCGGCTTCGCCGGCGCCTGAACGGACGGTGTCGGCGAACGGATAGAGATTGACGACGACGAGGTCGAACGGCTTGATGCCGAACTCCTCCAGCTGGGCGGCGTGGTCGGGGTTGGTCATGTCGGCCAGGATGCCGGCATGGATATGGGGGTCGAGCGTCTTGACGCGGCCATCCAGGCACTCGGGGAAGCCGGTGACTTCGCTGACTTCGGTGACGTTGACGCCAAGCTCAGCGAGGCGCTTGGCGGTGGAACCGGTGGACACGACTTCGGTGCCCGCTTCGATGAACGCCTTAGCGAGTACCTCAATCCCTTCCTTGTGGTAGATCGACACTAATGCCCGTCGTAACGGTCGGTTGGTGGTCACCCTTGCTCTCCTTCGTGGGTACAGTGGAATTCACGCGCCGCGGCGCCTTCGTTCCTGTGGGTTGTTGGGTGGTTGCGCCCCCTTTCGCCCGGTCCGTGCGCAGTGCACGGTCCGAACGCGCCGAGCGCGGGCCCTGGGGCCTGCGCTTTGGCTGGCTGGAAGCTGCCGCCGGCGCTGGAGCGGAGGCGGAAATCTTGGTGGAACGACGGCGCTGGAATAGCCAGCGCACGGTGAAGACGGCGGCGAACGCAATGACCGCGACGAGCCATGCGCCGAACAGGCCCATGGCCGTCGGGCGCGCAACGCATTGGGTGGATTGCGCAACGTCGACGCCGATGCTCTTGAGGCGGTCGCTGCCCAGCGAACCATTGGACAGCAGGAACAGCAGGCTGGACCCCAGCGATACGAGCACCGCCGCAATGCAGAACGCGCCCGCAGGATAGGCGAACCCCACCAGCACCTGCCGGGCGTCGCTGCGGTGTTCGCCGGAGGGCTTGGCAAAGAGCGGGAAGCCCTTGGGCACCAGGAAGCATACCAGGGCGGCGAGCAGGCTGACCGCAACCGGGATCACCATGACCACGGTACGTACGGTCGCGTTGTCGACGGCGGCCGGGAACAACGCGAAGACCGGCAGGGACGGCAGATCGGAGGCGCTGCCAGACCACAGCGAGAACGTCGCGATCGAGCCGATATGGAAGGCGCCTCCGAACAGCCATGACAGCGCCCAGAGCGCGACGTTGGGAAGCCATGCCAGCGCCATCAGGCACATGAAGATCCGCGAACCGTTCTGCATGCCGAGCATCGAGAACAGGCTCGCCATCGCGCCGTGGTCGAGGATGATCCAGGCGACGACGGTGCCCACCCCGATGACGACGTAGCAGCCGAGCAACACGAGGGCCAGCATGGTGCCCACGCAGACGGCGTGGCGTACGGGCTGGGAAATATGGGCCCGGCAATAGGTCCTGGACCTGAGCATCATGCGCGAACGGGGCACCGCCGCCCACGCGAAGCCGATGCTGAACACCAGCACGCTTTTCAGGACGGCCACGGCCGCCGAATCATTGAGGGCGACGTCGAGTCCATGGGTGAACAGCGCGTTGACGGCGCCCCAGACGATGGCTCCGCAAGCCCAGGCGCGTATATCGGTGGAGAAATGCCTTGCCAGCGCCCGGATCAGCATGATCAGGGCGAGGCTGAGCAGCAGCGGCGTGATGCCGACGGTGATGCCGCCGGCATGGAAGCCGGTCCCCTGCGAGAGCAGCACGACGGCCTGCGTCAGCGGCACCGTGTAGGAAGCCAGCGAATTACCGCCCTCCTCCATGGCGATGACGAGCAGCGCAAGCGCCAGGAAGAACCCCAGCGACACCGCGTAGATCACCATGGCGCATGCGGCGAGCATGACGCCGCGGACATAGGGCTTGAGCCGATCCATCATCATGGAAGTCAGGATGCGAGCAGGGAACGCATCAGCTCGGCTGCCTGGCGCGGGGTCTTGCCGACCGGAATGCCGGCCGCTTCCAGGGCGTCCTTCTTGTCCTGGGCGGTGCCCTTGCCCCCCGAAACGATGGCGCCTGCGTGGCCCATCTGCTTGCCTTCGGGAGCGGTGAACCCGGCGATGTAGGCGACGAGCGGCTTGGTCATATGCTCGCTGGCCCACTGGGCCGCTTCCTGCTCCGCGCTGCCCCCGATTTCGCCGATCATGACGACGGCCTTCGTGTCGGGGTCCGCTTCGAACTCGGCCAGCGCCTCCTGCAGCGTCGTGCCGACAATCGGGTCGCCGCCGGCGCCCAGGCAGGCCGTGAAGCCGATGTCGCTGAGCTCCGCCAGCATCTGATAGGTCAGCGTGCCCGACTTGGAGACCAGCCCCAGGGGGCCGCGCGGCGCGATGCCGTCGGGGATGATGCCGAGATTGATGCCGGGCTCCTGGGGGGTGCCGAAGGTCATGAGGCCCGGGCAGTTCGGTCCCACGATGCGCACGCCTTCGCGCTGCGCCAGCTGCACGAAGTACGCGCTGTCGGCTACCGGAATGCCTTCGGTGATGACGACGACGGTGCCGATATGCGCATTGACCGCCTCGACGACCGCGTCGCGCGCGAAGCGCGGCGGCACGAATACGACGCTGGCCTGCGCGCCGGTGGCGTCCCGGGCTTCCTCGACGGTGGCGAACACCGGCACGTCGACGTCTTCGCCGTTGCGCCCTTCGAAACGCACCGTCGTGCCGGCCTTGCGCGGATTGACGCCGCCTACGATGTTGGTTCCCGCCTTGAGCATGCGTGCCGTATGGGTCATGCCTTGATGGCCGGTCATGCCCTGGACGATGACCGGCGCGTTGTCCTCGATGAAAGCGCTCACTGTGCCTTCCCCTCCTTGCCATGCGCGGCGAGGCGCGCCGCCGTGGCGGCGGCTTCCTCCATGGTCTGCGCAACATGGATGTTGCGGTTTGCGGATTCCTTCAGAGTCTGCAGGCCCTGCGAGGCGGCGTTGCCGTCAAAGCGCACGACCAGCGGCTTGATGACGCCGAGCTGGTCGATGGCTTCGAGGATGCCCTGGGCCACCAGCTCGCACGACGTAAGGCCGCCGTAGACGTTGATCAGCACCGATTCGACCTTCGGGTCCGACAGGACGATTTCCAGGCTGCGGCACATCGTTTCCGCCGAAGCGCCGCCGCCGATGTCGAGGAAGTTCGCAGGGCGGATGCCGGTCCCCTGTTCCTCGCCGGCGTAGGAGACGGCGTCCAGCGAGCTCATGACGAGCCCTGCGCCATTGCCGATGACGCCGACTTCGCCGTCGAGATGCACGTAGTGCAGCCCATGCTCGCGGGCCTTCTGCTCGAACGGGTCGACGATGACCGGATCGGCGAAGCGCTGCCAGCCATCGTGGCGGAACGCCGCGTTGTCATCGAGCGAGATCTTGGCGTCGAGCGCGCACAGCGACTTGCTGGATTCGTCGTCGGGGTCGCCGATCTTCGCCAGCGGGTTGATTTCCACGAGCGTGGCGTCGTTGTCCTTGAAGCAGCGCCACATCCGCAGCAGGATGTCGGCGGCCTGCTCGGTATCGGCATGGTAGAACCCGATGCTTTCGGCCATGCGGCGCGCGGCGTCCATGTCGAAGTCCTCGAGCGCGCCGATATGCAGCCGCTTGACCGATTCGGGATGCTCGCGGGCGATTTCCTCGACCTCGGTGCCGCCGTTGGCCGTCGCAAGCACGTCGAAATCGCGCGAAGAACGGTCGACGGAAATGGAGACGTAGTATTCGTGCAGGATGTTCTTGCCCTCGGCGACGAGGACCCCGTTGACCTTGTGCCCGTTGATGGTGCGCGGAAGGATGTCCTCGGCAGCCAGCGTCGCCTCTTCCCGGTCGTGCGCGAGCTTCACGCCGCCGGCCTGCCCGCGGTGGCCCGTCTTGACCTGCGCCTTGACGACGACGGGGAAGCCAAGGCTGTCGGCCGCCTCGGCGACTTCGTGGGAATTCTGGGCGTAGATGCCCTTCGGCGTCGGGATGCCCTGCTCTTCGAGCAGTTCGCGCGCCTGGTATTCGTACAGATCCATCTTGTCCTCTCCAAATGGACTTTTACAACAAATATATAAAGCGGCATGTCCCGTAGCGCGGCTACGCCGGCATACGCAGCAGCGAGCTGGTGGGATGGTCGCCGAGCGACTTCACGCCGCCGAGGCCGTCGAGTTCCATCACAAAGCTAAACCCGGCGACGTTCGCGCCGCAGGATTCGACCAAATCGCGGGCGGCCTGCGCCGATCCGCCGGTAGCGATCAGGTCGTCGACGATCAGCACGCGTGAACCGGGTTCGAAGGCATTGCGCTCCACTTCGACGGTGGCCTGTCCATACTCCAGCGAGTAGCTTTTGGCTACCGTTTCCGGCGGCAGCTTGCCGGCCTTGCGCACCGCCACGAAGCCCTTGCCCAGCCGCGCCGCCAGCGCCGGCCCGAACAGGAACCCGCGCGCCTCGAGGCCTGCGATCAGGTCGAAGTCGTCCACAGCGACGGGCAGCGCCGCTTGAAGCGCATTGAGCAGGATCGCCAGCGCCTTCGCGTCGGCGAAGACCGGCATGAAGTCCCTGAAGAGGATGCCGTCGGCCGGGAAACCCGGTACCGTGCGGATTTTCGAAACGAGATATTGCGCATCGCTGGGGCCGACCTTGCTGATATCGGCAAGGACGATGTCGTTGTATGCCATGGATTTCCTTACTGCCCGGAGGCAATCGGCGTCGGGTGGACAAATAAAGTGCGCCCGGTGGCCCGGGCGCAGCGAAGCTTCATGAGCGGAAGGATGCTATTTGGATGCGGGCGCATCCTCGACGTCGGCTTCGACGGTTTCCTCTGCCTCAATGGTTTCCTCGGCCTGAGCCGGCTCGGCAGGCGCTTCAGTCGTTTCGGCGGTAGCCTCGGCCGGTTCGGCGGCAGCCTTGGAGGCATTGTCCGCGTCGGCGCCCTCGATCTGCTCGGGCTCGGAGGCGAGGGGGTTGCCGTTTTCGTCCACTTCGTCGTCGTGGACGTACGCCGGGCGCACGTATTCCTTGCTGATGGCCTTGAAGGCGAACCGGATGTGGGAGCCTTCGGAATCGATGACGATTTCCTCGAATTCCTCGTCGACGGAGACGACCTTGCCGATGACGCCGCCGATGGTGATGACCTCCGTACCCGGCTGCAGGCCCGCGCGGAAGTCCTGGAGTTCCTGCGTCTGCTTCTTCGCCTTGCGGGACTGGAATACCAGCATGGCGATCATGAAAACGAGCAGAATGATGAGAAATACGTAATCCAAGACGGGACTCCTTGCATGTCGGGGTGTATGGGTTCTGGATGCACAGCCGCCGGAACACCACCTTAGAATAGCTGGCTGACATCTCCGGGCGTATTGTCTGGCGCCGCAAGCCCCAGATGCTGCCAAGCCTTGACCGTGGCGACGCGGCCTTTCGGCGTGCGCATCATGAACCCTTCGCGCACCAGGTACGGCTCGCAGACGGTCTCCACCGTTTCCGCTTCCTCGCCGACCATCGCGGACAGGTTGTTCAGCCCCACCGGACCTCCGCCGAAATTGCGGACGATGGCGTTGAGGACGGCGATGTCGAGCCGGTCGAGCCCCTCGGTGTCGATCTGGTACAGCGCGAGGGCCTCTTCGACGTCCCTAGGCCCGATGACGTCGAGCTCATGGACGATGCCCCAGTCGCGCACGCGCCGCAGCAGGCGGTTCGCGATGCGCGGCGTGCCGCGCGAGCGCATGGCAAGCTGGTACGCGGCGCCATCGGCAAGCTGGAGCCCCAGCACCCCGGCGGATCGGCAGATCAGCTTCTCCAGCTCGTCATGCGGGTAGAAGTCGAGATGGGCCGTGAAGCCAAACCGGGCACGCAGCGGCGACGGCAGCATGCCCTCGCGCGTCGTGGCTCCGATGACGGTGAACCGGGGCAGCGTCAGCGGAATGGAGGAGGCGCCCGGGCCCTTGCCAACCATGACGTCGACGCGGAAATCCTCCATCGCGATGTACAGCAGCTCTTCGGCGGCGCGCGGCAGGCGGTGGATCTCGTCGATGAAGAGCACTTCCCCGGCATCCAGCGAACTGAGGATGGACGCCAGGTCGCCGGCGTGCTGGATGGCGGGTCCGGACGTGACGCGGATGGGGACGCCAAGCTCGTTGGCGACGATCATCGCCAACGTGGTCTTGCCCAGGCCGGGAGGGCCTGCCAGCAGGATGTGGTCCGGAGGGACGTCGCGTTTGCGGGCCGCGTCGAGAAACAGCTGCAGCTGCGCCTTGAGCGTAGGCTGCCCGATGAATCCGTCGAGGACATGGGGGCGCAGTTCCTCGTCGCTGACCGGTTCGTTACCCTGCGGGGCGGCCGAAACCATCCTCAGCGACTCTTCCTGGGCGCCTTCGTTGAAGCCGTTGCCGTAGGGCTCCTCGCTATACGGGGTGAATGCTGTCAACAATGCCTCCTTTAGCGGCCCTTATCGAGGAACGTCAGCGCGGCCCGCAGCGCCTCGGGCACGTCCTCGTGGGAAAGCGGCAGCGGCCACGTCCCCTGCGCGACGACGTGGTCGACGGCCTCGCGGGCGTCCTGCTGGCGCCAGCCCAGGGAGAGCAGCGCCTCGACGACCTGCAGGATGCCCGCGTCTTCGGGCTGCCGGGCCGGTGCGCCGGGCGCGCTGGCCTGCGCGGCCTCATCGAGGGCGACCGTTCCCTTGAGCTCGAGGATGATCTTCTGCGCGCCCTTCTTGCCCAGGCCCGGGGCCTTGGCAAGGGCAGCCGCGTCGCCATCGGCAATGGCCTTGGCGATCTGCGCGCCCGAAAGCGTCGAGAGGATGCTGAGCGCCACCTTCGGGCCGATGCCGCTGGCCTTCTGCAGTTGCAGGAACATCGTGCGGCCCGACGCCTCTAGGAACCCGAACAGCGTGATGGCATCTTGCGACACCGACATCGACGTGTATACCGTCGTTTCGGTTCCGGCGTGCAATGCGCCCAAGTCGGCCGCCGGCATGCGCACGACGAACCCTATGCCGTGGACGTCGATCAGCGCCGACACCGCATCGACCGATACGACGCGTCCGGCAAGCATGCCGATCATGGCGGCCCCTTCCCAACATTATTCGAACATTTGTTCTATATGCTACATGCCGCGCTGGACGCCGCGTCCATTGGCGGCCTTCTGGGCGGCCTTCGCCCACTGCCGCTGTGCTGGTGTCAGGTGCTGTTCGCGTTCGCCGCCCTGGATGGCGCCGGCCGGCCGCAGCGCATGGCATATGGCGATGGCCAGCGCATCGGCGGCGTCCGCCGGCTTGGGCAGCGTATTGAGATTGAGGATGCGGGCGACCATGCGCTCCATCTGGATCTTCTCGGCCTTCCCGTTGCCGGTGATGGCCAGCTTCGATTCGCTGGGGGTATGGAGCGCTACCGGGATGCCGCGCTGCGCGGCCGCCAGCATCGCCACGCCGGCCGCCTGCGCGGTGCCGAGCACCGTGCCGCGGTTCTCCTGCGCGAACACGCGCTCGATGGACACGGTATCGGGAGCGAATTCGTCGAGCTTGGCGGCGATGCCGTCGTAGATTTTCAGCAGGCGCAGGTCCTGCGGATCCTTGGGGTCCGAGCGCACGACGTCGACGTGGATAAACGAAAGCCGGCGGTGTGCGCCGGCTTCGATTACGCCGACCCCGCACCGCGTCAGTCCGGGATCAACGCCAAGGATGATCACGTGGAGCCCTACTCCTCGTCCAGCTGGGCCATGACCTCTTCGGATGCGGTCCAGTTGCTGTAGATGTTCTGCACGTCGTCGAGGTCGTCGAGGTTGTCGATCAGGCGCGAGACCTTCTGGGCATCCTCGAGCGTGAGCTCGACTTCGTTCTTCGGCATCATGACCAGGTCGGCGGATTCATAGTCGACTCCGGCGTCCTGCAGGGCCTTGCGCACGTCGATCAGGTCGGACGGCCCGGTGATGACGGAGAAGAACTCGCCGTTGTCGACGACGTCCTCGGCGCCCGCTTCGGCCGCCTTCTCGAACAGGTCGTCGAAGTCGACGCCTTCGCTCGGCACCTCGATGTCGCCCTTGCGCTCGAAATTGAACGACACGGAGCCGCTGGTGGCCAGCGAGCCGTTGCCCTTCGTCAGCGTGGAGCGCACTTCGGCGGCGGCGCGGTTGCGGTTGTCGGTAAGGCATTCGATGATCAGGCCGACGCCGGCAGGCGCGTAGCCTTCGTAGACGATGTCCTCGTAGTTGGCGCCGCCCTCTTCTTCGCCGGAACCGCGCTTGACGGCGCGCTTGATGTTGTCGGCGGGCATCGAGGCCTTCTTGGCCTTGTAGATGGCGTCGTAGAGCGCCGGGTTGCCGTCAGGGTCCCCGCCGCCCTGGCGGGCCGCGATTTCAATGTTCTTGATGAGCTTGGCGAACAGCTTGCCGCGCTTGGCGTCGATGGCAGCCTTCTTGTGCTTGGTAGTCGCCCACTTGGAATGACCTGACATAATGCTCCTACGGGAGGTTATACGGATAGTTGCAAACGTGTAGATTCTATGGCGCTTCTACGACAAGGCCCGTTCGTAGACCTCGAGGACCCGGTCTACGACGCGCCCCCAGTCGAAGTCGCGGGACCGTTCCTGGCCGGCCGTGGCCAGCCGGGCGCGCAGCGCCGGGTCGGCCAGCAGCCGCCGCATCGTATCGGCAAGGTCTTCGGCGTCCCCGTTGGAAAACAGCGCAGCGTCGGCGCCTTCTTCGGTGACGTCGACGAATGCCGGCAGGTCGGAGGCGACGACCGGGCAGCCGGCCGCCATCGCCTCGGCGAGCACGATGCCGAAGCTTTCGCCGCCGGTCTGCGGGGCGACGTACATCGTCAGCGAGCGGTAGAAGGAAGCCTTCTCGTCCTCGCTGATACGCCCTAGGAATTCAAAACGCTCTTCCAGCGCGCCGGAAGGGTCGATTTTCCCGAGCATGCGCCGGCCGTCCTCCTCCCCGTCGCCCGCGGCGAGGAACCGGGCGCCCGGATATGCGTCGGCCAGTGCCTGGGCGGCGCGGGCGAAGACGGCGAATCCCTTGCGCTCCTCCCCCATGCGCCCCAGGAAGCCGATGGTCGGTGCGTCCGGCGTTGGCGTCCAGCGTGGATCGGGCTGGGCCGAGGCGAAGAACTGGCGGTCCACGCCGTTGGGAATCGTGTCGCGCGGCATGTCCGCAGGCAGGTAGTGGTCCGCCGTCCTTCCGGAAGCCGCAGACACGAAAATGGCCGACTTGAGCGGCTTGAGCCGGTTCTCCAGGTACCCCTGGCACAGCTTGAGCGCGCGCGGATAGGGATCGAACGAGGTGTGGAACGTCGCCACCATCGGGGGCGCGTTGCGCATCGCGAGCGGCTTGTGGGCCAGCGACGGCGCCTCGGGCTCGTGCAGATGCAGGATGTCGAAATGGCCCTGCTCCACCCAGCGCCTGACCGAAACGCCCGCCGTCAGGAAAAAGCTCAGATGCGCCCAGGAACCGTTGTAGGGAATGGCGAACGAGGACCCGTTCGTCTGCACCCATAGCGGCATGTCCTTCGTGCGCCGCCCCGGGGCATAGACGGAGACGCTGTGCCCGCGTGCGATCAGTTCGGCCGCGAAATCGCGGATATGGTTCTGCACGCCCCCTGGCGTTTCGAACGAATAGGGGCAGATGATGCCGACCCGCAGCGGCTGCGACGGGTCGCACCTGCGCGGGCCGCCTTCGTTCCCCTCCCCCTTCGAGGAACGGATTTTCCTTCTCATGGAAACAGTAGATGACACGTCCGCTATTGTTGCGTACCGCCTTGACTTGCCTTGAGGCTTTCCAGCACGTACGGGGGGACGTTGTGCATCCGGGAAAGATCCAGGTCATCGATGAACAGCGGCTGCAGCATGTGCCAGCTTTCCGGATGCGCGGCGATGCCCTCGGCCCATACGTCGACCCAGCGCTGGGTGATGGCCGCAATCGCCTCCTCGCGGTCCATGCCTTCCAGTCCGGAGACGTCGACGGGTCCGGAAACGTTGCAGACGTACCCCTGCGATGCATGCGCCTTGCGCTTGCGCTCCCCGTGCAGCGGCTCGCGCCACATGTTCACGACGTACAGCGGCTTGCCGGTGTCGTAGGCAAGCGTTGCCGGACCGCGCGCCACGCGGATGATCGAGCCGAAGGCGCGGACGAACTCCCCGTTGCGTCCCAGGTCGCGGTCCGCCAGCAGCGGAATGAGGACGTTGGGTTGCCCAAGCTCCCGCTCGAGCGTGGCCGTCAGATGCGGGGTGCCCGTCAGCAGGATGCGCATGCCCAGCGATTCGCGGATGCCGACGAAGGTCTTCAGCATCTCCTCGTTGGCCAGGCGCTCGGCGACGGTCACCACGGGGGCCACGTCGAACTTCGCCCAGAACCCCGCATAGTCCCAGTTGCCCTGGTGGCCCATCGCTATCGCCGCGGAATCGGACTGCCGGTCCGCGTGCGCCTGCTCGGTGATTGGCCCCAGGCCGCTGCCGGCGCCCCGGATGCGCGCCCGCAGCTGCTCCTCGCTGCGCCCGGCCACCGTCATGGCCTCGGCGAAATAGGCGAAATACGACTGCATGCCCTGGCGCGACAGGCGCCGCAGCGTACGGCGATCGACATGGCCGTCGCGCCATGCGAGCACATGCTCCAGATTGCGTTCCAGCTGGCGTACCGAACCGGGGCGCACGGCCCATGCCGCGTCGGCCGCCGCGGCGAACGCGGCGCGCACGGCCCCTTCCGGAATGCCGCGCGCATGCCGCGCTACGGCGCTCATGACCTGGTCGAGCATCGCCCGTCAGCGCCTGTCCGGTTCGTCGGCGTCGTGGGCGGCGGCCGCCAGGCTGCCATCGCGGCCGAGGCGCGTGTATTCGATGCCGTAGATGGCTTCGTCGCGCTGCATGGCCGCCTTGACCTCGAAGAGGCGCTGGAACACGGTGATCGTGCCGAACACGCACAGCAGCGCCATGTCGATGACCAGCACCAGCGGCAGGTTGGCCAGGCCGGTGATAGCCAGGCCGATGATGATGATGGTGAGGCGGTCCGAGCGCGTGGCGATGCCGCCCTTCGCCTCATAGCCGACCGACTCGGCCCTGGCACGCACGTAGGGCGTGACGAACGACGTCATCATCGCGTACAGCGTGCACGCCAGGCCGATGATCAGCACCGTATCGGTCGTGGTGGCCGGATGCGGGCGCGACGCGCTGAGGAACTCGCGCCCGAAATAGATCGCCACGCCCATCAGCACGCCCCAGTCCGCAATGCGGTCCAGGGACGAGTCGAGGAACGCGCCGTATTTGGTGCCGCCCGTCGTCAGCTGCGCAACGGACCCGTCGAGCGAGTCGAACATCACCAGCACGGTCAGCGCCACGGCGCCCCAGAACAGCCATCCGGTGATGCCCGTGGCGATGCCGACGAGCGTCGTTCCGATGGCGCCGATGATCGTGATCATGTCGGCCGTCAGGCCCATGCGCACCAGGGCCTTGGCGATGGGCTCGATGGCGCGCTTGAACGCGGGCCTCAGCTTCTCCAGCATTGTTTTCCGTTCCTGTCCTCGTCCTGTACGTAAGGTCTGGGCCGCATGGGCGTCAGCAGCCGGCGACGGCCTTGAAATCGTCGGCGCTGTTGATCTGTGCCCGCTGGGAGATGGCCTCGAGGATCCACTTGCGCGCGTCCTCGACCGGCACGCCATTGAGCTGGCTTCCATCGCGGAAGCGGAAGCTGATGGCGTTGTTGTTCATGTCCTCTTCGCCGACGATGAGGATGAACGGCACCTTCGACTTCGAGGCGTTGCGGATCTTCTTGCCGAACCGGTCGTCGGACAGGTCGATTTCGCAGCGGACCATGTCCTCCTGCAGGCCGTCGATGAACGACTGCAGGTGCGGCGCGAACTCGTCGGCCACCGGCACGCCGAGCACCTGCACCGGCGCCAGCCACGCCGGGAACGCGCCGGCGTAGTGCTCCAGCAGGATGGCGAAGAAGCGTTCGATCGAGCCGAACAGCGCGCGGTGGATCATGACGGGGCGCTGGTGCGTGCCGTCGGCGGCCACGTACTCAAGATCGAAGCGTTCCGGAAGATTGAAGTCGAGCTGGATCGTCGAGACCTGCCAGGTGCGCCCGATGGCGTCGCGCGCCTGCACCGAGATCTTCGGGCCGTAGAAGGCGGCGCCGCCCGGATCGTCGACGAGCTCGAGGCCGGATTCCTTCGCCACTTCGGCGAGCGTGGTGGTCGCCTCCTCCCAGATCTCGTCCGAACCGACGAACTTGTCCTCGTCCTTCGTGGACAGCTCGAGGTAGAAGTCCTCCAGGCCGAAGTCCTTGAGCAGCCCCAGGACGAAGCCGAGCAGGTTCTTCAGCTCGTCCTTCATCTGTTCGCGGGTGCAGTAGATGTGCGAATCGTCCTGCGTCAGGCCGCGCACGCGCGTCAGGCCATGGACGACGCCGCTCTTCTCGTAGCGGTAGACGGTGCCGAACTCGAACAGGCGCAGCGGCAGCTCGCGGTAGGAACGCTGGCGCGACTTGAAGATCAGGTTGTGCATCGGGCAGTTCATCGGCTTGAGGTAGTAGTCGAAGCCCTGCTTGACGATGTTGCCGTCCTCGTCCTTCTCCTCGTCGAGGTGCATCGGCGGGTACATGCCGTCCTTGTACCACTGCAGATGGCCCGAGGTCTCGTACAGGCCGCCCTTGGTGATGTGCGGGGTCTGCACGAAGCTGTAGTGGTGCTTGCGGTGCATTTCGCGCGAGTAGTCCTCCATCGCGTTGATGACGGCCGCTCCCTTGGGATGGAACACCGCCAGGCCCGGGCCGATTTCGTCCGGGAAGGAGAACAGGTCCATTTCCTGGCCAAGCTTGCGGTGGTCGCGCTTGGCGGCCTCCTCCATGCGCTGCTGGTAGGCCTTGAGCTCGTCCTTGGTCGGGAAGGCGACGCCGTAGATGCGCTGCAGCATCGGGTTGGCAGCCGAGCCCTTCCAGTAGGCGGCTGCTGCGCGCTCCAGCTTGAACGCCTTGATGTAGCGCGTGTTGGGCAGGTGCGGCCCGCGGCACAGGTCGGTCCACACGACGTTGCCGTCGCGGTCGACGTTGTCGTAGAAGCTCAGTTCGCGGTGGCTGACGTCGTCGTGCACGCCGTCGTCCATCGCGGCTTCCTTGTCGACGATCAGCTCGAGCTTGTAGGGCTGCTCCGCCTCTTCCAGCTGGGCTTCCTGCTGCGTGACGACGCGGCGGCGGAAGGACTGGGAGGACTTGATGATGCGCTGCATGCGCTTTTCGATATCCTTGAGGTCTTCGGGCGTGAACGGCTCGTCGACGTCGAAGTCGTAGTAGAAGCCGTTCTCGATGACCGGGCCTACGCCAAGCTTGGCTTCGGGCTTGAGCTCCTGCACGGCCTGGGCCATGACGTGCGTGGCCGAATGGCGCATGATGGCGATGCCGTCTTCGGAATCGAGCGCGATGGGCTCGACGGCGTCGCCGTCCGACAGCGGCGTGTAGAGGTCGCGCGGTTCGCCGTTAAGCCGTACCGCGATGATGTTCTTGTCGTCGGCGAAGAGCTGGACGCCCGTGCTGGTTGCTTCCACCTCCTTCGGTTCGCCATTGAGTGTTATGGAGATGGTCTTTTCAGCCATGGTCAGTCCTTTGCTATCGGTGCCCGCGTTACTAAGGTGCAGGCCTGGACGTTGGTCGTGTCAACAGCAACAACATAAAAGAGCGTTCCGACATTGGGGAACGGCATGGAAAAAGAAAAAGGCCCCTGCGAGCAGGGGCCAATCGAGCGGACAACGGGACTCGAACCCGCGGTCTCGACCTTGGCAAGGTCGCGCTTTACCAACTAAGCTATATCCGCAATGCATGGAATGCGTGGGTGTTATAGGAATCGAACCTATGACCCCTTCCGTGTGAAGGAAGTGCGCTAGCCGCTGCGCCAAACACCCGTATTCAGTTATGCCGCAAAGGCCGTGGGCGATACAAGATTCGAACTTGTGACCCCTTCCGTGTCAGGGAAGTGCGCTACCACTGCGCCAACCGCCCGGTTGCCGAACGACGCCTTGGCGCCGTCCTCGAGGTGGGTACGAGAGTCGAACTCGTCTATACGGCTTTGCAGGCCGCTGCCTAACCGCTTGGCTAACCCACCGTAAGGTCTGTCAACTCGTCGGACCTTAGAGCGGACAACGGGACTCGAACCCGCGGTCTCGACCTTGGCAAGGTCGCGCTTTACCAACTAAGCTATGTCCGCGATGCTTTCCGGCGGCGTTTCCGCTGCCCGAGCACGAGTCACTACTATAACGCCATCGTTGTAATTTGCAAATACCGGCGTGTCGCAGGCGTGCGGCAATGTCCACGCTTGCGCTCCCTGCTTGTCTAGCAGGCGCCGGAATGGCGGTCTTTTCAAGTAAAGTTTGTATATTATTTAGACGCAATCAGTATTCCATGCCCAAAGTCCGCGCGGTTTTGAGCCGCAAGGCGAAAGAATTGCCCTTCACTCCGGGCAAATCGCAGCATGTTGCCGCTATAGGTGGGTTTACAGTGTTGTTTATGTATGAACAGGCCTCCAAACACGAAGTCGTCATGGTCGCTGCGTTTGACGGGTGGAACGACGCATGCCAGTGCGCGACCGATGTGATCCACCATCTTGCGTCGCGTTTCCCCTCGCAGGAAGTCGGCCACATCAACAGGGATGGCTATTACGACTATCAGGTTTCCAGGCCCATCCAGTGCTGCGTGCAGGGGTACAAGCGCATCCTGTGGCCGCAGACCACCTTCTACGACATCGCGGTCAGCGACAAGCTGCATATATTGGCCGAGCTCGGCCCGGAACCCAATTACGGATGGATGGACTATTGCCGCGAGAGCCTGCGGATCGCGCAGGAGTTCGAGGTCAGCCACGTCTACACGCTGGGTTCCATGTTCGCCGATTGCCCCCATACGCGCCCGCTGCCCCTCGACCTGACGATCGAAGGCGAGGACGCCGACATCGAATGCGAGTACAACGGCCCGATCGGCATCCCGCATGTCCTCGATGCGGCCGCCGTCGAGGAGGGCTATCCGACGAGCGCCCTATGGGTGTCCGTCCCCAAGTACCTCGGCAACGATCCATGCCCGCAGGGTACGCTGCAGCTCGTCGACGAGCTGTCCGGGCTGCTGGGCGTCGACCTGAAGGCCGATGAGCTGACGCGCAAGGCTGAGCAGTGGCAGTCGCGCGCTTCGGTGATGATCCGCAACAATCCGGATTTGGCCAGCTACGTCGAGCAGCTGGAGCACGAGCACGACATGAAGGTAAAGGCCAGGGCGATGGCTTCTTCCGGCTCCCCCGCCGTCCAGCAGCTGGTGAGCGAGGCCGAGGCGTTCCTGCGTGATCTGCCCGAAGCCGACTGAAGGCGCTTCGCCGCGCAAGGACTTCAGGACATATCGAAGAAGGCCCCGGAAGCCGTGATGGCTTTCCGGGGCCTTCTTCCTTTCCGCGTACCCGTCAGGCGTTGCCGCTGACCGGGATGCCCTCCATCGGCGTGAGCACGCCGCAGACCAGCAGCAGCGCCACGATGATGGCCAGCGCGATGCGGTAGATCGCGAAGGCCTTGTAGGAGAACGTGGACACGAACTTCAGGAAGCCGATGATGACGATGTAGCCTACAAGGAACGCGACGATGGTAGCGGCGATCGTTGCGCCCCATCCCGGGAACAGCGCCTCGGTCTGCGCGTTCTTGATGGCCTTGACGGCTTCGAGCAGCCCGGAGCCCAGCACGGCGGGGATGGCCATCAGGAAGCTGACGCGCACGGCGGCCTCACGGGTATACCCCATCGCGCGGCCGAAGGTGATCGTGCCGCCCGAACGCGAGACGCCGGGGATCAGCGCGAGCATCTGGCCGATGCCGAACCACACCGAGTCCTTGACGGTAAGGTCGTCGATGGTCTTGATCTGGCGCGATCGGGCGTCGACGATCCACAGGATGATGCCGAATACCAGCAGCACCGTCACGGTGATCCACAGATTGCGCAGCGTCGTTTCGATCGCATCCTGGAACAGCACGCCGGCGATGAGGATCGGGATCGTGCCGATGATGATGTACCAGCCGAGCCGCGCATCCTTGTTGGAGGAGCCGAGGCGGTGCTTCCAGTCCTTGCCTTCATGTCCGAAGAGGCAGCCGAACCATCCGCACAGGATGTTCCAGATGTCATGGCGGAAATACAGGATGACGGCCAGCTCGGTGCCCAGCTGGATGATGGCAGTGAACGCGGCGCCGGGGTCGCTGCCGAGCATGAGATCGCCGACGAGGCGGATATGGGCGCTGGAGGAGACGGGCAGGTATTCGGTCAACGCCTGCACGAATCCGAGGAAAATAGCCTGGAAAAAGTTCATGGTTCCCCGATTGGTCTTTTACATATGGTTGGTCGTTGTCAACTGCTTCGGCCACAACCCTAGCCCCGAGGGCGTATCTTTGGATAATGGACGGCCGAAAAACGGCCGGTGAAGCATGGAGGATTCATATGGCGGAATACCGCAAGAGCAGGGCGCATGCGCCGGAAGGGTTCTTTGCCTGCGAGGCGATGGGGCTGCAGTGGCTGGCAGCCGCCCGCAAGCAGGGAGGGCCCCGCGTCGTCAGGGTCGATGGATGGGGGCCGTCCTATCTCGACATCGAGCGCGTGACGCCATGCTCCCCCACCCCGCAGGCAGCCAGGGATTTCGGTGCGCAGCTGGCCCGCATGCACGACGCTGGCGCCGACTATTTCGGAGCGCCTCCCGCAGGCTATGACGGCCCGTGCTATTTCGGGCCGCTGCAGGATCCGGTACCGATGGATACGGGGTCGTGGACGGACGTGCAGTCCTATTACGCCGATGGGCGCCTGCGGCCAATGGTCCAGATGGGCATAGCCCGCGGGACGCTGCGCGACGAGGACATGGAGTTGACGGAAGAGGTGATCGCGGCGCTGCCCGCGATTCTCGGGAAGGCGGCCGACGACGTGCCGGCACGCGTGCATGGCGACCTGTGGAGCGGCAACGTGATGTGGACGGCCGATACCGGCGAAGTGCAGGCCGTCCTCATCGACCCGGCGGCCCACGGCGGCCACCGGGAAGAGGACCTTGCGATGCTGAACCTGTTCGGCATGTCCTATCTCGAGGACATCGTGACGGGATACCTGTCGGTCCATCCGCTCAAGTCCGGATGGCGCGACCGCCAGACGCTGTGGCAGCTCTACCCCATTGCGGGCCATTGCGTGTTCTTCGGGGGCGGCTACGTCAGCCAGTACCGGCGCATGTGCCGTTCCCTGCTGGCATAGCCGCCGTGGCGCCTGCGCGGGAACCTAGTTGAAGGCGTCCTTGAGCTTGCTGAAGAACCCCTTCTTCTGCGCGGGCGCCGGACGCGACGTCTGGGCCATCGCCCCGGCGTCCGCGTCGTGCAGCTCGCCGTACTGCTCGATCAGGCTGCGTTCCTCGTCGCTGAGCCTGGTCGGGATCTCTACGTTGATGTGGGCGATCAGGTCGCCGCGTTCCTCGGGGTTGCGCAGCCTGGTGACGCCCAGCCCCTTGATGGCGACCGTCTGCTCCGGCTGGCAGCCGGCGGGGATGTCCAGCGGTTCCGGGCCGTCGAACGTCTCGATGTCCATTTGATGGCCGAGCACCGCCCAGCTCATCGGCACGCGGATCCAGCAATGCAGGTCGTCGCCCTCGCGCGAGAACTGCTCGTCGCGGCGGATATGCACGTCGACATAGAGGTCGCCGGCCGGCCCGCCGCACTCCCCCACGTCGCCTTGGTGCGCCAGGCGCAGGCGCGTGTTGTCCTCGATGCCGGCGGGAATGTTGACGCCAAGGTCGCGGGTGGTGCGGACGCGGCCATGGCCGTGGCACGAGGGGCACGGATGCTCGATGATCGTGCCGTGGCCCTCGCAGCGTTCGCAGGGCGCGGAAGTCATCATCTGGCCAAGCATCGTGCGCACGACCTTCTGCACGTATCCCTGTCCATGGCAGTCCGGGCACTGCGAAGGCTGCTCGCCGTTCGCCGAGCCTGAGCCCGTGCACGCCTGGCATACGCCGAACGTGTCGATGCGGACGTTCTCGGTGCCGCCGAATACGGCGGTGCGCAGGTCGATCGTGGCCGAGGCCAGCGAATCGCGGCCCGGCTGCATGCGCGGCACCGGACCCTGGGAGGAGCCCGCGCCGAAGGCGCTGCCGAAGAACTGGCTGAAGATGTCGCCCATGTCGCCGAATCCGCCGGCATAGGAACCGCCGCGAGGGTCGTTGGGGTCCACGCCGCGGTCGTACATCGAGCGCTTTTCGGGGTCGGAAAGCACCTCGTAGGCGGTGTTGACCTCCTTGAACTTCTCTTCGAATTCCGGTCCGGCGATGTCGGGGTGGTATTTGCGGCTCATCTTGCGATAGGCCTTCTTGATATCCTCTTCGCTGGCGGAGCGCTCGACTCCCAGGACTTCGTAATAATCGGTCACTTGCCGTTCTTTCTCTTGTTGGTGGGCGTCTCGTCCCGTTCTCCGGCATATGCCGGATCAAGGTATTCGGTTAGATAGGTCGCCACGGCGCCGACGGCTGCCATCGTCGCGGCATAGTCCATATGGGTAGGGCCGATCGACCCCACGAAGGCTACAGGAGCCTGGTCCTTGCGCGGTTCGTCCGCGCCGGCCTGCCCGTAGCCGGTGGAAATGACGGATGCATGCATCAGCCCGGGCGTATGCGTTTCCGAACCGATGGCCACGCCGACGCCGCAAGGGCCTTCGGCCTCGCTCAGCGTCGTCATCAGCCGCATCAGCACCACCTGCTCCTCGAGGGCGTCAAACAGCGGCGCCAGGTCATCGGAGGCGTTCTGCTGGGCGAGGCGCGATACGCCGGACATATAGAGGTCGCTGGCGTGTTCCTCGTCGGCCATCGTCTCCAGCGCCGGAGACAGCGAGGCGAAGGCCTCGTCGACGCCCTCCTCTCCGCTGGACGGCAGCGCGGACAGCGTCGACGCGGCATGGCGCAGGGCCTGCCCGCGGCACGCCTGCGTGGCGATGCGCGCGGCGCGCGAGAGCGCCGCGTCGTCGCATGGGTGCTGCAGCACGAGCAGGTGCTGGGCCACGCGGCCGGTATCGGTGATGACGATCGCCATGGCCGTATAGGAGCCGACGGCGAGCAGCTCGATATGCCGTATGCGCGAGCGGGTCAGCGACGGCGAGGCCACGACGGCGACCTGGCCGGTAATGGAGGAGAGCAGCCGCGCGGCGCGCTGCAGCGTGTCCTGCATGTTGACGGAGCCGGCGAGGAAGGCGCGGATGCCCCTGCGCTGCGCATCCGACAGCGGCACGATGGTGGCGAGACGGTCGACGAAGAAGCGGTACCCCTTTTCGGTGGGGATGCGGCCGGCTGACGTATGGGGCTGGATCAGGTATCCCTCGTCCTCCAGCACCGCCATGTCGTTGCGGATCGTGGCGGAAGACACACCGATGTCGTGGCTGCGGGCCACGGCGGTGGAACCGATGGGTTCGCGCGTCCGGATGTAATCCTCAACCACCGCCCGCAAGACCAGCATGCGCCGTGATTGCTTCATCGGGCCTCCTGAATGATTCCTGTCCGCCGGAAAAGGCGGCTTATACAGTTTTAGCACTCGAACGTCGAGAGTGCTAATTGCGGTGCGCCGTACGGGACGCCCGCGCGCCACGGCGTGGCCGTTTTGGCGCGGCTTCGTCGTTTACCGACGATACTATGTGGAATTGCAATGTGAGGGCATCCGTTGACTGCGGCATAAAGCCGCAGACGCCGCTGCCCGAAGTATTGGAAGGAAAGTAAACACATATGACCGATAACACCTGGTCTGAATTGGACGAGCGCGCCATCAAGATGGCCAAGGCGCTGTCCGCCGATGCCGTGCAGAACGCCGGCCACGGCCATCCGGGCTCCCCGATTTCGCTGGCCCCGATCGCCTACACGCTCTACCAGCGCTTCATCAAGCACGATCCGGCTGATCCGAACTGGGCCGGCCGCGACCGCTTCATCCTTTCCGGCGGCCATGCGTCGCTCACGCAGTACGTGCAGCTTTACTTCTCCGGCTATGGCCTGACGCTGGACGACCTCAAGTACTTCCGCGGCGGCAAGGACACCCGTACCCCGGGCCATCCGGAAGTCGGCCTGACTCCGGGAATCGAAATGACGACCGGCCCGCTGGGCCAGGGCGTCGCCTCGGCCGTCGGCTTCGCCTACGGCCAGCGCTTCGAGCGTGGCCTGCTTGATCCGGATGCGCCTGCCGGCACCTCCCCGTTCGACCACAAGGTGTGGGTCATCTGCGGCGAAGGCGACGTGGAAGAGGGCGTTTCCGGCGAAGCCTCTTCGCTCGCCGGCAACCAGGAGCTCGGCAACCTGTTCGTCATCTTCGACGCCAACCACATCCAGATCGAAGGCGACACGAAGATCGCGTTCGCCGAGGATGTCCTCGAGCGCTACCAGGCCTACGGCTGGTACACCGACGAAGTCTCCTTCATCCAGCCCGACGGCTCCTACAAGGAGGACGTCGAGGCGCTGTCCGCGGCCATCGAGAAGGCCGAGAAGGTCACTGACAAGCCGCACTTCATCAAGGTCGACACGCTGATCGCATGGCCGACCCCGGGCAAGACCAACGACCCGTCCTCCCACGGCTCCGCCCTGGGTGACGAGGCCGTCGCCGGCCTGAAGAAGGAACTGGGCCTCGACCCGGAAGCCACCTTCCAGCTCGACGAAGAGGCACTGGCCCATGCCCGCAAGGTTGCCGACCGTGGCCTGAAGGCCCATGCCGAATGGGACGAGGCCTTCGCCAAGTGGGCTGCCGCCAACCCGGACAAGGCCGCCCTGTACGAGCGCATCAAGGCCGGCAAGCTGCCTGAGGACTTCGACAAGGCCATCGACGAGCTCGAAGGCTCCTTCGAAGTCGGCGCCAAGGTCGCCACCCGCAAGGCTTCGGGCGCCGCGATCAACGCCATCGCCGCCGTCATGCCGGAACTGTGGGGCGGCTCGGCCGACCTCGGCGGTTCCAACAACACCAACATCAAGGGCGCCAAGTCCTTCGCTCCGGCGAAGTACGCCACCACCCAGTGGCCGGAAGTCTCCCCGTATGGCCGCCAGCTGCACTTCGGCGTGCGCGAGTTCGCCGCCGGCTGCATCACCAACGGCATCCTGCTGGGCTCCGACACCCGCCCGTTCTCCGGCACCTTCTTCCAGTTCGCCGACTACATGCGCGCCGCCGTGCGCCTGTCGGCCCTGATGGAGATCCCGAACCTCTACATCTGGACGCACGACTCCGTGGCCCTGGGCGAAGACGGCCCGACCCACCAGCCGATCGAGCACCTCGCTTCGTTCCGCGGCATCCCGCAGCTCGAAGTCGTCCGCCCGGCCGACCAGTGGGAGACCGCCGAAGCCTACCGCTACTTCTTCGAGAAGGACAACACGCTGCCGACGGCCATGATCCTCACCCGCCAGGGCGTGCCGACCCTCGCCGAAACCGCCGAGAAGGCCAAGGACGGCGTGAAGAAGGGCGCCTACGTGCTCGTCGACACCGAGGGCGATCCGGATGTCATCATCATGGCTTCCGGCTCCGAAGTGCAGTGGGCGATCGCCGCCGCCAAGCAGCTCGCCGAGGAAGGCGTCAAGGCCCGCGTCATCTCCATGGTCTCCATGGAATGGTTCGAGGAGCAGGACGAGGACTACAAGGAAGCCATCCTGCCGGCCCACATCAAGGCCCGCGTCTCCGTCGAGGCCGGCCTGGCGATGCCGTGGTACAAGTACCTGGGCACCTATGGCAAGGCCGTGTCGATCGAGCAGTTCGGCCTGCAGGGCGACGGTGGCGACAACATGGTCGACCTCGGCATCACCGCCGAGCACGTTGTCGAAGCCGCCAAGGCCTCGATTGAAGCGACCCGCTGAACAAACCTGCCGGCATGATGCCCGCCGGCCGCGGTCAGCCCGACCAGGGACGCGGCCGGCGGACGTCTACCGCATTCGATAAACCCGATTTTTGATATCCCCATCGGATACAAGGAGAACAAACACATGACTGAAGCAACCCAGCGCATTTCCGACAATGGCGTGTCCATCTGGCTGGACGACCTGTCCCGCACCCGCATCGAGTCGGGCAACCTCCAGGAGCTCATCGCCAACGATAACGTCGTCGGCGTGACCACCAACCCGTCCATCTTCCAGAAGGCCCTGAGCCAGGTCGGCCCGTACGACGCGCAGCTCAAGGAACTCGGCAAGGTCGACGTCGAGACCGCCATCCGCGAGCTCACCACCACCGACGTGCGCAACGCCACCGACATCTTCGCCAAGGTTGCGGAAGAGTCCGACTACGTCAACGGCCGCGTGTCCATCGAAGTGGATCCGCGCCTGGCCCACGAAACCGAGGCCACCGAGAAGCAGGCCGTCGAACTGTGGGAGAAGGTCAACCGCCCGAACGCGATGATCAAGATCCCGGCGACCCTCGAAGGCCTGCCGGCCATCACCGCCACCCTGGCCAAGGGCATCTCCGTCAACGTCACGCTGATTTTCTCGCTCGAGCGCTACGAGCAGGTCATCGACGCCTTCATCGAGGGCATGGTCCAGGCTGACGCCAACGGCCACGACCTGTCCAAGATGGCTTCGGTCGCCTCCTTCTTCGTTTCCCGCGTGGACACCGCCGTCGACAAGCTCCTCGAAGCCATCGGCACCCCGGAAGCCAAGGAAATGGAAGGCAAGGCCGCCGTCGCCAATGCCCGCCTCGCCTACGAGCTCTTCCTCAACAAGTTCGCCAACGACGAGCGCTGGCAGAAGCTGGCCGCCAAGGGCGCCAAGGTCCAGCGTCCGCTGTGGGCCTCCACCGGCACGAAGAACCCGAACTACTCCGACACCAAGTACGTCGACGAACTCGTCGCCGAGAACGTCGTCAACACCATGCCGGAGAAGACGCTGATGGCCCTCGCCGATCACGGCAACGGCGAAACCACGATCACCGAAGGCTCCTTCGCCGAAGCCCACGACGTGATGGACGTGCTCGCCAACATGGGCATCAACTTCAAGGAAGTCACCGACACGCTCGAAGCCGACGGCGTCGCCGCCTTCATCAAGTCCTGGGACACCGTCATCGCCGATGTCCAGGCTGCGATTGACCGCGTGAACGCCTGAGCACAGCGCCGATACGCTACGAATCTCCGCGCTGCTCCCCTATCGGTGAGCGGCACGGCCCGTAGCCTGTGACGATTCGCATGAGGCCCCGCCGGATATTCCGGCGGGGCCTCATCGTATTGCCTATGATGCCCGGAGAACAGGGGATGCCGCGTAGCGGCATCGGCTCTCCGGGCAGCAACCGCTACTGGCGGTAGTAGCTGAAGAAGTTCTCGAGCTTGCCGACGGCGTCCTTGAGCACCTCGACGCGCGGCAGGTAGACGACGCGGAAGTGGTCGGGCTCGTGCCAGTTGAAGCCGCTGCCCTGCACGATCAGCAGCTTCTCGTTATTGAGCAGGTCAAGGGCGAACTGCTCATCGTTCTTGATGTGGAACCGCTTGACGTCGATCTTCGGGAAAATGTAGAAGGCGGCCTTCGGCTTGACGGCGGTAATGCCGGGGATGGCATTGAGCGCTTCATAGATGTATTCGCGCTGTTCGTAGATGCGGCCGCCGGGAACCAGGTAGTCGTTGACGCTCTGATGGCCGCCCAGCGCCGTCTGCACGATCGACTGGGCCGGCACGTTCGAGCAGATGCGCATGTTGGTCAGCATGTTCAGCCCCTCGATGTAGTCGGCGGCGATGCGCTTGTTGCCCGACAGGATCATCCAGCCGATGCGGTAGCCGGCGATCATATGCGACTTGGACAGGCCAGAGAACGTCACGCAGAACAGGTCGGGTGCCATCGAGGCGATCGACGTATGCTCCAGTCCGTCCATGACGAGCCGGTCGTAGATTTCGTCGGAGAAGATCATCAGCTGGTGCTCGCGGGCAAGGTCGACGATCTGCTGGAGCACTTCCTTCGGGTACAGCGCGCCGGTGGGGTTGTTCGGGTTGATGATGACGATGGCCTTCGTCCGGTCGGTGATCTTCGAACGCATGTCGTCAATATCCGGATACCAGTCGCTTTGCTCATCGCAGACGTAGTGCACCGGCGTGCCGCCGGCCAGCGTCACGCATGCGGTCCACAGCGGGTAGTCCGGGCTCGGCAGCAGCACTTCGTCGCCGTTGTCCAGCAGCGCCGACATCGACAGGTTGATCAGTTCCGACACGCCGTTGCCGGTATAGATGTCGTCGATCGTGACGTTGGGCAGATGCTTAAGCTGCGCATACTGCATGATGGCCTTGCGCGCCGAGAACAATCCCTTCGATTCCGAATAGCCCTCGGTATGGGGCAGCGCGGCGGCCATGTCGTAGACGACTTCGTCGGGGGTCCTGAACCCGAACGGCGCCGGATTGCCGATGTTCAGTTTGAGGATATGCGTGCCCTCACGCTCCATGCGGGCCGCTTCCTGAACCACCGGGCCACGCACATCGTACAGGACGTTGTCAAGCTTGTGGGATTTGGTGAATTGGCGCATGGCGTTTCCTTTCGACGCAGTGCTGTCCGCATTCGGTTCAGGGTTCAGATTATCAGTGAGTTCAGATTGTTCAATGGGTTCAGATTCAGTAGTCCTCCCCTGAACTTCCAGGAACTCAGCATTCAGTTCAACGGACGGTTCTTCTGTGTGCTGGAAGTTCAGATTCGAGTTTGCAGGGAGCTCTTGCATCGACGCGGATACGGGGGATGCTGCATCCTCGCTCCCCCACAGCCACAGTTCCTCGACGTCCAGCAGCGAAGCCAGCTGGCGGACCATGGAACGGCGTGGCGCGAATTTGCCGCTGAGATATTGCGAGAGCTGGCTTTTGCCGAGCTTGATGCCCCGTTGCGCGGCCAGCTGCAATACGTCTACCTGCTTGAACCCGCGTTGCTGCATCGCTTCGTTGAGCCGTTGCGCGAATGTCGCCATCGCTGAACCTCCGTTCATTGAATGTTGAACTTCGGTTCAGTCTACCACGGCTTCTGAACTTCAGAATACTGAACTCTATGAATTAAGCGATTCAGCAATCTAATTTATAGTCTAAAACAAAACTGAACCGCAGTCGCGATGCTGCAGTTCAGTTCTCAACGAAAACGGTGCGGTTCAGAAACTAGTTCAGTCGCTGAGTTCGAAATTGCGCTCCAGCCAGCGGGCGACGCCGTCCTCGTCATTGGAGGGGCAGACCTCGTCCGCGATCTTCAGCACTTCAGGGTTGGCGTTCGCTACCGCCACTCCGGTACCCGTCAGCTTGAGCATGTTGATGTCGATGAGGTCATCGCCGAAGGAAACGGCATTCGCCACATCCATCCCCCACCGCTCGCACAGCAGCTGCGTGGCGTGCTCCTTGTTGGCCAGGGGATTCATCACCATCCACATCCAGCCTTCCGATATGTGTACGTCGAGATCAGGCGGAATCAGCGCGCCCAGCTGCGCCGCCTGTTCCGGCGTCGGGAAAATCGTCACTTTGTCGGCGATGCCGTCGGGCACGTCATGGAAGTTCGATGGCCGCCACGTCTGCGTCGCCCAGATCGTGCTGATATCGAAGTTGGCATACCGCACGTCGTCCATGACGATTGCCAGATGGATGTCGGGAATGGCGGCAAGGATGTCCAGGCACAGCTCGCAGGCGCGCTTCGACGAGAACCCGATCGTCGTCGTCGCTAGCTCGCCGACATCGTTGCCCCGCTTCTTCGTTGTCAGCGATGCGAACGTCGAATGCTTCGGATCCCAGTCGATCAGCGCGCCATTGAGATAGATGACGGCGTCGGCACGCAGCTTGCGGGCGAGCTGAAGCCCGGTGCTCACCGGCCGTGCCGTTGCGATGGCGAACGGAATCCGGCGCTTATGCAGGCGGTTCACCGCCTGCAACGAACGGTCGGAAAGGAACCGGTCCTCGAACACTTCAGCCCCATGCAGGAGCGTTCCATCGAGATCGGCAAGCACGAGCGGCGAGCCAGCGGCAAGAGTCATGATGGCATCCTTAGGCAAGAATCGGCGATGTAGAGAGACATGGCCGGCGGCAACCAGTCACGTCTCTCATCGTAGAGAAGACCTTTGATCTTCTCTGTTGGTGCTATGGGACTGTCGACTGTTGTTCAGCGGGAGTATCTAGGCATAATCCAGCGGTGAATTGTAGTAGCGGCTCATGCCGTTTTCAGCCAGACGATAGCGAAGGGGCTTTCTGGCTGAGACCGGCTCAATCAGTCCCTTCCGTCTCCCTCCGCGTCATAGGCGCAGTCGACGACCATTTCCGGTTCTGACACCATGGATTCGCGGCGCATGTTCGGGGAATACTGGTCGAGCAGCCTCTGCCGTGCCCCAACCGCACCCATCAGCTGCCCCATTGCGCGTCGGATTGCCGTAGTCTGCCGGACGGTAAACTCGGTGCCGGCGATGACGACGCCGGTATGATAGACGGTTGCTCTGCTCTTGTCGTTTGCCATGATGTTCTCTTTCCGATACCGCAACGCTGCCGGGCGTACCAGACCTATCATAATAGATGGTTCTTCCTCCCGGCACGGGACTCGAATTGAAAGTTACCGGTGAATATACATGCGTGTCATTTCGGGTTCGTCGTCTTCCTGAACCATGCAAAGAAACTCCCAGCCGTATCTCTCGTAAAGACCCGTATGATTCGTAATGAGATAAATGGGTGAAATCCCATGATTTCTTAAATCTTCGACGACCATGTTCAAGAGATTTGCGGCAATCCCTCTGTGACGGTACTTTTCCTCTGTATATACTGCGCATACATTAGGGGCTAAATCTTTTCTGTTGTGGAAATCATTTTCGATGACGCCCATTCCCGCTATGATTTTCTCTCCATCAAGGCATAGATACCAGCCATATTCCGTTTCGCGGTTCAAATATGGGTCCATGCACTCGAGATATGTCTCTGCGGGAATGCCCCATTTGCTGTTGAACCACATTGCTGCTCGGTCTTTTAAATCCGGTCGCTCTCTTAATGTTATGTATTCGTAATTATTCATATTGCTTTGTCATCCGTTCAATCTTGATTTATGATTTCGTTCTTGCTGACTCTGGAAGGCATGCTCTCAAGGATTTCGCATTCCTGATTTTAAGCGGCAACGCTACGTTAAATTAATCGCATGAAAGCGCTTCCGTGCAGTATTGCCTCACTCCGTCTTGTTCAGCAGCCAGTCGGTGGCGTGCACAATGCGGATGCCCTCGGGGGTCAGCCGTTCGATGGTGTCGCTCCAGTTCATCGTGATGACGGTGCGGGGGAAGGCGCTGTCGAGCAGTTGCAGTGGAGCGAGCTCGCGTTCCCGGACCCGTTCGGAAGACATTTCCCACGTCACCTGAATGTATTCCGGTCCATGCCCCTTCCGGGCGACGAAATCGATTTCCTTGCCGTTGATCCTTCCTATCTCCACCTGATATCCCCGGCGCAACAGCTCGATGTATACGATGGATTCCAGCTGATGTCCCCGATCGGAGTCCACGTCGCCCAGTACCAGATTGCGGAAGGCATTGTCGACCGGATACCATTTGATCTCCGGCGACAACAGTTGGCGGCCACGCAGATTCTGCGTGCGGACAGGATAGAGGATGAAGGCGGTTTGCAGGGCCTTCAGCCATTCGCTGATGGTGCGCGAGCTGATATCGATGCCTTTTTGCCTGAGTTCTCCGGCAATGGAACTGGCATTCACATAGCTACCGGCAACCGAGAACATGTACTGCGCCAATTCCCTGAGGGTCTCTAAATCTCGGATTTTTCGGCGCGTAGCCACGTCGCCGACGACGACGCTATCGTAGATGCCATTGAGGTCCCCTCTCCACTCGTCGCTGCTTGGCAGCCCATGCCGATAGAGACCAGGCATGCCGCCATTGTGCATATAGTCGAGGAAGAGTTCGTCGTTGTTCGGAATCGGTTCATTGTCCGCGGCTGCCAGCTGATGACGGAACTCGCAGTATTCGGCGTACGCCAGTGGGTAGACTTCGATTTCGATATAGCGGCCGGCAAGATAGGTGGCCAATTCGCCGGACAGCAGGCCGGCATTTGATCCGGTGATGTACACGTCCGTTTCAGGGCGCGTGTGAAGGCGACGAACGACGAGTTCCCAGTCCGGCACATCCTGAATCTCGTCGAGGAAGACGTAGACCGTACCGGGCTGCGCCTGATCAAAGGCGGTTGCCAGATCCTGACGCAACTGTTCGCCGGTATACCCTAGCGGCATGGAGAATCCATCAAATCGACGGCGAACGATGTTGGTCTCGGGCACGCCTTTGGCACGCAGCCTGTCGGCAAACATGTCCAGCACGGTGCTCTTGCCGCAGCGCCGCACGCCGGTCAGCACCTTGACCTGTTCGTTCACCAGCAGCGCTTCAAGGCGGTCAAGATAATCGGGCCTGTCAATCAGCATCAGTAATCACCTCCAGAGCTGTTGTGATTTGAAGTATATTTCAAATCACGCGTCTCAAACCACTCTGGTTTGAAGTATACTTCAAACCAGACGCTCTTCACCTACCTGGTTTGAAGTATACTTCAAGCGGCTTCGTTGGCAATGTTCTGGCTGTTATCCAATCGATGACTCCTACCGGGAATCATGACGGGGGCTTTCTATTCGGCGTAGGCCGTGCTGAGCCATTCGCCGGTGGCGCAGAGTTTGCGGCGCAGCGATGGCGGGGACAGCACTTCGATCATGTCCTGTTCGTCGGCGTATTGCAGCGCCCACCAGAGGAACGACGTTTCCGATGCCCGCAGATGGATGTCATAGGCGCCATCCGGCAGCCGCTCGACGCTTGGACTGTCGAACCAGCTGTAGAGCGGTTCGAGCGTGCGCCGCATGATCAGGTGGATGTCGGCAGCCGGTCCGGATTTCGGATAGGGACGCTCGTCAAGATAGGCGAGCAGATTGAAGGGCTGTCCCGGCTGCTCGCTGAAGCTGTCGACGTCGCGTTCAAGCGTACCGGGTTCTGAGACTGCCTGAAGATTGCGGATGTGATCGACATGGAAGAATTCGAGGCGGTCCTCGCCGATGACATGGGCGAGCAGATAGTAGATGTCCTTCTTGTACGCCAGCGCATACGGATCGGCAGTGAACGCCAGCGGCTGGCCGTCTGCATCTGTTCGCGGCACGAGATTGCCGTCCAAGTCGTATGTGCAGTACTGGAAGGCAATCTGGCGCCGATCATGGATGGCGTCATTGAGCGTTTCCACGGTGACCATGAATTCCGTGTTGTAGTGGCGCGGCGAGTGGATTTCCGGCATATCGGCCGACGGCCGGGCACGTCCGGCGCATCGGTAGATGATGTCCTGAAGCTCCGCGCGGGTCTGCGCATCGGCGTGGGCCATGACGGCCGCATCGGCGAGCAGGCGCATCTGGGCGACGTCCAGAATGGGCTCGAGGTACCAGCCGGGACGTCCATCCATCACGCCGTCATCCTGAAGACCGCTGCGCGTGAGCTTGCCGACAGTGCGGCAGAAGGCGCCGGTCTGGCGCAATGTGTTGAGATGGGCGCGCACCGTTTTGGCGGTCACGCCGATCGCATCGGCGATTTCAGAGGCGCTCGCGCCGTGTTCGGTATCCGTGTGGGCGCTCAGGTATTCGAGGATGGCCACGACGATTTCGCATGTAGTCGGTGCTCCCGACGCGATGTTCTGAACGACGTTCTCCGTCATCTCCCGCTCCCCACTGAACCCGTAGTTGCCGTTCCTATCGTATTGGAAAAGGGAGATATGGTTTGCAGCGGCGAAGCGCGTAGCCGAATTCTGCTGATTCTTCACCAGACGATCTTTGGCAAGAGTTCCACACCTGGGGCAGCCAAGCAGCCAGTTGAGGATATTGCTCTCTTGGACAAAAGCGTCTCTTCCGGGAACGGGGCTGCTTGGCAGAATGCTGCCGGATATGGAAAAACCCTGGAATCCGTCGTTGGTTCCAGGGTTTGCAAGCTGTTTTCTTGGCTTCGGTCAGGCGAGATTGTACTTCGTGAACAGGCCCAGGGCGATGACGATTGCGACCCAGAGGAGCGCGATGATCACCGTCCAGCGGTTCAGGTTCTTCTCTGCCACGCCCGAAGATCCCGCATTCTGCGTCAAGCCGCCGCCGAACATGTCGGACAGGCCGCCGCCCTTGCCCTTGTGCATCAGGATGAGCAGCGTGAGCAAGAGGCTGAGGATGACGACGAGAATCTGCAGAATCAGCTTTACGACTGCAATAGCGCTCACAGGGTAACCTCCAGTTTTGTTATGCCTGCAACACAATATACCGTAGCCCCATGGAAAAAGGCTACCTTTCTTCCATTTTTCGTTGTGAAGATGTGGTGGCGAGCGTCTCGCGGCAGATCGTCGTCAGCTCGCCGACGTCCAGCGCCGCTCCCCCGATCAGGAAGCCGTCGACGTCGGGCTCCCCGATGAGCTCCACCGCATTCTTCGACGTCACCGAACCGCCGTAGAGGATGCGCACCTGCTGCGCGACGCCGTCGCCGAACGTGGCGGCGAGGTCGGCGCGGATGGCGTGCGCCGCGTCCTGCGCGGATTGCGGGGTGGCCACCATGCCGGTGCCGATGGCCCATACCGGTTCGTACGCCACGATCAGCCGGGACGCCTCTTCGTCGGACAGGTCGCGCGTGACGTCATGCACCTGCCCGACGGCGAAGTCGAGCTCGATGCCCTGGCGGCGCTCCTCGAAGCTTTCCCCGACGCACAGGATCGGCTGCATGCCGTCGGCGAGCACGGCGCGCACCTGGTCGACGATGTTCGCGTCGTCTTCCGGATGGTACTTGCGCCGTTCGGAATGCCCGACGATGACGTAGCTGCAGCCAAGCGCCGCCAGCATGTCGGCGGATACGTCGCCGGTGAACGCCCCCTGGGAGGTGACCGATACGGCCTGCGCGCCGTAGCGGATTTTCAGCCGGTCGGCCTGTACCAGAACCTGCACCGAACGCAGCGACGTGAAGGACGGGAACAGCGCCACTTCGCACCGCTTGAAGTCGAAACGGCAGTCCTTGAGATTCCATGCGAATTTCTGGACGAACGCCGTCGCCTCGATATGGTCGAAGTTCATTTTCCAGTTGCCGGCGACCATCGGGGTGCGCCGCGAGGGATTGGCCATCGTTCACTTCCTTCCATGCTGCGCCCCGGCGCCTTGGCGCCGCAAAAGCGCGCGTCCGGCAAGCGCAGGCAGCGCCGCGCTTGCCGGACGGTGGAGCATTATGCCTTGCAGGCGCCGGACGTCAGTCGAGCACCGTCAGGCCGGGCAGCTGCTTGCCCTCGAGGAATTCGAGGGAGGCGCCGCCGCCGGTGGAGATGTGCGAGAAGCCGTCCTCCGGGAAGCCGAGGTTGCGCACGGCCGAAGCGGAGTCGCCGCCGCCGACGATCGTGAACGCGCCGTTCTTCGTCGCGTCGACGAGCGCCTGCGCCACGGCGCGGGTGCCTTCGGCGAATTCGGGGATTTCGAACACGCCCATCGGGCCGTTCCACACCACCGTCTTCGAGTTGACGATCGCGTCGTGGAACAGGTCGCACGAGCGCGGGCCGATGTCGAGGCCCATCATGTCGGACGGAATCTGGTCGGCCGGCACGACCTGCGGGTCGACCGGGGTATCGCCAGCCGGGAAGCCCTTGTTGACGACGATGTCGACCGGAAGCACCAGTTCGACGCCGTTGTTCTTGGCGGTTTCGATGTAGCCCTTGACCTTGTCGATCTGGTCCTCTTCGAGCAGCGACGTGCCCACCTCGTAGCCTTCGGCCTTGAGGAAGGTGAACACCATGCCGCCGCCGATGACCAGGCGGTCGGCCTTCGTCAGCAGGTTCTCGATGACGCCGAGCTTGTCGGAGACCTTCGAGCCGCCGAGCACGACGGTGAACGGGCGCTCCGGATCCTCGGTGGCCTTCGACAGAGCGGCCACTTCCTTCTCGACGAGCTTGCCGGCGGCGGCGGGCAGGTCCTTGGCCACGTCGTAGTTGGAGCCCTGGGCGCGGTGCACGACGCCGAAGCCGTCGGACACGAACACGTCGCCGAGGGCGGCGATCTTCTGGGCGTAGGCGCTGCGCTCGGCCTCGTCCTTGCTGGTCTCCTCCGGGTTGAAGCGCACGTTCTCGAGCAGCACGACGTCGCCGTCCTTCATGGCGTCGACCTTGGCCTTGGCGTCCTCGCCATAGGTGTCGGCGGCCAGCTCGACCGGAACGCCGAGCAGCTCGCTCAGGCGGGCGGCCACGGGCGCCAGCGACAGCTCGGGAACGACCTTGCCCTTCGGGCGGCCGAGGTGCGCCATCAGGATGACCTTGGCGCCGGCATCGCGCAGCGCCTCGATGGTCGGCAGCGCGGCCTTGATGCGGCCATCGTCGGTGATGACGGTGCCGTCGAGCGGCACGTTGAAATCGGCGCGGACAAGCACGCGCTTGCCCTTGAGGTCCCCGAGGTCCTTCAATGTCTTCATATTGTTCCTTTCCTAGCCCCGCGCGGTGCGCGGGAAAGGCTGGGTTGCCAATTCAGCATCATACAGCCAGAACGCGAAAGACACCGCATTCGCCAGTCGACGAAGCGGTGCCTTGTCCCAACAATCAGCTTTCCGCGCCTTCCTGAGCGGCAGCGCCATTGGCCTTTTCCGTCTTGTCGGCAAGCTGCAGCAGACGGCGGATGCGCCCCGCGACGGCGTCCTTCGTAATCGGAGGGTCGGCGAGCCGGCCAAGCTGCTCGAGGCTCGCGTCCGGATGGTCGAGCCTGAGCTGGCCCGCCGCACGCAGGTTCTCGGGGATTTCGTCGCCGAGAACCTCGAAGGCATGGCGCACCTTCTTGCCGGATTCGGCGGCCGCCTTGGCGGAACGGCGCATGTTCGCGTCGTCGAAGTTGGCGAGGCGGTTCGCCTTGCCGCGCGCCTCCCCGTCGGAACGCTTGCCGGTCCACTCGCGCGCCGACTGCGTGGCGCCCATCAGGATCAGCATGCGCTCGATGGCATCCGGATCCTTGAGGGTGACGCGCTCCGAGCTGCGCAGCTGGCGCGGCTTGACGCTGATGCCGAGGCGGCGCGCCGCCGACGTCAGCGACATGGCTGCTTCCTGCGTCGGGCACACGATTTCGAGGTAGCTGGCCTTGCCAGGGTCGGACAGGCTGCCGTGCGCGAGGAACGCGCCGCGCCACGCGGCCTTCACCTGCGCTATGTTGCCGCCGATGATTTCCATGGGCAGCCCCAGCACCAGATGCTTGCGCCGGTCCAGCAGGCCGGTCTGCAGGGCCAGGGCGCCGCCGCCGCGTTCGACGTGCACGACGTAGCGCCTCAGCGTGCCGTTCGGCGTGGGCCGTTCGACCTGCGTCAGCGCGGCCTCATGGCCATACAGCGTCTTGATGGCGCTTTGCAGCCACAGGGCGGCTTCCTGGGAATCGAATTGGGCCTGCACGACGATCTGGCGGCGCTGGCTAAGGCGCAGGCCGCCGCCGAAGCGGATCATCGCCGTCGCCTGCGCCTGCTTCGCTGCCGGCGGCTCGCCGTCGATGGCCGACAGCTCTTTCTTGACATCGTCCAGAAGTGCCAAAGAACCTCCCGGTGGTCGTAGGTACTCTCTTGTGTAAGTGTATGCTCTTTCACCGCGTGTCGCTAACAACACCGACTTTCCGTGATACCGAAGCCGTTGGACAACCTACGGCGTGTCGTGCGCCTGCGCGGAACGCGGTGAAGCCTGCAACGGACGGGCGCTTTCAGCCGTTGCGCCGGTCCAGTTCGCGGGCCGAAACGGTGACGGTCAGGCCATGGCGGCGCAGGCGGTCAGCCAGCGCTTCGCTCATCGCCACCGAGCGGTGCTGGCCCCCGGTGCATCCGATGGCGATCGTGACGTAGTGCTTGTCCTCCTTCGCGTAGCCTTCGATGGCGAGCTCCAGCGCCTTCTCGTAGGCGTCGAGGAACTCGACGGCGCCGGGGCTCGACAGCACGTAGTCGGCCACCGGCCGGTCCCGGCCCGTCATTTCTCGCAGCTCGGCCACCCAGAACGGGTTGGGCAGGAAGCGCACGTCCGCCACGAAGTCGGCGTCGATCGGGATGCCGTACTTGAAGCCGAAGCTGAAGATGTGCACCGATACCGACGTCGAGCCCTCCCCCACCATCGCCTCGTAGAGCTTGGTGGACAGCTGGTGGATGCTCAGCGACGAGGTATCGATGACGATGTCGGCGCGCTCCTTGAGGTTGTCGAGCAGCTCGCGTTCGGCGGCGATGCCGTCGATGAGCCGGTTGCCGTGCTGCAGCGGATGCGGCCGGCGCACCGATTCGAAGCGCTTGATAAGCACCTCGTCGGAGGCGTCCAGGAAGATGATGCGCGTCTTGACGCCGAGGTCCTCCAGGTGCGTCAGCACCGCCGACAGGTCCGTGAAATACGAGCGCGAACGCACGTCCACGACGGCGGCGAGCTTATGGACCGCCGACTGTGACGCGGTCATCATGTCGACGAGCGGGACGAGCAGCTTGGGAGGCATGTTGTCGACGACGTACCAGCCCATGTCCTCGATGCTATGGGCGGCATGGGAGCGCCCCGCGCCGCTCATGCCGGTGATGAGCAGGACCTCGAAGCCCTCCTTCGGCGCCGGGGACACGGCGAGGCTTTCGGGCGCCGGCTGGCTTTCCACGAGGCGGATCTCCCTCGTTTCGGGGCCGATGTTCTCTTCTGCTTGCCCAGCCTTCCTCACAGCGCCTCCTCCAATGCTTTCCTCATGGCCTGTTCCAGTGTAGCGCCACCTTCGGCATGCGCATCGTCGGGATCGAACGACGGCATCGCGCCGGTCATCAGCAACGCCTGGGCCACGGCCTGGTACAGCAGCATCTCCTGGCCGCCGATGGCATGGCCGCCCAGCCGCGTCCACGCCTTCATCAGCTTCGTGGGGCGCGGATCGTAGACGACGTCGAGCAGGGCGCCGCGCAGCCGTCCGCCGGCGTGCAGCAGCCCCTGGGCCACCGGGTCGGCGCCCAGCCCGGGAATCGTCGAGATGGCGATGTCGGCCCCGGCGAGCAGCACGGGGGCCTGGGCCAGCGGGAAGACGCCGAACGACGCAACGCCAAGGCGCTTCGCCAGGGCGCGCAGCGACGGGTTCTTGTCCGGATGGCGCGCGGCGACGGCCACGTTGGACATCCCCAGCATCGTGCAGGCGGCGATGGCCGACGCGGCCGTGTTGCCGTTGCCCAGCACGATGGCGCACGAGCCTGCCGCACCGGGGGCGGCCCCGGCGTGCGCGAAGGCGCGGGCGATGCCGTAGACGTCGGTATTGTACAGGCGCATGGCAGCCTCGCCCTGCCGCCAGTCGAAGACCGCCGTGTTGGCGACGCCGAGCTCGCGCGCCCAGCGGTTGGCGGCCTCGCCATGGGGCATGATGGCCTTCTTGAGCGGCATCGTCAGGCTCAGACCGGCCCAGCGTTCGTCGAGCCCGGCCAGGAAGCCGTCGAGGTCCTCCTCGCCCACC
This sequence comes from Bifidobacterium sp. LH_450, assembly GCF_056356715.1. NCBI lineage: Bacteria > Bacillati > Actinomycetota > Actinomycetes > Bifidobacteriales > Bifidobacteriaceae > Bifidobacterium > Bifidobacterium sp. LH_450. The sequence continues at coordinate 128,820 of NZ_JBKEUU010000001.1, read as the reverse complement.
TCCTGCCTGCCGTACGTCCAGCCCTGCATGCCGAGCGCCCCGTAGGCGGCCTGGTGCAGCACCGGCGACAGCGAATGCGCGATTGGCTTGCCCAGTACGGCGCACTGCCGTTGCGTCATGCTTCCTCCCTCGCTTCGGATTCGTCGTCCAGCGTACCCGGATGCACGGAATGGGCTGCGCTGTCGCGCGCTTCGCCGCCTTCCGGGCCGCCTTGGGCGCCGTCGGGATGCAGCGCCTTCCAGACGGCCTCGGCCTTGGCCTTCCCGAGGCCCTTGACCTCGGCGAGCTGTTCGGGCGTCGCGCCGCGCATGGCCCGTACCGACCCGAAATGGGCGAGCAGCCGCTTCTGCAGCGCCGGGCCGACGCCGGGGATGCCGTCGAGGGCCGAACGCATCGAGCCCTTGCGCCGCCGCGCGCGGTGGTAGTCGATGGCGAAGCGGTGCGATTCGTCGCGCACGCGCTGCAGCAGGTACATGCCTTCCGAGCTGCGCTTGAGAATGACCGGATAGTCGTCGTCCGGCACCCAGACCTCCTCGAGGCGCTTGGCCAGCCCGCACACGGCGACGTCGTCGACGCCGCAGTCCGCCAGCGCCTTGGCCGCGGCCATCACCTGCGGCTTGCCGCCGTCGACGACGACGAGATTGGGCTTGTAGGCGAAATGGCGCCGTTCGGCGTTCTGCTGCACGGCTTCGCCGCCTTCCTGCGCGCCGGCGGCGCGCGCCTTGCGCTCGCTTTCCATCGTCTCGCCGCTTTCGCCGGCGATGTTGCCATGGCGGAAACGGCGCGTCAGCGTTTCGTACAGCGCCGAAAGGTCGTCGACCGCGCCGTTGCCGTCGGCGCCGCGGATGGCGAAGCGCCGGTATTCGCTCTTCTTGGCCACCGCATCCTCGAACACCACCATCGAGGCGACCTGGTAGCCGCCTCCCGACGCGTTCGAGACGTCGTAGCATTCGATGCGCAGCGGCGCCTGCTCGAGGCCGAGCGCGTCGGCCACTTCGTTCATGGCGTCCGTACGGGCGCCGATGTCGGAGATCCTGCTCATCTTGCTGCGCTGCAGCGCCTGCTTCGCGTTCTCCCACGCGCGCTCCTGCAGCTGCTTCTTGGAGCCTCGCTCGGGCACCCGGATGGAGACCTTGCCGCCGCGCAGTCCGCCCAGCCACGCCTCGAGCTCCTCGCGGCGCGCAGGCTCGGCCGGCACGAGCACTTCGCGCGGCACCGGCGAGACGGGGGCCAGCAGGTCGGCGCGGCCGGTCTGCTCGAGCCGTTCGTTGCGCGTGCGCGTCGCCTTCGCGCGTTCGGAGGCGTCCGCCGCCGTCAGCCGCTGCGTGGAGCCGATGGCGTTGCGCTGCTCGCGGATGACGTTGCCCTGCGCGTCGCCATCGGGCGTTCCGGGCTCGGCGGCCAGCTGCGCGACGCGCTCGCCGGCAAGGTCGGAATAGACCTGCACGATGAGGTCGGCGAGCAGCTCGCCGTCGGGGATGTCCTCGACGCGCTCCACCGACCAGTTGCGCTCGCCGCGGATCGAGCCGTCGCGCACGAAGAACGCGTGGACCGAGGCCTCGAGCTCGTCGGATTCCATGCCGAACACGTCCGCGTCGACGTCCTGGTCGAGGACGACGGCGTTCTGCTCGCTGACCTTGCGGAACATCTCGATGTCGTCGCGCAGGCGGGCGGCCTTCTCGAATTCGAGCGCGGCGCTCGCCTCCTTCATCTCCTTGGTGAGCTGCGCGATGTACGCCTTGCCGACGCGTCCGGTCAGCACGCCCACCAGCTGCTCGCACAGCCGCCGGTGGTCCTTCACCGAGATGCGCCCGACGCATGGCGCCGAGCATTTGCCGATGGACGCGAGCAGGCATGGGCGCCCGGTCAGCTGGGCCTTCTTGAACACGGCCGGCGAGCAGGTGCGCACCGGGAAGGTGCGCAGTAGCTTGTCCAGCGACTTCCTCAGGTCCCACACCTTCGCGTAGGGCCCGTAATAGCGGGTATCGCGGCGCTTGCGGTTGCGCGTGATCCACACGCGCGGCACCTCCTCGCCCACCGAGACGGCGAGGTAGGGATACGTCTTGTCATCGCGGAAGACGACGTTGAACCGCGGGTCGAACTCCTTGATCCACGTGTATTCGAGCGTCAGCGCCTCCAGCTCGGTGCCGACGACGGTCCATTCGAGGCTGCGCGCCGTCAGCACCATCGTCTGCGTGCGCGGGTGCAGCTGCGCCAGCGGCTGGAAGTAGTTCGACAGGCGGTTGCGCAGGTTCTTGGCCTTGCCGACGTAGATGACGCGCCCCTCGCCGTCGCGCCACTTGTAGACGCCCGGCTCGGCGGGGATGTCCGAGGCCTTCGGGCGGAACAGGTCGCGCGAATCGCCCAGCAGCGGCGCGCCGTTGGCGTTGACGCCGTCCGTCGGCGCGCCGGCCGTTTCGGCGGCCATCGCGCTTGCCGTGCGGCGCCAGGTCCCCGGCGCGTGGCGTTCGAACATGTCCATCGCTAGCGCTCCAGCAGCGGCTTGAGGAAGCGGCCGGTCCAGCTGTCCGGGCATGCCGCGACCTGCTCGGGGGTGCCCTGCGCGACGACGGTGCCGCCGCCGTCGCCGCCTTCGGGGCCGAGGTCGATGATCCAGTCGGCGCACTTGACGACGTCGAGGTTGTGCTCGATGACGATGACGGTGTTGCCCTTGTCGACGAGCCCCTGCAGCACCTTGAGCAGCTTGCTGACGTCCTCGAAGTGCAGGCCGGTAGTGGGCTCGTCGAGGATGTAGACGGTCTTGCCGGTGGAGCGGCGCTGCAGCTCGGTGGCGAGCTTGACGCGCTGCGACTCGCCGCCCGAGAGCGTGGTGGCCGGCTGGCCGAGTCGGATGTAGCCCAGGCCTACCTCGACGAGCGTGTCGAGGTAGCGCGAGATGCCGGTGTACGCGCGGAAGAAGTCGGCGGCCTCGCTGATCGGCATGTCGAGGATGTCGGCCACCGTCTTGCCGTTGTACTTCACCTCGAGCGTTTCGCGGTTGTAGCGCTTGCCGTGGCATTCCTCGCATTCGACGTAGACGTCGGGCAGGAAGTTCATCTCGATCTTCAGCGTGCCGTCGCCATGGCATGCCTCGCAGCGGCCGCCCTTGACGTTGAACGAGAAGCGGCCCGGTCCGTACCCGCGCACCTGCGCTTCCGGGGTCTTCGCGAACAGCTGGCGGATCTTGTCCCATACGCCGGTATAGGTCGCCGGATTCGAGCGCGGCGTGCGGCCGATCGGGTTCTGGTCGACGTGGATGACCTTGTCGACCTGGTCGACGCCCTCGACGCGCGTGTGCTTGCCCGGCACGATGCGCGCCCCGTTGAGCCGGTCGGCCAGCACCGGGTAGAGGATCTGGTTGACCAGCGTCGACTTGCCGGAGCCGGATACGCCCGTCACGCACGTCATGACGCCCAGCGGGAAGGGGACGTCCAGGTCCTTGAGGTTGTTCTCGCGGGCGCCCACGACCTTCAGCTGGCGCGATTTGGCCGTCTTGCGGCGCGTCTTGGGAGCCTCGATGGCCCGGCGCCCGGCGATGTAGTCGCCGGTGATCGAGCGGGGCGCCTCGGCCAGGTGGGCCGCCGGGCCCGAATAGACGACCTCGCCGCCCTGTTCGCCGGCGCCGGGGCCGATGTCGACGACCCAGTCGGCCGAGCGGATCGTGTCCTCGTCATGCTCGACGACGACGAGCGTGTTGCCCAGGTCGCGCAGGTGGTGCAGCGTGTCGATCAGGCGCGCGTTGTCGCGCTGGTGCAGCCCGATCGACGGCTCGTCGAGCACGTACATGACGCCGACGAGCCCCGAGCCGATCTGCGTGGCGAGGCGGATGCGCTGCGCCTCGCCGCCCGAAAGCGTCTTGGCGGCACGCGAAAGCGTCAGGTAGTTGAGGCCGACGTCGTTGAGGAAGCCCAGGCGCGCGCGGATCTCCTTGACGACTTCGGCGGCGATTTCGCCGGCGGCGCCCTCCAGCTGCAGCCCGTTGATCCATTCGAGGCTCTTCGACGCCGGCATGTCGCACACGTCGGCGATCGATTCGCCGCCGACGGTGACGGCGAGCACCTCGGGCTTGAGGCGCTTGCCGTTGCAGGCCGAGCAGGGCACTTCGCGCATATACGATTCGTAGTAGGCCTTCATCTGGTCCGAATCCGTCTCCGCATGGCGGCGCGTCAGCCAGCGCACGACGCCCTCGAAGCCGGTCGTGTACTCGCGCATGCGGCCCCAGCGGTTGCGGTACGACACCTCGACCTTGAAGTCGCGGCCGTGCAGGATGGCATGGCGCACCTCTTCATCCAGCTCGTCCCACGGCGTATCGAGGCTGAACCCCATCTGCTTGGCCAGGCCGTCGAGGACGTGCCGGTACCAGTCCCCGGAGCTTTTCTGCAGGTTCCATGGCTCGATGGCGCCTTCGTTGAGCGACTTGGAGCCGTCGGGCACGACGAGCTCGGGGTCGATTTCCAGGCTGTAGCCGATGCCGGTGCATTCCGGGCAGGCGCCGTAGGGCGCGTTGAACGAGAACGTGCGCGGCTCGATCTCGTCGAGCTCCAGCTGGTGGCCGTTGGGGCAGGCGCGGCGTTCGGAGAACGGCACGCGCCGCGCCGGGTCCTTCTCGTCGAGGTCGACGAAGTCGGCGACGACGACGCCGTTCGGGGACAGCCGCAGCGCCGTCTCGACCGAGTCGGTCAGGCGCTGGCGGATGCCGTCCTTGACGACGAGGCGGTCGACGACGACCTCGATGGTGTGCTTGCGGGTCTTGGCGAGCTTGATGTCGTCGGACAGCTGGCGCATGTCGCCGTCGATGAGCGCGCGGGCGTAGCCGTCGCCGCGCAGCAGCTCGAGCGTCTCGACGAATTCGCCCTTGCGTCCGGTGACGACCGGCGCCAGGATCTGGAAGCGCGTGCGCTCCGGGTACGACAGCAGCCGGTCGACGATCTGCTGCGGCGTCTGCGCGCTGACCAGTGCGCCGCACTTCGGGCAGTGCGGCACGCCGGTGCGCGCGAACAGCAGGCGCAGGTAGTCGTAGACCTCGGTGATCGTGCCGACCGTCGAACGCGGGTTGCGGTTCGTCGTCTTCTGGTCGATCGACACCGCCGGCGACAGGCCCTCGATGAAGTCGACGTCCGGCTTGTCCATCTGGCCGAGGAACTGGCGCGCGTAGGCGGACAGCGACTCGACGTAGCGGCGCTGCCCCTCCGCGAACAGCGTGTCGAACGCCATCGACGACTTGCCCGAGCCCGACAGGCCGGTGAACACGACCATGCGGTTGCGCGGGAACTCGAGGTCGGCGTTCTTGAGGTTGTGCTCCCGCGCGCCCTGCACGACGATCTTCAGGTCGTTGGGCAGGTGCCCGAGGTCGGCGACCAGCGCGCCGTCCCGTTCCTGCAGCGGCGCCTTCGCCAGCTCCTTGCTCAGGAACGTGTCGCTCGTCATGACCCGTTCGACGGCCACGTTCCCTGCGTTCGATTCCATATGCGCCAATTCGCGCCTCCCTCTTGACCCGGCATCGCCTTGCGGCCCTTGCGGTATCTCCCAAGCATACATGTTCCGCGCACAATATTCGAACAGCTGTTCGAGCGTTGCGCGCCCCTCTTGAAGCCAACCGGAAGCGGCCGGGGAATCTTCCCTACCCTACCTCCCCTTCACCGGATGCGCGCAAATCCGGTTCCTTCGAGGGAGGAAAACGCCACGCGCGGAGGTGCGCGGCGCCTCTGGAAGCGGATAATCGGAAGCAATGAAAGGCCAATGGAAGGGGACGGCAAATGGAACGCACGCCACACGAAGCGGATGGAACGCGGCACGGGGAAGCCGGAAGCGAGGGGGCGCCCGGCGCCGCGAATGCAGCGGGCAGCGCAAAGGGCCGCGGGACCGCGGGCGGCCAGGAGGCCCGCGGCAGAGCGAAGGACGGCAAGGCGGCGACCGCCAGGGCCGGCGGCGCAAAGGCGAAGGGAACGGCGAACGGAACGGCGAAGGCGAAGGCGCAGCGCGACCTCGAGATGATCGTGGCATGGGCGTCGTTCGCGGCGATGGCCGTATGCGTCGCGCTCGCGCAGTTCGGCATCCTGGCGGTCGCCAAGCAGCCTGGCGAGCAGGCGACGGCGGCCAGCTGGTTCACGCCGGAACGCTACGTCGGGCTGGTATGGCCGGTCATCTGGGCGCTGCTGGCGATATGGTTGATCCGCCTGAAGAACACGCGGCGCAAGGCGCGCAAGGTCGGCGGCACGAAGCTGACGCTGCTGGGGCTGCTGTTCATCGCGACGATGCTGCTGACGGCCGGATGGACGTTCGCGTGGACGTTCGGGGGCTATGCGTGGGGCACGCTGCTGGCGCTGCTGGCCACGCTTGCCGGCTTCGCCACGCTGTTCTTCTCGCGCCGGCACGACCCAAGCGCGTGGGGCGTGGCGCCGTTCTCGCTGTTCAGTTCGTGGATGCTGTTCGAAACGGCGCGCGACGCGTGCGCCACCGGCGCCTACTACCTGTCCAAGGACGGCCCGGTCTCCGGCGGCACGCAGGCGGCCGCGACCGTCGTGTTCGCCGTGCTGCTGCTGGGCGCCGCCTGCGCCGCGCGGCTCAGGCTCGGGGACTGGACGTTCGGGCTGGCGGCGCTGTGGGGCATCGTCGGCGTCGCGTGGCGCCTGATGGACGTGTCGAAGGCGACGGCGATCGTCGTCATCGCGCTGGCCACCGTCGCCGCCATCGTAATGTACGTGCCGTGGCGCTGGGTGCGGGAACGGGTATAGTGTCCCGTTGGCTTCCGGGGCGCCCAGGCCCCGGCTCGACGCTAGAGGAAAGACGGTGACGCATGGCAATCGAAGCGCAGGGACTCGAGATCCAGATCGGGGCGCGCACCCTGCTGCATCCCACCACCTTCCATGTCGCCAAGGGCGACAAGATCGGCCTGGTGGGCCGCAACGGCGCCGGCAAGACGACGCTGACGCGCGTCATCACCGGCGAGGCGCTGCCGACCGCCGGTTCCGTGCGCGTTTCCGGCAAGCTCGGCTACCTGCCGCAGGACACCCACGCCGCCGACCCGGAGCAGACGGCGCTTGACCGCATGATGAGCGCGCGCGACATCGCCGCCATCATCCAGCGCCTGCGCAAGGCGGAGAAGGAGATGACCGACCTCGATCCGGACGTCATGACGAAGGCGATGAACCGCTACGACAAGGCGCTGCAGGACTTCGAGAAGGCCGGCGGCTATGCCGCGCAGTCCGAGGCGAAGGCGATGGCCGCCAGCCTGGGGCTTCCCGACGACGTGATGGAGCGGCCGCTGGGCACGCTTTCGGGCGGCCAGCGCCGGCGCATCGAGCTGGCGCGCATCCTGTTCTCGGACGCGGACACGCTGATCCTCGACGAGCCGACCAACCACCTCGACGCCGATTCGATCGAATGGCTGCGCGGGTACCTCAAGCGCTACGAAGGCGGCTTCCTTGTCATCTCCCACTCGGTCGAGCTGCTCGACGAAGTGGTCAACAAGGTGTGGCGCCTGGACGCGCAGCGCGGCGAAATCGACATGTACTCGCTCGACTACAAGTCCTACCTCAAGCAGGTCGAGCTCGACGAGGCGCGCCGCGCGCGCGAACGCGAGGTCGCCGAGAAGAAGGCCGCGCGCCTCATGCAGCAGGGCATCCGCCTGCACGCCAAGGCGACGAAGGCCGTGGCCGCCCAGAACATGATGCGCCGCGCCGAAAAGCTGCTGAGCGAAACGAGCGAGGCGCAGAAGAAGGAGAAGGTCGCCGACATCCGCTTCCCCGAGCCGGCCCCGTGCGGGCGCACGCCGATCGAAGCGAAGGACATTTCGAAGGAATACGGCGACAACCTCGTGTTCGCCGGCGTCAACCTGGCCATCGACAAGGGCTCGCGCGTCGTCATCCTCGGCTACAACGGCGCCGGCAAGACGACGACGCTGCGGCTGCTCGCCCACCTCGAGGATCCGGACACCGGCAGCGTGGACTACGGCCACGGCTGCAAGATCGGCTACTTCGCGCAGGAGCACGACACGCTCGACCTCGACGCCACCGTCCTCGAGAACCTGCAGGCCGTCGCGCCGGAGCTGACCGATACGCAGGCGCGCTCGATCCTGGGCTCGTTCCTGTTCTCCGGCGACGACGCGTTCAAACCGGCGCGCGTGCTGTCGGGCGGCGAGAAGACGCGCCTGGCGCTCGCCACGCTCGTCACGTCGCGCGCGAACGTGCTGCTGCTCGACGAGCCGACGAACAACCTCGACCCCGCCTCGCGCGACGAAATCCTCAAGGCCATCGCCAAATACGAAGGCGCCATCGTGCTGGTCACGCACGACGAAGGCGCCGTCGAGGCCCTCAACCCCGAACGCGTGCTGCTGATGCCGGACGGCGACGAGGACCTGTGGAACGACAGCTACCTGGAGCTCGTCGCCGAGGAATAGCCTGCCGGGTTTGCGCGGCGACGTGGGCCTGGTGCGCTACTCCTGCGGCGCCGCCTCCTTGATGGCGCTGATGGCGTTGAGCGTCTTCGGATAGCCGATGTACGGCATGATCTGGCTGGCCGCGGCGATGAGGAAATGCCGCCCGTTGCCGACATGGACGTTGGCGCCCACGTGCGCCTTGAGCTGCGGGTCGGCGCAGCCAAGCCCCGCCAGCATGCAGAACGTCGCCAGCTCGCGGTCCTCGATGCCCAGCCCGTCGCGCGTGTAGTAGTCGCCGAAGCAGTTGGCGACCAGCCAGCGGTTGATATGGCCCGTCTCGCCGTCGCCGGCGTCGGCGTAGCCGGCCATCGCGTCGCCGAACGCCTCCATCTGCGCCCGCTCCCCCTTGGCCAAGCGGTCCCCAAGCGTGCCGTCGGTGGCGCGGCCGGACGGCAGCGGCAGCCTGACGTTGACGGCCTTGAGGTAGTCGTTGGCCTTCTCGAGGAACGGCACCGCCTGCCCGAAGCCGACGTAGGCGGTGGCCTGGTAGACGATTTCCTTGAGCTCGCGGGCGCTCAGGCCCGCATTGAACCATGCGGGCATCATCGACGTGAACGCCTTGAGCCCGTTTGCGCCGATCAGCGCGGCGGCGATGGCGATCGAGCGGCGCCGGTCGTCGAGCGCCTCGTCCTGCGCGCCCGGATCGTGGACGACCTCGTCGAACGCGAAGGCGGAGAACATGTCGATGTATTCGGGGTCGGTCTGCGCGAACGTCTTGTCGTCGTTCCAGAACTGGTTCATCTTGCGGGTGATCTCTTCGAACATGTGCCCTCCTGGCATGAAAAAGCTCCCCTGTTGCCAAGGGAGCTTACTCGGCGCGACGGAACAATCAGGCCTGCTGGATGTCCTTGCCGTCCATGTCGAAATCGGCGAAGCGGTAGCTCTTGATCGCGAAGTCGTCGTATTCGTTCTTGTAGTACGTCATCGTCTTGCCCGAGAATCCGGACGTGTAGACGGTCTTCTCGAACTGGCCGTCCTCCATCTTCGCGCCGCCGTCGACCATCGCGGCAGCCTGCAGCGTCTTGAACAGGCGCGTGACGTTGTGCTGCTCGTCGGCCTGCTCCGGGTAGTGCGCATTCGCGTAGGCCGCGCGCACGAAGCGCGACGGGGAGCTGTAGTCGCCGGGTAGCCCGTGCATGCTCGTGCCGGACCCCCACGGCGTCAGCGTCGCCTTGTCCCACGTCGCCGGAGCCGGGTATTCCGGCACGTCGTTGACGTAGTTGCGGATGTTCTCGATATGGTAGGCGAACGTCGGCTGGTTCGTCAGCACGTCCACCGGGTCGTCGTAGACGTGCACGCCGTCGGCCATGTACTCGATGACGATGCTGCGCGTGCCGTCGGCGACGAGCCAGTGCAGGTACGACACCGGGTACTGCGCGTTGATCTGCTTGCCAACGATGGCGACGTCCTTCATCGCCGCCTCGACCTCGTCCACCGTCGCGAAGTTGCGCACGACCCAGAACGGGAACTCGTAGGCGGCGACGTTCGTCTTGCCGGCAATCTCATGCTCCTCATAGGCCGCGTAGCCGGGGAAGTTCAGGCCGGCGATGGCCAGCTTCTTCTCGTTCGCGCAGTCGAAGTACAGCGGCAGCCCCTCCGAGACGATGCCGACGCCGAAAACGGCATACGAACCGGCCGGCGCGCCGAACGCGGTGCGGTAGTCGTAGCCGCGCGGCGTGGCGAGGATCTTCTCGCCATACGAGAACGACCAGTCGAGGTTGCGGCCGAAATACAGGTCGCCTTCCGCGGTCGCGAAACGAACTCCAGTGCACATAATCTTGTCCTCCCCCAGCGGTTTTCCGGGACGATGGCGGCCAGCGGGCGCGGCCGCCTTTTCCTTCGATTGTAGAAAGGGGGCGGCGGTTTCTCTTGTGGAAGAAGCTTCCGGGGCGCCCCGGCGCGTCCCGCGGTACTACAGTGGAGGGAAAAGGCGCGGCGGCCCCGGCGGGGCGCGGGCGCGGGACCCGACGGAAGGGAAGGGCGCATATGGCGTCGCATGACGAAACTGAACGGATGCAGGCACTGCTGTACAACTCCTACGCGGCGCGGCAGGTGAGGGCGATGGAGCGGCCGCTGCTGGCCGCCGGCAAGCCGCTGATGCGCATGGCGGCCTCCGCCGTGGCGAAGACGGCGCTGCAGGCGCTGTCGGCCACGCCGCTGGCCGCGCGCGATTCCGGCGACATCCAGGTGTGCCTGCTCGCCGGCGGCGGCGACAATGGCGGCGACGGGCTGTTCGCCGGCGCGTTCCTCGCATCGCAGGGCCTGTCGGTGACCGCCATCGCCACCGGGCGCACGCTGCATGCCCAGGGGCTCGAAGCGTTCCTGGAAGCCGGCGGCCGGCTCTTCTGCCTCGACCCCGCCGCGCGCATCCCCGGCGTGGCCGCCGGCTTCTCCGCGGGCGAAGCAGGCAAGCGGCTTGAAGCGGCCATCGGGTTCGCCCGCGAATCCCATCTGCTCATCGACGCGATGGCCGGCATCGGCGTCGATGGGGCGCTCCACGGCATCCCGGCGGCGCTCGCCTCGTCGCTGGGGCTGGACGGCGAGCCGCCGGAAGTGCTCGCGCTGCCCTCCTCGCAGCAGCGGCCCACGCTGCCGATCGTCGTGGCCGTCGACGCGCCCAGCGGCGTCGGCGTCGACGACGGCACGCTGCCGGGGCCGTACATCCCCGCCGACTATACGGTGACGTTCGGCGCGATGAAGCCGTGCGCGATGCTGCCGCCGGCCGCCTACGCATGCGGCAAGCTCACGCTCGTCGACTTCGGGTTCGACCTGGAGGGCGCGTCGCCGGCCGTCGAGATGGTCAACGGCGATTTCGCCTCCGAGGCGATCCGGCCGTGCCAGGTGGAGGACTCGAAGTATTCGCGCGGCGTCGTCGGGCTCGTCACCGGTTCCGACGAATATCCAGGCGCCGCGGTGCTCACCTCGAGCGCAGCCGCGCGCACCAACATCGGCATGGTGCGCTACATGGGGCCGCGCCGGGCGCAGGACCTCGTGCTGCAGGCGCTGCCGGAAGCCGTCATCGGCAAGGGGCGCGTTGAAGCCTGGGGCGTCGGCTCGGGCGTCGGCGTGCAGGAGCGCGGCGAACAGCCGGGGCTGCAGCAGGCGACGATCGCCGCGCTGCTGCGCCACTACGCACTATCGGAAGCGCAGGATGCGCTGGAAGAGGATTCGTCGGCCCACGGCCGTTCCCCCGAACAGTACGGGCAGCAGGGCGCGGCGGCCGACGTCGCCGGCGATCACGACCGGCAGGCGATGGCGATGCCGCCGGTCGTCGTCGACGCGGGGGCGCTGGAGCTGCTGCCGCAGCACGTCGCCCCGCAGGTGCTGCTGACGCCGCATGCCGGCGAGCTGGCGCGGCTGCTCACGCGGCTGGGGCATGCCGTCAACGCCGCGTACGTCAAGGCGAATCCGCTGGAATGCGCGGCGCTCGCAGCCCGCGAAACCGGCGCTACGGTGCTGCTCAAGGGCGCCATCACGATCATCGCCGGCCAGTCCGGCGGCTCGATGCGCGTGCTGGCTTCCGGCCGCGCGCCGGCATGCCTGGCGACGGCCGGCGCCGGCGACGTATTGACCGGCGTCGCCGCGGCGCTGCTGGCCCAGCAGGCCACGCAGGTACAGGACGATCCGGCGTGCGTTGCGGAAATCGCGGCCAGCGCCGCCTACATCCACGGCCGGGCCGCGGCGGTGGCCTCCGGTTCGCGCCAGCGCGGCTGGAGCCGCCCGAAGCTGTATGGCCTCGAGGAAGGCCAGCCGCTGGAAGTCGAATCGGTCGGCCACCCGATTCTGGCGGCCGACGTCGCCGACGCGATTCCGTTCGTGTTCGACGAACTCGCGTAGCCGCGCCGCGCTTGCCGCTAGCGGCGCCCGTTGGAACGCAGCTCCTCGACGACCTGGGATTCGACGGACGCGATATGCGCCTCCAGCGCCGCGCGCGCCTCGCCGCCGTCCGGCGTAGCGTCGCGCTGCCACAGCAGCTGCTGCAGCTCCTCTACAAGCATGCTGGACACGTAGGCGCGGACGATGGGGAGCGACGTTTCCTCGGTGTCCGGATCATCGATATCCACGCCAGTGGCCTGCGCGATCAGCCGCGCCATCGTCGCCTGGTCGACGGCCCGCTCCCCCATCGCGTCATGCAGCCGCTGCGTATAGGCGAGCTGCTTGGCGAAGCCGAGATTCGCGATTTCCAGGTCCGCGGCGGTCTCGCTGTCGGTGCGGTGGCAGAACTGGATGGCGCGGCGCTGCGCCTCGCACAGCGACGTGAACTTGCGCGGGCGGTCGGTCACTTCGCCGCGCGTACGGCTCGTGAACGTCGCCGGCGCCTCCTGGTTCCAGCACGAGGCCGTCTGGCCCATGTCGGAAACGTTGAGCACGACGCTGCGCTCGCCGCAGATGTATTCCCAGCGGTTGACGTACGGGAATTCGTTGATCTTCGAATACGAATGCGTGCAGGTAAGGCCGTGCAGCCCCTCATACGTCTCGCTCACTACCATCGCGGGAACCCTTCCGTTCTTCAAGTCGCTGCCAATCTTAACCGAAGGGACGACGAAAGGCGGCTGTCGCGGCGGCCGGGGAAAATGGAACGATTGGCCGGCAAAGCCGGTCTGGAAGGCGTGACGGAGGCAATAAAGAGGCGATGATGAGCAGGCGGTTGGGTGTTGTTGCGGCGCTGCTGGCGGTGGCGATGGCGGCGGGATGCGGCGCGGGAGGCGAAACCGGAACGCAGGCGTCGCCATCGGCGCCCCAATCTTCTTCTTCCTCCGCTTCTTCTGTGGAAGATTCCCCGTCGCAGTCCCCCACCCCCTCCTCTTCCCAGGCGGACATGTCGTTGTCCATCGGCAGCGGCGACCTGCGCAAGACGGCGTATGCGCTGGTCAGCAGCGCCGAAAACTCGACGCTCGACTACTGGGACGAATACGGGTATATCGAGGATATCGGCGACGGGCGCGGCCTGACGGCCGGCATCATCGGCTTCACGACGAAGACGGGCGACCTGCTGGACGTCGTCAACGAGTACACGAAGCTCGACGCCAAGAACAATCTCGTCGATTTCATTCCCGCGCTGCGCAAGGTCGTCGGCTCCGATTCGACCGACGGGCTGGGCGATGCGTTCGTCGAGGCATGGAAGGCGGACGGTTCCGACGAGCGGATGATGCAGGCGCAGAACCGCATCGTCGACGCGCAGTACATGAAGCCGGCGCTCAAGGCCGCTTCGGACGACGGGCTGTCCGCGCTGGGACAGTACGTCTACTATGACGCGATCGTCGTGCATGGCGACGGCGACGACGCCTCGAGCTTCGGCGGCATCCGCAAGGCGGCGAAGACGCCGGCGCAGGGCGGCGACGAAGCGGAGTACCTGGACGCGTTCCTCGACGCGCGTACCGAAGTGATGGAGCAGGAAGAGGCGCACCGCGACCTGTCGCGCATCGAGGCGCAGCGCAAGTTCATCGCCGCGAAGAACTGGAACCTTGCATTGCCGCTGAAGTGGACGATGTACGGCGACTCCTACACGCTGACGCAGCAGGACGTCGACGCGATGCCATCCGCCGACGCATAGGCAGCGGATGGCATTCAACGCATGGACTGGGGCCGTTGCCCGGGACGACCAGGCACGCCAAGCGGCATGACTATGGCCGTCCCTGGCCGCAGTTGCTGCAGAACTTGCCTTCATTGGCTGTGCCGCACTGGCAGGTCCACGGTCCTTGCGGCTGCGGCTGCCCGCAGTTTCCGCAGAATCTGCCGGTGTTGGGGGTGCCGCATTGGCAAACCCATTCGCCTTGGGGCTGCGGTTGCGGCTGCCCGCAGTTGCTGCAGAACTTGCCGGTGTTGGCGGTCCCGCACTGGCAGGTCCATCCAGTGGCCTGGGTTCCTGCTGGGCTGCCTGCAGCGGGAGCCTGGGACGGAGTGCCCTGCGGAGCGCCAAAACCACCGGTGGGAGAAGCGCCATAGACGCTCTGCGGAGGGTTCGGCGTGCTCGGCATCGGCATGGACGCCGCCATCCCGGTACCGGTCATCCCGGCCATGCCAAGGCCCATGAATCCCGTCATGGCGCCGGCTTCGTTGGAAGCTGCGGCCTTCATCGCCTCCGCCTGCGCGGCCGAGAGATTCGCAGCGCTCATGGACGGGTCGCGCATCACCGCCGTACGCTGCAGCTGCTTGATCATTTCCTCATCTTCGGGGCTGATGGCGATGGAATTGACGCCGAACGACACGATTTCCGTGCCGCGCAGGTCCCTCCAATCCTTGCTCATCTCCTCGTTGAGCGCATCCGCAAGTTCCTTGGTGTGGGCTGGGACGGCGGAGTAGCGGATGCCCATGCCGGAAATCTGCGCCAGCGCCGGCTGCAGCGACGTGAGGATCTCGCTTTTCATCTGCGGATCGATCTGGTCGCGCGTATAGGTCGATTCGACGTTGCCGCACACGTTCTTGTAGAACAGGATCGGATCCGCAAGACGGTACGAATATACGCCGTTCATGCGCACGGCCGTGTCGATGTCGAGGCCGATGTTGGCATCGACCACGCGGAACGGCACGGGCGTGGACGTTCCGTATTTGTTGCCGACGATTTCCTTCGTATTGAAATAGTAGATGCGCTGGTCGGTGCCGGTGTCTCCGCCGAAGCCGACGCGCTTGGAGAACTCCGCGAAGCTCTTCTTGATGCCCTCGCCGAAGCCCCCATAGAACACGGAGGGCTGCGTGGAGCTGTCCCAGACGAATTCGCCCGGATCCGAGCAGAATTCCACGATGGCGCCCTGCTCCACGATGATCATGCACTGGCCGTCGGCCACGGCGATGATCGAGCCGTTGGAAATGATGTTGTCATCACCCTTGGTATTGGAGCTGCGTCCTTTCGAATTGACGCGCTTGGCTCCTTTGGCAACCAGCGTGTCCGCATCGAGCGCTTCGCAGTAGAAGTAGTCGCGCCAGCTGTCGGAGAGCACGCCTGCCGCGGCGCCGATTCCCGCCTTCAACAATCCCATGGTCCTGCTTCCTTTCTTGAGTGGCTGATGCCTGTTGCGATCAGCTGTTCTTTTCGATGTGTTTCCTGGTCGTCGTGGTGCCCAGGAACTGGTCGGCGCTCCGTGTCAGTTCAAACGATCCATCCTGAAGGTATTGGCGCGCCGCCGACTGGGTATGCGCCGTCTTCATCTGGCCCACAAGAATGAGCAGGACCAGGGCGGCGATGACGAGCGCCCCGGCGACGGGAACGACGATGCGCATGGTCTGGTCGTCGGGGAACCACCCCAGTCCGAAAGCGCATCCCAACAGGGCCGCTGCGGACACCACGAAGACGCCGAGGAACCACAGCAGGCCCTTGACCTTGGAAACGGGCAGGTCGCCTACCAGTTTGCCGGTCTGCCCATTCATGGCGAACAGGAACGATTTGTCATTCCATACGGTATTGAGCAGCCACACCGGCAGCATGGCATAGGAGGCATTGTCCACCGTGCTTTGCGCATGGAACGTCTCCTTGCTGACGCTGTCATAGCCTTTCACCGTGCCGCGAAGCTCGCTTTCCAGGGAATTCTCGGCACGCTGCGTGGCCCGTTCACTGCATTCGTCGCTGGACTGGTCGTAGCGGTCTGCCGCGAAGCCGGGAAGATAGGCGACGGAGAAATCGGTAAGCGCGCCATAGTCGTATGGCTCGATGGCATCCATATGGCCGTCCGGCATCGATGTCGAAGCGTCTACCGGGATGCGTTCGAACCGTGCGCTGCCTGAGCGCGTGCATGCATACCTGTCCGTTTCGGTGATTTCCTCGTCGCCGCGCCGGTACGTCCGCTTGTTCTCGGCCTTGTACGTGCCTTCGCCGTCGGACGACACGTCGTAGAGCCAGAAGGGGACGTATACGCCCTGTATCTTTTCCAGCCGGTTATGCTCGGTAAAGCTTCGCGGCAGCAGCATCTTGTGCTTGTAGAATTCGGCAAGGGCGCTCGTGGCGTGGTTCTTGTCCTTGGCGAAGGGAATGAGGCAGTCGGGGCGGAATTCGCCGTCGACGCGCCCGGGGGCCACTGCCTGATTGCCGCAATAGGGGCATTCGCTGATGGCGGTGGTGGGCTCGCATACCAGTTCGGCGCCGCAGCTGGAACATGAATATGCGGTGTAGTCGAGAGGTTGCCCCTGCTGTTCGGCTCCCCACGCTGCCGAACCGGCCAGGACGTCGTTATCGGCTTTTTCCTGCTTGGCTGCATGAAGCCGCTCGATTTCCTCCACGCTGAACACGCTGCCGCAAAAGTCGCAGGCTACGCTGCCAAGCTCCGACGCGAAACGTACCGCGCCATTGCAGGCTGGACAAGTATAGTTCACGGATTGAGCGCCCATGATCGCCTTCCTTTCCGAGAAGAAGTCGTAATCCCTTACGATTCGGAGGTTCCGGTCTTCTCTGTCTTCTTCAGATGCATGGTGCCCTCACTGCCGTCGCTCTTGGACTGCAGCGTCATCGAGCCGTTGTCGATGGTGAATTCCAGCGTCTCCTCATCGACTTCCATTGTTCCCGCCGTAGCGCTGGTCGCCTTCCACGTGCCGGTGGCTTCCTCGTCGAACAGGTCCCAATACACCGTTTTGTCGGATTTGAGCTCCATGCTGATCTGGATGCCCATGGCCTTGAGCGATGCAATGTCGTCCTCCGTGATGCTGTCTCCGTTGGCATCGTCAACGGAAGTCAGTTCCCAGTAGCCGACGATTTGCGTGGTATCGATGTCCGCGTTGCTCGAACTGCATGCCGCTACTGAGAAGAGCAGGGCGAATGCGCACAGGGCGCTCAATGGTCCACGCGCTTTGTTGATGATCTTCATGATCGTTCCTCTCCACTAGTTTCTCTTGGACGAAACGCATCATTGTGTCCGTCCCGTTTTCAGTTTAGGGAGAAGCATCTGTGTTTTGGCATGCCCGCTGTCCCGAATCGCCTACGGAAAACGGGCCCGCGGTCCCAGTCTTGCTGGGCGAAGAATCTAGGGGAAGGACATGGTGGGCAGCGATGGCGGCATCCGGAATGGATTACTGCAGCCCCGGCACGATGTAGCCTTCGGATACATAGTGGATGGCCAGCTTGAGGATGCTGTCGTATCCGGTTTTGGCGAGGATGCTGGAAATGTGCCTTTTGACGGTCCCCTCGCTCATATAGAGTTCCGCGGCGATTTCCCTGCGGTCCTTCGTTTCGCATACGAGCCGCATGATGGCGATTTCCTCGTCAGTGAGCATGTCAAGCCCGGCGCTTCTGGCATGCTTGCGTGGGTCTGCAGGCCAGATGGCGTATCCTTCCATCGTCGAACGCAGCGTGGCGAGCAGTTCGCCGGTATTGACGTTCTTGTAGATGAAGCTGTCCGCACCGGCTTGCCGGGCCTGCTCTACGAAGGTGATTTCAGGCATGCCGGTCATGATGACTACGCGAGGCGTTTCGCCGGCTTCCTTCAG
The DNA here is from genome assembly GCF_056356715.1 of Bifidobacterium sp. LH_450. Taxonomy (NCBI): domain Bacteria; kingdom Bacillati; phylum Actinomycetota; class Actinomycetes; order Bifidobacteriales; family Bifidobacteriaceae; genus Bifidobacterium; species Bifidobacterium sp. LH_450. The sequence continues at coordinate 110,972 of NZ_JBKEUU010000001.1, read as the reverse complement.
CAGCCGCGTAGCGGCAATGCCGTTGGCGTCATGTTCGGTGCATACATCCATGAGCACGATGTCGGGCTGCGTGAGCTTTGCCTTGCCAGGTACCTGCGAAGCGTCCGATATCGCGCAGACCACCTCCATGTCGTCCTGTGCGTTGATGGCCTGCTTGAGCGAGTCCCGGAGCATGGTCTGGTCTTCGACGATCATGATGCGCATTGCCGTTCTCCTTGGTCCGGTTCCGTCGCTGATTGTACTGCATGGGCGCTCCGGGGCCTGAACATGGCCTTGAGGGCGAATGAGGGCGCCGTATCGACGACGAATACGCCACCGGCTTGCTGCACTGCCCGACGCATGCTTGCAATGCCGGTCCCTTCCCGGTAGCGGTCCGATGGCGGCCTGGTGCCGTCGTCCTCTACGTGCAGGACGAGAAGATCGCCGTCGGTCCTGAGCGTCACCTCGACCCGTGACGCGCCGCCGTGGCGGATGGCGTTGGTTGTGCTCTCCCGTGCGATGACGGCGATGGCATTGCCTATGTCGTCGTCAGGCTCGACCTCCAGATGAAGGTCGATGGCGACGCCGACCAGCGCGAACGATTCGACGATGGACTCAAGCTCGCTGCGCCACGGCGCATGCGCGCAATGGAGATCCTTGCCGATGCCCTCAAGAAGCGGCAGAAGCCGTCCGATGGTGTCGTCGTCAAGCCTGTCGTCCTCGAGAATGCGCGTAATCAGCGACAGCCGCTGGCCGATGACATCGTGCACGCGCGCTTTGGCGGCAAGCGCCGCCTGTTGCCGGGCGGCCTGATGAACGGACTGCAGCGCGTCCTGCAGCTGCCGTTCGCTGCGTTGCAGCGCATCGAGGGATGACTGGATGCGCAGCCGGGCCTGTTCCTCTTCGGTAACGTCGAATGCCATGACCGCCGTCATATGCTCTACGTCGCCCAGCAGGCAGCATCGGAACATGGAAAAGCGGCGGTTTCCCTGTTCATCGTCATGGCCGATGATCAGGCCTCCATGGTGCAGGTCATCGCGGGTGGCTTCTGGCGAAGAACATCCGGAATGCTCATGCAGGACCTGCTCGAGCTGGCCGATGGTGCCGAGCGCATGGGCCTGCGTTGTCAGCAGCCCCAGGGTGATGCGCAACGCATCGTTGACCATGATGATTCGCCCCGTGCCGTCCGCGATGGCCAGTCCGGCGGGCATGCGCTTCAACGCGGGCAGGAAGGCGAGCCGCGATGGCCCCGCTGTCCGCCGCCGTGCATCGTCTGCAAGCTGGAACGCACTGAGAAAGGAAAACAGCAATGCGTCTGCGGCGACCAGGGCGGCTGCCGCACTGCCGATTGAGGCCAACGCCAACGGGGTGAACAGGAAAAGCCATACGCCCAGAGCTGCCGGAAAGGGCCTGCGTCCTATCAGCGAATCGGCAATGAAGATGGCGGCGGCGGGGACGTCGAGCCATAGCGCCATTGCCAGAGGGGAATCCATTGCCAGCATCGTTTTCCATCCATGGGCCGCCGCATTGCAGCACCATCCCATGAGGACGAGATGGACTATCAGCGCCATCGTCTTGGCATAGGGCCATATGCTGTTGTGCCGTACGGTTCGGTAGAACAGCGCGACAAGGTGCAGCGCCTGCATCACGCTGAGCAGGAAGAAGACGGCGATTCCCAGAATCAGCGCATCATGGTCGGCGTGGAACAGGCTACCCATGGTCGGCTGCCTTCCGGGTTCCACAGCCGGCGGTTGCGCGCACGAGCACTTCCAGTTTCAACGTATCATGGCGCGGGGTAATGGAATAGGCGGCTTCGGAGCGGTCCATCCATTGCCGGAACTCCTCTACTTCAGGAGCGCCGTCGAAGGGCGGCGTCTCGCATTGCAGCACGGCCGACATTTTGAGGGCGTTCCCGTCGCCATCCCTGATGGCGATCAGCAAGGCGCCGCCGCCATGGCGGGCCGCCATCATCGCCAATCGATAGGCGCAATCAAACAATATGCTGACGGAGGGGACGGGAAGCTTGCGTTTCGTCGATACCGTAGCCGCGGCCGCTATGCCAAGGCTGCGGGCATCTGCGGCCATTTCGGCAAAGACCAGCTGCAGCGTTGCGGCATCATATGGCGTTTTGGCCGATTCATCGACAAGCAGCGCCCCTTTGCGCTTGGCGTACCCGGCAAGCAGCCTGACGGTGCACAGCGCATCGCGCCTGTCCTGCAGCGACGCGCGTTCATCGAGGTCCGCAATAAGCGTGCGGATGGAGTCGGCCGCCGCTGCAAGCCCCTCCTCTACGCGCTCCAATGCCGACGCTTCCTGGATTTGCCGGAAGATCTTCTCATCCACGGCAATGGATCGCTGCAGCACGGCGTTGCGCTCGCGGACTTGATCGGCCAGCGAGAAAGCCTCCTGCTGCCGCCTGAGCAAGCGGCTGATGTCCTCTGTAAGAAGGGCCTGGCCGCCTGGGACCTTCCATGCCCAGTATGCATTGCCAGGCTGGCTGGCCACGTTGAAGCGAACGGGCCGGTCGCCGCCGTCGGCAACGCCAAGCAATGCAGCGCGTTCATCTGGCTGCAGCGGGCCGCTCCCGTCGCTGAGCAGCGTAAGACGTCCGCACGCATCGACGATCTTCAGGTCGACGGGCAGCAAGCGGAACGTGTCACGATAACGGCGGAAGCCGGGAAGCAGGCCGCTGTCAAAGCAGAGTTCGAAAGCGGCCATGAACACCGTCGCATAGACAAGGGAAAAATTCGTGGAGAATATCCCTCCAATGCGCATTGCGTAGAGGGCACCGTATATGGCTCCGCCGAGGGTAAGCGCCAGCAGCGGAATGAAGACGAGGTTCCTATGCTGGCGGGAAAGCGCGAACAGCAGTCCGAAGAACGCCAGATACAGCATTCCCGACCATATGGCGACCAGGTAGTATACGGGTCCATATGCGTATTCGCCGTTCCAATGCGGATCGGCCAGGGAGAACGAAAAGGCGAGCATATGCGAACTGTTCGACAGCACGAGGGCACAGAGCGCTGCCGTGCACATCCCCGTCGTCCACATCGTTGCGGTGCGTGCCGGCGATGGCAGGGGAAACGTCACCTCCACCGCGGCGAGAAAGCAGAGCCATGGAAGGAACAGCATGGGGATGTAGTAGCAATACCACAGAAGCCGCGTCAAGCCATCATGATGCGCAGGGTATTTGATGAGTACGGCCAGGAACCAGAAGAGCAGCAGGATAGTGACGCCTATGATGACGCCCCGCACGAATCTATCGGGGCACCGCCCCATGAGCACGATACCCCAGATGGCAAGGACGGGGGCCTGGGCAATGAGCCAGAAGGTGCCTGCGCTGGGACTGCCAGGCATGAACGACCTGGCCTCGTTCGGTTCGCTGCCCGTCGTCAGGCATAGGGCAAGGACGGCAAGCACCAGCAGCGCGGCCAGGACGCCAATGATGCATGCCGTGTACTTTTGCCTAAGGAAAGGCCCCCGGCGCGTAGACGCAGATGCTCCTGTCACGAAGTACCCCCTTCCGTGGCGATAATGTCCAGCGCGTGGTGGCTGATTGTCGTCATCCTCCCCTAATCCTAACGGTCCATGCTCACGCAGGCTAGGGAACGCGGAGGGTTTTTGGCCCGCAGGTCTATCCGCATGACGCAGAAAGGGACATGAGGCCCAAATGCGCAACGGGCGACGTTTTCCGGCGCCTATGGCCCTCCAAAGCCCCCTGCGCCGTGCCACAATATCCTCTAAGAGCGAACATGGTTGGCAAGGTAAGGAGCCGTTATGGACAGGCGAATCCGCACGGCAGCGTCGTATGGCGTCGGGGCCGTGGTCATTGTCGCCGTCATAGCCATTGCGCTGACATGCGGTGCCGATGAACCCGAACTGTTCTACCGGACGCTGGATTATGACGTCGCCATTCAGGGCGATGGCGACGTGGCGATTACGCAGACCATCGATATGAAGCTCAACGCACGCGGCAACGATGAGCGGTGGCGCCAGCTGTACCAGCAGTACACGCTGGATTCGGCGCAGGTGACGAATATTTCAGGCATCAGCGTCACCGATCTTGACAGCGGCGAAGAGTATACGCAGATCGCGCCTCAATCGCCTAGCGGCATTTCCTATGAAGAGTGGGATGATGACTATGCGGGGCATTGGTATATCGCCGACGTCAGCGAAGGCGACGACGATCCGCTCCCCTTCGATCCCCAAACGGATGGGCTACCGGTCACGGTTCCCGGAGAGCGGGCTGCCACGAAGCAGGTGGAGGTAGGCTGGAACATCCCGGCGACCACCAGTGCGGAGAGCAGGCGGTTCGCAGTGACGATGGTATTCGAGAATCTCGTCACCGACTATGCCGATGTTGCGAAATTCATGTGGGAACCTGTCGCGAAAGCGAATCGCATTCCGGTAGGAATGCTGACCGGAACCGTGCGCTTCCCCCAGGCGGCTGATGACGACGATTCGTGGGGATTCCTGCACTACGAAGGCGTTTCGCAAACGCATAGGGGGCCCGAAGGGGAACTGGAATTCACTGCGGATGACGTGAAAAGCGGAGATTATGTGGACCTGCTCGTCATGTTCGACAAGACCATGGCGCCTGATACGGCCCGGCAGGCCAGCACGGCGACCAAGCAGGCGACTCTTGACGAAGAAAACGAGGCGGAATCCCAGTGGCGCAGACAGCAGCGCGATGCCGTCGTGCGCAACGTCCTTATCTGGATCACGATGACGCTGGTGGCGGTGCTGCTGTCCGTCCTTGCCATCCGCCGTGCCTGGAAGGGCTTGCGTTTGCAGCGCGCCCCCAAAGACTCGGGGTACTGGCGTTCGGCTCCGGATTTCAGCCCTGCGGCGGCCGCGGCGCTGAACGGCTTCACCGACGGCGCGGACCAAGGCGACGTGCACAGCCGCCAGCTATCGGCGACGCTCATGTATCTGGCCAATTGCAGGCTCATCGCCATCTATCCGGGACCGGCGCGCCTGTATGCCGGCTTCAATCTGGCACACCCGGATGCCGCGTCGCTTGCCCGCATGATCGGCGCCGACAGCGCCAACAAGGACACCGTTCAGGCAACCAGCACGATCGTCGTGTTGCCCGGGGCCTTTGACGCCGGCTGTCATGAGGGGCTCGACGGACCGGCTTGCGCCGCGCTTGATTTCCTGAAGGCGGCTTCGCAGTCGTTCGGCTGCCCCGTCTTCGATCTGGAGATGCTCAACCAGAGTGCCGCCAAAGGCGGCTGGAAAGGCCCTCTGGTCCCTAAGCTCAACAAGTTCTACAACGAGTCCGAAGAGGCATTCAAGGAGCTGCATGCCACGAAGAGCTATGGATACAATGGCTGGGCCACCGTCGAGGTGCTGGTGGCAATCGCGTCGTTCGTCTACGCCCTCGTCATCCAGAACCTGTGGCTGGCGGCCGTAACGGCATTGCCGATGATGTTCTGCAGCGTGTTTGCCGTGATGCTCACCCCTGATACAGTGCTCTCGGAAGCAGGCGACGCCTGCTCGCGCCAGCTGCAGGGGCTGAAGAACTACCTTGAGGATTTCAGCGACTTTAGCGACCGTGGGCCTCTCGACCTTGCCAGATGGGGCGAATACCTGGTGTATGCGACGGCATTGGGCATCTCGGGCGAAGCCATGCGGCAGCTCGCGCGCGCATATCCGCAGATGGCCGATGCGCAATGGCTCGACGCGCATGCGCAGGAGGAATCGCTGGTCTACTGGTCCATGCGTGAAGAGCTCCTGTGGAAGCGCGATCCCGACGACAGGCATCGCATGCGTTCCGGGTACCGCTCCGCGGCGCGCGTCGGCGCAGGCGCTCCCGTAGGCGCCAGCGCATTCGACGGTTCGCTTGCCAGCCTGGGGAAGAACCTGCACGCTACCTATATCGCTTCCGTGCGCGAGCCATCTTCGTCTTCTTCGTCGGGCTCATCGGGGTCCTTCTCGAGTTCCAGCGGAGGCTATGGCGGTTCCAGCGGCGGCGGTGGAGGCGGTTCCTTTGGCGGCCGGTAGGCTGTGACGCGTATCACTAGCGCGCTGTGGGATTGTTCACAAAACGTTCCCCATTGCGCGCAAAAGCGTGCGCGCACCGCGAAACGTCGTCTAGGGTGGGTGGCGGAAGGTTCCCCGTCACGAAGGAGCGCATCATGAACCTGCTCAACCACGAACTCACCGACTTCACCGTGCCTGCCTACGACAACGGCAAGCTCGATACCGTCAGCAAGGAGGACCTGCTGGGCCACTGGTCGGTGCTGTTCTTCTACCCTGCCGATTTCAGCTTCGTATGCCCCACCGAGCTCGAGGACCTCGCGGATCACTACGACGAGTTCCAGAAGGCCGGCTGCAACATCTACTCGGTGTCGACCGACTCGCAGTGGGTGCACAAGGCGTGGCATGACGCGAACGAGAAAATCGGCAAGATCCAGTACCCGATGCTCGCCGACCGCACCGCCAAGCTGGCGCGCGACCTCGAAACGTACAACGAGGAGACCGGCGACGCCGAACGCGGCGACTTCATCATCGACCCGGACGGCAAGGTCGTCGCCTACGAAGTGCTGTCCAGCAACGTCGGGCGCGACGCCGCCGAAATCCTGCGCCGCGTCAAGGCCAGCCAGTTCGTGCGCGAGCATTCCGACCAGGTCTGCCCGGCCAAGTGGCAGCCGGGCGACGAAACGCTGGAGCCGAGCCTCGACCTCGTCGGCCAGCTCTGATTCGGAAGCGGATGGCTGATATGAGCGCAGACAATATGTACGACGTCATCGTCATCGGCGGCGGCCCTGCGGGCCTGACCGCCGGCATGTACCTGGCGCGCGCCCGCTACCGCGTGCTCGTGCTGGAGAAGGGCGATTTCGGCGGCGCGATCACCATCACCGCGGAAGTCGTCAACTACCCCGGCGTGCTCAACACCGACGGGGCGAAGCTGACCGGCACGATGCGCCAGCAGGCCATCGACTTCGGCGCCGAACTCAAGGTGGCGGACGCCACCGGCATCGAGGTTTCCCCGGATGACGACGGCGCCGTCAAGACGGTGCATACGTCGGCCGGCGACTTCAGGGCCTTCGGCATCGTGCTCGCCATGGGCGCCGCTCCCCGCCACGTCGGCTTCGAAGGCGAAAGTGAATACGCCGGGCGCGGCGTGGCCTACTGCGCGACCTGCGACGGCGAATTCTACACCGGCCGCGAAGTGCTCGTCATCGGCGGCGGCTACGCGGCGGCCGAGGAAGCCGTGTTCCTCACCCGGTTCGCCTCGAAGGTGACGATGCTGGTGCGCGAGCCGGACTTCACCTGCGCGGCCAACGTCGCCCAGAAAGCCAAGGACGACCCTAAGATCGACATCCGCTACAACACCGAGCTGCTCAAGGTGACGGCCGGCAACGCTGGCCTGTCCAGCGCGCTGATCCGCGACGACAAGACCGGCGAGACTTACGAATGGAAGCCGGCTGACGGCGCGACGTTCGGCGTGTTCGTCTTCGCCGGCTATGCGCCGCAGACGGGGCTGGTGAAAAATCTTGTCGAACTGGACGGCAATGGCTACGTCGTTACGTCGCCGACGCTGGAAACGAACGTGCCGGGAATCTATGCCGCCGGCGATTTGCGCGAGAAGCCCTTGCGCCAGGTCGTGACGGCGACGGCGGACGGCGCGCTCGCCGCCACCGAGCTGGAACGCTACGCGGCCAGCGCTTCGAAGCGCACCGGCATCGTGCCCGAGCGGCCGACCGGAACCAACTACCAGAACCGCGAAGCGATCGAGCGCAACTCGGCGCCGGCGAATACCACGGCCGCCCCGGCGCCTGCCCGCGCCGGCGACACCGAGCAGGCGTTCCGCTTCGACGACGCGGTGCGCCAGCAGCTGGACATGGTGTTCGGGCGCATGGCGCAGCCGGTGACGCTTGAACTGACGCTCGACGATTCGCCGCTGTCGGTGCAGCTGGAAACGTTCATGGACGAACTCGCCTCGGTCTCCGGCGGCAAGGTCGCGGTACGCACGAAGCGTGGCCATGACCTCGATGCGCAGGGACGCGGCGCCTACGATCCGGCCGAGCCGCTGCCGCAGGCTACGCCGATGGTGCGGATCATGACGCTCGACGACATGGGCGAGCTCAAGCCCTCGGGACTGGCGTTCCATGGCGTGCCGTCGGGCCACGAGTTCAACTCGTTCGTGCTCGGCATGTACAACGCGGCCGGCCCCGGGCAGCCGATTTCCGACGAGGAGGCAGCCCGCATCGGCGCCATCGCCGATCCGGTGGACGTCATGCTGCTCGTGTCGCTGACGTGCACGATGTGCCCCGAAAGCGTGCGGGCGGCGCAACGCATCGCCGCGCTGAACGGCAACGTGCGTGCGGAAGCCTATGACGTCGCGCATTTCCCGGCGCTGAAGGAGCAGTACGAAGTGACGAGCGTGCCGATGATCGTCATCAACCGCAACGGCAACCAGCTCATCGAATTCGGCCGCAAGGGCGTTTCGCAGATGCTGGACGCCATCGACCGGGCGGCTGGCGAAAGCAGCTGACCCAGCCGGGCCGTCGTTCACGGCTGCTTCCCTCCCCTGCTCTTCCGTGCCAGCCTGCGGATTGCGGATGTCCGAAAATTGGCGGGGAAGGAACGGCAAAAAAGCGCCCGCGCCTGGAATCTTCTTCCAGCGCGGGCGCCTTCCCGTTTCCGGAACCGTGCGGTGGCGCGGTGTGCGGATGGGCGTTAACGGCTTACCGAAATCGCGTAGTAATGCGGGTAGCCGCGGTATGAATCGATGGACTGCCAGCCGGCATCGCGCAGCGCCATGCGGCGTTCCGCGGCGCCGGGAGCGGCCTTCGTCACGAGGCGCGCGTTGCCGAAATAGTCGCGGAACGTCGACGTGGCGAAGTCGAGCAGCTGGCGGATCGACGCGGCGTTTTCGTAGGCGCCGTTGATGTCGATGCGCAGCACGCCGGTATCGCCGCCGAATCCTTCCAATGTCCCCACCGTCTTGCCGGCCGACTTCGAAACGACGGCGAAACGCACGAAATTGCGCTGGCGGTAATGGTCGAGCCAGTAGTCGATGGTCTGCTCCATCTGCTCGACGCCGGGCATGTAGAAGCCGAAATCGCAGTTGTCGTCGTTCATCAGCGCCACCGCGGCGGTGTCGCCGTACGTTTCCGCAAGGTCGGCGGCGTCGGCGCGGCGCACCAGGCGGATCGTGAAGTCGGCGGTCTGGGCTGCCGGCACCCCTTCGTAGATGTTCATTGGATTGCGCTCCCCTTACCGTGGCGGCTCGGCGCAGGCCGTTGCGGCCGTGCGCGGCGCCACACGTTCTGAACAGCCAAGCTACCACACCGCGGCGTGCCAAGGCCAGCGTTTTCGCAACGGGATGCGACTGCCTTGTCCGGTTCCTCCGCGCGCGGCGTGTCGGGGAACCCGACCCGTCGGTTTTCAAGATTCCTGGGTCCGGTTCCTCCCCTGCCGGCGTGTTGAGGAACCGGCGCCAAGGAAAGGCCGGGATTGCAAGGTCCGGTTCCTCCCGTCACGGCGTGTTGGGGAACCGGAGCCAGGGAAAAGCGGGATTGCGGGAAGCCGGTTCCTCGGGAAGGCTGCCGGTAGACTGGGCAATGCCGTGCGAGAAGACCAGCAACGCTGGAATCCGCGGCAATGCAACCAGCAGCGGCGGCCGTCAACGACTGGGCGCCGGCACCGGATGAGAAAGGGCACCCGCATGGCACCTACCGCGCCGATCACCGATATCGTCTTCGACTTCTGCGGAGTGCTGGTCGACTGGCAATGCCGCGCCGCGCTGGAAGGAAGGTACCCGGACGAGCTCGTCGACCGGATCTGCGCCGACGACGACCCCCTCGGCTTCTTCCGCTACGAGGACTGGATGGACGGCGGCATGCTCCTCGCCGACGTGCTGCCCATCGTCGCGCGCGAGCAGGGTCCGGACATTGCCGACGTGTTCCGAGACTACATCGAGCGCTACGGCGACGCGCTCCCCCGGCTCGTTCCCGGCGCCGAGGAGCTGCTGCGCGACCTCGAGGCCGCCGGACTGCGCCTGTGGGGCCTGACGAACTGGTCGGGCGAAACGTTCCATTTCGCCTTCGAGCGTTTCCCTCAGCTGGAACGCTACCTTGGCGGCACCGTCGTGTCCGGCGTCGAGAAGCTGCGCAAGCCGAACGCCGACATCTATGAACTCGCGCAGCGCCGCTTCTCGCTCGAGCCGGCCTCGACGCTGTTCTTCGACGACACCGCGAAGAACGTCGAGGGCGCGCGCGCCGTCGGCTGGAACGCCGCGCGCTTCACGACGCCGCAGCACGCCCGCGAACAGCTCGCACAGTTCGGCGTCGCGCTCTAGCGGCGCTGTTTTCCCGTTGCCCGCATTGTAAACAGCGCGTTTCGCGGCGCTGCCGGGCGCGCTGTATCTTGGTTATAACCAATCTTTGGAAAACAAACGCTAGGTATAAGGAAGATTTATGACGCTCCTTCAGCTGAAATATATCGTCAAGATCGTCGAGTGCGGTTCGATGAACGAAGCGTCGCACGAACTGTACGTCTCCCAGCCGGCGCTGAGCTCCTCCGTCAAGGAACTGGAGAACGAGCTGGGCATCGAGATCTTCAAGCGCAGTTCGCAGGGCATCGCGCTGACCGTCGACGGCGCTGAATTCCTCACCTACGCACGCCAGGTGCTCGACCAGGCGGCGCTGCTCGAGGAACGCTACAAGAACGCGAAGCCGCGCAAGCAGCTGTGCACCGTCTCCACGCAGCACTACATGTTCGCCGTCGAGGCGTTCGTCGACATGATCAACTCGATCAAGTCCGACGAATACGAGTTCACGATCCGCGAGACGCGCACGAAGGACATCATCAATTCGGTGGCGAACATGCGCAGCGACGTCGGCATCATCTATACGTCCCGCTTCAACAAGGACGTCATCAACAAGATGCTGCGCGAAAAGCACCTCGAGTTCCATCCGCTGTTCCGCGCGCCGCTGCACGTGTTCCTGTCGCGCACGAACCCGCTCGCCGCGAAGCGCAAGGTGACGATGGAAGACCTCAAGCCCTACCCGTTCATCCAGTACGAGCAGGGCGAGGAAGGCAGCTTCTTCTTCGCCGAGGAAGCCGTGTGGCCGGACTACTCCCCCAAGCAGATCAACGTCACCGACCGCGCGACGATACTGAACTTCATCATCGGCCTCGACGGCTATACGGTGTGCACCGGCATCGACAACGGCGACCTGAACAACGAGAAGATCGTGACGGTGCCGCTCGACACCGACGAGACGATGCTGGTCGGCTGGATCACCAGCGAACGCACGAAGCTTTCGAAGGCGGCGCAGACCTATATCGAACGGCTCCGCGACGTCGTGGCCGGACACGGCTATAGCATCATTTCGTAACGGCCCGGCCGTCGGCAGCGGCCGCGAACAACGGCGGTCCGGGCGCGCGTCGCTAGGCACCCCGCTTCCGGACCGGCTCCGTTTCGCGCCTATGCGCCGTACTGCTCGAGGTATTCTTCGGCGGCGTCGGCGATTTCGTCGGACACGTACGGCTCGCACGACGGCGTCATCAGCAGGCGTCCGGCGGCGAAGATCTCCAGCACGTTGGCGATGGCGAAGACGGGGAACCCGAACTCCTCCTCCACCGCGGCGATGGCCGACTTGTCGCTGTCCGCCGTCTTCTCCATGCGGTCGACCGACAGCACGAGCCCGACGATGTTGACGTCGGCCTCGGCCTTGAGCTTGGGCACGACTTCGCGCACGGCGGTGCCGGCCGTCATCACGTCGTCGACGAGCAGCACGTTCATGCCGTCCTCGAGCGGCGTGCCGACCATCATGCCGCCGTCGCCGTGGTCCTTGCGCTCCTTGCGGTCGAACGTATAGCCGACGTTGCGCCCTGCCGCGGCCATCGCCGCCGACGTGGCCACCGCCAGCGGAATGCCCTTGTATGCCGGGCCGAACACGGTGCCGATCGTTTCGGGAAGGTTCCCGGCTTCCGTCTCCGCCGCGATCTTTTCGGCGTAGAACCGTCCCAGCGTGGCGATCTTCGTGCCGTCGTTGAACGCGCCGGCGTTGATGAAGTACGGCGAACGGCGGCCGGATTTCAGCGTGAAGTCGCCGAATTTCAGCGCGCCGGATTCCAGCAGGAACTTCGTGAAGCGGCGGTCAAGGTCGTGGTTGCGGGTCATGGGGTCGTCCTCTCTACTCAAATTCCAAGCGTAACAGGGCCCGGTACCGTCGCGCCGCCAGAGGCGCCCGCGCCAACGGCACCGTCCGGGCCGTCAGCGCCAGGTGTCGCCCTTCGCCAGCTTCTCGGCCAGCTCGGGCCGTTCGTCGAGCAGCGATTCCAGCTCGAGCGCCACCCGGATCGGGGCGGTCGGGTCGGTCAGCGTGGCGCCGCCGACCTCGACGGCATTCGCGCCGGCATACAGGTATTCGAGCGCCTTCTCGCCCGAATCGATGCCGCCGATGCCGATGATCGGAATGTCCGGCAGCGCGGTGCGCACCTTCCATACGCACGCCAGGCCGACCGGGAACACGGCCGGGCCGGACACGCCGCCGGTGACGTTGCCGATGATCGGCTCGCCGGTGCGGATATCGATGCGCATGCCGACCAGCGTATTGATCAGGCTCAGCGCGTCGGCGCCGGATTCGGCGGCCGCGCGCGCGATGGCGGCGATGTCGGTGACGTTCGGCGTGAGCTTGACGACCATCGGCTTATCGGTGAGCTTGCGCAGGCGCGTGATCAGCCGCGACAGCGCCACCGGGTCGGAGCCGACCGACAGGCCGCCGGCGGATACGTTCGGGCAGCTGACGTTGATTTCCAGCATGTCGGCCGGCGAATCGGCGAGCTTGGCGACCACTTCGGCATAGTCGTCGTCGCTATGGCCCGCGACGTTCGTGACGACGGTCGCGCCCAGCTCCTTGAGCTTGGGCAGTTCGTCGACGAGGTAATGGTCGACGCCGGGGTTCTGCAGGCCGACGGCGTTGACGGTTCCGGCCGGCGATTCGGCGGTGCGCACGCCCGGATTGCCTTCCCACGGCACCGGGGAGACGCCCTTCGTCGACACGGCGCCGAGTGCGGAGACGTCGTAGAACCAGCGGCATGCGGCCAGCTGGAACGTGCCGGAGGCGGTGCCGACAGGATTCTTCCACGGCACGCCGGCGACGACGGTGGGATGGTGCCATTCGTACGGCCCGTACAGCCCGGCTCCGGCGGCCGCGCGCGCCTCGTCTTCCTGACCGACCGTTGCGTTGTATGCGTTGTTCATTGCCTTTTCCAGATCCCTTTCCTTGCCGCCGTCAGTTCCATCCAAGCTGCTGCGCGGTGAACACCGGCCCGTCGACGCACACCTTCTGCCGCCCGCTTGCCGTGTCGATCGTGCATACGACGCAGGTGCCGTAGCCGCAGCCCATCCGCTGCTCCATGCTCAGCTGGCATGCCAGGCCGCGCTTGCCGGCCCACGCGGCCACCGCCTTCATCATCGGCAGCGGCCCGCACGACAGCACCGTCACCGGCCGTCCGTCGCGTCCGGCGGCGAACCCTTCCTGCTCGAGGATCGTCAGCACGTTGCCTTCCGACTCGTCGATCGAGTGGACGGCCTCGCACAGCGGCTCGGCGAATCCATCGGCGAAATGCCGGTCGCGGTAGCCGAAGACGGCGGTGGCGGTGGCGTCGTCGCGTTCGTGCAGCGCCTGCGCCGCCTTGAGCAGCGGCGGGATGCCCAGGCCGCCGCCAACGAGCAGGTAGTCGCCGGATTCCTTGAGATTGAACGGCTTGCCGAGGGGCCCGAGCATGTCGACATGGTCGCCTGCCCGCAGCGCGCTGAACGCTTCGGTGCCGCTGCCGACGACGGCGAAGATGACGCTGACGAGGTCGCCGTCCGTCGCGGCGACGCCGAACGGGCGCGGGCTCATCCTGAGCGGATCGGGCGAATAGAGGTTCACGAATTGCGCCGGCCGGGCATGGCTGGCCGTGTAGGCGTCGCGGAACGTCAGGCGCCACACGGCGTCGGCGAGCTGCCGGTTGTCGACGATTTCGACGCTGCGGCGCCCGGGGACGAACCCCGCTGCACACGCTTCGGCAACCGTTGGCGTGAACGTTGCTGTCATGGATTCCTCTGCTTTCGTACCTTGGGTGGGTAATCGTTTCGTTGCTGGATAAGATTCGGCTGCCGTCGCGCTACGGCATCACCGCGCGCAGGTCGTCGCGCATCGCGATCGCCGCGCCGCGCGCGGCGTCGGCGACCAGGCCGAGCGCGGCGGCCGCATCCATCGACTCACTGTAGCGTCCGCCGTTCCTCCAGGCGCCGGTGATGCCGCGCGACGAGTTGACGATGGCGCCGGAGCCGTTGCGGTCGAACATGCCGGCGACGCTGGCCGCCGTGCCGCCCTGCGCCCCGTAGCCGGGGACCAGGAAGAACGTATGCGGCATCGCGGCGCGCAGCTCGGCGCCTTCTTGCGGATGCGTCGCGCCGACGACGGCGCCGGCGCGGCTGTAGCCGAAGCGCCCGACGCTGCCGGCGCCCCATTCCTCCACGAGCGCGCCGACATGCCGGTAGAGCGGCTCGCCGCCGGCCAGCTCAAGCTCCTGGATCTGCGCGCTGGACGGATTCGAGGTGCGCACGAGGATGAACGCGTCCTTGTCGGCCTCCGCCGCCGCGTCGAGGAACGGGTCGATGCCGTCGGAACCCAGGTACGGATTCACGGTCAGCGCGTCCTCATGCCATGCGTCGGCACCGTCACCCGCGGCCTGTCCCGCGCGGCCCTGCAGGCCCGACAGATGCGTGGCGTAGGCGGCCGCCGTCGAGCCGATGTCGCCGCGCTTGGCGTCGCCGATGACGTACAGGCCGCACGACTGCGCGTATTCGCAGGTCATGGCGTACGCGTCGATGCCGGCCGGCCCGAGCGCCTCGTACATCGCGATCTGCGGCTTGACCGCGGGCACGATGTCGGCGATGGCGTCGATGATCGCCCGGTTGGTTTCGAAATAGGCCGCCGCGATGCCCGCGACGCCGGCATCGGCCGGATCGTCCACTTCGTCGGCCGCTTCGGCCGCGTAGGCGTCCAGCACCTGCGCAGGAATGAGCGCCTCGGTGGGGTCGAGCCCGACGACGCTGGGGTTCTGCTTGGCCTCGATGGCCTCGATGAGCCTGTCCATCAGTCCCTTTCTCGTTCAATGTTGCGCTGCGTTGGCCGCGCGCGTCCCGTTACTCCAGATTCCCGTACGCCCACGCGCCGGCGACGATCGTCGCCTTGGCGCGGCCGGTCACGTCCCAGCCGCCGAACGGCGTGTTGCGCGCCTTCGACGCGAAGCGTTCCGGCTCGATCGTCCAGCGTTCCCCCAGATTGAAGATCGCCAGGTCGACGGACGAGGGGTCGCTTACGGCGCGCAGGTCGAGCGTGCGCTTGATCGCGCACGCGGCGCTGTCGTTGAGCAGCGCGGCGACGTTCGTCGCATGCACGCCCATCAGGTTGCCGGGCGCCAGCGCCATGAGCTCGATGAGCCGCTGGTCGGTGATGTAGCCAGCCTCGACGAGCGCCTTGCGGCACACGGCGAAGGCGCATTCGAGGCCGATGATGCCGTTGGGCGCCTCAAGGAAGCCCTTGCCCTTTTCGTCGAGCGTATGCGGCGCATGGTCGGTGGCGATCATGTCGATCGTGCCGTCGGATATGGCGGCCAGCACCGCCTGCCGGTCGCGCTTCGTGCGCAGCGGCGGGTTCATTTTCGCCAGCGTGCCGTAGGTAAGCAAATCTTCGTCGCACAGCGCGATGTAGTGCGGCGCCGTTTCGCAGGTCACCGGCAGCCCTTCGGCCTTCGCCTGGCGGATGGCGTCGAGCGCAATCGCCGTGGAGACGTGCTGGAAATGGATGTGCACGCCGGTCGCCCGCGCCATGTCGATGTCTCGGGCGACGACGGCCAGCTCCGTGTCCTCGGGGATGCCCGGCACGCCGAGCCGCTCGGCGACCGGTCCCGCGTTGACGGCGCCCACGTCGTGGTGCTCGCAATGCTCGATGAGGTACAGGCCCGTCTCCTTGACGTTGGCGAGCACGTCGCGCAGCACCGCTTCCGGCACCGCGGAGCCGTCGTCGGTGACCGACGTCACCGGATGCGCCAGCTCGCACTCGTCCTTGGCCGCGTCGTCGACGCCGCGCACGTAGAAGCCCCACTTGGCCGGGTCGCTCGCCTGCTGTCCCGCGCGGCCCTTCGTCGCCGCCACGCACAGCTCGTAGCGTACCGGCAGCTCGACGCCGTGGATCTGCCCGTAATGCTGCAGGTAGCCGATGACGTTGTCGTAGCCTGCGTCGAGCACTTCGGACGCCCCGGGCTCGCCGGGCCGGACCGTTTCGCCGTCCATCGCCGGCACGGTGTTGGGCATGATGAGCACGTTCGTGTAGCCGCCGGCAGCGGCCGCCGCGCACCCGGTGGCCATCGTTTCCTTGTAGGTCTGGCCAGGGTCGCGGAAATGGACGTGCGGGTCCTGCAGACCCGGCGCGACGGTCAGCGCCGATGCGTCCACATGGCGCATCGGCGCGTCCTGCGCGGCGCCCGTCGCCGGTTCCCCGGCGTCGGGGACAATCAGGTCGATCCGTTCGCCGGTATCCCATACGGCGATGTCGTGCAGCGTCGTCGTCATCAGAACTTGGCCTCCTCGTCGCAGTAGTCGCAGCGGTATTCGCCGCGTTCGGTATGCATCAGGTGGAACATCTGGTCCAGCCCGCGCTCGGTCGTCGTCACGCAGCGCGGGTTCGCGCAGCGGATGACGTTGACGACATGCTCGGGCAGGTGCGGCCGCTGCTTGTCGACGATTTCGCCGCCGCGCACGATGTCGACGGTCGCCTGCCGCGCAATCAGCCCGAGCACGTCGAGGTCGACGTGGCCGCTGCCTTCGATCTTGATGATGTCCTTGGTGCCGTACGTCTTCGAATCGGCGTTCATGATGAGCGCCAGGCGCGTGGACGACGGGTCGATATCGAGGTAGTCGAGGACCTTGAGCGCCGTGCCCGCCGGCACGTGGTCGATGATGATGCCGTTGCGGATGCTCGTCACTTCCATCAGGCGGCCACTCCTTCCGTTTCGTCGCGCCAGGCCTGGTAGCCGGGCAGCTCGTCGCCGAGCACCGAGCTTTCCAGCGCCATGCGCATCAGCATGCCGTTCTTCACCTGCTCGAAGTAGGCGGCGCGCGGGTCGTCGTCGACCTCGACGGCGATTTCGTTGACGCGCGGCAGCGGGTGCAGCACCGCCATCGTGCTCTTGGCGCCGGCCAGCTTCGCCTCGTCCAGGATGTACGTGTCGCGCAGGCGCAGGTAGTCGTCCTCGTTGAAGAAGCGTTCCTTCTGCACGCGGGTCATGTAGAGCACGTCGAGCGAGCCGATGGCTCCGGCCAGGTCGCTGACCTCCTCGTAGGTGCAGCCGTCGGTCGCCTCGATGCGGTCGATGACGTAGCGCGGGGTCTTGAGCTCGTCCGGCGAGATCAGCACGAAATGGATATCGCCGAACCGGCACAGCGTTTCGATCAATGAATGGACGGTGCGGCCGAACGTCAGGTCGCCGCACAGGCCGACGGTCAGGCCCGTCACGCGCCCGAAGCGGCTCTGGATCGTCGCCAGGTCGGCAAGCGTCTGCGTCGGGTGCATGTGGCCGCCGTCGCCGGCGTTGATGACCGGCACGCCGGCGTTCTTCGCGGCGCGCGCCGCTACCAGCGCCGCGCCTTCCTTGGGGTGCCGGATGGCGATGGCGTCGACGTAGGTGGAGACGGTCTTGATCGTGTCGGCAATCGATTCGCCCTTCGACACGGAGGCGAGCTGCGCCCCCGCGAACCCGATGACCTTGCCTCCCAGCCGCAGCATGGCGGTTTCGAAGCTCAGGCGCGTACGCGTGCTGGGCTCGTAAAACAAAGTGGCGAGCACCCTGCCTTCGCAGGTGCGCGCCACTTGCTTGCGATGCGCGTCGATATAGCGTGCCTTGCGCATCAATTCGGTGATTTGCCCGACGCTCAGGTCGTCGAGGGTGATAACGCTGGTGCCTTCCATCGACGCGGCATCGGCCTGGGACTCGCCGGCGCCGGGGATGGCGGCTTGGTAAGAAGACGGCTTCAATGACTCACCTTTCGCGCGTGAAGCTTTTCAGGTGGACACTTTCGTGACCTCACCAACTATAGAACCCGGTCATCGATTTTCGTCAACCCGTGTCCACATTTTCTCTATATTCGTCTTGATTTCACCTTCCGCCGGACTTTTCGTGCGGCCGTCCGAAGGTGCCGACCTGTAGCAGGCGAAGCCTGCAATGTCCTGCAAGGAGAACACGATCCGCGAAACTTTCAAGGAGGCTATTTTACCTCCCATAGTTCCTTTGTCGGAATGCCACGCAACCATAGATCCAAACATCGGAAGAGCCGGTCATTGGGATAGCATTGCTTCACATTGCGCAACGGTTCCATCAGATCCTCTAGACTCACCGTCTCGCCGAAAAGCGTCGCAGGATGCGAATCGTTCCCGTCCCAATAATCCCTCGGCGCTCTTTCGATGCAATGCAGCTGCCCGGTTGCCGCATCCACTCCCTCGCACTGCATGCCCCGTGAGCAACGGGAGTCTATGATTCGTCCCAAGGTGCAAATGAGCTGGAGATCCGCTAGGGCGCCCGAAAAATTCAGGGACGCCCCGTTGAGTGGTTGCCATTTTCCGCACATTGAGAGTGCATGCAGTGCCGCACACTCTAATGCATGCTCTCCCAAGCATTTTTCGCCAGTGAGCACCCTGAATATAATCAGCATAGTAAGGGAATCCGATCCGTCTTTTCCGTGATGTAGGCCAAGAAAATCGTCACTTTGCACTTCAGAACCACCCATATGCAAAGCGTTTTCAACAAATTCAAGCGGGCATAGAATATAGTTGAGCATGGTTCTGACCGCTATGCTCCGGTCCCCGGCCAACCAGAACAGCAGCAGCGTTCGGGCTGCTTCGGCTATCTGCGCTGGGCAATTCCGGTTGATGGTCAATTGAACAATCGCCGCGATGGAGGCGGCGCGATAGTTGTTGACGAGTTCCGTCGGCGTGCAACGATGCCGATGGCACTCCTCTATCAGATTCTCATAGTGCTCCAACAGGGATTGACCATCCTGCCATTGGTCTTCACCATGCTCTCCCCAGGATGCTTGGGCCATCGCGGAAATATTCAAGTTTTCCTCTACGCCAATTCCAATGTCTGTCAAATCAATATCACCGAGCGTTTTTCGTTTGGGTAAAGCCAGCTAAATAAGCGAAAGCCGGATTGCAATCTGGGTCAAAGAAATCATCATCGGGATAGGGGTGCAGTTGCACGGGTTTTCCGCTGTTCCGTATCTTGCGGGCGTGCTCTGCGCTTTCCCGGACTACTTGTTCCCTGATACGTTGTTCCAGCTCCGGCTCAATCCGTACAAACCCCAGTTTGTCGGCTTCCTGAAACCGACGATTCGATCGTTCCAGATTGAAGTCGTCGAAAAGCGCCGATGACAACAGATTCCACTGGCCATTGCGCGTAAATTCCCGTTCTATCTGCTCTGCGTACTCTTCCGCAAGATATGGGCGATTGCCGAAACGAGGGGAATCGTGCAATCCTTTTTCAGGAACGGGGAAACGAATCATGGCGTTTGGCCCCCGAGTCGGCAATAGATACCATAGGGTCCAGAAATCGGCATAGCTATTTTTATTGTCCGGATTTGCTTTTTGCGACGCAACGGGAGGCTTCATGCCCATCCGCTGCAACAACCACCAATTGATTTCCATATCCGCAGCGACATTGCGCACAGCGGATGGGTAATCAGTGGTATTGAACCGGTGTCTGTGTTGCAGCATGGTGTGCATCGCCATGTGCGTGAGGAGGAAAGCCAATGTCCGCAAGGGGGTCTTGCAGGCATCAAGCAGGTTGGGATTGATGCCAATGCGAAAATGGCAGTCGGTATAGGCGAGAGGACAACGTTCATCCACGAAGACGGTAAGCGCACGGAACGCAGACAGCATCGTAGGAATCCCATGAAAGTAGGGTCGGCTGGGAAAATCATCCAAGTAGCGATATTGGACCATCAAATACCGCGCTTGAGCCAAGCGTTCCTGCTCTCTCCTACGCAGGGGACGAATCAAAGGGTGCTGCTCGTCGCTCATCTCCAACGATTGCGTTCCGGATTGGTTCGCTCGTGCGGGGACGGCATGCATTGAGCGCTCGCTTGGAACGTCCAGCAGCCAATCGCCTCCAATCACGCCGTCATCCAGAAACGCAGCCATCCATCGTAGCCGAGCGTCATTGAGGGCCTGCTGCTTGCCTTGGCTTTTCGCCAGTTTCACCATGGCTTCACAGACGCATGTTTCTTTGGGGAGGTCCATCGCGACATATCGATCCAAGCCGGGGACTTTCCGTCCCCTCCAGTTACCGGTTCCCGCCGCGGCATCGAAGAAGGAGATGACGGTCGTGACATCTGGGTGACCGAAACCACCGTCACATTGCGCCATGCACTTCTCTATCGATTCCATCACGTCGACGATGGTGTTTGTCGACTCGTGCTCCCAGTCAAACAACGCTGGATTTTCCAGAATCGCCATTGCGTTCATGGCACTGCTGCCGTTCTGCTCTCCCATGAATTGTCTCCTCCTCTGATCTGTTGGCGTCAATCCAGAACCTTGATTTTTCTTCTGAATCGGCACTGTCCTAGGTGAATTGTGTCTGGATGATCGTGGTGTGCGGGTGAACGCAGCGCAGGCGATCTTCTTTGGCGAGTAGGCTCTTCTGGCTGTCGAAATGCCGCTTGACGATCACGATGATTACGGCCATGCGGCGAGCCTCTCGCTTTGCGAGCGAATCATGCAAGGCATTCCAGTCGAAATCGCCATCGGTAGCGATAACGAGTACGTCTGGCCTTGACTGGGGCGGCATGGCGGTCGCGGCGTCGACGGCTGCTGCCATGTCGGTTCCGCCTCCTCCTTGAAGCTGGCTCAAAAGCTCGCGGGCTGAATGGAATAAACGAGGAGCACCCTTGGCTTCAACATCGATGCAGAAAAACGATGGGTCAGCGACCGTTCGGCATACGCCTTCGATTTCAGCCAGGGCATCCATGTATTCGTTTTGGTGCATGGATGCCGACGTATCGAGCGCGATCATAAGCTTTGGGTCATACTTGACAAGGCCAGGAAAGATGGCATTGGATATGGCGGTTCGTCGTATGTTAGGCAACCTGTAGGAATACTCGGCGCGGCCTCTGGTCACGGCCTGCATGCTAGTCGCAACCATGCGGGCAAGGATGATTTTCCAATCGATGACCGGAGGCTTGAGTCCATCAGCCATGAGTTGCAACAGCTGACGCATGGCTTGGTCCCCATATCTGCGATCCATTAACAGGTTTTCGAGGTCGTGGAGAACCTGTTCCCGAATGCGGGCCTCTTCCGCTGGCGTCAGGGGGTGGAAGCCCAGCCGGTCGGCCTCGGCAAACCGGGCGCGCTGGGTTTCGTCATCAAGGTCCTCCATTGGTCCGATCCATCCGCCATTGGGAACTGCTGCTACCGTAATGCGAATGGAGCGACGGCAGCAACGTTCCATGATAGGGTCGTTCTTCAGCAGCATGGCATATTGTTCGGCCGTGCCGCATCTGGGGTAATCCCTGAAATCGCCGATGGTCGGGAACGGGATACCCGGAGTCCCATCGGCCAGCGCATAAGGAGTGAGACGCCATTTATCAATCTGGCTGGATATAGGGCTGCCCAAATCGATACCCATGCAGCCCTCTGCAATCATGGCATTGATTTCCAAATCGGCCGCCATGTTGGATAAGTCGGGCGAGTATCCCTTCTCATCGAGGCGGTCATTATGGCGTTGGGTATTGTGCATGGTCTCGTGCATGAGCGTGAACGCCAAGGTTGCCAATGGCGTCTTGCCTTCGTCGAGCAATTCCGGGCTGAGGCCTACGCGGTAATGGCAATCAGTATAGGCTGTTTCGCATCCTTCATCGACGAATACGACGAGAGCGGCTAGGGCGGTGCGCAATACGGGGACACCATGGAAGTTGGCCCCCTCCTCACGCACCATCAAATTAAACGCCTGAGCCAGCCTGTTGCCCTCATGTTCCGTAAGTGCACGGAGTCGGTGAACCCTTACCTTAACGATTACCCTTTCAGAGTCGAATCGATCTGTATTTCCAGTACTCCCCATTTCCCTCATCTCTTTCTTCTCATTGCCGTTGCATGTTTTCCATGGTCCCGTCGACGACGGAAAACGCTTCCAGCCACTCCATTCTGGCATCGTCGAATTCCGAACGCAGGCCCTGCTTTGCAGCCATGGAAGCCATCGTGCGGTACGAGTCGGTCTTGGCGCTGATGTCCTTGGCGACGTATCTGCTCATGCCTGGCACCTGGCGGCCAGTCCAGTTGCCGGTACCGGCTGCGGCGCTGAAGTAGGCGATGACGTCATGCATATCCGGACGTCCATCCTTGCCGTCACACTGTGCCAGATAGGCGACTACGTGGTTCTCCGCTTCGGTAATCTTGTTGAGCGAATCTGAAACCCAGTCGATGAGAGCAGGGTTCCGAATGAGGTCTTCGGGTTTGACCACGTCTCCTTTACAAATGAAGTCGGCGAAGAGCGTGGCGCCCTGAAGGCCGACGGTGCCACGCAGGATGCGCAAATGGATTGCGCCCAGCTCTCCGGCTGGCCCCAGCGCGGCCATCATATTTGCCGCATTCGTCCACGATCGTGGCGACGCCCAGCAGTTAGCCATAATCCACAATTCATTGGCGTCATGTTCGCTGTCGACTTGATAGACGGCTTCCGTTTGCCCGGCACGGCTTCGCTCGATCATGTCCGGATAGCGGAGCATTTGCGCGGAGTTGGCCCGCAGGAAGCGACCGATCAGCCTGTGCCATTGCTCGCCGTAGCGGGCGATATTACCTTCGCAGTCAAGGCGGCCATGATCGTCCTCGATGGGTGACGGCGAATACCGTCCCCAGCCGCTTGCGATGCCTTGGACGACGAACGCGTCGCCGGGCCAGTAAGACATGAAGACCAGCCTGTTGATCATGGGCAAACTGATTGGCGTGTAGTCCACGGCTGAGTCATCCGCATTCATCGCCCCGATTACCATGACATTGTCCGGGATGGGGGTCCCGTCTGCGAATACCCTCTCCCCCAGTATTTTCAAGAGACTGGCCTGTACGGCACGCGGAGTATTCGAGAATTCGTCGAAAAAGAGTACGTGCCGCTCGCCATCCAACGCCCGTTGCTGGAAAACGGGACGCAGCAGCGTCAGATTCCCCGACTGCGGATAGGGGATGCCGGTGACGTCGGTGGGGTCGAGGTCGCCGCCGACCACGCAGATCGGCTCGCCATAGCCATGATCGTAGCTCCACTGACGGATCAATGAAGTCTTGCCCACCCCAGGCGACCCCACGATGATAGGCACCTGCCGGGTCGCTTCGCATACTGACAGCAGGGTCAGCACATCCTCGGCGCTGCCGGCGCCATGTTCCCGATGGACCATCGTAGTGTTCCTTTCTCTTGCGCTACGGTATCTGAACGGTTGCGTTGGCTATGCGACAACCACCTCTTCGACTGGTACGCCGCATTCGACGAGATGAACCATGCGTTCGATGTTGAGCAGACGCCGCATTGCTTGAATCTGCTTATCGCTTTGACCCGCGTCACACGGGAGAAAACCGATCAGCCTTTGAATTCGCTCCCATACGATGCGTTCGGCACGTAGGCGGAGAACCATGCTGTTCGGTTCTGCAGGCTGAAGGATCGTGCTCACATGCGGCCAATGGTTTTCAAAATCATCGGTTCCGAATCGAAGGAACCTCCATTGCCCGATTTCTACATGCAGCCCTTTGCACGGCATCTCTTTCGCCACTTCATTGCTTCTCGTACTTGGCACCGGCATTCCGCATAGCCCGAGCATGCGCTTCTTATCCCGGCTGTCATACAGCGAATTCATCTCACGGAACGTCTCCGGATCCAAAAGCGACCAATGGCTCCTCCCCCACTCGTCCAGATCCATCAGCTCATCCAACAGCAACGAGTATCTATATGATTCAACAAGATCGTCGCGGAGGCGCCCATGATAGGTGAAACCGTCCTCGTGATCATAGGACAGAAGATCAGTCGAGATTTCGGCTTCGTCGAGGTGACCGGTCTGGTCATACAGCACTGGGATTCCCGTCGCTTTGCTCATCTGCCGGATCATGGAATAGTCACGCTCGTTGACGGCTGGCACAATGAGCAGCATGTAGCGATCCTGAGGAACCAGCCCCAAACAGGCCAACGTCATATGGAGGGCATGTTCCATGCCGAGGCGCCATGACCGATATCCGCTGCTTTTCTCATTCGCTTCCCCTACGACGATGGTGACGCGTTCCCTCTCGTCAGTGGTCCACCAAGCGCCGTTCACCGGATATTCAAGATCAAGCCCCATGGATTCGCCGTACATCGTCGCAATCTGCCCGATGTAGCCTTCGTCGCCGTCCAGCAAATGGTCAAACGTCGACAGCCAGTCTTCCCATTCCATCATCGGATCCTCTCTTCTGCCGCTGCCGGTAAACCGATGAGAATACCTTAAACGGAGGTTGGCGAAAGAGGTAGATATGGTTCGCCTGCGCAGATCGACCCTACATTGAGCATACAACTTCACCGATAGGAGGGATTCACGATGGATCATGCACGGTTCCGTTGCGACATGGCGCGATTTTTCCTCCAGTCATGGATTGCTGATCTTTGTCACCGCTCCCCGCGAATACTCCATGGCTGACGCCTTCTCGGAGGTCGACATAGTGCAGAAAGCCGCTGCAGACCAGCATGGCGATGCTCCGCGCATCATCTGGGGGCTGGGATTCCACGACAGTGGCGTCGTCAACGTCTGTCTCGTCGCGCTCAAATAAGGCAGCTAGACTGGTCGGCAGTTCCGGTCCTTTCCGAAAATCTCTACCCACCACTTATCTATTTGGCAGGTCCGGAATCGTCTTGAGGCCGTTGTCCGGCGCGACGGTATTGGGGAACCAGTATTTCCAGCGTCCGTAGGTCTGCGCGCCGACGGCGCCTTCGACGTCCTCGAACGCGTCGCGCGGGATGATGGTGTGCAGGTCGCGCCCCGAATGCGTCGTCAGCTGTACGCCGCCGGCCTTGAGCGCCTCGACGGCGAACGTCAGGCAGTTGAACGATACGAGGTCGTATTCGGGAGGGGCCGCCTTTGCGTTGCGCGCGTATTCCTGGATCGGCGCGAACCGCTGCGGCGGCACGGCCAGCGCCAGCGCCGCGTTCATATGCTCGTTCCACCAGTTGCCGGGCTGGCCATGCACGAGCCAGCCGCTCGCCTGTTCCAGCTGCGCCAGCGTTTCCGGCTCGCGCAGGCACGCCATCAGCCCGGGCGCCCGCAGCGCGTTGCCCTGCCGGTAGAACGAGTAGGTTTCCATCGGCCCGTCCAGCCGCGGCGCCAGCGCCAGCACCGTGTGCCCCTCCATGACGGCTGCCTCGAGATTGAACAGCAGATAGACGTTGCACCAGTCCGCCGGTACGTTGCGGTCGCGCTCGGCGGCTTCGGGCAGCGTATACGATTCGCGCTCCTGGTCGGCATGTTCCGTATTGAGGTCGCGCCGTTCGCGCCGCTGCGAGAAATGGCCCATCGTCGCCCTCCTTGTCGCATAACGTTCTTCTACGACAAGATTGTGCTCCGCCGCGGCCGGTTGCGCCCATTGCAAACGGCCGCGACGTTCGCGCTCAGTTGCCGTAGAACAGCCGTTCGGCCACGTCGCGCGCACGGCGCATGACGGCCATGATGTCGTTCTCGAACTGCTGGCCGTGGTTCGCGTCGTAGCCTAGGTACACGGCGATGCCGCCCAGCGAGTAGACGTCCTGCGGCAGGATGTCGGCCTGGTTGGCGCGCCCGGTCCACAGGTAGTTGCCGTTGCGGGCGGCCGTGCACATGTGCCATGCGGCGCGCAACGCCACCGCGTCTCCCTTGGAGACGACCTTGTATTCCTCGAGCACGTCGAGCGCGGCCATCGTCGAGTTGACGCGCAGCGCCTTGATGTTGCCCGCATGCTGCAGCTGCAGCAGCTGCACCGTCCATTCGACGTCCGACAGGCCGCCCTTGCCGAGCTTGAGGTGCCGTTCGCGCCGCACGCCGCGCGGCAGCCGTTCGGCCTCCATGCGCGCCTTGAGCTTGCGGATCTCCCCCAGCTGTCCGTCCGTCAGGTCCATGACCGGGTAGCGCATCGGCCCGGCGATGCCGTCGAGGAAGGAGGACGCCAGCGTTTCGTCGCCGGCGGCGTAGCGCGCACGCAGCAGCGCCTGGCTTTCCCATGTGCTGCTCCACGAACGGTAGTATTCCTCGCACGACGCCAGCGAGCGGATCAGCGGACCGTTCTTGCCTTCGGGACGCAGGTCGAAGTCGAGGTCGATCTTCGGTTCGAGCGACATCGGCCCCTGCAGCAGCGCGCGGAAGCGTTCGGTGACCTTGCGCGCGAACGCGTTGGCGTCCGCCTCGTTCGCATTGCCTGCCGGCTGGTAGATCATGATGATGTCGGCGTCCGAGCTGAAGTTCACTTCCCTGCCGCCGTAGCGCCCCATCGCGATGACGGCGATCGTGGCGGCAGGCTGCTCCAGCCCCGATTCGCGCCGTTCGATATCGATGGCCCACGCCAGCCCCGCTTCGAGGATCGCGTCGTAGACGTCGGTCATGCCGGCCAGTGCATCGGCCTCGCCGACGACGCCGTTCATCCAGCCCAGCGCGATCCGTTCGCTTTCATGCCGCCGCAGCGCGCGCAGCGCCGTCGCGCATTCGCGGGGCGCGTCGGCGTACCGGGCGATGATGGCGCCGCACTGCGTGTCGAGGCTGTCCTTGCCGCGCGGCCGCAGCAGCGCGTCATCGCCCAGCCAGGTAATCGATTCAAGCGACTTGTCGAGCGCGTCGCCCAGCGACCGCGAATTGGCGAGCACATGGCACAGCCGCTGCGCCGCGGACGGCGAATCGCGCAGGAAGCCCAGGTACTCATGCTTGCTGCCGAAATGCTCCTCGAGCTTGCGCCAGTAGAGCAAGCCCATGTCGGGGTTCTGTCCCTCCCCGATCCAGCGCAGCACGGCCGGCAGCAGGATGCGGTTGATCTTGGCGGCGCGCGAGATGCCGGCCGTCAGCGCCTCGACGTGCCGGATGGCGGCATGGGGGTCGGCGAACCCGATCGCCTCATAGCGGTCGAGGGCCGCCTGTTCGGTGAGCATGACCTCATCATCGTCGGTGGCGGCGGAAATCGGCAGCATCGGCCGGTAGTAGATGTCGTTGTGCAGCCGCCGCACCTCCCGGCGCGTTTCGTCGTAGCGTTCCACCAGCTCGTCGGGGTGCATGCGGAAGGCGCGCGCCAGGCGGCGCAGCTCCTCGTTGCGCCCGAACTGCCCGGCCTCGACGGTGCGCGGCTTCTCGAGGCCGCCTGCGTTGGCGGCGCCCAGGTCGGGGAACAGGTGCGTGCGCTTGAGCGCCCACATCTGCTGGCGGTGCTCCATGACGCGCTCGAAGCGGTAGTCGGCGGCCAGCCGCTTGGCCTGCGCGCGCGACACGTAGCCGCCGTCGGACAGCGCCTGCAGCGCGTCGAGCGTGGCGGGACGGCGCAGCGTTTCGTCGCTGCGGCCGTGCACGAGCTGCAGCATCTGCACGGTGAACTCGACGTCGCGCAGCCCCCCGCGCCCCAGCTTGATCTCCCGGTCGCGCAGCGGCGGGGAAATGAGCTCTTCGACGCGTTCGCGCATCTTCTGGCAGTCGTTGACGAAATTGTCGCGCTTGGACGCGCTCCACACCATCGGCTGCGTCATCGCCATGTAGGCGTCGCCGAGCGCGGCGTCGCCGGCGACCGGCCGCGCCTTGAGCAGCGCCTGGAATTCCCAGTTTTCCGCCCACTGTTCGTAGTAGGCCTCGTGCGATTCGAGACGGCGCACCAGCGGGCCGTCCTTGCCTTCGGGCCGCAGGGCCCCGTCGATCTGCCACAGGACCGGTTCGGCAACTCCCATGATCACCGACTGGCATACGCGCTGCAGCATCGTCGCCATCTTCGTGCCGATGCGCGTCAGCTCGGCGTTGCCGATGCCCGGCTCGCCATCCGCGTTGAGAACCGGCTCGACGACGTAGATCAGGTCGACGTCGGAGACGTAGTTGAGTTCGCGGGCGCCGAGCTTGCCCATGCCGATGATCGTGAACCGAACGCGTTCGGAGCCGCCGGTTTCATGGCGGGCGATAGCCAGCGCGCCTTCGAGCGCCGCATCCGCCAGATCGGACAGTTCCAGCGAAATCCGCGGCTGGATGGCGATGGGATCGTCAGCGCACACGTCCTGCGCCATGATGGCCGCCAGCTGGCGGCGGTACTCCTGGCGCAGATTCGTCGCGGCATCCGCCAATGGCAGCGTGGCGACCGGAGCGGCTGCCGCGTCCGACGGCGCATGGAGGGACGATCCGGCATCCTGAACGCCAACCGAGTTCAGGATGGCAGCCTTGCGCTGGTCGCGGCTGAACAGCTCGGAGCCATCGTCGTCGGTGGCCGCCGCCCGCACGAGCGGCGCGCGGAACCGCATCAGCTTGCCCATCGCGTCCGAGGCGCCGAGCACGCGGATGATGCGCCCGATGGCCTCGTCGTCCGGCACGATGTCGTCGAACTCGATGCCCTGGTTCTTCAGGTCGCGGCCGATATCGACGTAGTTGCGCAATGCGGTGTCGGGATCGTCGCAACGGGTGAGCGCGTCGAGCAGCGCCCGCACGCGCTCGGAACCGTAGCCGGCATTCGCCGCCAGCTCGCCGATCAGCGCCTTCGCCGCATCGAGTTCCTGCAAACCGGCCTTGATGAGATCCATCGTGCTCACTTGAATGTCTTGCATGCCACTACCCTACCAATTCCACCGTCTTTGGAAACGTGTCGGGGGCTCCCGCCGGACGGTGCGGAGCCCCCGCGCATGCCGATTCAGCTGAACAGCGGCTTGACGTTGCTCCAGATGCGCCTGGTGACGGATGGATGGTTCATCGTATAGAGGTGCACGCCGTCCACGCCGTTGGCGATGAGATCAGCGATCTGTTCGGACGCATACGCTACGCCGGCCGCACGCAGCGATTCGCGGTCGTCGCCCCACTTCTCGACGATCCTGGCGACGCGGGCGGGCAGCTTGCTGCCGCACTTCGACGACATGTTGACGACGGACTTGGGGTTCATGACCGGCATGACGCCGGCCTCGATCGGCACGTCGATGCCGGCCGCCTGCGTCATTTCCAGGAACCGGTAGAAATCGTCGTTGTCGTAGAACAGCTGCGAAACCAGGTGCGAGCAGCCGGCGTCGACCTTCTCCTTGAGATGCCGGACGTCTT
This sequence comes from Bifidobacterium sp. LH_450, assembly GCF_056356715.1. NCBI lineage: Bacteria > Bacillati > Actinomycetota > Actinomycetes > Bifidobacteriales > Bifidobacteriaceae > Bifidobacterium > Bifidobacterium sp. LH_450. The sequence continues at coordinate 81,694 of NZ_JBKEUU010000001.1, read as the reverse complement.
CCGCCATCGTCTCGACTTCCGGATGCTTTTCCGGATAGCAGGCGCCGTAAATCTTCATTTCCGGCCGCTGTTCGCGGATGTAGCGGACCAGATCGGTCGCGTGCGTGAAATCGCCGACGGGCGGCCGCTCCAGATCGCGGTCGCCGCGCAGGGCGAGGATGCCGGACACCTTCGCCTCGTCGAACAGCGCCAGCGCTTCGTCCACGTCCGCCTTCGACAGATAGACGGCGGTCAGGTGTGCGACGGCGTCGATGCCGTATTCGGTGCGGATGGTGTGGGCGATCCGCGCCGTCGCCGTCTTGTCCGTCTTCTTGCCGGTGCCGTACGTCACCGAAATGAACGTCGGCTCCAGCCCCTGCAGGCCGTCGAGCGTGTCGTAGATCGTGCCGATCGACGCGTTGCGCCGCGGCGGAAACACTTCGAGTGAAAACATCGGGGACGTCATCGTCTCTTCTCCTCCTTGTTCCCTCTTCCTGGCGGGAACTCCAGCATCAGTAGCGTTCCGGAACCGTCGTTCCCCTCGCCCCCGCCTTCCGAAGGGAGGCGAGGGGAACCAGAGGTGACTTGGGGTGGGTTGGCGGAGCCGGCCGACGCCGCCAACCCACCATCTGGTTTCGGATTACCTATGTTCTGCAATCACTGCGGAACCGTCACTCCGCCAGTTTCGCCCGGACTGCCTTGGTAGCGGCGACGAGATTCTCCAGCGATGCCCACGTTTCCTCGTTGCCGCGGGTCTTCAGGCCGCAGTCCGGGTTGATCCACACCTTCTCGACGTCCATCTTCTCCAGGATCTCGCCGATGCGCTCCTCGATTTCCTGCTGGGAGGGCACGCGCGGGGAATGGATGTCGTAGACGCCCGGGCCGGCTTCCGTTTCGAAATCGGCGTCGTGGATGGCGTCGAGGACGACGAGGTCGCCGCGCGACGCCTCGAACGAGATGACGTCGGCGTCCATCGCGTCGATGTCGCGGATGATGTCGTTAAACTCCGAATAGCACATGTGCGTATGGATCTGCGTGGTCGGCTTCACGCCCGAATGCACGAGGCGGAACGCCGGAATCGCCCAGTCAAGGTACTTCTTGTGCCAGTCGGAACGGCGCAGCGGGAGCTTCTCGCGCAGCGCCGCCTCGTCGATCTGGATGACCTTGATGCCGGCGGCCTCGAGGTCGAGCACCTCGTCGCGGATGGCCAGGGCAAGCTGCTTGGTCTGCTCTTCGTGCGTGATGTCCTCGCGCGGCCACGACCAGTTGAGGATCGTCACCGGGCCCGTCAGCATGCCCTTCATGACATGGTCGGTGCGCGACTGCGCATACGACGACCAGTCCACGGTGATCGGATTGGCGCGCGACACGTCGCCCCACACAATCGGGGGCTTGACGCAGCGGGTGCCGTAGGACTGCACCCATGCGTTCTTCGTGAACAGGAAGCCGTTGAGGTTCTGGCCGAAATACTCGACCATGTCGTTGCGCTCGAATTCGCCGTGGACGAGGACGTCGAGGCCGATGTCCTCCTGCTTCTTCACGACGTCGTCGATCTGGCGCTTGATGAATTCGTCGTAGTCGGCCTGGGAGATCTCCCCCTTGCGCAGCTTCGCGCGTTCGGCGCGCACTTCCTTCGTCTGCGGGAACGAGCCGATCGTCGTCGTCGGCAGCACCGGCAGGCCAAGCGCGTCCTTCTGGAGCCGCTGGCGTTCCGCGCGCGCCGGCTGGCGCGTGAAGTCGTCGTCCTTCAGCGCCGCGACGCGCGAGGCGACCGCCTCGTCGGCGGCCACGCGCGTGCCGTCGAACAGCGCCTGGTTGGCGGCGAGCACGGCGGAGGCGGCCTTTTCGTCGTCGTCCAGCTCGACGAGGTCGGCGATCTCGCGCACCTCGGCGAGCTTCTCGACGGCGAAGGCGAAGTGCTTGAGCACGTCGGGCTCCAGTCCGTCCTCGCCCTGCGTACTGAACGGCACGTGCAGCAGCGAGCTGGCCGTCGCGACGGCGACGTTGCCGTTGACCTGCTGCAGCGCCTCGACCAGGCCGATCGACTCGGCGTAGTCGTTGCGCCAGATGTTGCGGCCGTTGACGACGCCGGCGAACAGCGTCAGGCCTTCCGGGGCGCCGAATTCGGACACGGCGGCGAGGTTCTCCTCGCGGCCTTCGATCAGGTCGAGGCCCAGGCCGTCGAAGCCGAGGGCGGTCAGCGACGTATAGACGTCGGCGACGTTGCCGAAGTAGGTGTTGAGCAGCACCTTGAGGCCGGTGCCGTCGCGCGAGGGCAGGATGCGGTTGTACAGCGATTCGAACAGCGCGATGTCGCCCGGCTCCTTGTCGAGCACCAGGTACGGCTCGTCGAGCTGCACCCACTGGGCGCCGAGCTTCGCGAACTTCTTGAGGATTTCGCCGTAGGCGGCCGAAATCTGCTCGATGAGCGCTTCGGTGACTTCGATTTCGCCGGCCTGGGGCGTGCGGGCCAGCTTGAGGAACGTGTACGGGCCGATGAGCACGGGCTTCGTTTCGATGCCCAGCGACTTGGCTTCGAGGTAGTAGTCGAACGGCTTCGTGCCCGACAGCTTGATCTCGCAGCCCGGCTCCAGTTCCGGCACCAGGTAGTGGTAGTTCGTCGTGAACCACTTCTTCATCGGCAGCGCCGTCACGTCGCCGCGGTCGCCCTGGTATCCGCGGGCCATCGCGAACAGCGTCTCCTCGGGCTCTGCAAAGCCCAGGTCGCGGTAGCGCTGCGGCACCACGCCGAGCAGGATGGAGGTGTCGAGCATCTGGTCGTAGTAGGAGAAGTCGTTGCTGGGGATCAGGTCGATGCCGGCGGCCTGTTCGAGTTCCCAGTGCTTGACGCGCAGGCTCCGTGCGGTTTCGCGCATGGATTCCAGCGAGACGTTCCCCTTCCAAAAGCCCTCGATGGCTTTCTTGAGCTCGCGGTTGGCCCCGATGCGCGGGAAGCCAGAAACGGATGTGAGCACGGCCATGTTTGTTTCCTTCCAGTGGCGTTCAACAAGCAACGCGCCCCAATGTAGCAAAAAACGGCCGTTTGACGCTCATAATTCTCACGGGCATGTCGTTATAAAAAGCGCCTATACCCCGCATCTCACATATTGGCTAGAAGTCCTTCGCCCCGATGACGCCCAGCAGCGCCGCCTGGTGGATGCTCCATGAATTGAACGGCATCGACGAGCCGAAGACCGCGACGGTGGCCGGGCTCATGCCGAGGTTGAGCAGGTCGAGCAGCTGCGGGTCGGAGGCGGGGTTGGCCAGCCATTGGCAGGCCATCGACACGGTGGGCTCATGGCCGATGACCATCAGCACATGGCGCTTGGGCTTGCACTCCCCCAACGCGTCGAACACGGCCTGCATGCCGTCCTCGTACAGGCTCTTGCGCATCGTCACCTTCGGCTTGTCGCCGAAGACCTTGAGCATGCGGTTGCAGGTCTGCTGGGCGCGCGTGGCGCTGGAAACGTCGATCTGGTCGGGCACCAGGCCCATGTCCTTCAGGCCCTTGGCCACCGCCTTCGCCTGCTTGAGCCCCTTGTCGGTCAGCTCGCGCTTGAAGTCGCCGCCCGGAGCGAACGGCTCCGTCTTGGCGTGCCTCATGATGATGAGGATGTACGGATACTGCCGGGCCGCCTTCGCGACTTTCTTGACGTTCATGCTGCCCAGTGTAATAGGTATGCCCCCTTGCTGTCGGCTTGCCGCTTCGCCCCGGGCTCAAGGGCGCGGCGCAGCATCGCGTCATCCAGGCGCACAATCTCCGCGCCCCGGCCCGAATGCAAAGGGAAGGCGATGCCTTGGGATGCGGGGCTCCGGAGAGAACTCGGGGGAACCGGATGAACTACTGCAGGCGGCTTGCCTGCAGGTCCAGGTCGCGCAGCACCTTGTTGAGCTTGCGGTCGGAAATGTCGCGCAGCTCGAGGTCCTCCCACGCTTCGGCGCGTTCCTCGGCGCTGAGCGAGTCGACGTCGGTGACGGTGTCCTTGGCGGCCCGCTCGCGCTTGCGCAGCGCCTCGAAGCCGGGCGCCATCGCGCGCGAGACGACGAGGAAGCCGGTATGGCCGATCATCTGGTGGTCAGGACGCACGGCCAGGCCCTGCACCTTCCAGTTGCGTTCCAGCGTTTCCTGCACTGCAGGCTCGGTCCAGCAGCCGGCTTCGCGCAGCCCCTCGGCCAGGCGCGACAGCTGCGTCGCCGTCGTCACGTAGCACACGAGCACGCCGCCCGGGGCGATGACCCGCCATGCGGCATCGAGGCGGTTCCACGGATCGAGCATGTCGAGCACGATGCGGTCGTAGTAGTGTTCCGGCAGCGTGGCCGCCACCGAATCGAAATCGCCGGTCAGCAGCGTCCACCAGCCGGGCCGCGCGCCGTAGTACAGCGTCGCGTTCGCCATCGCGATCTTCGCGAATTCGGGGCGCAGCTCGATCGTCGTCAGCTCGCCGCGTTCGGGGCAGTCCGGATCGTTCGGATCGGCCGGCCCATTCACCGCGTCGAGCAGGTTGAGGCTCATCGCCCCGCTGCCGGCGCCCGATTCCAGCACGCGCATGCCGGTGCGGATGTCGCCGAGCTGGATCGTTTCGGCGATGTCCTTCGGATACATGATCTGCGCGCCGCGCGGCATCGACAGCACGTAGTCGGCCATCCGCGGCCTCATGACGGCGAACTGCCAGCCGCCGATGGCGCGCGCCGCCTTCCATGGCTTGTTCGCGTCGCGTTCGGGGTGCTCGGCGTTGACCTGGGCCTCGCGCTTGGCCGTCACCGTCGTCACGACGCTGCCTTCGGACGCGCCGATGACGTCGTCGTGCAGGATCAGCCCGTGCGCCGTCTGCGTCGAGCCGCCCGGCACCAGCTGGTCGGTGATCTTGTTGGACTTGCGGTCGGTGAACTGCACCTTCTCGCCTGCTTGCAACGGCCCTCGCCGCATGGATGCCCCCTTATGGATTCAAAAACGTCAGAGCGCGGATCGTGCGCAATCGGAAAAGCCCGCGCGGGCTGCGCGGGCAGCGGCGCCGCTCAGCGGCTTGCCGCGAATGCGTTCCAGCGTCCGCCCGAACGCGTCACTTCCAGCGGCATGCCGAACAGGCCGCTCAGCCGGCTGGACGTCAGCCCTTCCGCGGCGTTGCCGGCATACAGGATCGTTCCGGCCGCCGGATCGGCGCCGCCTTCGGCGGATTCCCGGCCGTCAGACAGCCGCCCCATGATCGCGACGTGGTCGAAGCCGGCGGGAATCTCCTCCAGGCGATGCGTAACCAGCACCACGGCGCGGCCCGACTTCTCGGCGCCGATGTCGCCCAGCGTCGCCAGCACCTCTTCGCGGCCGCCCAGGTCCAGTCCCGTCGTCGGCTCGTCGAGCAGCAGCAGGTCGGGATCGGCCATCAGCGCGCGGCAGATGAGCACGCGGGTGCGCTCCCCCTCGCTCAGCCGCCACATCTCCTTGCCTTCGAGGTAGCCGATGCCGAAGCGCTCCATCAGGGCGCGCGCCCGCGCGACCTGCTCGTCGCTGAACGTTTCGCGCCAGCGGCCGATCGAGGCGGTCAGCGACGTCAGGACGACGTCGAGCGGGTCCTCACCGGACGGGAACGTGCGCAGCAGCTCCGCGCTGGCCAGCCCGATGCGGTTGCGGTAGGAGAAGACGTTGACCTTGCCCAGCCGGTTGCCGAGGATCTCCACGCTGCCGGCGGACGGGAACGCGCGGGTCGCCATCATCTGCACGAGCGTCGACTTGCCGACGCCGTTGGGACCGAACAGCACCCACTTCTCCCCCGGCCGGACGGCAAGATTCACGCCGGAGAGGATCCGGCGGCCCTGGCGGCGGAATTCCACGCCGTCAAGGCGCAGCGCGAACTCACTCGTCGCCATCGGCGGCTCGCCGTTCGTCGCCGGCGCGGTGGGCGGCGATGGCCTCTTCGTAGATGCGGATCGTCTGGTCGGCAATCGTTTCCCAGCTGAAGTGGTCGCGTGCGCGCTCGTAGCCGGCGATGCCCATCGCCTCGGCGCGCTCGGGGTTCTCCATGATGCGGTTGATCGCGTCGGCCATGTCGCGCACGAAACGCTCCGGGTCGGTCGGCGTGCCGGTGCCGTCATGCAGCTGCTCGATCGGCACGAGGTAGCCGGTGACGCCGTCGACGACGACTTCGGGAATGCCGCCGGTCGTCGAGGCGACGACGGGCAGCCCGCAGGCCATGGCCTCGAGGTTGACGATGCCGAGCGGCTCGTAGATGCTGGGGCATACGAAGGCGTCGCAGCCGTGCTCGAGGGCGTTGAGCTCGTCCTTCGGCAGCATTTCCTCGATCCACACGACGTTGCCGCGCGTGCGCTGCAGCTCGGCGACCCCGTCCTTGACTTCCTGGGCGATCTGCGGGGTGTCCGGCGCGCCTGCGCATAGGACGACCTGGATGCCCGGATCGACGTGGTGGAGCGCCTTGAGCAGGTACGGCAGGCCCTTCTGGCGCGTGATGCGGCCGACGAACAGCAGCGTCGGCAGGTTGCGGTCGATGCCGTAGCGTTCGAAGACCTCCCAGCCCGGATCGTCGTCGTCGGGCGTGGCGAAGTCGGACAGCGTGATGCCGTTGTGGACGACGGCGACCTTCGCCGGGTCGACGTTCGGGTAGGCGGCGAGGATGTCGGCCTTCATGCCTTCCGACACGGCGATGATGCGGTCGGCATGCTCGTAGGCGTCGCGCTCGGCCCAGGTGCTCAGCTCGTAGCCGCCGCCCAGCTGCTCGCGCTTCCACGGCCGGAACGGCTCGAGGGAATGGGCGGTGATGACCATCGGGATGTCGTGCAGCTGCTGGGCGAGCCTGCCGGCGAGGCAGGTGTACCAGGTGTGGACATGGACGAGTTCCGATTCGACGTCGTTGGCCATCTGCAGGTCGACGCCGAAGGTCTTGAGGGCCGGATTGTCGTCGGCCAGCTCTTCCGGCACGTCGTAGCCGACGACGCGCAGGCTGCCTTCGGGGTGCTCGCACGGAATCTGGGGGATGTCGACCGCCAGGCGCGGGCCGTCGAATGCGCGGACCGTCACGTCGATGCGCTCGGCAAGGACCTTGGAAAGCTCTTCGGCGTGCACGCCCGCCCCGCCGTAGATATCCGGGGGATATTCCCTGGTCAGGATGTCGACTTGCATAGCCGGTCCTTTCTTGTTAGGCATCATGTCTCCTTGGCTAACCACTCTAGTCGCTCGGCGAGCTGGACGAGCCACGAGGCACCAATATAAAATCGCCCGGCTACAAACCGGTTCTCAGCGCAACGCAAAACGGCGCCGCCGCGAGCCCGCGCAAACCCTACGATGTGAGCATGAGCAAAAACGAAACGGCTGACGGCGCCAAGCCGTCCTTTGAACATCCCGTCCATCTGACCGTCGGCGAGAAGGCACCCAACTTCGTGCTGGAATCCGACGAATACAAGCACTATGCGCTGGCCGACTTCAAGCACCAGAACGTCGTGCTGTTCTTCTACCCGCAGGCGCTCAGCAGCGGCTGCACGATCGAGGCGAAGGGCTTCCGCGACAACATGGAGAAGCTCGAGGCGCTGGGCTACACCGTCATCGGCGTGTCCGGCGACGGCGTCGACAAGCTGCAGGAGTTCCGCGAGAAGTACGACCTGAACTTCACGCTGCTGTCCGACCCCACCTACGAGGTGCACAAGCTCTACGGCACCGTCAAGGAGACCTTCGAGCTGGGCAAGAAGGAAATGCACACGGTGCGCTCCACCTTCGCCATCAGCAAGGAAGACAAGATCCTCCTCGCCGACTACGACGTGAAGGTCGAGGACGACTACGTCGAGCAGCTCGTGCATAAGATCGAGCAGGTCGAGCACTGAGCCGCCATCGGCGCAGCATAGGCTAAGCGAAAAGGGCCGCTCCCCCACAGGGGCGGCCCTTTTGCATGCCTGGCGACGCGCCTGCGGGAATCCCCCGCAAGAGGCCATCGGGAATCTTCCCTTGCAGGCAGTCCGCAGGCCCCTGCCGGCGATCCCGATGGCTAGAACGGCGCGGCGGCGGCATCGATGCCTGCGCCGCGCCATGAAGGCGCTCAGACGGCGGTGCCGTTCTGGTCCAGGTTCGGGTTGTTATGCCAGTCACCCGCGTCGAAGAACAGGCTGATGACGCCGGCCGCGAAGACCGCCGACACCGTGATGATCGACCACGTCGGATGGTTCGGCAGCCACATGACGACGAAGAACATGATGGCGGACAGCACGATGACGCACCAGGTGATGATGCGGCATACCTGCCGCGCCGAGTGCGGCGCCTTGAGGACCTTCTGCGGATCGTAGTCGGACGGATCGGTGTTCATCGCATCGACTTCCTCGGCCTTGAGCTCGCTGCTCGTCGGCTTCCAGGGGCCGCTCTGCTTGTCCTTGATGCGCACGGACTTGTCCTGCAGCGCGGATTCGTCCACCATGCCGGAACGTCCGCGTCCCTTCGTTGCGTCGTACTGCTGCGGCACGCCCTTGTTCTTCTTGCTGGCTGCGCGGCGTTCTGCGCGGTTTGGCATCGATGCCCCTCCTTGGTGTTGTTTCGGCTGGAAACGTTTGCTTCGGCTCCCCATCCTACCCTACCGGCCGCTGTTTGCGCGGCCCGTCTTGAAAAAAAGATTCCCCGGCCGCGTGCAAGGCGGTTGCCGGGGAATCTTCCTGTAAGGGGAAATCCGCGGGTTCAGCAGCGCGGCAGCGCCATGCTGCGTTCGCTGGCGACGATCGGCGCCGGCAGTTCCGTGGATCCCATCAGGTAGTTGTCGACGGCGGCCGCGCAGGAACGTCCCTCGGCGATCGCCCAGACGACCAGGCTCTGGCCGCGGCCGGCGTCGCCGCAGGCGAAGACGCCGTCCTGCGACGTCTGGAACGCGTCGTCGCGCGCGACGTTGCCGCGCCCGTCGAGGTCGACCGGCAGCTGCTCCTCGAGCGTGGCGGTGTCCGGGTGCAGGAAGCCGACCGAAATGAGCACGAGGTCGGCCGGAATGATGCGTTCGGTGCCCTTCTGGCGCGTGAACGGGCCGTCCTCGCCCGGGGCGACCGTCACGACCTTCAGGCCGGTGACGTGGCCGGCTTCGTCGGCGACGAAGCCTTCGGTCATCGCGTTCGCCTCGATGGTGACCTTCTCCTCTTCCTGGGGCGTGCCGACGAAGTTCACCGAATCGGTGTTGTAGACGTATTCGCCGCCTTCCTCCATCGACGAGGTCTTCTGGTAGAGGCGCGCGAACGTCGGCCACGGCTGGTTGTCCGGGCGGATGGAAGGCTCCTGCGGCATGATCTGCAGGACTGTGACGTCCTTGGCGCCCTGGCGGATCGACGTGCCCAGGCAGTCGGAGCCGGTGTCGCCGCCGCCGATGATGACGACGTGCTTGTCCTTGGCGGTGATGTCGTGCACCGGCTGCACGCCGTAGACGCGGCGCGTGGCGTCGGGCAGGAACTCCATCGCGAAGTGGATGCCGTCGAGCTGGCGGCCGGGGATGTTCATGTCGCGCGGCACCGTCGAGCCGATGGCGACGACGACGGCGTCGTAGCGGGCGCGCAGGTCGTCCCAGGAAATGTCCTTGCCGATCTCGACGCCGGTGCGGAATTCGGTGCCTTCGGCCTTCATCTGCTCGACGCGGCGGTCGATGATGCGCTTGTCGAGCTTGAAGTTCGGGATGCCGTAGCGCATCAGGCCGCCGATGGCGTCGTCGCGTTCGTAGACGACGACGGTGTGGCCGGCGCGCGTCAGCTGCTGGGCGCAGGCCAGGCCCGCGGGGCCCGAGCCGACGACGGCGACGGTCTGGTCGGACAGGCGCTGCGGCAGCATCGGCTTGACGTAGTCGAGCTCCCATGCCTGGTCGATGATCGTGCATTCGTCGTTCTTGATCATCGTCGGCGGCTGGTGGATGCCCAGCACGCACGCCGATTCGCACAGCGCCGGGCAGATACGGCCCGTCACCTCGGGGAAGTTGTTGGTCATCGACAGCCGGTTGTAGGCGTCCTCCCACTGGCCGGTGCGCACCAGGTCGTTCCATTCGGGGATCAGGTTGCCCAGCGGGCAGCCGGTCATGCAGAACGGCGTGCCGCAATCCATGCACCGGGCGGCCTGCTCCTGCGTCCAGGGCTGCAGCCCCTCCTCGGCGTGGACGTCCTGCCAGTCCTTGATGCGTTCCTCCACCGGCCGTTCGGCGAGTTCGTGGCGGGTCCGTACCTTCAGGAATCCTCTTGGGTCTCCCATGTCAGCGAGCTCCTTCCATGACGTCTTCGTAGGTCTTGTCCCAGACTCCGGGTTCGTTGAAATCGACGTGGGCCGCTTCGGCTTCGCGCATCGCGCGCTGCATCGCGACGAACGTCTTCGGCACGACGTGGGTGAAGCGCTGGCGGGAAGCCGGCCAGTCCTCAAGCAGCGCGGCGGCGAACGCCGAGCCGGTCTCCTCGGCATGCTGCTTGACGAGCGCGTGCACGAACAGGTCGGCCTGCTCGTCGAGCGGCTCGAACGACAGCGCGCCGTTCCTGGCGTCCGGGTTGACCTTGTCCATGTCCAGATCGAGCACGTAGCAGTTGCCGCCCGAGAAGCCGGCGCCGAAGTTGCGGCCGGTGGGCCCGAGGATGACGACGTTGCCGCCGGTCATGTATTCGCAGCCGTGGTCGCCCACGCCCTCGACGACGAACGTGGCGCCGCCGTTGCGCACGCCGAAGCGTTCGCCGGCGCGGCCGGCCACGAACATCTGGCCGCTGGTGGCGCCGAAGCCGAGCACGTTGCCGGCGATGACGTTGTCGTGCGCATCGAACGCGATGCCCTCTTCGGGGCGGATGACGATGCGGCCGCCCGACAGGCCCTTGCCGGCGTAGTCGTTGACTTCGCCATGGATGCGCAGCGTTTCGCCGCGCGGGATGAACGCGCCGATCGACTGGCCTCCGGAGCCGTGCAGCGTCATGTCGATCGTGTCGTCGGGCAGGCCGTCCTCGCCGTAGCGCTTGGTGATCTCGTAGCCGACCATCGTGCCGAGCGTGCGGTTCACGTTGCGGATCGGCATGTCGATCGACACCTTCTCGCCATGCTCGAGGGCCGGCTGCGCCAGCGCGATCAGCTTGTTGTCGAGCGCCTTGTCGAGCTCGTGGTTCTGGTCCTCCGTCTTGTGCAGGATCGTGCCGGGAACCGGGCCGGGCTGCTTGAGCACGTTCGACAGGTCGATGCCGTCGGCCTTCCAGCGGCGGATCGCCTCGTTCTGGTCGAGGCATTCGACGTGGCCCACCGCTTCCTCAAGCGTGCGGAAGCCCAGCTCGGCCAGGATCTCGCGCACTTCCTCGGCGATGAACATGAAGAAGTTGATGACGTGTTCCGGCTTGCCGGTGAAGCGCGCGCGCAGCTCCGGGTCCTGCGTGGCGACGCCCTGCGGGCACGTGTTCTTCTGGCATGCGCGCATCATCACGCAGCCCTCGACGATCAGCGCCGCCGTGGCGAAGCCGAATTCCTCGGCGCCCAGCAGCGCGGCGATGACGACGTCGCGGCCGGTCTTGAGCTCGCCGTCGCACTGGACGGTGATGCGCGAACGCAGGCCGTTCATGATCAGCGTCTGCTGCGTTTCGGACAGGCCGATCTCCCACGGGGTGCCGGCGTGCTTGATGGCGTTGAGCGGGGCCGCGCCGGTGCCGCCGTCGTAGCCGGAGATCAGCACGACGTCGGCATGGCACTTGGCCACGCCGGCCGCGATCGTGCCGACGCCGAACTCGGAGACGAGCTTGACGTGGACGCGGGCGTTGGGGTTGCTCATCTTCGCGTCGTTGATCAGCTGCTTGAGGTCCTCGATCGAGTAGATGTCGTGGTGCGGCGGCGGGGAGATCAGCTCGACGCCCGGCGTCGCATGGCGCACCTCGGCGATCCACGGCGGCACCTTCGCGCCGGGCAGGTGGCCGCCCTCGCCCGGCTTGGCGCCCTGGGCGAGCTTGATCTGCAGGTCGGTGGCGTGCACGAGGTAGTTGGACGTCACGCCGAAGCGCGCCGAGGCGATCTGCTTGATCTTCGAGCAGCGCAGCGGGTCCTCGAGGCGGTCGGGCGATTCGCCGCCCTCGCCGGAGTTGGAGCGCGCGCCGATCGTGTTCATCGCGATCGCCAGCGTTTCGTGGGCTTCCTTCGAAATCGAGCCGTAGCTCATCGCGCCGGTCGAGAAGCGCTTGACGATTTCGGTCGCCGGCTCCACTTCGCAGATGTCGATGGGCTTGCGGTCGTGCTTGAACTTCATCAGGCCGCGCAGCGTCATCAGGCGGTTCGACGTGTCGTTGATATGCGCCGAATACTTCTTGAACATGCCGTAGTCGCCGCGCTGGGTCGACTGCTGCAGCAGGAAGATCGCCTCGGGGTCGTTGAGGTGGTCTTCGCCGGTACGGCGCCACTTGTAGTCGCCGCCGGTGCGCAGGTTGCGGTGCGGCGTGGCCGTCCACTGGTTCGGATAGGCCACGCGGTGGCGGATCGCCACCTCCTCGGCGATTTCGTCGAGCCCGCAGCCTCCGACGCGCGAGACGGTGCCGCCGAAGTAGTCGTTGATGACCTCCTCGTCGAGGCCGACGGCCTCGAACAGCTGGGCGCCGCGGTAGCTCATGATCGTCGAGACGCCCATCTTGCTCATGATCTTGAGCACGCCGGTCGACAGCGCCTTCTTGAGGTTGGCGACGGCCGTCTGCGGATCGACGGTGACGTAGCCGGCGCGCGAGAGCGCCTCGACCGAATCGAACGCGAGGTAGGGGTTGACGGCGGCCGCGCCGTACGCGATCAGCAGCGCGACGTGGTGGATTTCGCGCACGTCGCCGGTCTCGACGACCATCGAGATCTGCGTGCGGTTGTGGTTCTTCACCAGGTGATGCTGGACGGCGCTCGTCAGCAGCAACGACGGGATCGGGCCCCACGTATGGTTCGAATCGCGGTCGGAGAGGATCAGGAAGTTCTTGCCGTCGGCGATGGCCGCGTCGATTTCGTCGTAGATTTCCGCGATGCGGGCGCGCAGCGCGTCGCCGCCGCCGGCGACCTGGTACAGGCCCTTGACGACGTACGGACGGTAGTGGTCGTGCAGCTCCTTGGCGCGGTCGAGGCGCTTGAGCTGGCTCATCTCGACCGAATCGAGCACCGGCAGCGGGATGAGGATCTTCTTGGCGTGCAGCGCGCTGTCCTCGAGCAGGTTCGGCTCGGGGCCGATGGCCGATTCGATGGACGTGACGATCTTCTCGCGCTCCCAGTCGAGCGGCGGGTTGGTGACCTGCGCGAACTTCTGCGTGAAGTAGTCGAACAGCATGCGTGAGCGCGACGACAGCGGCGCGAGCGGCGCGTCGTTGCCCATGGACCCGAGCGGCTCCTTGCCGGTGTTCGCCATCGGCGTGAGCACGATCTTCAGGTCCTCTTCGGTGTACCCGAAGGCGCGCTGGCGGCGCGTGACCGAATGGTCGTTGTAGTTGATGTGCTCGCGCTTGGGCAGCTCCTTCATCTCGACGGTGTTGCCTTCGAGCCATTCGCGGTACGGATGCTGGTGCGCAAGCTGCTGCTTGATCTCCTCGTCCGGCACGATGCGGCCTTCGGCGGTGTCGACTAGGAACATCTTGCCAGGCTCGAGGCGCCCCTTGGCCACGATGTCGCCTTCCGGGGTATCCGGGAGGACGCCGGCTTCGGAGGCGAGGACGACGTAGCCGTCCTTCGTGACCTGCCAGCGGCCCGGGCGGAAGCCGTTGCGGTCGAGCACGGCGCCGACGAGCGTGCCGTCGGTGAAGATGATGTCGGCCGGCCCGTCCCACGGCTCGATGAGCGTGTTGTTGTATTCGTAGAAGGCGCGCACGTCCGGGTCGAGGTCCGGGTCCTTCTCCCATGCCGGCGGCACCATCATCAGGATGGCGTGCGGCAGCGAGCGGCCGGCCAGGTGCAGCAGCTCGAGGCATTCATCGAAGCTGCCCGAATCGGAGTCGCCCGGGGTGAGGATCGGCAGCAGCTGCTGGATGTCGCCGAGCAGCGGCGACTTGAGGTTGCCTTCGCGCGCCGTCAGCCAGTTGCGGTTGCCCTGGATCGTGTTGATCTCGCCGTTGTGCGCGAGCAGGCGGAACGGCTGGGCCAGCGGCCAGCTGGGGAACGTGTTCGTCGAGAAGCGCGAATGGACGATGGCGATCGTGGCCTTCATGCGCCCGTCGGACAGGTCCGGGAAGAAGGGCTTGAGCTGCATCGTGGTGAGCATGCCCTTGTAGGTGATCGTGCGGCTGGAGAGCGACGCGAAGTAGACGCCGACTTCATGCTCGACGCGCTTGCGCACGCGGTAGGTCTTGCGGTCGAGGTCGATGCCGGCGAGCTTGCCGTCCGGGTCGGCCAGTACGAGCGTCTTGAACGCGGGCATCGAGGCGAGGGCCTGCAGCCCCAGTCCGTCGGGGTTGGTCGGCACGACGCGCCAGGCGAGCACTTCGAGCCCCTCGTCGCGCGCGATGGCGGCAATGGCCTGCTCCTGCTGCGAGGAGACGGCGATGTCGCGGTCGAGGAAGGCGATGCCGGCGGCATAATGGCCCGCTTCGGGAAGCTGCGCGTCGATGGTCGCGCGCATGAATTCATCCGGCATGCTCATCAGGATGCCGGCGCCGTCGCCGGTGTTCTCCTCGGCGCCCACGGCGCCGCGGTGGTTGAGGTTGACGAGCACCTCGATTGCGTCATCGACGATCTTGCGTTCCGGCTCGCGATGGAGCGTGGTGACCATGCCGACGCCGCAGGCGTCATGCTCGGCGGCTGGATCATAGAGACCATCAGGACGATGAATCGTCAAATCTAGCGGGGCTCCAAATGTCACCTCTATCACCTCTTCTTGTCGACGGACTCGGCTGCCAAGGCGGCACAAAAGCGCCAAAACAGCAAATTGCCTTCACAGATTACTGGACACACTTCTCAGCCATGTTTCGGCGTCCACATTCCGGTTCCCCCGACACGCCGTCTTCACATAAGGCAGCCGCCCATGCTTCCCAGGGCCGGCGCCATGGGGCAATCGCCCATGGCGCTGCCTGCCGGGCCGGCCATGAGGGGTCCGGCGCCGCCATGCGGCAATGGGCCATGAATGCCCTCCAGGCACGGGGCGCCGTCATTCGACGGATTTGAGCGCTTCCAGCATGTCCACGTCGCGCAGCCGGCGATGGACCAGGATCCCCAGCAGGGCCAGCACGGCCACGACCAGCGCCACCGGCACCACGAATTCCACAGCCTGCGGCGCCGGGTCGAACATGACGTCCGGCGGGGGCACCTCGGCGATGATGAAGCGGCGCAGCCACTCGCCGAACGCGAACCCGGCGAGGATGCCGAGCGCCGACAGCAGCACCGTTTCGCGGTAGATGTACATGGTCACCTCCCGGTCCGTGAAGCCCAGCACCTTGAGCGTCGACAGTTCGCGCATGCGTTCGGACACGTTGAGGTTCGTCAGGTTGTAGAGGATGACCATGGCCAGCAGCGTGGCGACGACGACCAGCACCGTCATGATGATGTCGAGCGCGGTGACGATGCGGTCGACCATGGCGCGCATCGCCGTGTTCTGCACGACGGACTTGACGCCGTCGACGGCGACGAAGGCCGCGGCCTGCCGCTCGACCGCCTCCGCGTCGGCGTCGGCGAGGGAAACCATATGCGCGTTCGGCGCATATGCCGTGCCGAACGCGTTGCCATAGCCGTCGGCCGACAGGAACAGGAAATGCCCGATGTACATTTCCGTAATGCCGGCGACGCGGAACGAGCGCTGCGTTCCGGTGGCATCCTCCACGCTGATGACGTCGCCTTCCGCCGCCCCCAGCATCGATGCCAGCGACTCGCTGACGACGGCGCCGCGGTCGGTCAGCGCCACGCTGGTGCCGTCCCTGGAGCCGAGCGTGATGAACGATGCCAGCGCATAGGCGTCGTCGGTGGCGATCATCGTGATGGACTGGCGTCCCTGCGTAGCGTCGCCGTTCAGCGACATCTCCTCGTAGCGGATCGGCGTGGACCGGCAGACCTGCTCGTCGCCGGCCACGCTGTCCGCCGCCGCCTGGCTTTCGGCGTCGCTGTTGTCGGAGCGTTCGGCCACGATCAGGTCGTACGTCACCAGTTCGTCGAACTGCCGGTCGGCGACATGGCGGATCGACGCCTGCACCCCCAATCCCGCGGCCAGCATCGCCACGGCGCCGCAGACGCCGAATATCGTCATGAACATGCGCCCTTTGTAGCGGAAGATGTTGCGCGCGGTCACCTTGCCGGTGAAATTCAGCCGGTTCCATACCGGCTTGACGCGTTCGAGGAGGATCCGCGAGCCTTTCGCCGGCGGCTTGGGCCGCAGCAGCGACGCCGGCTGTTCCCGTGCATCGCGCAGGGCGACGAGCCATGTCGGCGCGATGGCGGCCAGCCAGCCGAACACGAACGCCAGTGCCGCGATAGCGGGATACCAATGCAGTTCGATGCGCGGCAGGATGAAATGCTTGCCGTACGCCGAATAGACGATCAGCGGCAGCAGCGTATGGCCGAGCGCGACGCCCACGGCGGTGCCGATGGTCGAGGCGGCGAACCCGTAGAGCGTGTATTTCGCCATCACCGACGCATTGGAATAGCCCAGCGCCTTGAGCGTGCCGGCATTGCCCCGCTCCTCGTCCACCATGCGTCCCATCGTCGAAAACGTCACGAGCGCCGCCACCATATAGAGGAACGGAGGGAAGATGGCCGCCAGCTTCGTCACGATCCGCGAAATCGTTTCGTAGACCGCATAGCCCTTGCCCGTCAGCCCCTCGCTGCGGCTCGCCACCGTATACGCGGGAACCGACAGCCCGTCGACCTTCTGCGCGGCCGCGTCGATGCGCGCCTGGGCCTCGGCGATGTCGGCTTCGGCCTGCGGCTTGGCTTCGTTGAATTCCGCCAGCTTCGCCTCGTATTCTTCCTCGGCCTGCTCCAGCGCACGCTGCCCCGTGATGAGCTCGCCGGCATCGTCGGCGGCCTGCTGGGCGATCGACGCGACGCTTGCCGACAGGCGCTGCTTGCCCGAGGCGGCTTCCTGCGCGGCCTGCGCGAGGGCTCCGGCGTTGGCCTGGTAGTCCGCGCTGCCTTCCTCCAGCGTCCCCGCAGCGTCGCGCCATGCGCCCAGCGAGGAATCGTAGCCATCCAGCGCCGCATTGTACTGGCCTACCGATGACTCATAGGATGCCACGGCCTGGTTGTACGTGGAGACGAGCCGCTCGTAGACGCTGCCGGTGACGCCGGTCAGCCGCCATACGTTCAGCGCGCCCCCGATGGCGTCCAGCTGCGTTCCGGCGGACTGGATCCGGGATTCGGCGTCCTCCAGCGCCGCCTGCGCCTGCGTCAGCGATGTCCATCCGTTCGCCAGCTGCGCTTCGCCGGAGGCGATCTGCCGGTCCGCCGACGCCAGCTGCGCCTGCGCGCCGGCAATCTTGGAGTCGGCTGCCGTAAGCGTTCCCCCGGCCTGCGCAAGCTGCGATGCCAGGTCCGCCCCTTCCTGCACCGCATCCGCCTTGCCTTGCGCGATGGCGTCCTTGGCGGCGTCGATCTGCGATTTGGCGTCGTCCAGCTGCGTTTGCGCATCCTGAAGCTGCTGCCTGGATTCGTCGAGCTGCTTGCGCGCTTCGGCGATCTGCGCGCGGCGTTCTTCCTTGAGGCTCTCCTCGCGCAACGCGGGCTGGCCGGCCAGCGCTCCATCCAGCGCCGCGATGCCCTCCTGCACGGCCTCGGCATAGCCGTCTTCCCAGTATTCCAGCCCCTGCGTCGACGTGAACGTAACGCGGCCCAGCATGGCGACCGGCGAATCGAAGGCGCTGTCGGCGACGAATCCATAGCCGGCCAGGTCGCCGGTGCCGGCAGTGGACGACCCCATGCCGGCGTGCGACACGATGTCGCTGGCGTTGACGAAGCCGACGACGCGGAAGCTGTCGGATGCCAGCACGGTATCGCCGGCGATGTCGGCCGGCTCGTCGATGCGGAACGTGCTGCCGACCGCGTAGATGCCGCGTTCGCTGGAACTCAACGCGATTTCCGCAGGGTCGTCTGGAAGCCGCCCCTCGATGATTTCGACGGTGGAGATCGACTGCGGCATCGAGAAGATGCGCACCGCATGCGAGCTGTTGGCGATCGTCACGTCCTTGAACCAGCTGAATTCCGCCTGCGCCACTCCTTCCGTCTTCCGGACGGCCTCCTGGTCGTCTTCGGTCAGGCCGTATTCGCTGACGACCGTGGCGTCGGCGAGGTTATGGCTGCCGTAATAGGACGAGCCGGTGGCCTGCATGTCGGGCGCCGTGACGAACAGGCCAACCAATGCGAACGATCCCAGCGCCATGAGCGCGGCGATTGACGCGAATCGCCCCTTGGATCCCTTCAGCGTGGCCGTGCGGTCGCGGCGCAGCGCCGACCGACGGCCGCGACGGCGCGGCGAGCCGCGTGCGGCGTCCGTTCCATGCCTGGCGTTGCGTCCCATCTCCCGCTCCTTTGCGTGCGCGGCCGCCCCGTTGGCTGCATCCCTTCCTCACGATTATACGAATCGGCTACAGGTATTGCATCAGCGACGTGATGATCTGGTCGTTGAGCAGCCGCCCGCGCAACGTCGGCACGGCGCGGCCGCCGGCAAGCGTCAGCAAGCCGTCGTCGGCGAAGCGCCGCCATGCGCTGGAAGGGATCTGCGGCAGCAAGGAAATCTCGAATCCTTCGCGGATGCGCAGGCCCAGCATCAGTTCTTCCTCGGCGTTTTCCCGCGCCGAAATGCGCTCGGAACCGCTCCACGGCACGTCTTCGGCGGCAATCTGGCGCGCCCACAGCCGCGGATGCGCGGTATCCCAGGCGCGCAGGCCGACGGCGTCTTCACAACCGCCGGCACCGAGCGCATAGTGGCTGTGCGCGCCGGGGCCGATGCCGCTCCAGTCGACGTTGCGCCAGTACCCGAGATTGTGCCGGCTTTCGAAGCCGGGGCGCGCCCAGTTGCTCACTTCGTACCACTGCAAGCCGGCTTCGGACAGCAGCCGGTCGGCAATCTCGTATTTCGCGGCTTCGTCGTCGTCGTCCGGCTTCGGCAACGTCCCGGCGGCGATGCGGCGCCCCATTTTCGTCGTCGGCTCGACGGTGAGCGCGTATGCGGAGACGTGGTCGACGCCCAGGTCGATGGCCACGCGCACCGACGTCTCCCAGTCGGCGACGCTCTCCCCCGGCGTGCCGTAGATCAGGTCGACGCTGGAACGGATGCCGGCCTTGCGCGCCGCTTCGACGCCGGCTTCGACGTTCGCCGGCGTATGGGTGCGGTCCAGCGTTTCCAGCACGCACGGCACCGCGGACTGCATGCCGAACGAAATGCGGTTGAAGCCGCCTTCGGCCAGCGTGGCAATGTAGCGTTCGTCGACGGTGTCGGGGTTGGCTTCGGCGGTGATCTCCGCATCCGGCTCCACTCCCCAGATGTCGCAGATGGCGTCCAGCATCAGCACGAGGTCTTCCGCCGGCAGGATCGTCGGCGTCCCGCCGCCGAAGAACACGCTGGAAACCGGCGGCTCGACGATGCCGCGGCCGAGCTGCCAGCGGCGCACGAGCTGCATTTCGCGGATCGCCAGCTGCGCGTAGTTCTCGCGCGACGCCCCCGAACCGAGGTCGCGCGCCGTGTAGGTATTGAAATCGCAATAGCCGCACCGCCTCATGCAGAACGGCACGTGAACGTACACTTCGAAAGCCACGCCCCCACTGTAATGCACGCCCGCGGCGTTCGCCTCCCGGCGCGGAAGGACTCTAGATTTGCGCTGAGGGGATTTCCGCTACGCCGGCTTCGGCCAGCTGGCGGCTGGCGATTTCCCCCAGTTCGGGGCTGACCGGCGCGGTGAGGTCGCTCAATACGCGCGTCGGGAAGCCAAGCCGCGCCGCGTCCAGCGCCGTATCCTTGACGCAATGCGACTGCGCGAGCCCCACGACATCCACCGACGTCACGCCGGCTGCCCGCAGGTCCTGCTCCAGCGTCAGCCCGGCTGCCTGTGCCGCGGCCACTTCCTCGCGCGTCGGAACCGCATCCTCGCGGTTGTCTTCGACGCCTTCGAATCCGGAGTAGGCGGCGGAATACTGGCCTTTCTTGAAGTGGTGAACGGCGATGCCGGCCGCGTCGAGCGCTGCTGCGACGGCGGCATGAATGGCCGCGTTCGGCGTGCCGGCGGCGCCATGCACCGGCCATGTGTCGACGAAATCCGGGGTGGCGGACCAGTGCGAACCGGGTTCGACGTGCCAGTCCTGCGTGGTGGCCACATAGCCGTAGTCGGTGGCGTGTTCATCGACGAACCCCGCGATGGCCTGCGCGACGGCGTTGCCGCCGTCCACGGCCAGTTCGCCGCCTTCGCAGAACGTAGGCTGGACGTCGACGATGATAAGTGCGCGTGTCATATGGTGTCCCTTCAACGGCGTTGGTTGCCAACCACGTTAGCGGGCCATAGCGCAGCCAGCCAATGGCTTTCCGCAATTTGGCTAGTTTTTGCAATGCTCCACGCACCGCCATCGATGGCAGACAGACATTTGATGTCTGAAAATGCTGTGTATACCAAAGAATGCCATTGAATGCTAAAAAATGCGGTTTAATGCCTGAAAATGCCATTTGATGCAGAGCGATGCGCCGATGATGGCTGGCGGCATGGGAACGGCGGCGTAGAATGCTGGTATTGTTCGCTTACCGATTGCAAAGGAGCAAGACCATGGCGAAGCAACTCGAAGATATCAAGGCCATCGCCAACATCGGCGCCGGAACGATGGGGCATGCCACCGCCCTGCAGTTCGCGATGCACGGCTACCCGGTCACGATCGTCGAGGCCGGCAACCTCGACCTCGATGCCGTACTGGCGAAAATCCGCGCCGAAGCGCAGGAACTGGCCGACAATGGCATGCTGCCCGGCGGCGACGTCGACGCCGTGATGGAGCGGATCTCCACCATAACCGACATCGCCGAAGGCGTTGCCGATGCCGACTTCATCATCGAATCGATCGTCGAGAATCTCGATGTCAAGAAGCAGGTATGGAGCGAGATCGAACGCAGCGCGCCGGCCGACGCCATCTTCGCCACGAACACGTCGGGACTGTCGCCAACGGCGTTGCAGGAAGCGTTGGAGCATCCAGAACGGCTTGTCGTCGCGCATTTCTGGAATCCCGCGCAGCTGATGCCTCTCGTCGAGGTGGTGCCCGGAGTGCAGACCTCCCCGGAGGTCGCCGAAACCACGGCGCAGCTGATGGCGCGCATCGGCAAGAAACCGGCGAAACTAAGCCGCGAAGCGTTCGGGTTCGTCGGCAACCGCTTGCAGTGCGCATTGCTGCGCGAAGCGACGAACATCGTCAACGAAGGCATCGCGGACGCCCAGACGGTCGATACGGTCATGGAAAACAGCCTCGGCCTGCGCTGGAGCATTCTCGGGCCGCTTGCCAGCGCCGATCTGGGCGGACTGGACACCTTCTTCAACGTGTCGAAATACCTGAACGCCGACATCTCGTCGAATACAGGCGAGGACCCGATGCTGGCGAAACTCGTTGCCGAAGGCAATCTCGGCCAGAAAACCGGCCACGGCTTCTATGACTGGACCGGCGACGAAGGACGCGAGAAAATCGCACGCCGCGACCGCAAGCTGATGGAGGCGATGAAAGCCGAACAGGACGCCCATCGCTCACCCGACGAGTGATAGCGGTACGCAAGTATCGTCAGGACCTGTCCAAAGCGCCGGCCATGGGTACGGAATGTTTCCGAATGTCCCGTTCCATACCCGTGGCAGGCGCTCGTCAATTTTCCATAAACCAGCCGCCCGTCAACTCTCGGAACCGGAATCCTCGCCCTCCGTGCCATGTTCCGTCAGGTAGGCGGTAACGGGAATCATGTCGATCTTCTCCTCCCCTTTCAGCGCGCTGGTGTAGACCAGTTGCTCACGGCTGAGATTGTCCAGAATCTCGTTGGCCAGCCGCGTGCGCTCCGAACGGTCCGTACGGCGCGGCTTGCCGCTCAGCAGCACCTGTTCGAGAATGCGCCGTACGCTCTTCGACTTCAAGTACAGGTCGCTCTTGATCTTGACCATGTAGCCGTTCGCCCCGTACAGCACCACGCCTTCGCGGTCGCTGTGGCGCGCCTCGTCGATCTGCTCGAGCAGTGCGTACTCGTTCTGCGCGATGGCTACCGTTTCCGGGCGCGCAAAAACGCCGAGTGCGTCGACGTCGCGTTCCGCCCCGTAGTCGATGCTGAACGTCTTCTCGTTGCGGATGGCATGCAGGAACACGGCCTGCGAATGCTCGTAGCGGATGATATGGCGGTCCGATTCGTTGTCGATGATTTCGAACGCCAGCGTGACGCCATGGGCGCGCAGGATTGCGAGCAGACGCTCGTATGATCCTTCGACACGTCCGAGCGCGGCCATGACCTGCTGCGCAATGAGCGCGGAATAATCCGTCACTCCGCTCTTCGAATAGAAGCGCAGCCCGTCGCCGGAAGCGTTGAGCCCGACGAGCCCGAGAAAGCCGTTCTCCTTGCGCTCCACCCGCACCGGATATTCGATGGACTCCAGCACTTTAGGCAGCGATGTTTCCCTGTTTTCTTCAAGATTGAAGAACTTCTCGAAACCGCGCATGACGACGTTGCCGTCTTCGTCGAGGAACAGCCCGCGTGCCGTACTCGTGTATTGGTTCCAGACATGGTTGAAGAAGGCGTCCCGCGTAAAGTTGCATGCGTACACGCCGTCGTCGCCGGCTACCGGCTTGACCCGTACGTATTCGTTGCGTTCCATCTGGTGCAGCAGGTTGCCGTCGTCGGGCACCGCCGTGACATCGATATCGTTTCCGGCTACCGTCGCATCGCCGGCATGCGCTCCGCCGCCTGCTACCGCAGCTTGTGCGCTGCCGCTGCTCGCGGATGACGCGACGTTCCCACGCATCTTCATGCCCTTCTTATACGTACGCTTGAGGAAATCGGGAGGGACGCGTTCCTCGCGGTCGCGTTCGGCGTTGCGCCGCAGCAGCTCGTCCAGCGGCACGTCGAGGAAGTCGCGGAACTGAACATGCGCGCCGCATTGCCGCGCCAGTTCGATTTCCTCGCTCACGTATGCGGGGTTGACGTGCATGGCATCGCTGATGACGTTCAGGCCGCGGCCCAGCGCTTCGCGCATCAGATGGCGCGACGAGTCCATCAGCAGCTCGCGCTGCGCGTCGGTGGCGTGCTTATGCCAGGTGGAGCGGTGGGCCATCATCATTTCCCTCATCGAGTCGAGGTTGACGATGACGGTGGCCGGTCCGGCTTGCTGCCGAGCCCACGTGCTCTTGCCGCTGGCCGGGAACCCGCGCAGAATCGTCAGCGTCGGGTGCCCGTCGTCCGCCGCTTCCTTCGGCACGGCTCCATGGAAGTCATGGAACGCTTCGACGATGCGCGTTTCGGCTACCGGCTTCATGCCCCACGCATCCACGCCGATGTTGAGTTCGCGCGGGTTGTCGAATTCATATGGCGTGCGCGCGTGCGTATGGCCGTGCAGCAGGTATGTGCTCCCGTCGTCCTCGAACGCGTACTGACGGTACTTCGCCTGCTTCGCGTTCTGGCTCATTCCCTCTGTCTCGCCATCGTTGAAATGCGCGGCGAACTGGAAATGGGACAGCTCCACCTCCCCCAATCCGTCAATCGTCGTGCGGCCACGAACGGCAACGTCGTTGAAAACGGTGAGCAGCAGGTTCATATAGTCGTCGCCCGGTTCCAGCTGCTCATGGTTGCCCAGCACCAGATGCAGCCGTTCGCGCGGCACGTTTACCGTCCTCAAACGTTCCAGCGCGACATTGAGGGCACGGGTTCCGCCGGGGCCGATGTCGCCCAGCACGTACAGGTCGTCGCCTTCGCCGACGGTGGCGTTGATGCCGGCGACGATATCGTCGTCATGGCGCTGCCAATCCACCATCTCTTCCCACGAATAGACGCCGGCGCGGCGCAGCTCGCGCAGCGCTTCGGCTCCCACTGTCTCAAATCCGGGCCGCGCATACCCGCGCAACGCCGCTACGAACGGATGATGAAAATGCAGGTCGCTGGTAAAGTACTTCACTGTTTCCTCTCCTCTCCCCTCGATCCTGAATCTTGGATCATTGCGCCGGTTTCGTCATCGAAAACCGTTCCCAATATAGACGGAACGTCGCGGAACGGCCAAATTCGCGCAGGCTGCGGCGAATCTTCCTTGCCGGCAGCGGCGACGCTTCCTACGATAGGCACCATGGCAGCGAAACGATCGGCGCGGCAGCAGGCGTCGCAACAGCAATGGCAGCACGTAGAGCACGGCTTCGGACCGCTGTGGAACGAAGATTCCCGCGTGCTGTTCCTCGGCACGATGGCAAGTCCGAAGTCGCGGGAAGCCGGATTCTTCTACATGCATCCGCGCAACCGTTTCTGGCCGGTCATGGAAGCGCTGTTCGCCGATCCCGACGACCCTTCCGACCGCGTCGGAACCACCCGGGACGAGCGGCGGCGGTTCGCGCTGCGGCATGGCATCGCGCTGTGGGATACGGTGGAATCCTGCGACATCCTCGGCGCTTCGGACGCGAGCATACGCAACGTCGTCCCAGCCGATCTCGGCCCGATGATCAAAGGCTCGCGCATCCGGCATATCTATCCGACTGGCGCGAAGTCGGCGCAGCTTTTCCAGCGTTATTGCTTGCCGAAACTTGAGGAAGAGGGCCTTGGCGACGTGCCGGCGACGCCGCTGCCGTCCACGAGCCCCGCCTACGCCGCGAAGACGCTGGAGGAAATCACCGAGATGTTCCGCTCCCGCATCGCTCCGGAAGACCTGCGCGCCGTCCGCGGGCGATAACGGTCAGGCTGCGGTGGAAGAATCGGCAGCATGACGCAAGCTGCACATGACGATTACGAACTGCCCGAGGGGTTCCATTCCCCCAAGCTTCAAGCGGTGGAAGACGCTCCCACGGCGCTGGAACGCGTGCGGGAAATAGTCAGGATCCTGCATGAGCCGGGCGGTTGCCCGTGGGATGGCGAGCAGACGAACCGGTCCCTCATCAAGCCGCTGCTGGAGGAAACCTACGAATACATTGACGCGCTGGAAACCGGCGACCGGGAGAACATGCGCGAAGAGCTCGGCGACATGCTGCTGCAGTCCGTTTTCCAGGCGCAGGTGTGTTCCGAGGATCCCGACGATCCGTTCACGCTGGACGAAGTGTGCAACCGGCTGGTCGACAAGCTCATTACGCGGCATCCGCATATTTTTGCCGAGAACGCCAGTGACTCCGCGCTCAACAGCGAGGACACGCTGGCGCTGTGGGAAACGATGAAGCAGAAGGAAAAGCGGCGCGACAGCGTGCTCGACGGCATTTCGAACGCGCAGGGCGCGCTCCCTCGCGCCTCAAAGGTGGCGTCGCGCGTGCGCAAGTCGGCGGATGCGCAGAAGCTGCAGCCTGCGTTCTCATTGCCGACGCCGGCTTCGAATGCCGAACGCTATGCCGACATGGTACTGCAAGCGGTACGCCAGGCCGACGCCGCTGGAGTCGACCTGGAAACCGCCCTGCGCAACCGCCTGCGCCAGGTCGAGACTGGCATTCAGCAGCTCGAGCAGTCCGAATGAGTTCGTCTCACTACCTCAGGTTCACATTTTTTCGCGACCGTGAAATGTCAACCGCGCTCGAGCGGGAGGAACCTTGCCATTTCGCCGATTCTGGCCGATGAGCTTGTCCTAGGATTTGCGAGCCGAAAAAATTGTTGGACGCCCCCGGTCCGGAGCGTCCAACAATTTTTCAGCAACACGGAATGTAGGACAATCCGTCGGGGCAGAAAACCGCACGGTACCGCCGATTCTGCCGAGATGTCCATGTCCTAGATTTCAGCTTCTGAAGAAAATGCTGGAAGGTGCTCCTGCGCTGCCAGCTGCTGGAGCGCGGTCACCATGGCGTGGATGAGGGCGTTGAGCGTGGCGGCATCCTGCGTGATGGCTTGCGGCAGCGCGTCCAGGTTCTTTTCGAAATCCGCCGGCAATGCGCTGCAGTCGCGCAGCGCCAGCTGACGCATGCGCTTCTCTCCCGGATGGGTGACGCGGTTGAGCGCGAAGACCACGTCGAAATACGAGTCCAGGAACGCGGCCACGCGGTTGATGACGTTGACGGTATCGCGGCGGCCTGCGGCCTTTGCGATCTGATGGTCGTACGCCGGCAGCGTCCCCGACAGCAGGTTCATGTTGCGCTCGACGATATTGCGGCGCAGCTCCTCCGGATAATCCACGCGGAAACGTTCCTGCGTTTCCGCTAGCCGTCCGTTGCGGTCGAACACGATGCGGCTGGTGACTACGTTGTGCCACATGCATGTCGTATAGCCGTTTGACGGCTGATGGCGTTCAACGACGTCGGCGACCTCCTCCATGAACGAATCGAGGTCGCGATAGAGGATGTCGATGTCGATGCCGTCGTTGAGCGTGCAGTTGTCTTCCATCTCCCAGTAGTGGTTGCCGATTTCCATGACCGCGCAGTACTCGCCGAGCAGTCCGCTCCGGCGCGCTTCATCAATTGGCGCGGTGGTATACAGGTACACGTCGTAATCCGATTTCGCGTCGTCGTTGCCGCTGGCCCGCGAACCGCCCAGCGCGATGGCCTCCACTTCGGGCCACTGGGCGATGCGTTCAAACAGCTCATCGACGTCCACGGGTTCGGCAGTACGGTTCGTCATAGGGTCCATCCTCCGGACTGAGGGTCTTCGCGTTTTCTTGGTTTTTGACGCGCGGCCTGCGCCCATCGTCATCGACAGGCGCAGGCCGCGCCATTCTCCATAAGGACAAACGCTAGCACATACCATGCGAGCCCGCAACGGCAGCGCCGAACTCCGGTTACCGGTCGGCTTCGAACTCCAGGATTGCGCCGGTGGTGGCGTTGATCTGGTAGTCGTATTCAATGTTGTTGTTGATGAAGGAAACGTCGTACACCTGCACGCCGTCATCGACCTCGAGCTTCACTTGCGTGAACGTCACCTTCTGGGCGCTCAGCCCGGCATGCTCCGCCGCGATGGCCTTCACTGCATCCGCGCTCAGCACCCCGTTGGCGGACGAAGTCGTGGATGCGGACGCCGACTGCGAGGAAGCGGACTTCTTGAACGCTTCGCTGGAACGTTCGAGAATGGCGCCGCTCCTGGCGTCGATGGTGTAGTCGTACTCGACGTTGTTCCGGTAGAACTCCACCTCGTATTCGCCATTGCCATCGTCGACCTGGAAGCTGGACTTGGTCACCTGCACGTCGTTCACCGTGAAGCCCGCATCGGAAACGGCGACGTCAACGGCAGCGTCGGACGTCATTTCCGTGGACTGTACCTTGGCCTGGGATGAAGACGACGCCGATGCGGATGCCGATGAGGATGATGACGACGATTGCGACTGCGACGCCGATGCGCCTTCATTGGATGACGAGACAGCTCCCGAAGAACCGCAGCCCGCGCTCAACGCAATGGCAAGCAAACCAGCGACGACCGCGCCGGCACGTCCCCAACGCCCTGCTTGATTCTGGTGCGAATCGTTGTTCATAACGCCCCTCCCGACAACGACAGGGAGCACGCAGCCGTTTATGATTTTCCGCGGCCGGGCTGCACCCTTGGCTAAAGCATCATCTACGGAACACAGTATACGGCTGCATGTCGCGCTGCCGGTTTCCATTGTGCCTATAGCGCACCTTCTTGTTCCTCGCCTGTCTCCGCAGACGGATGCCGTATCGCGACGCGGTCTTTTACTCCACGGCGCGTTCCATGATCAGGTCGCGCTGGGCGTCGGTTCCCAGCTGGAAGACATGGTCGCCGATCACCGTGAATCCGCGGTGCTCATAGAATCCGCGGGCCGCGTCGTTATGTTCCCAGACGCCTAGCCAGATACGATTCTTACCTTGTCGCTCCGCCTGTTCGAACGCAAGGTCCATGAGTCGGCCGCCAAGGCCGAGCCCTTTGTAGGCCTTGAGGATGTAGATGCGCTCCACTTCTAGCGCATCATCACCTCCTACCTCGGTCTGAGCTGAACCGACATTGGTTTTCAGGTATCCGGCCGGCTGGGCACCGACGTAGACGATGGTGAACGACGAGTCCGGATTGTGCAGCTCTTCGGCGACACGCTCCCAGGAAAACGATTCGTCGAGGTATCCCTGCATATCCGCGGCGGTATTGTCGCCTGCGAATGTCTCCTGGAAACACCGCGCCCCGATTGCACACAGCGTATCGAGATTGTCATCGGTTGCCTGCGCGATACGTACGTTCTCCATCCGTTCTGCCATGCCTATCAATCCTTCCTGCTACCTGCGGGTTCGTACGCTGGATTCAGCATACCCAGCGACGGCGGCGCTGGTAGACGACGGAATCGTCCCAATCGTCATCGACCAGGCCGGTGTTGCCTTCCCATACTTCACGGAATCCCGCGGCATCGGCTTCGGCCTTCATGCGCCGTACGGCATTGTCCTTATAGGTCTTGCTCATGTTGGTTTCCTTTGCTAGGTCGGTTAGGGACCTAGCGGAAACCTGAAAAGTATTGCGAATGCTGTCTCATAGTCGTCCATTCTAGCCGTTCGTAGTTGCGTTCAACGAGCGATCCGTCATCTAGCCATCTTTCATGGCTTGCAGCCACGCCGATGATACGTATATGATTGAAAAAAGTACGTAAGGAGGTTTCCGATGAGCAAACTCACGCTTAGCATCAGCGACGGCGCCATCCGGCTTGGCAAGGACCGGGCAGCCCGAGAAGGACGATCGCTCTCCGCCATCGTCGAAGAGCAGCTCAATGGATTCGATCCGAAGCTGGCGGAATACAAGATTTCCCCCGGCGTCATGGCTCTCGTAGGATCGATGGAGGGAGACGCGGATGAAGAAGACTACCGCCAGCACCTCGCGGAAAAATACGATGACTAGGCTTCTCCTCGATACCAATATCCTCCTTGATGCGACCCTGAAGCGGGAAGGATTGTGGGAGGCATCGGCAGCCATCCTCTCCCTGCCTGACTTCCATAGGGATTGCGAACTGTTCATCCCAGCGCATGCCATACCTACGTTCATCTATATTTGCCGCCGGAACCGCATTCCCGAAAAGGAAGCATGTCGGATAGTCGCCGGCCTTCTGCACTACGCCAGCGTCGGCGCGCTGGACGAAAAGGCGATTCTCCGGGGGCTGGGCTTCGGGTTCCTCGATACGGAGGACGCTTTCGTTGCCGCCATAGCTGAAAACCTCCATGCCGATTACATCGTCACCCGCAACGCCAAGGATTTTAAAGGTTCCCCGGTCCCACCCATCTCCCCCGAAGAATATCTTCAGCAGCAACAGTCATAGCTACGGGACAGAAGAAAAAGCCGATATCCGATGTGCACCTGTTTTTTGTTCCGGCTCTACTTTGAGTCGGAACAAAAACAGGTGCACATCACAACGCCGTCATCCACGCAATGGTGACCTCGCTGCAAGAAACCGGAAAACAGCAGCTGTGGGCGGGAAACTGAACCGAAAGTGCAAGTCTGTACACCTCCCGACTTGTCGCTCATTGACGATTGCGGTCGTACGGTTCGGAGCTTGATGGGTGGTTGCGGTTGATGTAGTCCCCCATTCCCGGAACCGTAAAGGAGACTTCGCCACGGAGGGGCATGTAGATCAGTCCCTGCTCGATAAGCTGGGACCGGACCTTGGAAAGCTGGCTGCTTGTCTTCCCCAAGTGCGCCGCAACGTTTGCAGAGGATGCCGTGTCCATGCCTACGGCGGCCAATGCCTCCATGTAGCGACGTCCCGCTGGAGTGGCCCGCTGCCAGCGGGAGTGGTACAGGCCTTATATACCCTTATATACCCTTATATAACTCTTTATACCCTTTTATAACCAAAAATTCGCCGCCATCTCGGAGCGCTGCCGAGATGGCGAACGATTCTGCACTGCTATGAACAAATCGGCAAGCCGGTATCCGTATGTCGCCGCCCGGATTGCCGGATAGCGGCACCCGGGACGTGCAGGAAATCTTGGAATCCCGCGAAGATGCCGGAACTCAGCCTTCGGTTTTCTGCGCGGCGCGGATCTTGTCCTTCGTGTCGCGGTCGTTGGCACCCTCGCCGGTGGACAGCGCGGCGATGAACGCTTCCTGCGGCACCTCGACGTGGCCGAGCATCTTCATGCGCTTCTTGCCGGCCTTCTGCTTCTCCAGAAGCTTCCTTTTGCGGGTGATGTCGCCGCCGTAGCACTTGGCGAGCACGTCCTTGCGCAGCGCGCGAATGTTCTCGCGGGCGATGATGCGCGAGCCGATGGCCGCCTGGATCGGGATCTCGAACTGCTGGCGCGGGATGAGCTCGCGCAGCTTCTTCGTCATCATCACGCCATAGCTGTACGCCTTGTCGCGGTGGACGATGGCGGAGAACGCGTCCACCTTCTCCCCCTGGATGAGGATGTCGACCTTCACCAGGTCGGCCGCCTGCTCGCCGTCCTCGTGGTAGTCGAGCGACGCATAGCCCTTCGTGCGGCTCTTCAACTGGTCGAAGAAATCGAAGACGATTTCGGCCAGCGGAATGCGGTAGTGCATTTCGACGCGGTCGGTGGAGATGTATTCCATCGTGCCCATGATGCCGCGGTGGTCCTGGCACAGGTCCATGACGGCGCCGATGAACTCCTTCGGCGTGATGATGTCGGCGGCGACCATCGGCTCGACGATCTTCTTGATCTTGCCTTCCGGGAACTCGCTCGGATTCGTCACGCGATGCACGGTGCCGTCTTCCGACGTCACTTCATACGGCACGTTCGGCGCGGTGGAGATGAGGTCGAGACCGAACTCGCGCTCGAGCCGTTCGGAAACGATTTCCATATGCAGCAGGCCCAGGAAGCCGCAGCGGAAGCCGAAGCCCAGCGCCACCGACGTTTCCGGTTCGTAGATGAGCGCGGCGTCGTTCAGCTTGAGCTTGTCGAGCGCCTCGCGCAGTTCCGGGAACTGCGCGTTGTCGATCGGGAACAGGCCCGCGTACACCATCGGCTGCGGGTCGCGATAGCCGGGCAGCGCCTCGGCGGCCGGATCCTTCGCGGAGGTGATCGTGTCGCCGACCTTCGACTGGGATACGTCCTTCGCGCCGGTAATGACATAGCCGACCTCGCCGGCGCCCAGCGCCTTCGTCGGCATCATTTCCGGCGAGATCACGCCGATTTCGATGGGGTCATGCGTCATGCTGATGCCCATCATATGGAGCTTTTCGCGGCTGCGCAGCTCGCCGTCGACCATGCGGATGTAGGTGACGATGCCGCGGTAGGAATCGTAGACGGAATCGAAGATCAGCGCGCGTGCCGGCGCTTCCGGGTCGCCCTTGGGTTCCGGGACGTCCATGACGATGCGGTCGAGCAACTCGGCGACGCCTTCGCCGGTCTTGCCGGACACGCGCAGCACGTCGGAGGGGTCGCAACCGATGAGCCCGGCGATTTCCTCGGCATGCTTGTCGGGCTCGGCGCTCGGCAGATCGATCTTGTTGAGCACCGGGATGATGGCGAGGTCATGGTCGATGGCCATGTACAGGTTGGACAGCGTCTGCGCCTCGATGCCCTGCGTGGCGTCGACGAGCAGCACGGCGCCTTCGCATGCCGCCAGCGCGCGCGATACTTCGTACGTGAAGTCGACGTGGCCCGGGGTGTCGATCATGCCGAGCGTGTATTCGACGCCGTCGAACGTCCACGGCACGCGCACGGCCTGGGACTTGATGGTGATGCCGCGTTCCTGCTCGATGTCCATGCGGTCAAGGAACCGGTCGTGCATCTCGCGTTCGGGAACGATGCCGGAGAGCTGCAGGATGCGGTCGGCCACCGTCGACTTGCCGTGGTCGATATGGGCGATGATACAGAAATTGCGGATCAAAGACTGATCGGTCGACCCCGGCTGGTTGTGCTGCTCGCTCACGCGTTCCTCCTATGAAGTTCCAACGCTACGATTCTACCGTTGCCCTAGATTAAGGCAACCGTCCGCTTCGTGCCCAGTCAGCCCGCGCCGTCAAGCGCGCCGGCAACGGGACAAAAGGAAAGGCCCCGGGCAATGCCGGGGCCTTTCCTATAAGCTGGAAATCAGTCCATCGCGTTGATCTGAAGAGCGAGGCTGGACTTGCGGTTGGCAGCCTGGTTCTTCGGGATGAAGCCGCGGCCAGCAGCCTGATCGAGCTTCTTGGCGGCGATTGCGAACTTCTCCTCGGCGAGAGCCTTGTCGCCGGCGGCGATGGCTTCGCGCACGTGACGCACGTACGTCTTGAGGGCCGACTTGACCGACACGTTGCGACGATGGCGCTTCTCGTTGGTGATCACGCGCTTCTTCTGCGACTTGATGTTTGCCACTATGTATTCTCCAAACGAATGCTTTACCTATTAGGACATACGAAGAAAGAGTATAACACGCCCCGTCGATCAACGCCCCGCTTGCGGTCTGCGCCCTCCATACGGTGGCTCCCGTTGACCGCGTGGCCAACGGGAGCCGACTCTTCACATCCTACGCTAGCGCTTGGCCACGGTCAGTCACGCTTGCGCCGAAGGAGCATGGTGCCGCCAAGCAGCAGCGTGACGCCAACGGCGGCAATCAGCGCGATGGCGCTGCCCGTGCGCGCGAGCGACGAGACCGAGGGCGTCTTCACGGTCCCTGACTTGGCGGACGCCGTAGCCTTGCGTGGCGCCGATGAGCCGGAAGCCGTGGTCGTTGAGCTGGATGAACCGCCCGACGACGTTCCGCCGGTGGTTCCATCCGACGTGCTATCGCCGGACGAGCTGCCGGAAGAGCCGCCCGAACCATCACCGGAGGGATCGTCGCCATCCCCGTCGTCGGCTACGAAGACGGCGTCAAGCTCACGCAGCGAGTCGATCGGTGCCGTATAGCGCTCGGCCGCAGAGACGATGTCGCCGCTGACAGGATCAAGCCAACCGGCGAACCGGTATCCGTCCGCCGCGCTTGCCTGCCAGGTCGCGTGGTCCTTCGCAAGCGCCATGATTGTCGTTCCGGAAACGCCACGCCAGTCTTCGACGGTGGCCGTGCCTCCGGCGGAATCGTCGGCGACGGTTCTCTCCTCGTTTTGGGCGGACGGCAGCGCGGCCGCGTCCGCAATGCCGGCGGTGACCGTCGTTTCGAATCCCCGCAACGATTCCGCCGCCGAACCGACCATCGCGTAGATGGCGCCGGCGACGTTGGCATTGCCGTCGACAGCGTTTTGCGGCACGGCGAGGAAGCAGGGCACGTCGCCGATCATCGTGCCGGAAACAGCGGCCACGCCATTGCCTCCGGTGAATCCGGCGTTGCCGAGCGGGGTGGCGGTCCATGTCGCGGTGTCGCCGTCGACGGAACGCTGGATGGCGACGGCGTCGCCGACGGCCGCCATGCCCACGTTGTAGAGGATGGCGCCGTTGGCAATGCGCATCGGCTCGTCTCCGGAGAACAGTGTGAAAGCGTCATGGTAGGAGAAGTCCCCAAGCCCTTCGACGAGGCCTTCGTCAATCCAGATTTCGCCGTCAAGCCAGAGTTCGTCATCAGTCCAGTCGTCGTCTACCCAGCCGTCGTCGACGCTGTCGTCACCCGTATCCGCGAAGACGGTGGCAATCGGCTCGGATGCCGGTTCGTGGAGGAGGAGACTGTCGTCGCCGGTGAGGCTGGCTCCCCATACGTTGAACGATTCATCTCCTGTCTCCTCGTCGAGGAACGTGACGAGCTGCATCCAGCCGAGGCCGTCTCCGGTGCGCACCAGCGTGCCGCTACCGACGCCAATATCCATTGGCACGGGTTCGAGGTCGGTGAACGCTTCCAGCTTCGCGTCGGACAAATCGGCCGGGTCAAAGCTGACCAGTCGAGTGAAGAGGAAGTCGTATTCGTCGTCGCACATGTACTCCTCGGCCACTACCCACATGCGTCCGTCGTAGGCCGTCATGCTGATGGCGTAGCTCTCGAACAGGGCCAGATCGCGATCACCGATGTTCATCCAGTCCTCATCGAGCGTCCACAGCCAGGTCCACCCGCTCCACGCTTGCCTTTCGCGATCATAGACATTGGCATAATACTGCACTGACGTGCTTACGGTGGCGTCCTCATTGGTCAACGTGACATAGCCGAGCGCCACTAGGTTGCCGTCCATCTGCTCGTATTGAATTCCAACGAACTGTACACGGTCAGCGGTGCAGGCAGCTGCATAACCGGTGCAGTCGGGAACACCTGGAGCTTCGAGTTCGGTCCATTCGCCAATGGCCGCGACGGCATCCATCTCGTCCTCGTTCGTGGTCTGCTCGAGCATGCCAGTCCATTCCCAGGCATAGGAGCCATCGGACGCGTCTGCCAGAAACAGCCCGTCGGACTTGGTCACCAGACTGCCCGTCGCCGCGCCGACGAAGCCTTCCGGCAGCTCGATCGCCTGCATGAGCACGCTTTCCTCGTTGACGAGCGGCACCGTATAGGAGCCTTCATGCGTGCGACCGGAATCCATGTCGGTAACGGTGAACCAATGCTCGTCGCCGTCGAGGATGGCTTTCAGATCCCCGTCGAGATCGGCCAGCGAGAAGGCCAGCCAGCCAATGCCGTCCTCGTCGCCGGAGAACTGCAACCGGCCATCCGCCACGCTGCCCACATCCGCGCCGTCGACGGCGAGCGCAGCATTCGACAGATGGTACCCTTCGAGGATGGCGTCTCCGCTGGCGGCATCCACGGAAAGCGACCAGGCATTGGCATTGATGTGGCCATTGAGGATGACGCCGTAGTCAACGCGGCCGTCGGTGGCCGTATCGATGATGTCGTCATACGTGTGCCACGGGTTATCGTCAACGGGCGTGGTGCCCCCGACAATCATGCCGCGCAGCTCGAGGGCGCTGGCATCCGGGTAGAGTGCGGCCAGCTCACCGACCATGCCGGCGACGACGGGAGCAGACATCGACGTGCCAGACATGTAGCCGTATGGCGCCATGTCCTGGGCGATGATTGGCCTGCCGGCGTAGAACGTCCACGCACCATCTTCCATCTCGTAATACGTCGATGGCTTCAATTGAATCGAATCCACGAACAGCACCTGTTCGGAAGCGGTGTCGGGTTCGCCGGAGCCACTGCCGCCATTGCCTCTCTGTTTGTTGAACAGGGCTTCCCAGTCATAGTGGAACATCGCCATGGTGTCGTTGCCCAGCCCCAACGAGCTGAAGAGACCGGCGGCTATCGGGCTGTCATCCGACCAGCCGATGCTGGCGAGGCCGCCGATGGTGGAGGCGGCATCCTCGTCGCTCATGCCGAAGAACGGATTATCGTCACGCCACAGAAAGTTGATATACAGGTCCTTGATCGACGAGGGATCATCGAGGAGCGCCGGGTCGACGGTCACCTTGATCACCGTTTCGCCGTTCCGTTCCACTGCCTCGACACTCGTTGCCGCAGCCGCTTCCTCATCGTCGGCAAAGGTCTCGCTCTCAGCATCCTGCCGTCCCACCGCATAGACGATTTCACCATCGGAGACCTGCCGCGCTTCCTCGATGGGAGCATAATGGACAGTTGGGGCGAGGTCCTCCATGGGCATCGAGTAGATAGCGCCATTTTCAAGGGCAGAGAAATCGGCCTGTGCATAGTCGGCTGTTTCCGCCACTGGCACTGTCGACAGGACGCTCACGCCCGGTGCCCCTACGTCCACGCTGGTTCGCCCGTAATCGGTGAA
Source organism: Bifidobacterium sp. LH_450 (assembly GCF_056356715.1). NCBI lineage: Bacteria > Bacillati > Actinomycetota > Actinomycetes > Bifidobacteriales > Bifidobacteriaceae > Bifidobacterium > Bifidobacterium sp. LH_450. The sequence continues at coordinate 46,159 of NZ_JBKEUU010000001.1, read as the reverse complement.
GAGAGCGTATTCGTTCTCATCGTTCGTCGCGGCAACCACCAGCAGATACGGCGTCTGACGGGTCTCCCCCGCCGAAAGGTTGTCCGGATCGTCGGCATCCACACAATCATTGCCGGCTGCCTGAACCGTCAAGACGCCAGCTTTGCCGGCTTGCGTCACGGCATAGTTTTCCGCCGTGGTCTCCGCTCCGTAGCTGCCAATGGAATAGTTGATGGCGGCGACGTTCACACCAGCCAGCTTGGCGGCGATGACGTACTGGAACGAGCCGACAAGTGCGCTCATCGTCATCATCCCGAGGTTGTCGGATGCCGCCTTGAGCGCCATGATTTCGCTGGATGCGGAAACGCCTGTGACGCCAATGCCGTTGTCGGCAGTCGCCGCGATGATGCCGGCAACGTGCGTGCCGTGGGCACAGCCTTCGCATGTAGGCATCGGATCGGTATCCCCCGCACCGAAATCGTAGCCGTACGTGCCGGATGGGATGCCCTGCGCCGCCAGTTCGTCGCCGCCGGTCCACATGCTGTCCACCAGGTCGGGGTGCGTGTAGTCGACGCCAGTGTCAATGACGGCCACAACATTGGTGTCCGTTACCTCCCCTGCCGCATCGAGTGCCGCCTGCAGGTTGATGCCGCCGTCGCCGTTGAGGACCGGATACTGCATGGGAACGAGAGGATCGTTCGTGGGATAGGCGTCCTCGAATTCCATGAGATAGTTCGGTTCCGCAGATTCGACGAAATCGAGCTGTTCAAGCTCGGCAATCAGCTCTTCGGTACTCGTGTAGGGTTCCGAAACCAACGCAATGCGCACGTCATCGCCGGATGGTATGCCGTCCAGCGTTTCCCAGACGGTGCCGTCCCCGTCATCCAGACTTTCAGCAGACGGCTCACCGTCGTCGAATTCGTCGCATATGGAAAAATCCCACGTCTGGCGCACCGTGAAGCCGGCATCGTCAAGCGGTTCGCCTTCCAATTCCAGCGCCATGTCGTCAAGTGACGGCTCGGCATCCTGCGCGGTCGATTCCCCGTCTTCTTCGTCCAACTGCTCGTGATAGACGACGATGGCCTGGCCGGGCACATAGGTGCCGTCCTGCAAATCCAGCGTCGTTTCCGTTTCCATAGTTTCCAGAGGTTCTCCCACGGCGCTGGCGGTATCCAGAGCAAACGCGGCCGGAGACAGCAGTCCGGCACCTACGGCCGCCGCGGCAAACCACCCAACTGCGCGTTTCCACCCCACTATACTGTTGCCACTCATCGCAACTTCTCCCCTCAAGCCAGCTCGGAGCACACCATTGTTCTCCGAGAGCATAACATTGTGTCCAACCTTACCCGTGCCTGGCTAAGCGCTCAACTTTTCAGGATCCGGGATGCCGTCAATGGCGCGTATCGGTCTTTGTTCCACCCCGTCTCCGTCGGGCATCGCACAACCGGCGCACATCGATTAGCGGCGCCGGGACTGCCGGAAGAGCCGTAGGATTAAATTCTATGAGTACCATTCAAGCATCGGGGGAATCGTTCATTGTCAAGACGTTCGGCGACCTCACGACAACGGAGCTCTACGCGATCCTGCGCGTCCGTTCCGCCGTCTTCGTCGTCGAACAGGAGTGCGTGTACCAGGACGTCGATGGCCTCGATGCCGCCTGCATGCACCTGTTCGCCTGGAACGCCGACGGCACCGAGATCGCGGCCTACCTGCGCATCCTGCCGCCGGGAGTCGCCTACGCCGACGCCGTCGGCATCGGTCGCGTGCTGACCAACGGCGCCCGGGGCACCGGCCTGGGCGGCAGGATGCTGCACGCGGCCGTCGCCTGCATTGACGCCGCGTTCGGCCACCCCGTCATCCGCCTCGCCACCCAGCAGTACGCGACCGGCTTCTACGCCCGCGAAGGCTTCGAACCCTGCTCCGCCCCCTTCGACGAAGACGGCATCCCCCACGTCGAAATGCTCAGGAACCCTTCCTGAGCGTTGCGGCTTAAGATTTTCCTGCTGCACTTGCAATGTCAAGGCACTCCATCCGCGCCAAGGCGCTTACGGCTTACCAGGTTGCCCCGCGGTTGCGTTGGGCTTCCAGCAGCGCTTGCTGCAGGTCGGGATCGGCGGCGAACAGATATGTGCCGTGCACGCCGCGCGTCATCAGCACGTTGAGTTCGTTGCGCAGGTTCTCGATCGAGTAGTCGATTTTGCCGCCGCGCTTTTGCGTCGCCTGGTAGTTCTTGCTGCGTTCCGGATGGAAGACGATGCGCTCCGTCTCGCGGTCGTATCCGATGGACGGCCCGAGGATGACGCCGGCATAGTTCAGGTCGAACCCCTGGATGGTATACGTCGAGCCGATTTCAAAGAGCGTTTCGTCGCGTTCCGCCCAGGCCTTCTCGTTATCGTCGACGCGGCGGGATTTCCTTTCCTTCTTCTGCCAGCGCTTTATTTCCCGGTTCCAGGGGAAGGAAAAATATCCTTGCTTCGCTTTGGCTTCGGCGTCCGCAGAAGCTACGGCATGCCCGCGCAAGCTTTCGTCGAACCCTTCCGGCGGCTCGCAACGCCACGTTCCGTCCTGCCAACGGTAGAGTTCGACGTTCCAAAGATTGTCGAAGCCCGATGGATTGGGCCGGGCGCTGCTGAATTCCCAGTCATAGGAAGCGACGACGCGCGACAGTCCCTTGCCGCCGTATCCCGATGCCTGTTCACGGCGTGCATGTTCCCAGATTCGCTCCATCACGTCCAGCGGCGATGAACAGACTTCGAGGACGTATGGCATATCCATCAAGTCGTCCTGTTCAACCATGCCGGTGCCGTACTTGCGCGATTCCTTTTTGCGTTCGCGTCTGCGTTCCTTGTCGTTGCGTTCATGGCGTCCGCATATCGGCAGCGGCAGGACCTCCCCTTCCTTGATGAAGGCGTCGAACCAGGCAAGCGTGAGGTTGTCGGCATCCATGCGGAACTGGTGCGTGAGCGCGATGCGGCGCACTTCGACCAGCTGCCCGGTTTCTTCGTTGAATGTGACCAGTTCCGGGGTCTCCGGATCAGGTTTTTCTCCATTGCTTTTCGGCGCCAGGATTTCCATCTGCCGCTGCGGCCATCGCTGCGACGAACGCAGGATCTGGTACGGGTCGAATACCGCGATGACTACGTCGGTGTATTTGAGGATGTCTTCGAGCATGTTCTTGCCCTGATACCCCTGGTTGCCTTGCGTGGCCAGCAGGTGTGCTTCGTCGATGAGCGCGACGCGCACCTTGCGACCAGTCCTGTCGAACTGTTCGCGTGCCTTGGTGATGTATTTGGAGCCTTTGAACACCACGTCGGTATCCTTGTCGGGCTTCAGCCGCAGCTTCTTCGCTATCTGTTCGTATACGGTGTGCTGTTCGTCGTGGTTGACGATGAGCGCAATCGGGATCGGCGCTTTCCCGTCTTCCCCGAATTCCCCGGCGCGCTGTTCCTCCACCAGATCGTAGAACAGCTTGCTGAGCAGCACCGTCTTGCCCGTTCCAGCCATGCCGGACACCAGGATGAGCGTCGGAACACCGTCTTGCTGCCGCGTGGCGTTGCGCACGATGTCAAGCACGGCGCGCTCAGCCTCGTACTGTTCGTCGCTGAGCCGGTGAAACGGCGATGCCTTGAACAGCGCTGAATCGCGTATCAGCCCTTCCGCGGGGAAGAGCTCGGGATTGTCGTCGTGGAGCTGGCTCCAGATCTGCGCGAAGATGTCGTCGAGGTCGTCATGCGTATAGTAGTCGCGCTGCGGATTCGGGCGACCGTTGTAGAGCTCGCGCACCCGCTCGCAGCTGCTGAGGTACTCGATCATCCGGTTCTCGACGTCCAGCGTCAGCGACTTGTTGAACCTCGCATTGCCGATGACGTATTGACGCAACGCCTCCTCGCCGCGCTTGTCGGCGAACTCCTTCCACTTGCCGTCGCCGTGCATCTCGCGCACATGCTCTCCCGTGCGCTGGATGATGTCGTTGGTCTCCCCGACATAGGCGTCGTACCAGCCGTGCTGCCCTCCACCGGTATGCGCGACATAGACCACCGGATAGTCGAAGATGAGTTCCGCGTTCTTGCGTTCCCAGTCGCCTTCCCGCGGGAATCCTTTCCGTATCGTCTCTTCGACGAGTTCGCTGGTGCGCTCCTCCAGCTGCGAGCGCTGGCCGCCTGCCTCCCAGATGTCGTCGATGGCCTTGAGGCCTTCGACCCCGTAGGGGAAATCGAGGATAATCGTTTCATCCGTCGTCCTGGCCATGCGCACCCCATCCTCCTGCCGGTTTTGCTATTGGCGAGTATACGCCGCCACGCAACGCATTGGATGGTCTTTGGCCGGCTACGTGCCACGGGACGTGGCATAGAATGTCTTCGTCACGTAAGGGCAGGAAGACAGCGTAATGGAGGTAGCGGAAAAATGGCGGATGAGGAAAGCGAACGGCAGGGAGTCTCCCTTTCGTTTGAGGATGCGCTTGGCCGGGTGCGCGGCTTCCGGGATGCGCGCGGGTGGAGCGAGTTCCATAATCCAAAGGATCTGGCGATTTCCATTTCGCTGGAGGCGGCGGAGCTGCTTGAGCTGTTCCAGTGGAGCGGCGGCGATGTCGACGTTCCGCAACGGCGCGATCGGATGAAGGAAGAGGTGGCGGACGTCATGATCTACTGCATGCAGTTCGCCGATGCCATCGGCGCGGATATTCCGCAGATCATCGTAGACAAGCTGGCGATGAATGCCTCGAAATATCCAGTGCCGGTGAATGGCGAGATCTGAGCGGAACGCCCGTACAAAAGGCTGGTACCAGGCGTGGGGCGAGGAGCCGGTCCGGATGGTGCCGGGAACCGTCGTGGTCGTGCCGCCGAACGTGAAGCACTGGCATGGCGCGGCGTCGGATTCGTGGTTCTCCCACATCGCATTGATGTTCCCCGGCGAGGATGTGGGCGAAGGGGCGGCGATGTTTTTGCCGCCCCTCATTATTGTTCACTGGCCGTGGCGTTGCCCTTGGCCTTCTTCTTTTTCTTCTTCGTCTTTTTCTTGGGTTTGGCTGGCTGCAGGGCCTTTTCCTCGCTGCGCTGTATCAGCTCGAACCGGCGTTCAAGCTCGGCCTGCGCCTTCCAGTAGTCGGCGGCCTGCCAGTCCTTCGCCTTGGCGACGCGCGCCGCGATGGTCAGGGCACGTTCCCTGCCGATGCCGTAGGCGTCGCATAGCGCCGGAAGCCGCTTCCTGAATTCCTCGAGGAAGGCTGCCTTGGTTGCCGCGGGAGTCAATGGCGTACCATCCTTGATCAGTTCGCTGAGCCGGGGCCCGCGCATTTCCGGGGGCGCCTCTTCTTCGGCTTTGCGCCGCCAGGCTTCCTCCTCCAGCTTGCGCAGGCGCTCTACCCGTTCCTGTACCGCGCTTATGCCGGACGCCGGGAATGCCAGCAGGAACAGCCGGCCCGCATGCTCGATCAGGCAGCCGTCTTCCTGGGGATTGTAGCGGCTGACCTTCGTCGGTCGCACGAGGCCCCAGTCCCGGTTTTTCGAAGCGGTTTTCTTGCGCTTTTGGTTGGCGCGGCCCCGTTCGTACAGCGATATGCGAGCATTGAACTGCACCACGTCCCCGCATTGGAGGTTGAGTTCGGCGAAGCCTTTGGTGAGGTTGAGCCAGAGGTGGTCGGTGACGAGCCATCCCGTCTGGACGTCGATGATGTCGCGCAGCAGCACGGTGGGGCTTTCGCGCCCTTCGCACCGTTTCTTCCCGAGCCGTTCGAAGCGGCCGCGGAACGTGCGGCGTTCGCCTTCGTACTGCCCCAGCTCCAACCGCGCAGCCATGCCATCGCCTCCTTCAGCGTTCTCTCTCAGCTCATTATAGAACAAATGTTCGAATGCCGTTTTCGGCCCATGTCAAGGGTTTGAGGGCTTGTAGGCCTTGAAGTCCGCCGTTGCCGTACTGGTTCGCCGTCCTCCCCCTCCGCACTTGCCGCCGTGGATGCATCATCAGGTCGGTCGTTGCCCAGACGCCGCACTGAGAGGTCGCCCGTTTCACCAAGACGGAATCGGCCCTACGCTGATGTCATCGGTTTCCCGCTGGCGTCGCTTAGGGCTGGCGGCACTCCGGAAGGAGCTTGAGATGGATCTGGTCTGGATTGCGGTCATTGCGGAAGCGCTGGTGCTGATCGCCGTCATCGCCGCGCTCGCGTACGCCTGCAGGCAGTGGCGCAAGTACCGCGACGTGCTTGACGCGCGCCGGCAGTCCATGCATAACGAAGGCGAGATTGGTCAGAAAGCGCAATAGGCGTCCACAGTTTGCCCCTCCCCGTCGCCACTGGACACACGAGCCTGATGGTATAAATCCGAAACCGTTGGAATTACGCTCTTTTGCCGTGTTGAGCCGAACGGGCGCCTCGCCGTTTACGTCCAGTGGTTTCCACGACGCAAAAGTCTGGACACATTACCCGAGCCGCTAGGCATTCAGAACGCGTCGGCAAAAACCGATTGCCGTAGCCGGCAGGAGGGCATTGCCACGTTCCTCCAACCAGCAAGCCACTGGCGCCCGAACGCCTAGGCATTCTAGGCGTTCCTGATGTTCGTTTAGCGGGCCATTGCCGCGTGGCGTTGTCCCAGCCGTTCGGCGAGCATGGTGTTGATGATGGCGTTGCGGCTGACCGCGAGGTTCTGCGCCTCGTCGTCGAGCTCCTGCACCATCCATTCCGGCATCGTCAGGGTGACGCGTTGCTGGCGTACCGTCCCCTTTCTGACGATGGGGTGTTCGGTGTCGAAGTAGTCCATGACGTCGTCGCCGTTGTCGAAGATCTCGTCAATCTTTTCCGCGGTGACGCTACGCTTGGCATTGCTGCTCATAGTATTCCTCCTCGTTGCTGCGTGAACGCCGTACAGAGATGATCCTGGTGCGCCCGTCCCTCATGGTGGTGATGGCGGTCCAGTGCTTGCTGTCGATTATCCCCATCACCAGGCGGCGTTCGTCGTCGTTGCCGCTGTTGCGTGAAATGAGTTCTACGGTCTCGCCTTCCCAGAGCCGTTTCGCGGTTTCGAAGTCGATGCCGTGCTTGGAAAGGTTCTTCCTGCTCTTCTCCGGATCGTATTCAAATTCCATCACCTCACCTCCAGTCGACATCTATTCTATATCAGATAGACATAAAAATGACGGTTCGGATCATCTCCGCGTGTGCGGAGCGAACTCTGCGATTATACGGAAAAGTGGCTGGTGATCCTAGTGAAAAATTGAATTTGCACAACGGCTCCTTCGCTTTGCAGGTCCGGAATTCCAATCCTTAGAATCAAGCTTATCGCGCCGCTCTAGAGATGATTCACTTAGGACGTCATTTTCTGATGAATACATATGCTGATTTCTTCGGGATAATAACGTCGCGAGATTCAGGCGACGCAATCGAAGTCCAGAAAAATCCAGCTTATGCTGGCGATAGGCAGCCGAACGTCACCATGCAATCTAGCATGTTTAAGTAGACTTTCCTGCGACCTCGACTGAGCCGCTGTCCGTTCGAACCGGCCAAGGCATAACGTTTCTAGAGGTAGCCAGAATCGATGTAGACCCAGGCGCCGCGGCCTGCTTCGTGACTGTCGGGAACGTAGGCGTAGTAATAGTCTGGTGTGTTTTCCGTGCTCCACGAGTGGTCTTCGCCACCGTCTTCGCAAGTGAATTCCGTGCTCACGATAGCAATGTTGCGCTGCCCGTAATCTTCGATTGCCCCGTATACCGACGACCAGGATCCAGGAGAGTCGCGGTGCTCCTGCAGTTCGCTGTCCACTATGCTGTCTGAATAGCTTTCATCGTAGGTAATTGTCCCCAGCGAAACGGAATGGCGGCGATTAAACGGATGCAGACAATCTTGTTGTTTTATAAAGGCGACGCCAGCGCAGCCTGTCGGATCGGGTTTCCCCGCGACGGACATGTGGGCAGGGAAGGGACCGTTGTCTAGTCGGCGGAAGCGAGTGTTGCCTGTTCCATCCCGCTTGGTTTCCTCCTATGCTGAAGCCATCGGATATCGCGCTTCCGAGGGCTGTCCGGTTGACAGGAAGGAACGCATCCATGAGCTGTACGCAGGTTTCGTTGCGAAAATCATTTTCATCATGATGGCAGGTGCCATGACCGCCGCCAATCGCGCCGTAATCAGCCTCCGTATGCCGCCGATGGGTTCGCGGAAACGAAGGGACGGGACATGGCGATGATTGAGTTTGCCGACGTAGCGAAAAGCTTCGAAGGACATACGGTGCTTGACCACGTGTCGCTGAAGGTGCGCGAGGGGGAACTGTTCGTGCTGGTGGGGCCAAGCGGCGGCGGCAAGACCACGATGCTCAAGATGGTCAACCGCCTGGTCGAACCCGACTCGGGGAAGGTGCTCGTAGACGGAGCCGACATCGCGGCGACTGACATACGCGCGCTGCGGCTATCGACCGGGTACGTGCTCCAGCAGATCGCGCTGTTCCCCAATCTCACCGTCGCGCAGAACGCCGCCCTGATTCCCGAACTCAGGCATTGGCCGCCGCGCAGGCGCAACGAACGCGTGCGGGGGCTGCTACGCCAGGTCGACCTCGATCCGGACACCTACATGGACCGAATGCCATCGCAGTTGTCGGGAGGCGAGCAGCAGCGCGTCGGCATCGTGCGCGCCCTGGCCGCGCGGCCGCGCATCGTGCTGATGGACGAGCCGTTCAGCGCGCTCGACCCGATCGTGCGCGGCCAGCTGCAGGATCTCGTCAAGCGGCTGCACGCGGAGATGGGCACCACCGTGCTGTTCGTCACGCATGATATCGACGAAGCGCTCTACCTGGCGGACCGCATCGCCGTCATCCACGACGGAGGAATCGCCCAGATCGGCACGCCTCCGCAATTGATCGACGCGCCCGCGGATGGGTTCGTCGAGGAATTCTTCGCCCACAGGAACGGAAGGGGACGCCAGTGAACGCATTGCTGTCCACATGGCACAATCGCTGGGCCGACTGGGGTACCGCGCTGCTGCAGCACCTGCAGATTTCACTGCTGGCGCTCGTGGCCGCAATCGCCATCGCGGTTCCGTTGGGCATCGCATGCCAGCGACACCGCAAAGTCTCCGCGGCCGCACTTCAGATTACCGGCATCGTTCAGACCATTCCTTCGCTGGCACTGCTCGGCCTGCTCATTCCGTTCATGGGCATCGGCACGGGGCCGGCCGTGACGGCCTTGATCGCGTACGCGCTGTTCCCGATCATGCAGGCCACCATTACCGGGCTCAATGGCGTCGACTCCAGCCTGGTCGAGGCCGGCACGGCGTTCGGCATGACCCGGTGGCAGCGGCTGCGCAAATTCGAGCTGCCCATCGCGATGCCCGTCATCGTCTCGGGCGTGCGTACCAGCGCGGTCATGATCATCGGCACCGCTACCCTGGCGGCGCTGATCGGTGCGGGCGGACTGGGTTCGTTCATCCTGCTGGGCATCGACCGCAACGATAACAGCCTGATTCTCATCGGCGCAATCAGCGCGGCCGTGCTCGCTTTGCTCTTCAACCAGATTCTCGGATGGCTCGAGCGCCGTTCCCTGAAGGTCGTGCTCGCCTCGCTCGTTGCGCTCGCGGTCGCGCTGGCCGGCTCGTTCGTTCCGCAGGCGATTTCCGCCACGCGCCATGCCGACACCGTAGTCATCGCCGGCAAGCTCGGCACCGAACCCGAGATCCTGATGAACATGTACGCCCAGCTCATCGAGCATGACACCGACCTGCACACCGAAATCAAACCCGATTTCGGCAAATCCGCCTTCGTATACGAGGCTCTCAAGCGCGGCGACATCGACATCTACCCCGAGTTCACGGGCACCATCACCGAAAGCCTGCTCACGGACAAGCCCGCGCCCTCCACCGATCCGGCAACGGTCTACCGGCAGGCGCACGACGGCATTCTCAAGCAGGACGGCCTTGCACTGCTCAAGCCCATGGCCTTTCAGGACACCTATGCCATCGCAGTCAAGACGGACTATGCCAAGGAACATGGCCTGGCGGCCATCGGGGATCTCGCGAAAGTGCAGGGCAACGCCGTAGCCGGCTTCACCCTCGAGTTCAACGACAGGGACGATGGGGGACGCGGGCTCAAGAGCCGCTACGGCCTCGAGCTGGACGTCAGGACCATGGAGCCATCGCTGCGCTACGAAGCCATCTCCAACGGCGACGTGCAGATCGTGGACGCATACTCCACCGATCCCGAACTGAGCCAATACGGCCTGACCTGCCTCAAGGACGACCGGCAGCTCTTCCCTCCGTACCAGGGAGCGCCCCTGATGAAGGAGTCGCTGCTCAAGAAGCACCCCGAGCTTGAGCCTGCGCTCAACAAGCTTGCCGGCAAGATCACCGACAAGCAGATGAGCTCCATGAACTTCCAGGTCAAGTTCCAGAACAAAAGCGCCGCCACCGTCGCGCATGACTACCTGAGCGCCAACGGACTGATCTGACGCCAGGATGCATCACGCCGCGGCTGCAAGCTGATGCAGTGCCCATTTGGCAGCTCAACCAGTACGCAGATTCTCCTTCTCGGCGATGGATTACCGATGCCCGTATTTCCTGCGTTTCGCAGCCAGACTCCAGCCGGAACGGACTGGGCGCACCGGGCGGCTCGGCTGGACATCGTCAGCATCGTCATCGAATGATGCAAGACGTTCCGAATCTGCAGGATTGCTTTTCGGCTGGTTTGTACCAGCGGAATTACGATTATTCGGACGCATGATCAATTCCAGGCCGTCGAAATCAACCGGTTGCCATTCCTGACCGTGCGTTCGAAATTCCAGACCCTGCTCATTGTCCGAAGAAAACACCATAATGGCGCGGCCACTACCGATATTCTCCAAAACCTGATCCCACAGCAGTTCTCGAACCCTCGCCGACACCTTTCCTACGTACACGCCCGGAGAAATTTCAAACAGCCAGCGCGTAAGGTGGCCAAGCAATTTCGCAGGACTTAGCGTCACCACGATGACAACCATGCCGGAGTCGCCTCCTTGGGTACAATTCATTGACAGAATCGTTAGAATCGCAACGATTCATCCTCTTCATCCTCCATGTCAGCCTCGTTCGAGTAGTTCTTGCCGCCTTCGAAGAAGCCAGTGCGGCCTGCCCACACCTGCGCGGTAATATCCTCGACCACGACATCCTCCTCATTCACCTCATCTTCCGGAAGAAGAAGGAATCGGATATCGCGCACGCATCTCTGAAGAAACTTTCCATCCTTCATGCGGTCCCGTACCGCTTTGCGGGCGGCGGAGGAAACATCCGCAACCTTCAGCGACGCAAGCTCGAACGCAAGCGGAATGGTGAAATCCACTTTGTATAGATCGGCAATATCGTAGACGAAGCTGCGTTCATGATGCGCGTGAACGAAACCCAAACCCGGCGAACATCCCAACGCGACAATAACGGCGTGAACGACGCCATACAGTGACGTATTAGCAGCCGAGAGCGCGCGGTTAACCGGATCGGATTCGTCGAAATCGTCCATTTTGTAGGAACGGCCCGACCATGGTACGCCGGTGCGTTCCGATTCGCGCGCATACGCACGGCGCACTCGCGTGCCTTCCTTGCCGAGCAGCTGCTGCATGGTCAGACCGGATGTCTTTTCATCTGGAAACCGGATTTCGAACATCTTCCGGGCCACTTTCAGACGGCCACGTTCCGAGGAAACGAGCTTCGCCTGCTCTTCCAGCAGATGAGTGGACGTCGCAAGCGACAGTCCGTGACAGTAGTACCGCACGCCACGCTCCCCTACCCAGATGCAGGTGGATCGCGATTCCGCAAGCAGGGAGACGGCGGCGTGCGTAATGTTGCTGCCAGGGCCGAGCATGAGCACGCCGAGTACGGCCGCCGGCACGTGAACAGTTCCGCGATGGTCGGTAATGGTTACCGCATTATTATCACGATTTACCACACAATGCTCACAATAGAGAAACGTGAGTCGATCTTCTATTCGTGCCAGCGACTTCACTGACGGCGGCCGCACGCCGGGGATGTTGCTCATGACCGACTCCTTGACTACAAGATGAAACGCATTGCAAAATTTGATAGACAGCAACTGTTCCAACATGCATTGTTATGAACAAATTATGATTGGTTACGGAACCGAAACGATGGAGGACGAGTGGAACGGGGGCAGTCACGCTGTCGAACGGGCCGGCGCGGACAGAAGTCACGCCGGCCACGCGGCTAGAAGTCCCGTCAGCTGCGTGGCCGGAACGGCGTCAGCGTGAGCAGGCCGCAGCCGTATGCCTTGCCGCGGCCGATGCCGTCGACGAGCGCCTTCCGCAGATTCTCCGCATTGTCGACGGTCAGGATGCTGTCGAAGACCACGCAGGTCAGCGTGACCGGCTTGCCCTTGCGACGGAACGTTTCCTTGCCGCTCCAGCGAATGGCGACATCCGGCTGACCGAACCGGTTCTCCTGGAGTTCGGCACCGGCGCGAGTACATTGCCGTTCCAGCCACGCGATCTGTTCTTTCGGATCATTGATGCCGTGACGGGTGCCACGAGCCCGGGGTTGCCGGCTGGGTTGCTGACTGTCTGGTTGCCGGTTCTCCCCCTCAATCCGTTCACTCGGCGTCGACTTCGTAACATTGGCCTTGAGCCGGAACACATATCGCTGTCCGTCGGCCAGATGATCGAGGAACGGCTGGTAATCGGTAGAACGCACATTTCCAGCCGTCACACCGAGTTCCTCGTACAGCACGGTGCCGTCCAGTTGACTCTCGGACACCACGTACAGCTTGAGCAGGCCCAGGGACGTGTCCGTTCCGGATGCACCCGTATTCGGCGCCCCTGTCAATGCAGCCGGACGCCGCTCGAGCCGCCACAGCGGCCGCATGGTGTTGCCATCGGCCGCGGCGCCCGCGGCGGCCCTAGCAATGACCGCGTGCATCCGTTCCAGCGATCCCAGTACGTAGCGGGCGCCGCGCTGGCGCGGGTTGATCAGTACCTGTGAGAATACGGGCATACAGTCACCGTTCCTTTCCATCGGGGCTGTCAGAACCGTCAGCAACACCGGAACCGTCAGAACTACCAGAATCGCCAGAACCGCCCGAATCACCAGGGACTTCGGCCTGCCGGCGCACGGCACCGAAGAAGTCATACATCTGGGAATCCTCCTCCAGCCGCTCGTCGGGCACTTCATGCTGCGCAATCGTGAACGCCGGTCTGGCTGCCTGCTCCTGCCGTCGGTACTGGCGTGGACGCCACTGGCGACGTTGCGGGCTGAAACTCACCGGCTCGTCGTTCAGCGTCTCCACGAAGCCGGCAACCGCGCTGTCCTCTCCCCTCGCCGGTTCGACGACGATTTCGGCGTACCGGAGCGCATCATCGCCCCACTGTTCCAGCCGGTCGGCCTTCTTCTGATACCAGTTGGCGGCATGCCAGGGTTCCTGATTGAGCGCCTGCTCAAGGGATTCGTCGACGAGGGACGTTTCGATGGGGCCATCCGGCACACAGGCACGCCGGCCTAGGAATGGCTGATAATGCGGGGCATGGATGGCGTCGGCGTACCGTTCCAATTGCGCCTTGTCGCCGCTTTCCAGCCCTACGACGAAGACGGCGTCCTGCAGGTAGTAGCGGTGGGAGACGACGGCGTTCTTCTCCCCCTCCTTGAGGGCGGTATGGAAGTCGTCGAGCAGCGTTCCCGGCTGGTCCGCGCGTACGCCGAACCGCAAGTTTGCGAACTGGTCGAGAGAATCATTGCGGCCGACACCGAGGGCGGCGGCGACCAGGCCGATGACGCCGCTCTTCGTCGGCATCATCTCCGTTTCGCGGCGCCGGAACCGGCTGGACGCGCCCCATGACTGCATAGGACCTTTCAAGACCATGAGTAGCGTGGGCATCCGATCACTCCTGCTCCAGGCGGGTCTTGACGCACGCTTCCACACCGGCGACGGCTTCCAGCAGACTCGTGTCGTTGCCGTCGGCCAGTTCGCTCGCCGCGGCCGTGTCGTCGTCATCAACACGCACCACCCACGTTTCCAGCGGCTTGAGTCCGTATGCTTTCTCAATACCCTTCTCGCGGTCGACGAGCTTCCTCGTCGCATGCTCGACGAAATCGGGAGTGACGGGCCGCTCGAACGCGCCTACAAGATTGACGCCCTGCGAATCACGCACCATGATGACGACGAGCTCAGGCATCGTGCCCTGCGCAAACCCATGGATCTTGCCCTGCGGCATGCTCATGACGAACGACTGTATGAACGCGCCAATCGCCTTGGCAGTTGCGTCCACGTCGCCGAGCGTTTCGTACAGTCGGTTGGCGTCCACGTTCGCATACCGGTAATAGGTGGCCGCGTTGAACTCGATCTGGCCGAGCATGGCGGCGCCGTTGTCGCCAGCCTCGTCATCCTCATCGCCCTTCTTCTTCCGGTCATCGACGGCAGTGAAGAAATCCGATTCCGCGTCGACTGCGTGCACGCTGATGGCATGGGCGACCTGCGTGGCGGCATCGACATTCAGATCTGCATCATCGGCGACCATGCGGCCGAACAGCGCGACATCGACGGCATGGTCATCCTGCAGGATAGCCTTGATCTGCTTCTTGCTGGACTTGAGTGCGGTCTTGGCCGCCTCCACGTCGCCAGCAGCTTCTCCGACTGCAGCGACGGCAAGATCGGCGAGCTTGTCATACTGGCTGTTGCCGAGGAAGAGCAAATAGCCGCTTTCCTGCGCTCCCTGCGGCACATCCTTCTTCTGGCGGGGGGGCGTCAGTTTGATGCCGGCAGCCTTCAGGGTCTCCTCCGCGAGCGCCTCGGTATCTTCTTCGCTGATATCGGCGTTCTTGCCGACGATTCGTCCGGCCAGTTCCTCGACGACCTTCTTGGTACGGACGCCGAGTTCGCTCCTATCGAAGAACTGATCGAACATTTCCCGGGTTGGCCGCTTCCATGCCTGGCTAGACACGCGGGCACGAGTGGAGCCACCGTATTCGACAGTCTTGGGACTGCCGGTATCATCACGGTTGAGGTTTGCCGCGGCGGTGGTTTCGAGAATATGGAGTTCGACGATGGTGCGATTGTTCGGTGCCATGGTTATGCGTTCCTTTCGTGGATGCATGGGTTGTTTGGATTGTTAATAGCTAGATTTCGCAAGATTGCAGATGCGTGCCGGTTACGCGGCCGTGGCCGAGCTGCCTTTGCTGCCGATTTTGTCCTGGTAGCGTTTGCGGGCGATGCCGTAGCCATTCTGGTAGTCCCTGCCCCATTGGAGCCGTACGCTGTTGGCTTGCTGCCGCGTCCCGCGGAGGGCAAGCAGGTCGGAGGCGAGCAGACCGTAATTAAGCGGAAGGTCTTCGCGTTTGAGCAGTCTGATGAGCCTGCGTGCATGCCGCCTCGTTTCCTTCCAGCTGGATGCCGTCTGCAGGCTGTCAAACATGGCGCGAATGCCCTTTTCGTTGTGGTAGGGGTATTCATTGCGAGCTTCTTCGGAATTGCGGAAGGCGAGTTCGCCGACGGCGCGGCCCAGCGATATGCGTTCGTCGGTATGCATAGCCTGTTCGCGCTTGGATTGCTGGTGTATGGCGAACAACGTCATGGCCGTATGGGCAGCTTCTTCTTGCGCAGTGGGGCCCCCATCGTTGCCTACGCCATGCGGATAGATGTCCGTCTCGTCGATGTCGGGGATGGTCCACTGGAAGATTTCCGGGTCCTTTCCCACTTCGTGTTCGGCGCTACGCGCCAGCATGGCGATGGCTCGCACGGACGCGGGATTGTCATCGAGATAGCCATCTTCGTCATCCTTATCCGTGTGAATGCCGATGAGGGTGTTCGCCCGCGCGTTGACCCAGCGGTTCAATGCCTGCCGCGGTGTGGTAGCCGGCTTATCAGGCTGCTTGTCTGCCTGGTTGCTCATGCTTCTCCTTTCTGAGATTGTTGGTTGCGTTCGCGAGGAGCGGGAACGATGGTGTTGAGCGTTCCGATAAAGAAGTTCATGCCGCTTGCCACGCTGTAGTGCCTGCTCTTGGCATTGCCGCTCTCGTCTTTCTTGGCTTTCTCGCGCCCCACCAGGGCGTGGCTCGGCGCCTTGTTGGCGAGGTCATTGGCCAAGCGCATGAGGATGCGCCGGACGGTGGCCTGCCAAGTAGCATAGGACGCCGGCAGGTTGTTGACGTCCACAGTGCGTACCCATTGCCGGTAGGCGTTGTCGAATGCGGAGAACCCCATGTCTCGCGCATGGCTGCAAGCACTGTCCACGTCGAGGTCGCCCGCGATGGCGATGTGCCTGGCGAGGTCGGCGAGTGCGTTGACGCCCTTGTCAACGAGGTTGATGGATGCCTCGATCATGTTGCCTGTCCGTTTGTCGGTGGAAGTGAGGATGGCGAGCTGCAGGTCAAGGATGTCGTCGACCGTGGTGTCGATGACTGCTTCCTGCGAGCCATATTCCACGCCATAGGCATGCAGCCGCACGGGTACATTGTGCGGCTTGACTTGCTTGAGCCATTGCAGCGTAAGCGGTTGCAGGTATTTGGCCACGTCCTGGTTGCCGGTAATGGTGGTCAGCGTTGGCAGGTTTCTCCATAGGGCCCGTGATGGGTCATGCTTCCTGGGCATGAAGACCGGCGCCATCTTGAGTTTCTTCTCCTGCGCGTCGCTTCGCCGCCATGCGCTCATCGGCTCGTAGTATTGGGCGTTCTGCGGTTTAAGCCGGTCGCCGTTGCAGATGAGTACGTCAGTGACGGTTTCACCATCGTGGAAGAGTCGGATGCGACGGGATTGCCAAGTGTAGAGCGTGGCTGGCGAATGGAAGTACAGCGTGGTGCCGTCAGCGTCGGCAGGCTGATCGTATCCTTCGGTCGCGCATGCGGTGTCCTGTGGCCGCTCCCACGGCAGCGCGCCCTGAGTGGTCCACGCCACGCCATTTCGGTTGGCGCGGTCATTGACGCGGCCGCTGCAGAAGTTCAGCATGAGCGTTTGCCAGAGGTTGGAGCCCTCCAGAGCTATGCCCCCGAGGGTGCCTGCCCAGCCGGTACCGATGGGATAGCCCTTGCCGTTTTTTGCGCGCGGGTCGCCCGCAGCGCCGGACTTGATGCCCGAGTAGTCAATGGCCTGGCAAGTGACGAGCCATCGGGCCGCTTCGTCAGCACCCAATGCTTTCACTGCGCCGCGGTGCGTGAACAACTTGACAGTGTTACCGCTAGGCATGTCCGTCACGAGCGTGTCCAAGCTCTTGACTTCGCCCTTGTCCGTGTGCAGGTCCGCAACCTGGAAGAACGGTTGCCGTCCGTCGAACAGGTCGAACCGTGGCTCGTACCGGTCGCAGTATTCCAGCAGTTTCGCAAGATGCTCGCCCGAAGGACCTGCCTCAAGCATGGCCTGCCAATCTTCCTTGGTAAAGTCGTCGCCCAGAGCGCCGTACATGATGGCAAGGAGCAGGCGGAGTAGGGCGAACTCCTGGATTGGATTGTCGCCCGACAATCTTCGGATGCGGTCGGACTGGCGGAAGGCATCCTTGATCGAGAGCATGATTTCGGAGCCGTCGGCACGTTCTCCGGGTATCCATTGCCGTCCCATCAAGTTGAATGATACGTCATTCGACATGGGCTTCCCATCCTTTCTCCACCGAGTAGTGGATAGTCATCGTCTTGGTTGCGGTCTTCGATTTGCTGGTCGTCTCGACCGGCAGCGTGGCGTTGCCGTTCTCGTCGAGCACGAGCACCAGTTGGCCGTTGAGTTTCCGGTTGAGGTTCATGTAGGTGTACCACTGATCCGGCGTGGCACACTCGAATGCGGCGATGGCCGCATCCAGGTCCAGATTGGCCAGCGAAAAGCGGTTGAGGGCGATTGTGCAGGACAGGATATCCCTGGCCTGATTGTCATCAGGGGCAGCCGGTCCTGTCGGCAGTGGGCAGTCTGTGTTGAAATCACCCCATTGCGGCAACGAGAGATTGCCATCACGGTCCTGCTGCAGCACAATGATCTCGAAGGAGTCCTCCCCCTCGCGCACGCTGGCAGCCGGATGATGCCTCTTCATCAGGGATTCAACGTCGGGGTCTTCCAACCCGTTCGCCGTCCACTCGTAGATGGAACATGGGCTCAGTGTACAGCCGGCATCCATAATCCGATTAGTGCTTGCCCTGGCTTCACTCACTGCAATATCGCGCTTAAGACGTTCGTGTACCTCGTCCTCCGCTTCCTGCCATGCTGGAGAACAAATCGTCGCACCGTCACCTTCCGTGTGATAGACGGTCTGGATCAACGAGGGAATATCATGCGGAATGGACAGCTGGACTGGATGGTCAGGCGCCACTTCCAACTGGGCCAGCGTGCGTAGCAGGAAGTACTCCTGATAAACCCTGGTAATACCTTTGCCGAACTCGGGAGGTGCCTGCGTTGGCCAGGTCTTTACTCCGGTCAGAATCAGTTCAGGATCACGCAGCCGTTCCGGACGGTCCTGCTCGCCGTCGCCCCGGTGATGCCGGTGCAGACGGCCTGCACGCTGCAGAATGAGATCAATGGGCGCGATGTCACTAATCATCAGGTCGAAATCGACGTCCAGCGACTGCTCGACAACCTGTGTGGCCACGACAATGCCCTGACGGGTTTCGGGCGTGCTGTCCTTGCCGAACCGTTCAAGCAGCTCGGCGTCACGCTGGGTGCGGTCGGATGCAAGGAAACGGGAATGGTCGAGGATGACTGGCATCCGGTCCCGGAAAGTCTCCTTCAGCGTCGCATAGGTTTGCTGGGCACGAGTGACCGTGTCGCGAACAACTACGGCGCAGCCACCATCCTGCAGCTTGTCAGCCAGCAGCGTCACCAGCGTGGCGTCGTCATCATCCGGCGCCATCGACAGACGAATCGTGGACGCACGGCCCGACGGGTCCGGGAAAATGGCTTCGGACGCCGCCATCGACGGTCCGACGTGGGAAATGCGCGGGTAGCGCAAGTCAATGTCAGCCGGGGCACCTTCCTGCGTGGCAGAAGCCTCGGAACCCGCGGAACCTGCGGCTTCGTCAGAGCCGGCCCGCAGGGCCTTGCACGCTGCGTGCCGTTCATTCGAACTGATGCCGGACCGGTACGCCTCGAGGTACTTCTCGCGCTTGTCCTGCGGCAGCGTGGCGCTCAGCATGATGACCGGCACGCCATACGCACCCAGCCAGGTCAAGACTGTTTCCATGTAGACGTCCATATACGCCGTGTTGGAATGAATCTCGTCGAGAATGACCACCTTGCCGGCAAGCGCCAAGTGCCGCAACACCACGTACTTGCTCTGCAGACCAGCCATCAGCACCTGGTCAACGGTACCGACGACGAAATCGGCAAGGTTGCCGCGCCGGCGCCCGGTCAGCCACGAATTGACCACGGACTGCAACGCATTGCGCGCATCGTCAACTCGTTCGCTATTGCCGTCACTCTCGCTGTCGACAAGTCCATCGGCGGTCGTTCCAGCGCAATCGTTTCCTGTCAGATTCCCTTCGCAGGATCGTCCGTCGTCATAGAAACGCTTGCGCAGCTCCACGAACTCCGTGTTGAGTTCGTTCTTGCCTTGCGCTAGATATACAGAACCAAGCGTGCCAGGATTGTCTTGCAGAAGATTGCCGATCCATCCGAGCACGCGATGGAACATGGCGTTGACGGTGGCTTGCGTTGGCAACGCGTAGTAGATGCCGCCGCAACCGAATTTGCGCGCAAGAATCTCGGCGGCAAGCAACGCAGCTTCAGTCTTTCCCTCACCCATGTTCGCTTCGACGATATACAGTTCCGGTTCATCGGCACGTTCCGCAAGCTCGACCAACGCACGCTGCATCGGACGCAACGATGCACCCTCGATGGCGAACCGCTTGGCAAACATGGCATCCGGCGATTCACCATCATTGACCGGCTGCCATGGCTTGGGCAAATCGAGCAGCCGCCACGCTCGCCGTGCACGCCGGTCGGAATCATAGGTGACGAGATCGGCATCGCAAGTATTGAGCGGGAACAGCTTCGCGTTGCTGGCAATCCAGTCGGCCATGACGACCAGGCCGATGAGAATGAGCTGGGAACGCCGGCGCAGCGGATGGTGACGCAACCGGTCGAACACTGGCATGGCCGCTGTAGATTCCGCCGCCCATTTCAACAGTTCCTCGCGAACGTCCCTCCACGTCTGGTCGCCGACGTAACGTTCGATATTCCAGTTCTCGTTCGGGTCCATCAGCACTGTCTTGATGTCATCAACGCAGGTGCCGTGGTGGTTGGCAATGATTGATGCCACGGCATACGCGAACGACCCTTCGGAGGTATCGAATCCCATGCCCTCGAACCAGTCGAGAACGGCCTTGTAACCAACAAGTTCATGACGATATTCGGATCGGTCCGCATCGTCTTTCAACGTTGAGTCAATACAGAGCTTATGCTTTCGAACTTCATCAGCCAACCGGTCATTTTGCACTTCGAATGCCGGCGACGCCTTGCCAACGTCATGGGTCATAGCCAGAAAACAGAACAGTTTTCGCACACTCTCTTCGTCTCCAACATCGGAGATGAGGAGCGCTTTAACATTTCGCGGCACAAAATCGCGCCACAGCAGCTCCGCGATTGCCTCCGTATCGGCCATGTGCTGGTAAAGGCGCAGGCTTGCACTGTCGGAGTAAACTCCATTGACATAAGCAGTCTTGGCCCAGATGGAGGCAGTCGAAGATGACAGCGAGCGCCAATCAGAATTCCGCGCGAGCATCAAGCTATTCCTTCCTTGAACATGCAACGAAGATCAAAACTGGCCACATCCACCCCATCAGGCCGCACTCCTCCAAAGACCAAGTCGCTGAGTCTAATCAGTAAGTCCATTCCCGTCCCCTTCCAGCCGTGAATCAGTTTAACTCGACATACATTTGTCTTAAAATTAACTATCCGCATAATGAAATGTCTATCTCCGCCTTTGCGGAGCACTCTCTTAATAGCTCGATATACACGGTTCACTCCCGCACATGCGGAACCAAACCACTTTACCATGCGGACCGATAGCTGATTGAACCAAGAAAAGTGCAAGCGTTCGCGTCATCAGCCCCCGCAAAACCATCCCCACGCGCATCTCTCGCAACCAACTTGCTACCCAACCGCTTTCCGACAGCTCTACTACCTCATTCAACCCTGACATGCTCGACGCTAATCAGCACAACACCGCACAAAACCTGCCAAGCAACGGCCGACACGACATCCCGGAACGCCCATAAGTAATCCACTTTTCGCCTCAACAGACAAGCCCCGCTTCCACCGCTATCAAAGCGCCCTATCATGAAGCCACCAGTCTGAAGGGAGCTAAGAAGGAGAGTCATGAAGCGGAAGCGTATGCTGGAGGCCGTCGCACTCGCAGCAATTGCCGACGCGGC
This sequence comes from Bifidobacterium sp. LH_450, assembly GCF_056356715.1. Taxonomy (NCBI): domain Bacteria; kingdom Bacillati; phylum Actinomycetota; class Actinomycetes; order Bifidobacteriales; family Bifidobacteriaceae; genus Bifidobacterium; species Bifidobacterium sp. LH_450. Next base: position 24,897 of record NZ_JBKEUU010000001.1, on the reverse strand, counting down.
GGCCATAGGAATCGCCGTGGGCGTCACCCACGTATGCGACATCCGCCTTCAGGCTACCGGAGTAGTGGGATCCCTCGTCTTCGGCATCATCTCCTTCTCCATCGGCTTCTACCTGTGGCTTTCCACGAAGCATTCATGATTGAACCCGGCATGGCACTCTCTCAGCTGATGAGACATCTAGGAAATGAGGCGATACCGATGACACTGACGGCGCGGATTAAGGACATCATCGCAAAGAACAGCGAGCACACCGCCCGCTATCCCTTCACTGTCCACGTGCAAGCATTGCTCTACACACTCATTAGCGCGGCGGCCATCCTGCCTGACCCCATCGCCAACCACAACCGGTTGCTGATCGGGTTGTCCATCATCGCCCTGATAGCGCTCTTCGTCCTCAACGAGCTGGCCCTCTACTGGGTCGAGGCGAACCATGACCGGCAGACCACCATGAGCTGCTCCCGCATGCTGCTCTGGTTCGCGCTGGCCGGATTCGTCATCCTGCTGGCCGTCTGCCTGCCCATCATCCTCACCTGATCAGCAAACCTCATCATCTCCGCGCGTGCGGAGCGAACCAGTTGTCGCCGCCCAGGTGCGCCTGCTTCGCCGGATCATCTCCGCACGTGCGGAGCGAACGCCAAGCTCGGTGAACGCTTCACGAATCAACGCGGATCATCTCCGCGTGTGCAGAGCGAACCCACACCCGCCCCTGCCCCTCAACGCCAACGCCGGATCATCTCCGCGTGTGCGGAGCGAACCGTATCGTCCTACAGGCGGTTTGCAGCGTCTTCGGATCATCTCCGCGCGTGCGGAGCGAACGGTATCGTCAGGCGCCGTGATTTCGATTTGCGCGGATCATCTCCGCGCGTGCGGAGCGAACAGGCCCCAACGCATCACGAAGGCTTGCCAGTTCGAATCATCTCCGCGCGTGCGGAGCGAACCATAGCGGAAGCGCTCGCTGGAATCGCCAACGCGGATCATCTCCGCGCGTGCGGAGCGAACTAGCTGATGGCCTCGATGGTGAGGGGATTGTACGGATCATCTCCGCGCGTGCGGAGCGAACTTCTCCGCCAACTGTTGTTGAGTCAACCCCTTCGGATCATCTCCGCGCGTGCGGAGCGAACCAGGCCGTCAAACCAGCCGCACTCTACCAGTACGGATCATCTCCGCGCGTGCGGAGCGAACTTAGCGTGATGGTTTTTGAACTGAGCCGTTTCAGGATCATCTCCGCGCGTGCGGAGCGAACGAAAACGCATGGCTGAGAATGTCATGGCTCGCCGGATCATCTCCGCGCGTGCGGAGCGAACGACTTCAGGCCGAGCGTCACAGCCGCAAAAGCCGGATCATCTCCGCGCGTGCGGAGCGAACCGGATGACGTTCAGGCCGCCGGAAACCGCGGCCGGATCATCTCCGCGCGTACGGAGCGAACTGCGAAGCTCCGCCGTGCCCGCGCCATGCCCACGGATCACCTCCGCGCGTGCGGAGCGAACCTGCTGGTCCACCCCGGATTGCATGGTCTCGTCGGATCGTCTCCGCGCGTGCGGAGCGAACTGACTGCCAGCGGCCACGTCTATAAGCTCCCCCGGATCATCTCCGCGCGTGCGGAGCGAACTTTTTCAGGCTGCGCGCCAGTTCGGCGGCGCCCGGATCATCTCCGCGCGTGCGGAGCGAACGACGACGCGCACGGCGTCGTTACTCCGCGTATCGGATCATCTCCGCGCGTGCGGAGCGAACGCCGTCTGGGCGTCAGCTACGCTGATGAAACGCGGATCATCTCCGCGCGTGCGGAGCGAACCATAGACCACGAAAACGAGGGAATGTCCAGCTCGGATCATCTCCGCGCGTGCGGAGCGAACGCCTACGATTGTCCGTCGGGCGTTGACCTGTTCGGATCATCTCCGCGCGTGCGGAGCGAACGGACGGGCAAGACACGTATTGTCGTGGCCGCTCGGATCATCTCCGCGCGTGCGGAGCGAACGCCTGCCGTTCCTGGCCGACCTGGGCCGCCGCCGGATCATCTCCGCGCGTGCGGAGCGAACGGCGTGCGGCAGGACGTGCTGTTGTGCGCCGCTGGATCATCTCCGCGCGTGCGGAGCGAACGTTGCCGAAGCTTTCATGGGCGAGGTAGCGTTCGGATCATCTCCGCGCGTGCGGAGCGAACATGTCGTCGCGCAGGATGTCGGGCAGGCGCGGCGGATCATCTCCGCGCGTGCGGAGCGAACGGCGCCGTGCAGCGGCTCGTCGGCGAGGGAAGCGGATCATCTCCGCGCGTGCGGAGCGAACGCGCCGGTGAGCGCCTCGAGCTGCGCGACCATCGGATCATCTCCGCGCGTGCGGAGCGAACATGTCATCCGCGGCGATCAGGTCGTGCACCTGCGGATCATCTCCGCGCGTGCGGAGCGAACACGGTACGTGATGCCGTTGTCCCGCAGCCACTGGGATCATCTCCGCGCGTGCGGAGCGAACTCTCCGTGCATTCCATGCCGGTTGTGCACGTCCGGATCATCTCCGCGCGTGCGGAGCGAACGGTGGTTCCGACCATACCGACCCGGACACCTACGGATCATCTCCGCGCGTGCGGAGCGAACCGCGCCCGGTCGTAGCAGCAGCGGCACATGAACGGATCATCTCCGCGCGTGCGGAGCGAACTTTCGGCATCTACGGCCACGACTATTCCGCGTTCGGATCATCTCCGCGCGTGCGGAGCGAACGGAATGATAAACGTAAGAAGAATGAATCAGAACGGATCATCTCCGCGCGTGCGGAGCGAACGACCTCATTCATGCGCTACCATTTCGGATATGCGGATCATCTCCGCGCGTGCGGAGCGAACTCGGTGTAGGTCGCGTGCTTTCCGCACTTATACGGATCATCTCCGCGCGTGCGGAGCGAACGTGCAGGGTCTAGCGTATGCACGGATGCACACCGGATCATCTCCGCGCGTGCGGAGCGAACGCGCACAGCGCGCTAAGCAACGCGCGCTCGGCCGGATCATCTCCGCGCGTGCGGAGCGAACTTGGTGGCCGCGTCCTGCTTCTTGGCGTGCTCGGGATCATCTCCGCGCGTGCGGAGCGAACTCGACGCTGCCGGAAGCGTCCCGGTACCAGCCGGGATCATCTCCGCGCGTGCGGAGCGAACAAGGTGCTTCACGTCGTGATTGTGCGCGATCGCGGATCATCTCCGCGCGTGCGGAGCGAACGGCTTGCCGGTCGCGTTCATCGGCCGGATGCCCGGATCATCTCCGCGCGTGCGGAGCGAACGGTCTGCGATTACACGGAAAACCGGTTGGCGATCCTATTGAAAAATTGGATTTGCACAACCGCTCCTTCAAGTCCAGGGAAGGGATTCGCTTCGCGGGCCCAAAAATCTGGTCATTGGAAAACAAGTCTACCGCACCACGCTAGAAATGATTCACTCGATTCGTCGATCTCTTTACATCTCCGCGTGCGGAGAATGGATGCGGGAAAGCTGATGCCCTGAATGCTCTCCCTCGGATTGCCCTTCCAGTCTGCGTTAATATATTAACATTTCATAAGATATGAATATATTCATTCTTATGCGCGGAAAGGATGGCGGCCGTGACGAAAGTAAACAACCTTGCGTCGCTCGGACATGCGGTTTCAGCGGCACGCCATCAAAAAGGCTTGACGCAGGAAGAGCTTGCCCGGCAGGCCGAAGTCAGCAAATCTTGGGTAAGCCTGCTGGAGAAGGGACGGCTGGCCAATCCGGGCATAGGGCGACTGTTTGAAATCTTCCGGATCCTCGGGCTGGAAATGAACGTTCACACCATGCCGGCGCAAGGGCCGAAGGCCGCGCCCGAGCTGTTCACGTATGAACAGATGCGAGCGCGACCGGCCGCACAGCAGCGCGAAGGGAGCGAGTCATGAGCGCGGCCAAGGAACTCGGCGTCTATCTCTACGGCGAGCATGTCGGCACGCTCATCGAAAACGGCACCGGACGCCATGAGCTTCATTACGATGACGACGCCGGCTTGCCACCGTCCGTTTCAATGCCGCGCACCACTGCCATCTGGCGAGGAGCCAGATAGGAAAGATGGCTTCCGCGCCTATCGACGGAGTAAGCCAGCAGTGCGAACGGGGCATAGCGATAGCCCTGCGCGCATAGGAGCACTGCTTCTGCATGCGCAGCGTGACCCACTGCGTTACGTCGATATCGGTACCTTCTCCAAGCCCGGTTATCTCCGCGTGCGCGAAGCGAACGGGGTGCCCCACGAGCAGATTAGCGGCGTGCAGATCATCTCCGCGTGGGCAAAGTAGACAGCTCATCTGAAAAATGCGATTGCGTTACAGCCGCCCTGATTGAACCGCTAAGGTTCATTCGGAAACCGTGGACCGGCAGGACAGGCCGCGGAAGCCGCGAGGTATACACGCGAAGAAGCGAGATGGGGTTCCGGATTCCAGACCAATCCGAAACCCTCCCCGTTGTTATCACACGTCCGGATCACCTCCATGTGTGCGGAGCAGACCTGGATCTTGACGAACCGGCGCCAGTCAGAGGGGATCATCTCCGCATGCGCGGAGCGAACTCCCCAGTCTTTTGCGCCGTCACCTTCAGGTTCGGATCATCTCCGCATGCGCGGAGCGAACGAACCCGCGCCTGGAACCCGCTGAACTGTCGGGCTTCCTGCAGCGCACGTGCCACAGGAAGCCGTTCTTCGTCTCGTACTTCTCTACACTCGCCATGCCTGCTCGGCCGCCAGACGGTCAACCGAGGGCACTGACGCGCTGGGGGCTGACGCCGATGAGGCGGGCGATGTCACGCACGGTGTAGCCGTCCTTCCTGAGGCTTCCTACCGTGGTGCGCAGGGAGGCGCTGGCGCGGGCCTGCGCCTCGGCGGCGTCGCTGCGGTCGGCTTCCAGATGCTCCAGCATGGCGACGTCGCTTGCGGACAGGCGGGGCTCGACGGTGACGGCGATGTCGTCGTGGCCGAGCATACGGGCGGCGTCGCGTACCATGTCCTCGACCTGGTCGAGGCGGCGCGTCTGGGTGAACAGTCCGGGGATTTCGGGGCATTCGATGGCCCACCATCCCCCGCTGCGCGTACATTGCGCGGTGATGCGTTCAGTCATCCTCGAGTCCTTTCTCCAGGTATTTGATGATGCCTTTCGCGGTCAGCTCGTTGATTTCGCCGTGGCGCGGGACAATGGCGGTGAGGCTGCCGACGGCGACCTTGCTGTGGTTGCCGCCTTCGCTCCAGATGTCCGTCTGCCCGTGCGCCTTGGCGATGGCGTGGATGCGCTTCTCGAGTTCCTTGCGTTTCATGATTATAGTCTATAAGCATTTATCATAAAAGTCAATAGATATAGACTATGCGTCTCGGGCTTCATCTGCCAGATGTCAGCCGTCACCCCCGGAACCGCGGCAGCGACGCTCACGTTGACCTTGGGCTCCTCCCCCGTCATGTGATGTTGATGAGCTCTTCGGCGACGCGCTGGATGCCCTCGAACCGCTGTGCGCACGTCAAGCGCCCGATGCGGGGCACCTCGATGCGCCTCTGCCTTTCCGCTGGAACCGCCGTCGCGGATCATCTCCGCGTGTGCGGAGCAGACGTGAGCATGCCAGCAGCCGTTTCCGCGAATGTCGGATCATCTCCGCGTGTGCGGAGCAGACTAACCCAGAGGTCCAAGGTTCAAATCCTTGCCCCGCTACGATTTATGCCGCGAGGAGCCCCTCTCGAATCATTCGAGAGGGGCTTTTTGCTTTCCGGTTTGCGCCATTATTAGGCAATGGTAGATAAGGTGATGATTCCCGCCGGATGGGCGGATTATATAAGGAATTGGCTCGCACGTCTGAAGGCCGCAGGCTATTCGTCGGCGACGCTGAAGACGCGCTACCACCAGATCGCTCTCGTCTCAATCAATGTTCTGGCAGCGTCGCCGGGAGACGTGACGACCGACATGCTCGTCGACTGGTTCGCGTCGAGAGACTGGGCGCTGGAAACTAGGAAGGGGTTCCGCAACGCGTGCATCGGCTTTTTCGGCTGGCTGCACACATCTGGCCAGATCGGCGCGGATCCGTCGGCAGGGCTGCCGCCGGTACAACGCGCCAAACCCAAACCGAAACCATGTCCCGACAAGGTCATCCTGCAGGCGTTGGCGCAGGCCACTGACGGCGAGCGCCTGATGATCCGTCTTGGCGCTGAGTGCGGGTTGCGGCGCATGGAGATCGCAAAGGTGCGGTCGGAGGATGTCGTCGAGGATCTTCTCGGGCATTCGCTGCGCGTGGTCGGCAAGGGCGGCGTCTTGCGGCTGGTGCCGTTGCCGGAGGATCTGGCGCAGGAGCTGCTGGCTGCCGGCGGCTACGTTTTCCCTGGGCGCTTCGGCGGCCATGTGGAGGAATCCTATATCGGCTCGCACGTCTCGCGGCTGCTCGGCCCGGAATACACATGCCATAGCCTGCGACATAGGTATGCGACGAAATCGTATGAGGCTACGCATGACCTGATGCTGGTGTCGAAGCTGCTGGGGCACGCGTCTACCGAAACGACGCAGCGGTATGTGGCGCTGTCGGAGGATAGGATGCGGGCTGCGGCCGACGCCGTGCGCATTGCCTGAAACAACGCAGGAGCCCCGCACCTTGCGGCGCGGGGCTCCCGTGGTTCTAACAGTGGGGTGCATACCACAGCCCGGTTTCACCCCGCGAGGTCTGGCTCCTCCCCGAAAGCTTTGGTGCTCGCCCTCAGCGATGGGGAGGCTAGCGGTGCCGAAACCTTGCATGGCCCATTATATCCGGTAGCATTGATGCTGTCGAGACAGCCCTTCTAGCGGGGGGACGTCGCGGCCGCACCGACAACCGTTGGGGCGACGCTACCGCGTCCCCTTACGGGGGCGTGGTCCTAACAGTATAGGACATGGATATGTCTACATATCACAGCCCAAAACACAGGAAACCTTCTGGCGGCAATGACGCGTGGGCGGCATTGCTGGCGATTCTGGCGATCTGTTCCACAAGGGCGGATTCGCTGGCGCTGGACGCTATCTGCGTGCTCGCCGTCGCCGGCGTGCTGGCCATCATCTGGCGCCGCCGGTAGGTGCCTGCGAGCGCTCCGCGCCTTTCGGACGCGGGGCGTCTTTTCCGTTTGTGCGTAAGTTGTGCAGGATTGTTTTTTTCTTGGGTTTTTCTTGCCATTCAGTTTGAACTTTGGTGATATTAAGAGTGTTGGGAAGGTCCTGGCAATAACCGAATAGCGGAGGTTCCTATGGACCACGACCTTGTTGGAATCGCGGCGATTGCCACGGTTGCGCTCGAGACGGCGAAATTCCTCTTCAAGGTGGTCAAATGGCTCATCAAAGCCTTGCGGCCATCGCAGGGGAAACATAGGAAATAGGAAGGAGTAAAAACAGGGGTTCCGGATAGCGGAAGTATCCAGAGCCCCTCCCTCCCATCTTCCGCTATCATCGGCAAGAAATCAAGGAGGCGTTATGAACGCACACGCCTGGAAGAAGGCGCTCGTCCCCGTAGGGGCGGCAGTCATGGCCATCTACAGCATCGCCACCCATAGGGCTGGCTGGATTGCAGGCTGCTGGATTGCGGCCGCAGCTATCTCGCTGGCATCCGCGCTAATGGAGGATATGGAATGAAACGGTATCTAAGCCTGACGGAGGTTGCGCAGTTGCTAGGCGTGTCCAAATCGGCGATTTCCTCTTACAACATGCCCGAACCGGACGTAATGGTGGGCCACGCCAGAGGGTGGACGCGCGAGTCGATTGAAGCGTGGAACAACGCGCGCCCAAGGCGCGGAGTCGGCGGCCGACCGAAGAAGAGCCAGTGAGGCTCACAGGCCGCAGCGCACCCACTAGCGCGGAACAACAGGAAAAGGCCCCTCCGAGTTGAACCGGAGGGGCCTTTTCTATCTGTTAGCGGCGGAATGCGCCGAAATACTCCTCGAGGCCGCAGGAGGTGGCCACGACGAGGAGGACGGATCATCTCCGCGTGTGCGGAGCGAACGGCCTGGATGCGGCGGCGCGCGGCTCCGTTGGCGGATCATCTCCGCGCGTGCGGAGCGAACTCCATCATCGACACGGCCGACGGGCCCGAAACCGGATCATCTCCGCGCGTGCGGCGCGAACGATTGGGCGGCTTGGCTCGCCCATTCCCTCATCGGATCATCTCCGCGTGTGCGGAGCGAACGCGACCGCGGAATTCTACAGCGCCCCCAAACTGTGGTTCCTGGGCGCCAGCGGCGACGCGTTCAACAAGGACCTGTGGCAGAGCGCCGTGAGCGTCATCAACGCCATCGACGTCGACATGAACGGGGAGAAGCCCGAACTCAAGCAGGTGTCGCAAGCCTCCATGCAGCCGCATTCGGACATGCTCAAGACCATCGCCATGCTCGTCGCGTCCGAAACCAGCTTGCCCGTCAACGACCTGGGCATCGCGCTCGACAACCCCGCCTCGGCCGAGGCGATGTCCGCCGCAGAACGCAAGCTGTCGCGGGAAGCGGACCGGCAGAACCGGCTGTTCTCCGCGTCCATCCGCGACGCGATGGACATGGCCGTGCAATTGCGCGACGGCCTCGACGCCCCCCCCCCGGCGGGCTGGCCGCCCTGCGCTGCGTGTGGGAGCCCACCCGGGAAGTGTCCGACGCGGCCCGCGCCGGCTACTACGCCAAGGTCGCCGGCGAATGCAAAACGCTCGCGTCCAGCGACGTCGGGCTCGCCAAGGCCGGGCTGACGCAGGGCGAAATCCAGTCCCTGCGCGCCCACGAACAGCGCGAGCAGGCACGCCAGCGCATCCGGGAACTCGAAGCCCGCGTGCTCGGCCAGGAGGAAGGCGGAACCCCCGATAACGAAACCGCCGGCACAGCGGCTGCTTAACGCCGAATACGGCCGCTACCAGTCCTTCATGGAAACCATCGAGGACGAAGGCTGCAAGCTGGTCGAGGAGGCATGGAAAACCAGCCCCCTCGACCTGCAGGACATCGTCTCCGACTACGCCGCACAGGCCGCGGAACTCACCTCCAGATACTACGGGACGCTGCGCGAGATGTGGGGCGCCGAAGACGACTACGCCGCCATCGGCTCCCAGGTGTCGCGCATCCTGTGGGACAACCAGGGCGGCTTCTCCGGCACCGACTACAACGGCCTCAAATACGAGGACGCCGTCAATGGGCGCAGCCGCGCCGGCGTGGGCATCGACGACCTGTGGCCGTCCCTGCAGTCCGCCGACGACTGGCAGCAGTTTCTCGGCGACATGGTCGCCACCGCCGCGCGCACCACTATGCGCGAGAACATCGCCGCCGACCTGTCCCGCCCCCCCCTGGGCGCGCGTTCCGCAAGGCAGGGAAACGTGCGCGTTCTGCTACCTGCTCGCCTCCCACGGCTTCGTCCACCTGTCCGAGGAAACCGCCGGCAGGGACGGCACCCGCTACCACGACGGCTGTGACTGCAAGATCGTGCCCAGCTGGGGCCAGCAGACGGTGCTGGGCGGCTACGATCCCGGCGCCATGCAGCAGGCCGTGCAGGCCGCCCGGCAGGACTGCAAGGACAGCGGCGTGACCGCCAGCGTCAAGCACATGCTCGCCCAGCTGCGCCACAACCTGGCATCCCTGCTCAAGGACGGCAGCGTCTTCGACCCCGACCTGAGCATCCCGCCCAACAGCGCCCTGGCGCGCGCCCTTGGCAAGAACCGCACCGCCCAGATCAACCGCGCCCTCGCCGACGCGCCCGACAAGGACGTGGCGCGCTTATGGTGCAGGCACGCCAACGGGTACCGCATCCTCGACCTTCGCCTACGACGGCACCGCCTACTTCTCCCCCCGCCGACAACGGCATCCGGTTCAGCTGGGTCACTGACAAGGACCACACGACGTTCTTCCACGAAACCGGGCACATGCTCGACTGGATCCTCGGCGACGAAGCCCGCTACCTGTCCTCCGGCACTGGCTCGCGCCTGGGCGCCACGCTGTTCAAGGAAGCGCAGGACTACCGCAAGACGGCCGCAGAACTCGTACGCAAGAACCAGCAGGACATCGAGCTCATCAACGAACTGTCCGCCAGCTTGAAGAAGAACGGCCACCTGACCACAAGCCAGCTCAATGCCATGACGTCAAAAGACTGGATTACGAACCCGGCAAGCATGGAAGGGGACGGTCACGAAGGCTCTTGAAACTCGTGCTAGATGCACATAGGGAGGAAGCGTCAAAGTATTCCGAATCAGCATACAAAAACGTTGCATACTCCGTACACGAAGGCATCTCCCAGGAGAACAGCCAGTTCGACGACATCCTCCTCGGCTGTCTCGGCGAAGGCCGCAGGCCCTACGCCACGTGGTCGCATCCGGCAGGCTACTACGACACTGGAGGAGCAATCGAGCAGGAAGCGTGGGCTGAACTGGTCTCCGCCGTCATCGCATCACCGGAACGATGGGACGCATGGAACAAGACCTTCCCCAAAGGGACTAAAATATTCCTAGGAATGGCGAAGGAGGCGACATGAAAACAACAATGGACTACGAGCCTGAATTCCTCCGATATGCCGAAGCGCGTTCGTTTTTCAACTCGAACATGCTTATGTACGAGTACATGGAAAGCAGGCTAAGCGACACCCCGCTGTACACCCCGAAAACCGTATGCGGCGGCGAGACTGGGGGGCCGCGTCCTGAAAACGAAATTCCCTTCCCGGACGCATCCGACGAGGAAATGCGCCTGTGGATGCTGTGGTGCCTCTACTACAAGCGGCCACACACCGACTATCCCCTCGCCCAGGAATACTACGACCGGGCGCGCCGCAAGGAACGCGGCTAGACGCCGCTAGCTGCGGCATCCAAGATTTTTCCCAGCCCACCCGCACGGGTGGGTTTTTTCATGCCCGGAACGGGCCCACCACCATCAAGGAGCACCATGATGAAGAACCGCAGGCACCCTCTCTTCGAATCATCTCCGCGCGTGTGGAGCGAACGCATTCCGGGCAGTAGCCGAGCACGTTGAGCGCGGATCATCTCCGCGCGTGCGGAGCGAACGTCATGCAGGCTTTGGTCGGGCATGTGGCGGCCGGATCATCTCCGCGCGTGCGGAGCGAACCCCCCTTCCCTGCAAGGAACTTTTTGCATTCGATCATCCCGTAGCTATCGTCGTCGAGATATTGAACGGTTTCCTCCACTTTTTCAACGCTGACCGGAAGCTTGTTGCGAATCACATAGAAAACTCCACCGTCCAGAGCTATCGTCGGCTCTCCAGCATGGTAATCCTGCAAAATATCGCTCGCTAGGTCAGTCAGGTCGGCGTTAATCAGGGTTTTCGCATAATAGTCTACAAGCAGGTCTATTTCATCCAGATCAGCGGATTGACGAGGTTCTATAACCATCGTTTCCATGGCCTACCTCCTTGACACATATGCGCTGGTAATCTTCCCATCCGGCGATGTGGATACCTTGATGCTGAATCCGTCAACGCTACCAGGGTATGTCCCACGCTCTGTCTTATGATTCTGCGGCGTAACCTGACGGATTGCCTCTATTATATCCTCATCGGAATAATCGCTGGGCCACTCGTCCCCATTAGCAGTCCATCCGTACCCGCTTTTATGCGCGCCCCTGTGCTTCCAGTCCTTCTTCTTTTCCCCCTTTACCTTAGCCCAGACTCGGTCTCCGTAAAGAATGTGGTTCCATACCCTATCCGTGAGTTTCCCTTCAAGCGGTTCAAGAAGCCGTCTGGATGGGGTCGCTGGCATTTCCGGCGGCATTTTCCACTCCGGGTTGTTGGCTTCAATGAACCGCTGGGCGAGGGACGCACGATAGTCTTGCCACGGATCATCTCCGCACGTGCGGAGCGGACGCCGCCTGAACGTCTCGGCGCGACGCCGTACGCGGATCATCTCCGCACGTGCGGAGCGAACTCCTTACCGTCCTCGCTCTTCGGCGGATAGTACGGATCATCTCCGCGCGTGCGGAGCGAACTGCGTGTCGCTTACCCTCGTGAAAGTGCAGTTCGGATCATCTCCGCGCGTGCGGAGCGAACGGGGCCTTTTTCTGTTGTCCCGTGCTAGGGGAGTGGCGGCGCCCCATGGGGTTCACTGGCGCTGCCTCGGGCGGCCGCCGTCCACGCCCCTGCCGGGGCGCTCGGCGTTCCAGCGTTCGATGGTCTCCCGCTTCCAGCCGCGCACGGTTCCGATTGTCGCGTCGGGTTCAGGCAGCTTGTATCCGCCAAGCGCTCCACGGGTAATCCCCAGAAGCTCGGCCGCTTCGGTAATGCTGAGATAATGCTTGGTCACTTGATAAGCCTCCTGGCAGCCGGGCTTACCGTGGTCAGCAGCGAGCCAAGCACCAGTGCGATGGTGCAGGCGGCTCCCCATCCTTCCCGATGGGATAATACTGCCAGTCCGACGAAGGCGAGCCCCTCGATTGCCTCGCTCGGCTTGATGGAGTCCAGAACCTTCTTCATGGTTTCATCCTTTCTAAGAGTTGCGGAAATGGAAAGGGTTGAGGAAAATGGAAAGCGGTTCGGGATACCTGGCATATCCCGAACCTGTTCTTACTTCTCGGCCTTCTCGGTCTTCTTGCCCTTCTTCTTGGGCGGCTTCAAAAGCTTGACCCATTTCCTCGCCTCTCGTGATGCGATGATTAGAATCGCGAAGAAGACCAGCCACGGATCATCTCCGCGCGTGCGGAGCGAACGTAGCCTTGCGCTTTGCTTCATTCGCGGTCGCCGGATCATCTCCGCGCGTGCGGAGCGAACGTAGCCTTGCGCTTTGCTTCATTCGCGGTCGCCGGATCATCTCCGCGCGTGCGGAGCGAACGTCGGCGAAGCGAAGCCTTGGGGATAGTTCCTTTTTGTTGGACTCGTCTTTGAGCATTGCGTTTCGATTATGCCATAAGCCCGAGTTGCTGTCTATGTTCGCGGATGCTGGTGCCGAATTTCGTCTTGATGCGTTCGTCGCGGTACCAGTGCATGTACTCGTCCAGCGCGCTGATGAAGCCGTCGACGGCCAGCGCCTGCACGTGCGGGCGCCCGTGCCAGAACTCCTGCTTGAGGCGCCCGAAGAACCCTTCCGCCGCGGCGTTGTCCGGGCTGCATCCCTTCGTGCTCATGGAACGGACCAGCCCGTGCTTCTCGCAGATCGCCGCCCATCCGCTCCACTGGTAGTGGTGGCCCTGGTCGGAATGGATCAGGGGATACTCGCCGTCGGCGAGCGTGGCGCATGCCTGCTCGAGCATGTCGTTGGCCAGCTTCGAGTCCGGGCGCGTGCCGATGGTCCAGGCCACCGGCATCCCGTCGAACAGGTCGATGACCGGGGACAGGTAGACCCTGGAGCCGTCGCGCAGGCGGAACTCGGTGATGTCGGTCACCCATTTGACATTGGGCGCCTCGGCCGTGAAATCGCGCTCCAGCAGGTTGGGCGCCACCGTGCCGACGGCGCCCCGGTACGTGTTCAGGCCGCGCGCCTTCTTCATCGCCACGCGCAGGCCGTTCTCGCGCATGATGCGCTTGATGCGCCGCAGTCCCACGGTGACGCCGGCGGACTTGAGCTGCGCGTGGATGCGTTCGGCGCCGTAGCGGAATCCGGACTGCTCCAGCACGTCGCGGATCAGCACGAGCGCGGCCTGGTCGCGCCCGAAGCGCCGGTGGCGCTGGTGGAAATAGGTGCTGCGCGCGATGCCTGTGTTTTGTCAAATTGACGTGTACGGCGTGATCACGGGAATTGGACGCTTTCATCGTCCATTGTGGTCGCGTTGATCGGTTGATGGTTTTCCTGGTTGGGGTGTTGGTTGGGGGGGGGTTATTTCATCAGGGCGTGGGTGTTGCGGTACGAGTCGCCGTGGAAGCGGATGATGCGCCCGTGGTGCACGATGCGGTCGATTACGGCGGCGGCCATGTCGCCGTCGCCGAACACGTCCGCCCAGCGGGAGAACTCGAGGCTGGAGGTGAAGATCAGGCTGCGTTTCTCGTAGGAGTCCGCGATGACCTGGAACAGCAGGCGCGCGCCCTCGATGTCGATGGGCAGGTATCCCAGTTCGTCGATGATGACGAGACGGGCCTTTCCGATCGAGGCGAGTTCACGCTCGAGGCGGTCGCGGGCCTTGGCCTGGCGCAGCTGCATGATCAGCGACGAGGCGGTGAAGAAACGCGTGGGGATGCCTTGCTGGCAGCCCTGGATGCCTAGCGCGATGGCCAGGTGGGTCTTGCCGCAGCCCACGTCCCCGTAGAGCACGAGGTCCTCGGCGTGGTCGACGAACCCGAGGCTGGCCAGCTGCGCGCCCCCAGTCGGGCGGGAAGCTGGCCATGCTCCAGTCGTAGCCGTCCAGCTCCTTGCGCTGCGGGAACCCGGCCTGCCTGTCCAGGCGCCGGCGTTTCGCCGCGGCGCGGCTGTCGCGTTCGGCTTGCAGGAACTGCGCGAGGAAGCCCAGCTGGCCGGGCGTGGCGTTCTCGACCGCCTGGGCCAGGACGCTGCGGGTCAGGGGCAGCCCGCGGGCCAGGTCGAGCACGGTCTCGGGCCTGGCCTTGGCGATGGTGCGCATGCCGCGCGTCCGGGCCGTGGCCGTGGTGTCGGCATCCGTCATGTTCCTACTCCTTCATGAACCGGTCGTAGCCGCTTAGGCCGACGCTTCCCGTGGCCGCGCCCTGCCGGATGCGCCGGGCGCAGGTCTCGAGGCCGGAGCGTTCCAGCAGCCGTCCGGCGGCGATGATCTCGCCGGCGGCCTGCATGGTCGCGTCAAAGCCGCAGGCGGCGGCGACGTGGTGCAGGTCGCCCATCAGGGCGCGCCGGTCCGCGCCGGCCATGTGGTCGAGCAGGCCGCGCAGCGTGGCGGGGAAGCGTTCCTGGACGGGGCTTTGCGGCCACGAGCGGGGCTTGCGGGCCAGGAGGGCCAGCAGGCTGGCGGGGTCGATCCGCGTCGTTTCGCCGCTGCCCCAGGGCCGTTCGAACGTGCGGATCGGCTCGCCGTCGGGGCCGCGCAGCCCGACCTGGAAGGCGCGCACCCCGACCTGCAGGCGCATGCCGTGCCATCCGGGGCCGGCCAGGAAGCGGTCGCGGCCTACCGTGACGGTGCCGGTCCGGCCGGCGCGCAGCGTGCGCCAGTCGCACGGGTCGAACGGCGTGGACGGCAGGGCGAGCATGTGCTCCAGGCCGGTCTCGAATAGCTCGCCCAGCGTGCGGCCCTTGCGGTAGTGCATGCCGTCGGCCAGCGCGTCGCATTGCGCCAGCCACGCCTCGCCCAGCGCGCGATGGCTTTCGGCTGACGGGACCGGCACCATCAGGTGGCGGCGCACGAAGCCGACGGCGTTCTCCACGCTGCCCTTCCCGTTGCCCGACCGCGGGTTGCAGAACCGCGCCTCGAACCCGTAATGCGCCGTCATCATCGCGAACAGGCGCGTGACGGGCACGGTGCCGTCCGGCTTGCGCCGGCCCACGCCGGTGGCGTTGTCGAACACCAGGAGCGTGGGCACCGCTCCGATATGGGCGAAGACCTGCTGCAGGCCCGCGCACACGCATTCGGCGCCCTCGCCGGGCAGCGCGACCACGTAGCGCATGTTCGAATACGGCAACGTCACGACCAGGAAATGCACCACGCGCTCCGCCCCGCCGATCACCGCGTCGGCCTGGCCGAAATCGACCTGTGCCGACGCCGGCGGCCACGCCAGCCCGGCGAACCCTTCCTGCCCGGCGCGATGCTCCTCATGCCACTTCTTCACCCAGCGCTGCACGCACGGATACGAGCCCTCGAACCCGTACTCGGCGACCAGGCGCTCATGGATGCGCACGGCCGTATGCCGCTGCCTGGGCCGGCGCCCCTGGTCCTCGCGCAGCCACGCGTCGACCACGCCGGCGTAGGCATCCATCTTCGACGGGCGCCCCGCCTTGCCGTCGGACGGCCTAGGCGACCAGTCCTCGCGGTCGGCGTACCTGGCCACGGTCGTGCGCGAGACCCCCAGGCCCCGCGCGATTTCGGCATGGGTCCTTCCCTGCCGGTCAAGTTGCCTGATACGCTGTTGCACGCACATCGGCGTCGTCATTCCTTTCCTCCCGAGAACCTCGAAATGGTTGATAGCACTCGGGAACCTATCAGGAAACCAGCGGCGCCGATGCGTTCTATTCAGCCATCGACGCTACCGACCAAAATGAACGCTGACCCTGTTCAAATCCAGCGATCACACCGTTCAATATTTATTGAACACAAACAGATGACCACCCGCGCGGCCACCCGCGCGGCCAGCTGCCCGACCGTCGCGCCGCATCGTTCCCGGGCCGCGTCGACGATGGCGGCCTTGTCCGCGTTGTCCAGGTTGTCAGGGTCTGTGCCCAGCTCTTTTCCCAGCAGCGCGGCGGTCTCCTCGGCCACTGCCACGTCGATGCGCAGCTCGCCGTTCTCCTCCTCCAGGGCGGCGATCCGCCGCTGCAGCCCCTTCTGGCGCTCCTCAAGCATGCGCACCCGTTCGGCAAGCTCGCGTTCGCGCACGCCTGGCGGCGCGCCGCCGCCTTCGCGCATGCCCGCATCCATGCCGGACGCCACGGCGTCCTGCCGGTGCGCGTCCTCCCCGATGGCCGTCACGATCGCCTCCTGCCGCTGCTGGTTGAGTTCCCTCACCCAGTTTGCCACCGTGGCCACCAGGGCGCCATGCTCCTTCGCGATCCCTTCGCGGCTCTCGCCGGCCAGCACCCGCATCGCGGCCGCGCGCCGCTGCCCTGCCGAATGCTTCTTCTGGAAACGCGCGTCGGGCACCAGCTCGGCTATCCACTCCGCCAGGCTCTGCCGGCATGGATAGCCAAGCTCGCGCACCGTCGTCTCCATGCACCGGCCGTGTTCGAGCCAGTGCGCGACCGCGACCCGCTTCTCCGTCGTCCCGAAGCACTTGGCCCACGACTGCGGCATCCGGCTGCCCGGCTCCCGTGCCAGCCACTGGCGCCGCCACTGGCGCAACGCCGTCTCGCCCGGATAGCCTAGCCTGCGGACCGTTTCCCTGATGCTGCGCGTCTCTTCCAGCACCTCCATCGCGCGTATGCGCTCAGCTGCCGAATACATTTCCCATCACGCCCCTTTCCAAGGCCTTCGCAAAAGTCCAAGAAAAGGGAACGACCTCCCTTCCGCCTAAATCGGCGGATCATCTCCGCGCGTGCGGAGCGAACGTTCTGGTAGGTGCCCTGGATGAACGAGAGCTCCACGTCGCGGGCGATCTGCTTGAACTGCTGTTCGAGCTGCCAGTCCATTTCGTTGGCGGGGACGACGGTGCCGCCGATGTTGACGGTGTCCTGGTCGGACACGTCGGCCATGCCCTGCGCGCCCTGGCGGGTATAGGACAGTTCCACGGCTTCCTGGTGGATTTCGACGACGTTGGACGCGTTGAAGCGGACGCGTTCCTCGCCGTCGGGCGCTGCGGCGCCTTCGAGGCGCTGCCGGTCGCTGGCCGCGTCGCGCAGGTCGTAGCCCTGCCATTCGAACGTGGTGGACCGGCCGGTGGAACGGCCTCCGGTCAGGCCGCCGATAGCGGACAGCAGCGGCGTGTCTTCCTTCGAGACGGCGAACAGTTCGCCGACGTAGTTGGGCAGGTTGTAGGTCAAGCCCATTCCGGTGATTCCGGGCATCATGGCCTCCTTGGTCTATTGGTTGGTCTGGTTAGTTGGATGCGAGCTTCATGGTCTTCAGGTGCATCGCCTCGCGCACGTTGCCCGACTGTTCGGCGGCGCGGATGCGCGCGTCGAGGTCCGGGACTGGCTTGCCTTGCGGCATGTCCCCTTCGCCTGGAACCGGGCGGGGCTTGTCCTTGGCCTTCGCGGCGACGAGCTTGCCGACCTTCTTCGCGGCCGCTTCGATGGCTTCCTCGTCGGCGCCGGCCACGAGGTCGGCGTATTCCTCGGGGATGGAGTGCTTCAGGCATGCGGACTGGATGAGCGCTTCGTGCTCGCGTTGCGCGAGTTTCGCTTCGAGGGCCTTGTTGGCGTCTTCGAGGCGTTCGAGCTCGCTTTTGCTGGCCGCTTCGATTTCGTCGAGGCGGGCGGCCTTGGCCTTCATGTCCTCGTAGTCGCCGTACTGCTTGCGGACGCGGGCGAGCCTTTTCTCGACGATCTGGTCGATTTCGGCCTGCGAATACGTGCGCGCCGGCGCGTCCCCGGTTTCATCCGCGGCCGCGGTTTCCTCCGTGGCTGTATCGCTGCCGGTTTCCGGTTCGGCGGCGATGGCATGCAGCCGGTGCAGACGGTGCTTGGTCTTGAACATGATGGCTCCTCAAAACGTTGAGTGGTTCTGGTTTCCGGCGGCATTGGAGCGGGGCGCCGTATCCCGCATGGCAAACGCCCGGCCTGTTGCGGATGGCCGGTAGGGTTCCGTCCACGCCGTGCGGCGTGTTTCGCAGACATGGCGGGAATCGAACCCGCAGCCTCTGGTTTTGGAGACCAGCGCTCTGCCGTTGAGCTACATGCCTAAAACAAAAGCCACCCGAAGGTGGCTTGGTTAACGGGATCTGGCTTATAGGCCCAGCATGGTTTTGGCGATGCTGACGGCGACTTCCTTGATTACCGCCAGCGACACCGTCCCGACCGTGCCGCCTATCCTCTCCTTGACCTTGCTCCAGACCTTGTCAGACCTGACCGAGTCTAAAAAATCATTGCCCTCCCATGTCAGCGCATACGCGTCGGCGCGCACGATCGAACCGCTGGCCGACCGTACCAGGGAAGCGTCGATAAGGTCAGCCTGCTGCATGATGTCGAAATGGTAGGCCACTTCGTCGAAATCATGCCGTTCCGTAACGAACACGCTAGCCGGCACATCGCCGGAAGCGTCCGCGATGCCCTTGAGGATCGTACGGACCAGATCCATGTCACGACGCATAATCAGCATCCTCGCTTTGTTTCAGTAGGGCTTTACACGGCGAAACACCGCATGAGTAGAGGGAACTAGACGATAACAGCTCAATGGTTTTGACTAAGACGTCCCGCGGGACCTCTACTTTCCTATCAGCTGCAACATATGCGGCCCAGACTAAACCAGCATGTGCCTCTCCCGCCTCTGCATCCATCATCAGAGCATCGGCTTCGTCAGGTAAACCTGCGTCTCTTAACGCCTTGTCAAAGCTCTGGACGAGGTACTTGCCGTCAATTTTGGCATTCATGACAGGCACCTCCTACTTTGAGACGTGGATTGGGTAGAAGCTAATTATACCTTGTTTAGGGGTCGACAATGCAACGTACTTTCTCCCGTCGATCGTCTTGTAATAGCGGGTTATTCCATCATCCTCACCGTTCACATTGAACGTAATGCCGGTATTGCCGTCGAGCGTCCTTTCCAAGAGATCAAGAACATCATCCACTGTCATTCCACTTGAGAACTCATCACGATTACCAATCCATCCGTACCCGTAGAGATGGCCACCCTCGTAAACATACTCATCGTCTTGGTAATCCATATTCCCATACAGAATATGGTTTAGGTGTTTCTCCGACAGTCTTCCCAGACTCTGGCGCCATGAAGAAGGCACTTTCACCGGCTGTTCTGGCGGCATCTTCCATTCTGGGTTGTTGGCGGCCATGAAGCGTTCTGCCAAGGACGCCCTGTAGTCGTTCCAGTTGGCAAGATTGAGGTTGCCAACAGTATTCTTCTGTCTCTTTTGCTTGTTGTTGACCCAGCCGTGTTCCCCGTCGGTGTATTCGTCGGGGAATTCCCGTCGCATGATTTCGAGGATCTTGCTTTGATCGTCGCCTTTCAGGTCCTGCAGCCATGCCGGCTGGTCGTTGGAATGCAGCGTGTCGTATGCCTTCTCGTACTGCTCGTACATCGCGTCGGGGTCATAGCCGGAAATGAACGCCTTCTTCGAGTCGAAGGACGGGGTGGGCATGCAGTCGCAGTTATTGTGCATGGACTTGCATGCCGTGTCCCGGGTGACGTAGTCGAATCCGCGGGAGGCGAGCATCGTGCACCATGCGCAGCATTTGCCGGCCGGTACCAGCGCCCACGACGTGCACCGCTGGTCCCGGTACATGTTCTCGTACAGGGTCGCGCGTCCGCCGTACTTGACCCACCGGTCTGACGCGTTGCGCAGGAACCTCGCCATCTGCTCGGGATCGTCCCATAGGACGCCGGCTTTCCAGCGGATGGAATCCTGCACGGCTTCGGACGGGAATCCGCTGCCGACCGTGGCGTGGTAGCCGGTGCTGCCGATATCGTCGTCGCGTACCTGCTCGTACCATTCAGCTGCGGCCGTGGCTGCCACGTTGGAGAACTGGTCGACGATGCCGGGAACCGCGTCCAGGAGCAGGTCACGCTGCGTCTGCGGCGCCTGCCCCTGCAGTTGCGTCCACAGGTCGCCCAGAAGCTGCTGGCAGTACCCCACCGCCGCGTTCTGGCTCGCCAGCAGCAGGTTGACCTGCGTCCTGTCCACCATCGGAACCTCCCTGCCCGCCGATCAGCGCGTCGATCGTGCTTTTGGCCTGTGCGCGGCGTTTTTCGCTGGTCAGGCGGATGATCTGCTCGTCGGTGAACCCGACTTCCTCCAATGCGACGGTCGTGTCCGCCATCCACGGGAACGCGGAGATGAGCTTGACCATCGCGTCGCCCGCATCGATCACGCTGGGCGCTGCCGGGTTGCGCCAGCGGGCCATCAGGGATGCGAGCTCATCGTCGATTTCCGTGACCCCGTCGCGCAGCATGACGATGTCCTGCGCGACGCGGCGCAGGCTCGCCCCGTACACGCGGGTAGCGGCCTCGCAGTCCACGCACAGATCCTTTTCCGCGGCGTGCATCGCTTCCGCGGAACTGGGGTTGTCGGTCACCACGCCCAGGGAGGAGACGGGCACGCTGGTTTCCCCGCTGAACCGGCAGGCCAGTTCCCGCAACTGCTCGATGTGGGGCTGCACGTTCTGCTGGGCGACCTGCTCGAGCTTGGGCACGTCCCCGTCCTCGTCCGGATCATCTCCGCGTGTGCGGAGCAGACGGACCAATCCGCATTATGGCGAAGACCCTGCGTTCTCTAGCAATTGCCAGCGGTGCGTGGACGCCTACATTCTCCGTAGGCGTGGATACAACGTCGTTGCATGCCCGAGGCCGATGCTTTCCGCTGGCATTCCAGACGAGCTTCATGACATTGATGGCAGAAACTACCTCAAGGCGTTCAAGGCGACACCTATTCAATGCAGTGAGGGAAACGGAAAGGAAAAGCTGGAAGCGCTAATGGAAGATTGGGGCGAAGGCTGTCAGGCCATCATAGAAATCTGGTACAGAAACAGGCCCGGTGGCCATGCTTTTGTCGCGGAGTACCTTGATGACGGCATCGCATACCTAGATCCGCAGACTGGCGCCTATGACGTAGGGTTCTATTTTGATCGTGCGCGAGAAGGGCAAACCGTTATAATGAGAGTAGACAATGCCCCATCAACCGATCTGATTAAAAGGCTAGTCAGGGTAGAGAGGTAGAGATGGTTACCTACGAGCAGGCAGTGGCCAAGGCGAACTCCATTTTCCCGAATCTGGTCGTGGAAGCGGTGAAAGATACCCCTTTTGCATGGTTTTTCCTCCTTAACACGGAAGACAAGGCCACGCGGATGGAACTTGACATTCCGGAGTACAGAATCGACAAGGAAACCGGAGACATAAAGATGGTATTGGTTGACTCGCCGGAGTTCGATGAATGCTTCAACGATGACGTGCCATATCGGTATGTATGAGTCTGCTCCGCACGCGCGGAGATGATTCGCGCCGATGAACGATGGGACATGTGGAACGCATACGATACCTGGGAGGAATGAGATGGAATCCAAGGAGATTATCAGGCTTCTCAGTCGCGCAACTGGGACGCCGGAAGAATGGTACACAGGCAAAACCGAAACGATCATGGACCATTATGCGGTTGCGGAGATCGATATGAGATACCTGAGTGTCGCAATCCCAGCCAGCGGGATTTTCTATGCGGTTAATCTCCAGACAGGTAAAGTCGTTCCCTGCTATCACGGTCCGGGTTTGGACCCCGTTGCTAGTGATGACCCCGATGCAGGGTTCAAGCCAATAAAAAGAGATTCGTAAAGACAAGATGACGAGCCGCCTACCCGGGCGGCTTTTGTTTTAAGTAAAACCGTTATGCCGGGAAAAGGAACCATGATGCGCAATGCGTCGGAACTGCACGTGACGGTGAAGCCGGATATGCGCGCGATCAGGAAGATGCCGCTCGCGTTCATCGCCGTCATCGACGAATACGAACGGCAGGACGGCCAAGACGGAGGAGAATGCGATGCGACGTGATATGGATCTGGTGCGTACGATACTCACGGGGATTGCGGATGCCGGGGGCGACGTGTCCGCCGGCATGTTCGCCGACGAACGGCATGGTTTCGACGAGGTGGCCTATCATTTCGACATCATGCAGCAGGCCGGCCTCATCGACGCGTCCCTGGTACGCGACATCGGTGGCAATGTCATCCGCGCCGAAGCGCATTCCCTGACATGGGAAGGCAAAGATTTTTTAGACGCGGTCAGGTCCGACAAGGTCTGGCATAGGGTCAAGGAGCGGATAGGCGGCACGGTAGGCTCCGTTTCGCTGGCCGTCGTCAAGGAAGTGGCCGTCAGCGTCGCACGGCTCATGCTCGGCCTATAAGGATTCCTACAGCCATCCCCATCGGGGTGGCTTTTGCTTTACGCAGTTCGCCCAACCGGAAGGACGCCGGGACGGATCATCTCCGCGTGTGCGGAGCAGACGTGCTTCAAATGCTCAACGGCGGAGAAATCTGCGGATCATCTCCGCGTGTGCGGAGCAGACCCCGGTGGTCGTGCCACAGGTGCAGGAGGATGCGGATCATCTCCGCGTGTGCGGAGCAGACGTTGGCGAGGGCTTCCTCGCTTTTGCGCACGGCGGATCATCTCCGCGTGTGCGGAGCAGACGCCGCCGGTCTGTGCGACGAGCTGACCGACGTGGGATCATCTCCGCGTGTGCGGAGCAGACCTGCTCGATCTGTTCCTCGTTCATTTCTGCTCCGGATCATCTCCGCGTGTGCGGAGCAGACTGGTCTTGACGAACACGGTCTTGATCATGCCGTCGGATCATCTCCGCGTGTGCGGAGCAGACGTCGTGAAAATCAGGTTGAGCAGTCGTGGTGTCGGATCATCTCCGCGTGTGCGGAGCAGACGCGCTGGTTATCGGGAAAAATCAGTAAAGCCACGGATCATCTCCGCGTGTGCGGAGCAGACGAGTGGCTTGTCCGAATGACCGTGGATCCCGACGGATCATCTCCGCGTGTGCGGAGCAGACATGACGATTCTTCCTTTCCAGCCGCTTCAATTCGGATCATCTCCGCGTGTGCGGAGCAGACGAGCGTCAGGCCAATGGGTGCGGAAGCGTGTCCGGATCATCTCCGCGTGTGCGGAGCAGACGTCAAGAAAATGGCATCCGATGGCAAAATCAGCGGATCATCTCCGCGTGTGCGGAGCAGACCGCCGGTTGACACTGGCGCGTACCGTGACGGCCGGATCATCTCCGCGTGTGCGGAGCAGACCAGCGTAGCTCGTCGTCGCCCATCTCATTGCTCGGATCATCTCCGCGTGTGCGGAGCAGACCAGGAAACGCACGAACAACCCACCATGCTTGACCCGGATCATCTCCGCGTGTGCGGAGCAGACTCCTACCAGCGGGGCGAATGTCCTGTTCGACCGGATAGTTGACAGCTGTGTCAGCGGATGGTTGACAGTGGTCCGAGGGGATGGTTGACATTTTTCAGGCCGTTGCCGTGGTTGTGATTGGTATGGTCAATAGCAAACACAACCAAGGCAACGACAATCACAAGACTACCCGTGAGGTCGATCCGTCCGCTTTGAGCCGGCAGGCGCGTTCCCTCTACGAGCGCAACGTGCGCATCATCGAGGCCCTCGCCGAAGGCGAGGCGGTCGCCAGGGTGGCCGCCCGCTATGGCGTGAGCAGGCAATGGGTCTACCAGCTCGAGCGCCGCTACCGCCAGGACGGCGAGGCGGCGCTGGTGCCGGCCAGCCGCGCGGCGCGCCGGGTCGCCAACCGCACCGACGCAGACACGCGCCGGCGGGTGGCGCAGCTTCGCCGCGAGCTGCGCGACGGCGGCATGGACGCAGGAGCCAGGTCGATTCGCACGCTGATGCTGCGCCGGGACGGCGCGGCGCCGGCGGCGTCGACGATCCACCGCATCCTGGTGGACGAGGGGCTGGTGACCCCGGAGCCGGCCAAGCGGCCGCGCGCCAGCGTGCAGCGCTTCGAGGCGGAGCTGCCCAACGAGACCTGGCAGTCGGATTTCACGCACTGGGTCCTCGCGGACGGCACCGACGCGCAGGTGCTGACCTGGTTCGGCGACCACTCCCGGTTCGTGCTCGCCTCGCGCGCCTACGACCCGGTCAGGGTCGACGACGTGGCCGCCCTGTTCCTCGAGGCGTGCGGGGAGCACGGCATCCCCGCCAGCACGCTGACCGACAACGGCAAGGTATTCAGGAGCCTGCCGGGATCCGGCCAGCGCCACCGGCTCGAGGGGCTGCTGGATTCGCACGGCGTGCGGCAGAAGCACGGACGGCCCTACCATCCCCAGACCCAGGGCAAGATCGAGCGCTGGCACCAGACGCTCAAGCAATGGCTCGACGCGCGCCCCCTGGCCGCGAACCTGGATGAATTCAACGCCCAGCTGGCCGAGTTCGTCAGCTACTACAACACCGAACGGCCCCACAGCGCGCTGGCAGGGCGCACGCCATGGGAAGCCTACACGGAGCGCGCCAAGGCCACGCCCGACGGCGAGCTGGCGGAAGCGGTCGCCATGCGCCCCGCCGCGGGCGAACCCGACGCGGCGCATGGCGACTACCGGCGCTACCGGCCGGCATGGGACCCCGTCCGCCAGCAATGCCCCGAAGCGGGACCCGTGACGGTCACCGTGCGCGCCAACGGCACGGTGAAGACGCCCAATCTCGGCAGGCACACGCTGCGCCTGGGCGTCGGCTGCGCGCATGCCGGACAGCAAG